>NZ_JARVHQ010000001.1:607187-1214375 GCF_040459645.1 Bacillus cereus group sp. RP43
TAGGAAAAATGCAAAATGATCACGTAAAAATAGCTTCATGCTTATTCACTCCAAGTTGCGTTAAAACGATACCCAAGTCCACGTACTGTTTCAATAGAGTTCTCAATACCAAGCTCATTAAACTTTTTACGAAGACGCGTAATGTTTACGTTTAATGTATTTTCCTCAACAAAACTTTCGTCATCCCAAAGCGCAGCTAATAAATCTTCACGGCTCGCTGTACGAGGGAATTTAGATAATAACATTTCTGCTAAAATTGCCTCTTTCTTCGTTAAAAGAACTTGTTCAGATCCAAAGTGAATTTCTGGACGTTCAGGGAATAGTTTTAAACCTTCTACTTCAACGATACGTTCTGAAATATTTGGTGCATAATCACCGTAAATACGGCGTAATTGACCTTTGATTTTTGCCATTACAACGTCGTAGTGGAACGGTTTCGTAATGTAATCATCCGCACCGCTTTCAATCGCCATAATTTGCTCCATTTCACCAGCACGCGCTGAAATGAAAATAATTGGACAAGTAGATTCATGACGAATTTGACGGCACCAGTAGAATCCATCGAATTTCGGTAAGTTTACATCAAGTAAAACAAGATGTGGTTTCACTGCGTTAAACGATTCCATAATATCATCAAAGTTTTCAGTAACAACAGCGTCGTACCCGTACTTTTGAATGTGAGATTGTAGTAATGATGAAATATTTGGATCGTCTTCAACGATTAAAATTTTGTACATATGTATATTCCTCCTCAAAAAAACAATTGTAGCTATAGTGTATCATGTGTTTCAAGTCTTTTCATTATGTTGAAATATAAGCTATATAAATATACAAATTTAAAAAGGACATAGAACCTTTCTTTTTAGGTGAGAGAGAGGGTATAGCTATGTATAGGGCGGTCAAAGCCTGTTTCTTCTCCATGCGAAGTAATATACATAGAATAGCTGTGGCGTATTTATATGACGAAAGATTAAACCAGATTTATATAGTATCAGTATAGGTCAAAAGTGGAAAAGTAAAAAGGGCTATGGATATAATTGACAATTAATAGTTTTCGATTTAATATTTAGATAAATATCTAAATGTCTAATTAGTGAGAGGAAGAAAGACATTGAATCAAGCATTCAAAGCATTAGCAGATCCAACAAGGCGAAAAATTTTAGATTTATTAAAAGAAGGCGATCTAACCGCTGGTGAAATTGCTGAACAGTTCAATATGACAAAGCCAAGTATTTCACATCATTTAAGTGCATTAAAAAATGCTGAACTTATTCAAGATGAAAAGAAAGGGCAATTCGTTGTGTACTCATTGAACACGACTGTATTTCAAGATTTATTGACTTGGGTGTTTACGTTTACGAATAAGGGGGAAGAGGGGAAATGAGAAAACATCTTTTTGCAATTATATTAATTTTTATAACTTGTATCGCATGGGCGTTTGCTTGGCCTCATTTACCGGATACAATTGCGACGCATTGGAGCGGCGGTAAGGTAGATGGATATTCGTCTAAATTATATGGAATGATTTCTATGGTTGGAATTATGATTGCGTTATATATATTTCTAAATGTAATACCGAAGATTGATCCAAGGAAAGCAAATTATGAGAAATTTTCTAAAGCTTTTATGATGATGAATAATGGGATACTCCTGCTACTATTTGTAGGGAATATAGATATTATTACAAGTGGACTTGGGTATAACTTATTCATTAATCGTGTGCCGGAATTATTAGTGGGTGTTTTGTTTATAGTCATCGGCAATTATTTGCCACAATGCAAGCCTAACTTTTTCGTTGGGATGCGTAATCCTTGGACATTAAGTAATGAAGAAGTATGGAGAAAGACACATCGATTTAGCGGGAAAGTATTTGTGGTGTTAGGACTTATTATGATTATAAGTGTTTTCGCTCCAGCTGATTTGAGATCTTATATGATGCTCGGGATTATAGTAGTTGCTGTTATCATAACGAATTTATATTCTTACGTTTTATATAAAAAAGAAATGCAATTGTGAGCAATAAGGGATTGAACTGTACTAGTCAAATTTTATATTTATAGTTTCTATGTGTTAAGAGATTTAAATACTCAGTGGGGATAATGAAAAGCTCGCTGAGTAATTTTTTTGATTTTAGGTCTGAAAATTCAGTTAAAAATATAGTTTGGGGGAAATTACATGTTAGAAATTATAAATTTTAGCAAGACATACAAAGGTGGTAAGAAAGCAGTAGATCATTTAAATATTACTGTTCAAGCAGGAGATATCTTTGGATTTATCGGGCATAACGGTGCGGGAAAAAGTACAACAATTAAGTCGTTAGTAGGAGTTATAGATTTTGAAGAGGGTGAAATTTTTGTTGATGGCCACTCAGTAAAAAAGGATCCGATTGCATGTAAGAAAGTAATGGCGTATATTCCTGATAATCCAGATTTATATGAGCAATTAACAGGAATTCAATATTTGAACTTTGTTGCTGACGTGTTTAAAGTGTCTGCGAAGGATCGGGAAGAACAGATACAGAAGTATGGGGATGCCTTTGAGATTACACCTTACTTAGGAGACTTAATTTCTTCTTATTCACACGGTATGAAACAAAAAGTAGCGATTATATCGGCGGTTTTACATAAACCGAAATTATTAGTTTTAGATGAACCTTTCGTTGGTCTTGATCCAAAGGCAGCCGTAGTATTGAAAGGTATTATGAAGGAGCTTTGTGAAAAGGGAAGTGCAATTTTCTTTTCTACGCACGTTTTAGATGTGGCGGAGAAGTTATGTAATAAAATAGCGATGATTAATAGAGGGAAATTAGCACTTTCAGGGGAAGTAAATTCTTTAATAAAAGAAGGCTCATTGGAAGAGCTCTTTATGGAGGAGCTTGCTAATGAATACTAGTAGTTTAGGTCTGTTGAAAATCCGGTTGATAACGCAGCTAGGTTTAAATACCTTTAAATACGAAAAAGATAAGAAAAAGAAGCAGAATAAGATTTTGCTGACAGCATCTATTGCCCTAGTTGGTGTCATGTTAATGTTATATTGCGGAACCTCGGCATATGGATTGGTGAAACTAGAAATGAGTGAAATTATTCCAGTTTATGCACTAGTTATTAGCAGTGTATTAACGTTGTTTTTCACTATATTTAAGGCAAATGGAGAAATTTTTGCTTTTAAGGACTATGATTTTTTAATGTCATTGCCGATTTGTGTAAGTACTGTTATTGCAAGTAGATTTTTGTATTTATACTTGCTGAATACGATCTTTTCAATCATAATCATGCTACCGATGGGAGTTGTTTATGGCATACATGAGAAGCCATCAGTTGTTTTTTACTTTATGTGGTTCATCAGTATGTTTATAGCATCTTTAATCCCAACAACAATAGCAGCGATCTTTGGAGCTGGGATTACGGCAATCGCTTCTAAATTTAAAAATACGAATAAAATAACTACGATTTTAAGTTTTATAGTAATTATTACATTCGGTTTCTTTATGCTAAAAAACGGAAATGCTCAATATAGCCTTAATGATATGAATGGAATTGGTGCAATTGTTTCAGAGCAATTAACGAAAGTGTATCCATTAGCTAACATGTTTCAAAAAGCAATTGTTAATGCTGATATTATAGCCTTCATCCTATTCGTTGGGATATCAGTTATTTGGTATTATCTTTTTGTAAAAATACTTTCGTTAAAATATAAGCAAATAAACACAGGGATTTCCACTTATCATATGCTTTCAAATTATGAGATTAATAGTATGAGAAAAGAAAGTGTATTGGTTGCATTGTATAAAAAAGAGCTGAAACGTTTCTTCTCTTCTACAGTGTATGTCATAAATAGTGGAATGGGAGTCGTGATGGCGATAGCTTTCTCGCTGGCTATAGTTGTAGTAGGGCCAAGTCAATTAATAGCGTATCCTGGAATTGAGCCCCTGTTGCAAAAGATTGCTCCATTTGCTATTGCAGCAGCGATTTCGATGACGTGTACAACATGTGTGTCATTGTCTTTAGAAGGAAAAAATATATGGATTATTAAGTCATTGCCTATAGCGCCAAAGATGATTTATGACAGTAAAATTCTTATGAATCTTTCATTGACTATACCTGTATCACTTATTAGTGCTGTATTACTAATAATAGGGTTAAAATTAGATGTTTGGAGTTCTTTTTTAATCATAATAACACCGATAACATATTCAGTATTTTCGGCAGTATGGGGGATTTTTATTAATAATCGATTGGGTTATTATGATTGGGTATCAGAAACGCAAGTAGTAAAACAAAGTGTAGGATCGTTTGTCGGTATGTTTGGTGGCTTAATTGTGGCTGTTATACCTGCCTTATTAATCGGTACGGCTGCTATCTCGAACTACAGAGTATTTACTTTTTTATTTGTTATAGTGCTTACGAGTATTACTATTTTCTTGTATAGGAACGAGTCGAGAAGAAGTATAAAATAAGAAGCTGCTCTTCCTTTAAAAAGGAAGAGCAGCTTTTTTATTTTGAAACAGTTCAGATCCTTATATTACTTTTTCAAAACAGGTACCCATATTTCGCTTCTGAAATTCGGCGAGGATATATCTTTACTTTCATTCCATAAAATTTCCGGACCTTCTGCTAGTTCATAGTTTGAAGAAGGGAACAATTCGGAATAAATACGTCCCCATACATTTTGTAATGCACTAGGAAATGGGCCAATAGCTTCAAATATAGCCCACGTTGAAGCCGCAACTTCAAGCTGTTTGAATTGCTTTGGACAATCCTTTGTTGCGGCTACTCCAATATAGTGATCGAGTTCGCCTTTTTCCTCCATTCTTCCTTCAGAAAAATTTGTAGAAGCACTAATGAGTCCTGTAGGTTCAATATTTGAAAGGGACTTTAATGTTTGAATAGACTCTGGGTTTAAACTTTTCCACATCGAGGCAATTTCTTCATTTACACCATTGAAAACGATTGGTACTCGTTTTGTAATACCTATAATTCGAAATGAGTCTTTTTCTTCAATTCGATAGTTCATTTCATTTCCTCCTTGAATGGATAGTTGGAAGGTCATCGGTGAATAAGCTTTCAAAGAATGACTACTATTTCGGGCCTCTGAAGGTGTTATGCCGTGTAAGTTTTGAAATGCACGAGAGAATGAATCTGGTGAATTGTAGCCATATTTAATAGCGACATCAATGACTTTTACATTGCTGTTTTTTAGTTCAAAGGCAGCGAGAGTAAGACGTCTACAGCGAATATAATCAGATAGTGATATGCCAGCTAGAAATGAAAACATTCTTTTAAAGTGATATTCAGAGCAGAGAGCTAGCCTCGCAACTTCTTTAAAATCAATTTCATCTGTCAGGTTGTATTCAATATATTGCATTGCTGCATTCATATTTTTTAGTGAATCCATTAAATGACCTCCTTTGCAATTAGAATAGCAGGAAAGAAATAGCTTCATCCGACATTTCGTGCACAACTTTGTAGGTGCATTTTTTACCTTACAAAATTGTAATGTTCCTGTAAGGAGAATGAATGGATGGTATGATATCCCAATGCTATAGTAACAAAGTACTTTCATTCATTAAGTTAAATTTTTATGTCTTTACTTAGGTGCCTTACATAACTGTCATGTTTGTGTAAGAAACATCGATAGTGGCAAGAGTAGAGAATGTATATAGTGAAAATAGAGAATAGAAGAAATGAGGGATGTCGAGATGAAAACAGTGTTAGAAGCAAAAAATATTGAAAAAGTGTATGACACGGGTGGTAATAAATTTGCAGCGTTAAAAGGTATTAACTTACAAGTAAAAGAAGGTGAGTTCGTTGGAATTATGGGACCTTCTGGTTCTGGTAAGACGACTCTTTTAAATGTTCTTTCTACAATTGATAATGCGACGAACGGTGAAATTTTAATTGATGGAAAAGATATTGTGAAGATGAATGATGATAAGCTAGCTTTGTTCCGCCGCGATCATTTAGGTTTCATTTTCCAAGATTATAACTTATTAGATACATTAACGGTGAAAGAAAATATCGCTTTACCTCTTGCATTATCAAAGGTGAAAGCGAGCGAAATTGACCGCCGTGTTCTTGAAATCTCGAAGAAATTCGGTATTGATCATATTTTAAGTCAGTTTCCTTATCAAGTGTCTGGTGGACAGAAGCAGCGCTGCGCCGCATCACGGGCAATCGTTACAAATCCAAGTATGATTTTCGGGGACGAGCCAACTGGAGCACTCGATTCTAAATCAGCAACAGATTTATTAGAAAGTATGAAGTCATTAAATGAATATGATAACTCAACAATTTTAATGGTAACGCACGATGCATTTGCGGCGAGTTATTGTAAAAGAGTTATTTTTATTAAAGATGGTGAACTATATAAAGAATTGCATCGCGGTGAATCGACGCGTAAACAGTTCTTCCAAAAAATCGTTGACGTAATGTCTTCTATTTCTGGAGGTATGGCTGATGACCTTATCTAGAATTGCCCTCCGCAACATACAGCGGAATTTTAAAGACTACTTTGTATATTTTGCATCTATGATTTTTAGTATCGTCATTTACTTTACATTTAAAGCACTGCAATATAATTCACAAATGGAAAAAGCAGCGGAAGCCTCTAAAAAGATTAGCGGTGCGTTTCAGGTTTCCAGTGTGATGCTTATCATTTTCGTAGCAGTGTTCATTATATATTCGAACGGATTCTTTACACGTAAACGTAAAAAAGAAGTTGGCTTATATTCTTTATTAGGTATTCGTAAAAGACAAATTGGTAAAATGCTCTTTTATGAAAATATGTTAATGGGATTAATGTCATTAGTAATCGGGATTGCGATTGGTAGTGTCCTTTCAAAATTATTCCTTGAGTTATTAGTAAGTATGATGGGATTAAACTTAAACGTCCATTTTGAAGTACCGATGGCTGCCATTATTGATACAGCAATTATTTTCTTTGTGATTATTTTATATACATCACTCCAAGGGTATCGTTTAATTTATCGCTTTAAGTTAATTGAACTTTTCCGCGCAGAACGTGAAGGAGAAGCAATGCCAAAAGGATCTGTCATTATGGCATTAATTTCAGTTTTCTTAATCGGTTCAGGTTATTTCTTAGCGTTAATGTTTATGAAGGCAATTATGTATGCAAACTTTATGGCAGTTGCACTTTATATTTTACTTGCGACAGTATTAGGTACGTACTTACTATTTATGTTCTTTACTGTATTCGTATTGAAACGTGCAAGAAATAATAAATCATCGTTTTATAACGGTATGAATATGGTAACGACGTCACAGCTACTATATCGTATTAAAGGGAATGCAAAGTCACTTGCGACAATTTCTATTTTAAGTGCGGTAACATTAACAGCGGTTGGTACGTCAGTTACGATGTATTACAACACATTTACACAATCAAAAGCAGTTGCACCATACAGCTACTCTTATGAGAAGAAAGATGCAGAACTAGATAAGAAAGTAAATGCGATTTTTGCTGAGGAAAAAGAGAATCATCCTGTAAAAGATCAATTTGAAGTTGAGATGGTTCCTGTAAAAGGAAAGTTTGAAGGAGTTAAAGTCGATTTCATCTTTAATATGAACTACAGTATCTCAGAGAAATATCAATTTATATCTCAATCTGAATTTAATAAACTTGCTAAAAAAATCGATGCAGAAACAGTGAATATAGCTGCCGGTGAAGCCTTTATATATGATAGTTCTTATATTGAAGGGTATGAGTTTAGCCCTGAATATAAAGGAAATAAAGCGGTATTCCAAATTGGAAATGAAACGAAGACATTGACGATCCAAGGTGCAAATAATAATGCAATTACGAACTTAGGTGAATTAGTTGTTGTCGTTCCAGATGAAATGTATGAACAAGCGAAGCAAGCATTTGGAACACGTGTTGTGAAAAATATTGATGTAAAAGATGAAAGAAACAGTAAAGTATTAACAGAAAAACTAACAAAAGTGATGCCAGCTGGTGAATCAGAAATGGCACCACCATTTAGAGACTTCTATACTGGTTTCCATATGGGACTTGAAGCAACTGGACTAATGATGTTCATCGGAATGTTCTTAGGACTTGTATTCTTACTAGCAACAGGTTCTATTATTTACTTCAAACAGCTAACAGAGGCAAGTGCAGATCGTGAGCGTTACGTTGTCCTTCATAAAATCGGTGTAACGAAACAAGAAATGAAAAAAGCTATTGCAAAACAAGTGAGCTTTATCTTTGCAATTCCACTAGTAATCGGAATTCTACACAGTTTGTTTGCATTAAAAGGTTTAGGGAACATACTACCATTTGAAATTATGATTCCGCTTCTAATTAGTATCGGAGTATACAGCGTTATTTATATCGGATATTACTTCTTAACAGTTCGCTCTTATTATAAGATTGTGAGTGCGAAGTAATAAGGGAGCAGCTATCGCTATAGGCGGTAGCTGTTTTTTTATTCTTCATAAAATCTTAAGAAATCTCCTCAATTTTTATTAAGAAACGATAGTTATACTTAAACACAAGTTAAAAACTATTGAACGAATGGGGAGAGATTTACATGCAACTCATAACATTCTTACATGAATTTATTAAACACCCGAAACATACTGGTGCGATTGCGCCAAGTTCAAAAATATTAGCAAAGAAAATGGTAGATGTAATTGATTTTAATAGAGCGAAGTGCATTGTGGAATTAGGTCCTGGTACAGGAGTCTTTACGAAAGAAATTATGAAGCGAAAGAAGAAGGAGACAATATTTCTTCTTATTGAAATTAATGAAGTGTTTTGCAAAGAGCTAAAGAGCAAATTTAAAGATGAGCAGAACGTCATTGTTGTACACGGTTCGGCTGAAAATATAAAGAAATATATGGAAGAGTTCAATATAGAATGCATTGATTACGTCTTATCAGGATTGCCTTTTACTTCTTTACCAGAAGAAGTTTCAAAACGCATTTTAAACAATGCAATGGAAGCGATACATGAGAATGGGGAATTCATTACATTTCAATATTCACTTGTAAAAAAAGGATTTATACAGCATTTCTTCCCTGAAATTACACTAGAAAAAGTTTGGTTTAATTTCCCGCCAGCCTACGTCTTTAGCTGTAAAAAAGAGCTAAGGGGAGCATATGCATAATGGAGCTACATGAATTAATATCATACATTGAGCAGTATGGTTATTGGGCACTATTTTTTTGTTTATGGCTTGGCATTATCGGTATGCCGATTCCAGATGAAATGATTGTAATGAGTGGTGGATTTGTATCTTCATTAGGCGTATTAAGTGTAATTCCTGCGTTTTTATTAACATATTTAGGCGTTGTATCTGGGCTTTCTTTAGGTTACATACTAGGGAAAATATTTGGCATAAAAGTGCTTGAAAAATTGATAAAAAAGAAGAAGGCGAAGTACCTTTTAAAATCACAAGAGATAGTAGGGAAATATGGCCATTATGCATTAGTAATAAGTTATTTTATCCCCGTTGTGAGACATATCGTACCGTATTTAGTAGGAATGAATAACATGTCATTTAAAACGTATGCGATTTATTCATATGTAACAGGATTTGCTTGGACTTTAGTTTACTTTGTACTAGGCTCTATATTTGGAAAGCATATAGAAATGATAGTAACCATTGTAACCGAGTATGGTATATATTTTGGTGGCATCATTATCGTGGTTTTTAGTATTTCTTATGTGTATATGCATAAGAAGGATGCAGTGGTGGATTGATATAGTAGATAGAGAGTAGAAAAATAATACATAGATATTTCCTATATTTCACTTTTTTATTAGGGGATACATCCATGTTATTAATTTTTAGTATTATTTTAATAGGAATTATGGTCGGGATGAGAGTAGTAGCTTTAGGGATGATAGAGAGACATAGAAAAGAAGGTTTGTATGTGTATTGTCCTAAATATAGTGGGTAAATTCGAAGGGGGGATTCTGCTCCTTTTTGTTCAAAATGTAATTTGTTTTTTTAGTAAAGAATGATAGTAGGGATGAGTTTGAGCTATTGAAAAAGCTTTGCGAGGATACGCAAAGCTTTTTTGTATATTTTATTTTCTTTCGATTCACATTGTAGATAAGGAGAAAGAGAATCCTTTATTTTTCAGTTTATAAAAGATGAAGAGGAGAATTTATTATAGTTTTTGTAATAAGCGTTCGCCGCTTTCCATATTGCCTTTACATAACGGACATTTCGGCTCTTCTTCTAATGAAAAATTTTTACGCATCCACCCACGGCAGTTTTCTTCTTCGCATTCCCACACAGCAATTGCTTCTGGTTCTTCTACAGGTTTATCATTTTTTCTCCAATACATGTGATCGCTCCTTTAAATTGAAAAGTTTTTTAGAAAAAACAAAAAAGGTTGTTAACGTTTTTGTTAACAACCTTTTATTTATTCATCATACTATATTTTTTTGAAAAATGCGAAGTTTAGTAATTATTAAAGTTATAGTGAAATAGTTATTATACAAACGCAGGATTATAAATCATCGTAAAGTGCCCTTGCAACAATTCAATATGACACGGTGTATGAAGGGAACTTTCTCCATCTGTATCTACTTCTTTTTCTTCTTCTGTTTCAATATGAATGGATTTTGCTTTTACATGGAAGATGTCATTTTCATTTGAGTCTTCAAATAGTTTCTTTCCGATATAATCTTTAAACGCTTGAATGCCTGTTGACTTAACTACGAAAATATCAAGTGTTCCGTCATCACATTTTACGTTCGGAATAAAGGAAGGGATACCACCGAGATATTCACCGTTTCCAACCATAACAAGGACAGCTTCGTCTTCATATACTTGTCCGTCGTAAGTAATTTTTACTGGGAATGTTTCAGCATTTTTTACAGTTCGAATTGTGCTTAAATAGTAACCAATTTTACCAAGCTTTGCTTTCTCTTCTGCATCGATATTGTTTGATACTTCAGAGACGAGTCCAATACCCCAAAAGTTTAAGAAGTGTTGTCCATTTGCTTTTGCGACATCAATTGGTTTTACATGTCCTTTTGTAATGAGTTTTGCTGCTTCTGCAATATTTTGCGGAACACCAAGTGTGCGAGAGAAGTCGTTGCAAGTTCCGCCTGGAATGATTGCAAGTGTAGGTCTAGTTTCAAGAGGGGCTAAGCCATTTGTGCATTCAAATACAGTTCCGTCGCCACCAAAGACGATAATTAAATCTACTTTACTAGCAAACTCTTGACAATATTTTGTTGCATCACCTTGTTGTTTCGTATGTAGGATGCGTAAATCAGGAAAAGCCGTAGCAAGAGGTGGTACGATTTTCGTTAAGTTCGTATGTAAATCGCCTTGTCCTGCTTTCGGATTTACGATGAGGAGTACTTTTTCGAATTTTGTCTTTGTCATTTTTATTCTCTCCCTTTGTCTTTTACGAATCGTGATAGAAAATAAACTTCCACCAGTAATTGATGGAAGTTTATTATATTATTCCGTTACAACTGAAGCGATAAATGGTAAGTTACGATATTTTTCTGCACAGTCGATACCGTAGCCAACGATAAATTCGTCTGGAATTTGGAAGCCAACATATTCAGCTTTTAAGTCCACTTTACGACGCTCAGGTTTATCAAGTAACGTACAGAATTTCAATGCTTTTGGTTTATGCATAAAGAAGTGATCTTTTAAGAAGTGAAGTGTTAAACCAGAATCGATAATGTCTTCTACGACAATTACGTTTTTTCCAGTAATGTTTACATCGATATCTTTTAATAGTTTTACTTTTCCAGTTGTTTCGGTTTGATTTCCGTAGCTAGATGCAGAGATAAAGTCGATAGTTACTTCGTTTTTAATGTGACGAATTAAATCAGCAGCGAATACGAAAGATCCTTTTAATACAGCGATTACTACGATTTCTTCTCCCTCAAAATCACGTTCGATTTGAAGCGCTAGTTCTTTTACTTTTTCTTGTAATTGTTCTTCAGAAATTAAAGTATCTTTTATTTCAATTTTCATTTGAATCCTCCTACAGTGCAAAACTTGTGAACATTTCGACTGTAAAGGATAGAAAGGAAAAAGTCAAAGAAGATATAAGGTTTTTACAGAAATCCCCACAAAATAATCAGATGATATGATATACTGATTATATTAAGAAAACGCTTCCATAAAGGGTGATTATGATGAAAAAGAAACAGTATACAAGTGTAACATTTATAAAAGCATTGCTTTTAACAATTGTTCTTGGCATGTTGGCTTACATAATTGATGTACCTGCAATTCGCATTTCACTAATTGGAATGACTTTAGTATTAGGCGCAATTTCCCATGGTATGGTGTCGCAGCTGCAAGAGGCTGGACTTGATGATATGAAAAATCCTATAGATAAGAAATGAGAAACCTTCACGTATATAGAGTGAAGGTTTTTTCGTTTCTTACAAAAATGTAAGGTGATTTGTAAGACAAATCGATAGTTGCATAGTAGTGTTTTGGATAAACTATAAGTGTAAGGTAAAAGGCAAGCATATTTTAGGTAAATTAAGTTTTAGGCACTCTATATGTGAAAAAGGAGTAGGAGGGCATGGAGAAACATTGGACGACCTTTTCTTTTTTAGCAACTAGTAACACCGTAATGCTAGCTGGAGAAACGGATTTTTTGCAGATGTTTGATCGAGAAGACGATCATTCTTCTTCTAAATTTACAATGAAATGGAGTAAGTGGAGCGATAGTTGTAAATTGGAAGAAGAGGCCCCTAACGACAGGCAAAAAATTATTTTAACAAATCCTATTAAAGCATGGGTCGTTCAATGTCGTAAGTGTAACGTCAAAAATCACTTCAAGAAAACTGAGCCGAGACAATTAGTTATCACTCCGGCCCTTTCTACTTCTCAATCACGCGAAAGTAACAAATAAATATCGAGACACATCCAAAGAAGCATCGTATTTATACGGTGCTTCTTTCTTGTCCATAAAAAGTCCCTTAGCGTATGAAAGATTTGTTATGATTATAAAGGAATCTTACATTTTACATATGGTAGGAAATATGATGGAAGTAAAATTAGAAAAGGTGTGTATGATGAAAAAATATAGTGTAATTGCAGTAGCGAGTTTATTGGCAACAAATCTATTAACATTTCCTTCTAGTTCGCTAGCAGAAATTGAAAATAAAACGAGAAATAGTATAGAAGCCTTACCGGTTATACATAGTAGTAAGCAAAGTGAATTGCAAAAACAATTAGAAGTTATAAAAGAGCAGCAAATGGAATTAGAAAAAAGAAAAGATATTTTGAAACAGCAGGAAGAGTTATTTGTTAAAACTGATGAATTAAAACAGAAAAAAGAAGAGTTACTAAAACAAGATAGCGAAGATAAAGGGCAATTAGAAGAAGTTCAGCAAAAATTAGAAGAATTAAAGAAACAACAAGAAGAACTTGAAAAGAAGAATCCTTTAGAGGTAAAAGAGAAGAAGATTGATGAAAAGAATAACCAAGAAGAAACAAACTCGAATGAATTAGAGGAACAAACAAAGAAGGAAGAGCTTGGAGAGAATAGTCGATTAGAAATAGACGAAAAGAATAAACAAGAAGAGATAAATCCTGAATTAAAAGAGAAGCAAAAGAGAGAAGAATTAAAGAAACAGCAAGAAGAATTACTAATAAAGCAGCAACAATTGGAGCAGCAGCAAATAGAGTTAAAGCAAAAAGAAGAGCTTGAATTAAAGCGAAAAGAAGAGCAAGCAAAACAAGAGCTTGAATTAAAGCAGAAAGAAGATCAAGCAAAACAAGAACTTGAATTAAAGCAAAAAGAAGAACAAGAAAAACAAGAACTTGAATTAAAGCAAAAGGAAGAACAGGAAAAAAGAGAAGTAGAATTAAAAAGGGCAGTGAGTAATTTACAAGCAGCACCACAATCTTTCCATGATGTTCCAGGGTGGGCGGAAGAGTCTGTTAATTACTTAGTGAATAAAAAAGTAATTACAGGGATGCCGGATGGAACATTTTCACCGCATGGTGTATTAAGTAGAGCTGAAGCGGCTACAATTATGGCTAAAGTTTTAGGATTAGAAGTTAAAGAAGGGGACAAGCCGACCTTTATAGATTCGAAAGATAATTGGGCATCTTCCTACATTGCAGCGGTGGAAAAAGCAGGCGTTATTAAAGGTGAAGGAAACGGGAAATTTAATCCGTACGGTCAAATGACAAGAGCGGCAATGGCAACAATGCTTGTACAAGCATATCAATTAGATTTGAAAGTTAATGGAGAATTACCGACATTATTTAATGATGTGAAAGATCATTGGGGTGAGAAATTCATTAATATTTTAGTAGAATTAGGTATATCAAGTGGGATTGATGGAACACAGTGGCAACCTGATAAATCGATAACACGTGCGGAGGCAGCGCGACTTGTTGCGGTAACAGATCAATCTAAAGATAGTGAAGTAAAAGTGAAAAAGGTACATATAACGAAAAGTTTCTTTACGTATAACGAGCCATCATTATCATCAGGTATTTCAAATGAATATGCATCACAAGAAGTAAAGGTATATGAAGAAAGAGACGGTGGATGGATAAAAATTTATACGGATCTGGGTTTTAAGTGGGTGTGCTTAACTGAGAAGAAAGTGAATATAACGAAAAACTTCGTTACATATAATGAATCGTCATTATCGTCTGGTATTTCAGGCGAGTATACTCCGCAAGAAGTGACGGTTGTTGAAGAAAGAGAAGGCGATTGGATTAAAATTCGTACGAGTGTAGGTTATAAATGGGTCTGCCTAACTGAAAAGAAAGTACAGATTGATAGAGACTTTACTACTTACGATGCTCCGTCACGGTCTGCGACTGTTTTAGCGTATTATGGACCACAAACAGTAACTGTTGTAGAAGAAAGAGGAACGTGGCTTCGTATAAGTACATATGCAGGATACCAATGGTTAGACACGAAAAAGGAGACAAAGTATTTATCTAAAGTATTTTTTGCATATGACAGCCCTAGTTTTGTATCGCGTGTATCAGGGAAATATTCTCCGCAAACAGTAGAAGTATATGGTGAAAGAGAAGGCGGTTGGATTCAAATACAAACTAATAATGGTTTGAAATGGGTTAATGAAGGAAATGTTAATCGTAGTCAAGTGATATTGAACGTACCATCAATTTACCAATTTCCAGAATTACACAATGGCTGTGAAGTAGTTTCTTTACAAATGCTTGTGGAACATCAAATTGGTCGCTCATTAAATAAAGTAGCATTTGCGTTTGAAATGCCTTTTGATCAAACCAAATTAAAGAACTATAAAACATCATCACAAATTTGGGGAGATCCGGATGTAGGGTTTGTAGGTGATGTGACAGGAAATACGCCAGGATATTCTATTAATCCAGAACCATTAAAAAGATTGTTAGATAAATATGCAAGAGGAACAAATTTAACGGGAAATGATTTCTCAGTCCTAGAAGATTATGTGCGAAATGGGAAACCGGTTGTTACTTGGGTAACTGTAGCACTAAATAATCCAAGACCAATTACAACGTGGAAAACACCAAGTGGAAAAACAATTTATGGACGAATGAATACTCATGCGGTCGTTTTAACAGGTGTCGATGATAATTATGTATATTATAATGACCCATTTTATGGCACGAAAAATGTGAAAGTGAGTAAGAGTTGGTTTGCAAGTATTTATAATCAAATGGGGAAGAAAGCTTTAAGTGTAGACTAAATAAAAAAGGTTATCCAAGAGATTATTTTTGGATAACCTTTTTTTATAATGAAATCTTTAAAAGAACTCCATTTCATCTGCATCTTATATTTATATCTATTGTTTATTCTAGTGATACATCCGATGCGACGTGATGTAAAACGTATAAGAGGAGAGAATGAAAATGAAAAAGAAACTATTACCAATTTGTGCAATGGCACTTTTAACAGTAGGTTATTCTTCGGTAGCGAGTGCTTCAACTGGAACACTGACAAAGGAAGAAGCAGCGCAAGTACAGTCAGATGTAGCTAAAAAGGAAGCAGCAATTCAGGAACAGCAAAAAAATGATGTAGAGAAAAAGCAAGCAGCACAAGTACAAGAAAAAAGTGATATGGCTAAAAAAGAAGAAGCAATAAAAGCGCAACAAAAGAACGAAGTAGAGAAAAAGGGAGCAGCACAAGTACAAGAAAAAGGTGATGTGGCTAAAAAAGAAGAAGCAATAAAAGCGCAACAAAAGAACGAAGTAGAGAAAAAGGGAGCAGCACAAGTACAAGAAAAAAGTGATGTGGCTAAAAAAGAAGTAGCGAAGCAAGCTGTACAAGGTGAAAAATTACCAAACACAGCATCAAATAATGTAGCAATGATGGCACTAAGCGCATGTCTTGTAGCAATAGGCACATTATTTGGATTGAATCGTCGTAATAAAGTGAAGGCATAAAAATAAAGTGTTTATTAGCCTATAAAGAATGGGATAATTTCATATATTAAAAATGGTAGGATATCCCTACCATTTTTTGCATGGAGGGATTAAAAGTGACGATTTTAAATCGTATTGGGTTTACGTTAATGATAGCAGGTCTATTAATGGGAGCTTATTATTCTTTTGAATGGTATAAAGGAAAAAGTTCTGCACAAGATTTGACGACGGAAGAGATTAAAAATTTTGAGCAGCAAACATCTAAGCAGCATTCTAGTGAAGTACCAGTAAACGCGCAAGTACCTTCTTCTCAAATACAACATAAAGAAGGCCAAAAAGTGGCTATGTTAAATATCCCGAAAATAAAGAAGAAATTTTCTGTTTATTGGGGAGCGAATGATGCAACTTTGAAAAAAGGAGTTGGTATGTTTGTTAGTGATTTAACGACAACTCCATCTGGAGGAGGACATACTGTACTCAGTGGGCATCGAGATACTGTATTTACAGATTTAGGAGAGTTAAAAGAAAAGGATACTCTTATTTTAGAGTATGATAATAAAACTTACACATATGAAATTCAAAAGACATGGATTACCCATGCGGATGATCGTACTGTTATTATAAAAAAAGAAGAACCAATATTAACACTGACGACTTGCTATCCATTTGATTATATAGGGGATGCACCGGATCGATATATTATCGAGGCAAAGTTAATTACGAGTAATTCAAAATAAAATTATCAAGTACAAAATGCTGGCTACTTAAAATGAGAGGGGAAGACATAGATTATGTCAAAAAACATTTTAATTGTTGAAGATGAAGATATTTTACGTGAAATATTAAAGGATTACTTTTTGAGTGAACAATATAAAGTGCTTGAAGCGAGAGACGGGAAAGAAGCTTTAGTCTTATTTGAAGAAGAAGAGGTTGATTTAGTTATTCTTGATATTATGTTGCCAGAACTTGATGGTTGGTCTGTTTGCCGAAGGATTCGTAAGACGTCCGGGGTTCCAATTATTATGCTGACGGCACGTGTAGATGAAGATGATACGTTACTTGGGTTTGAGCTTGGGGCAGATGATTATGTTGCGAAACCATATAGTCCGCCTATTTTATTAGCGAGAGCGAAAAGGTTGTTAGAAAGTAGAAAAACAAAGAAGCCTTTAGAGAATGAAGATGATACGTTATCAATTCATGGCATTCATGTCCATTTTCCGTCACGTACTGTTACTGTTGATGAGGCAGACATTACTTTAACACATACAGAATTTGAAATATTAGTGTATTTCATGAAAAACCAAGGAATTGTACTAACAAGAGAGCAATTAATTTCAAGAATTTGGGGATATGAGTTTGCTGGTGATGATCGAACGGTTAATAGCCATATTCGTAATTTGCGAAATAAATTAGGAGAAAAATCAAAGCACATTACAACTGTAGTGCGAACCGGTTATAAATTCGAGGGGAACATATGAGAAAAGGGATTGTACTTAAATTATTTACCCTTACAACAGCCCTATGTATGTTGATTTTGGCGACGATATTTATTGGACAAACGATATTTTTTAAGCAATATTATGCGAATCGAAAAGTGGAAGACATTAAAGTGAATTTAAATTCTTTTGAAAAGAACTATTTAAATTATGCAGGAAGTGCAGATGGAATTCAGAAACTGGAGCAAGACTTTTTAAGAGAAAATAATACGTGGATTACAACATTAGATCAGAATGGGAATTTAAAACATACGGATGATTTTTATGTGGAGATTACTTTAGAGCGTTTGGAAGAGAAACAATTTGGACAAAAAACAATCACTATTCCTCTGTATAACCTCATGAATATAGATGAGATTGAAAGTAGGATACTACCTAGTTTGGTAGGAAAAAAGGTTTATTTTAGTGGTTTGCTAAGAAATGACAGTTTCATCACATCATATTTACAGTCAGCAGAGGGGAGTTTGAGCTGGGCTAATAAACCACTAAGTAAGAAGTTAGCTGAAAGGGAACTTAAGGAAAGTGAGGAAAAGCCAAGAGTAGCACAAGATTTAATCGGTGAGGAAAGAAAAAAAGTTGCTGGGAATTTGAGTGATTTGGAGAAGAAGAGGGTTGCTCAAAATTCCGATTTCAATATAAATGGAACAATTACGAAAGTGCAGCCTTCTGATGGAACAGTTCCCGTAAATCCAATTTATAAAAACAATTTGTTTTTGGATAATATAAAAGAATTTCAAGCTAATTTATTATTAAAAGAAAGCAATCAAATAAAATATGCAACACAAACAATGGACTTCGAAAAGAATGATATAAAATATAAATTATTAATCAAACCGATAAAAGAAAAAGACGGATCAATCACATATATATATGCGATGGCTTCTTTACAGCCTGTAGATGAGGCTGTACAAATGGTGCAAGATTATTACATCTATATTGTTGCATTTGTAGTCGTTCTAATTTTTCTAGCTTCGTTTTATTACTCAAAACAAATTGCAAAACCGTTACTAAGAATAAACGATACAACGAAAAAAATAGCGCATTTAGATTTTACAGAAAAAATTCCGATAACTTCAAAAGATGAAATCGGTGATTTATCGGAAAATATTAATACACTATCTAATAAACTACATTCACATATTGGACAGTTAGAAGAAGATATTGAAAAAGAAAGAAAGTTAGAAAACACAAGGAAAGAATTTATTGCAGGTGTATCGCATGAACTAAAAACGCCACTGAGTATTATGAAAAGCTGTATTTCCATTTTAAAAGATGGGGTAGCTGAACATAAGAAAGACTACTATTTTCAGGCGATGGAAAAAGAAGTAGACAAGATGGATATACTAATTTTGGATATGCTTGAATTAGCTAAATTTGAGTCTGGCACATATAACATGAAGATGGATTCTTTCTATATCGATGGAGTGATTGAAGAAATATGTGAACAGCTTTCATCGGAGATAGAGAAAAAAGAACTGAGTGTGCACAAGCATATATGTCCAGCTGAAGTGGTTGGGAATCAAAATAGAATTGAACAAGTTATAGTGAACTTCCTTACGAATGCAATACGTTATACACAAAATAAAGAGAATATCATTATTTCCACAATAGATGAAAAGGATCGTATCAAAGTGTGTATTGAAAATAAAGGCGCCCACATTGAAGAAGAGCAATTAGATAAAATTTGGGATCGTTTTTATCGCGTGGATGCAGCTCGTCAGCGTTCACAAGGTGGAACGGGGCTTGGGCTTGCTATTTCAAAGAATATTTTAGAATTGCACAATGCTGAATATGGGGTAAAGAATACAAAAGATGGTGTGTTATTTTACTTCTACTTACCGAAAAAAGCGTAGACAATACATGTTACGCTTTTTTAATTTAATTTCATATTATCTTTACCTAATCTTTATTTTTAAACAGTATACTTTGAATAGAAAATGAGGTTATGTAAGGAGTAGATTAGCCGTGAATAGCAATTTACTAGGTGTGATGGTATTTATTTTCTTTTGTGCATTTATTGTATTTATTATTGATATTACGATATGAAAAAAGAGCGCTCATTAGGCGCTCTTCTTTTCTCTATTCATTTGATAAGCACCGCTGCTTTTGAATAAGCGTGGTGAAGTTTTAAATAAAAGAATTAGTAATACAGTACATAGCATGAAAGAACTGATCATAGTACTGCCGTTTACAATTAATGAATATAAGACAGCTGATTGACCTTTTGGTGCATATTGGCCAAAGAAAATAATACCAGCAATAAAGTGACAGAAATAGCGTGCAAAACTACCGACAAATGTGGCAATGATCATGTAAACGAGTGCTTTTTTTCCTTTGTTTTGTTTGGGCTTATCTTTGCGACTGCCAAAACTTGGATGATCTGCATTACTATTGTCTGCGGCAAGTGCTTTTTGAATTGGACGATAGAATAAACCAGCAAATCCGATAAAAGCAAATGCAATGAAGTACTCAATGAATGCTTGAACAGGTGTTAAAATGTAAGCATCACCTACGACGATTTGTAAAAGTCCCCAAATTAAGCCACCTAGGAAAGCCGTTTTGAATCCCCAGCGGTATGCGATAATAAAAATAGGAATCATAGCGAATGAGATGGAACCGCCTGTTGGAAGTTTGATTGATAATGGTAAAATATCGATGACCAAGGCGAAGGCTGCAAGAATAGCAGATTCGATCATCGCTTGTAAATTAGTGTTACGCATGTTGTCTCCCCCTAAATCCAAGTTGCACAAAAAAAGAATAGATATCATAGGAGGATACGAAATACGTAAATAAAAAGAGGTATGTATTTCGGACGTTTGCACAATCCCTGCGTTAGCATTAACTAACAGGTTCGAAGGGTCGGAACGAAGTGTTCCCTCTCAGCAGCATGGCTCCCCCAGTGATAACGAGATTCTTTATTTGCTATTGTTTATTGTAAGCGAAATGGATGAGAATGGCAAACGAATCTAGTATGACAGTGATTGAAATATAATTGTATTGAAATGTTAATAAATATGAAGCAAAAGGGTATAGTACAAGAGAAATAGAGTGTGCTATAATTTGTCTGAAAATAATTATCATTCTCTTCTGAGGGGGAAGGTTATGAGCTTAGTAGATATTAAAATCGGTGAGAAAGTGTTAGTAAAAAGCGTTCAGTCTTTAGACCAATTATTAAAGAGAAGACTGGCAGCTTTCGGTCTTTCTGAAGGAAGCGAACTTCGCATGAAGCAGAAAGCGATGTTCAAAGGTCCTTGTACATTGGAGTGTCGTGGACAGTTAATTAGTATTCGTCATTGTGACGCGAAAATGATAAAGGTGGAATTAGCGTGAATAAGGTAGCTTTGCTAGGGAATCCGAATACAGGGAAAACATCATTATTTAATGCACTGACAGGTTCTTATGAATATGTAGGAAACTGGAGTGGTGTAACAGTAGAAAAAAAGGTTGGTAAATTAAAAGATAAGCAGGGAACATTAATCGATTTACCAGGCGTCTATGATTTAAATCCAGTTTCACGTGATGAAGGGGTTGTAACAAACTTTCTACTAACAGAAGAATTTCAGCATATGTTAAACATTGTGGATTCTTCGCAATTTGAGCGGAATATGCATTTAACGTTGCAATTGCTTGAATTTGGTAAGCCAGTTTCAATTGGTTTAAATATGGTTGATGTGGCGAAGCAAAGAGGAATTGTTATTGATGTAAAACGATTATCAAAACTATTAAGTGTGACAGTCGTTCCTGTCATCGCAAGAACTGGAAAAGGCTGTGAAGAATTACTTACGACTCTTAAAGAAAATGACAAAAAAGAGAATAGGCCATTCATTATTTCATATGGTGTACAAATGGATGAAGGGATTGGAGAGATAATCGCCCTTTTAGAGACGGCGAATTATGAGCATCCAAGATGGTTAGCCCTTCAATTTCTAAGTAATAACGAAGTAGTAGAAAAAGAAATGAAAGCATTACCAATTTATAAGGAACTTGTAGCCATTCGATCTCGTTTAGAAGAAAAACTTAATTGTACGTTGGAAGAGCATATTTACAAAACTCGTGAAGCGTATATTGAAAAGTTAAAAACAAATGTTATGAAGCATGAGAAAGAAGGGAAAATTCCTTTTTCGGAAAAAATCGATCAGTTAATTACACATAAAATTTTAGGACTTCCAATCTTTTTAGCAGTTATGTTTTTTATTTTTCAGGTTACGTTTACGTGGATTGGTACACCGTTATCTGATCTGTTAGATGAGTTTTTGGGTGGGCAGCTTACGGATTGGGTAACAGCTGGACTCACAAGTGTTGGTGCTTCAGATTTTATTCAAGCACTCGTTACAGAAGGTATTATTGCAGGTGTTGGTGCTGTATTAGTATTCGTTCCACAAATCTTTGCACTATTCTTTTTCATTTCATTATTAGAAGACTCGGGATATATGGCGCGAATTGCGGTTGTTATGGATAGAATTATGGAGTTCTTCGGATTAAACGGAAAAGCATTTATCCCAATGATTATCGGGTTTGGATGTAATGTACCAGGTATTATGGCGGCGAGAACGATTGAACAGGAGAAAGAACGTTTACTTACAGTTTTAGTAACTCCATTTATGTCTTGTTCAGCACGTTTACCTGTATATGCATTATTTGCGGGAGTATTCTTCCCTAATAGTCAGGCGACTGTTGTGTTCTCCTTATATGTTGCGGGAATTGTCCTTGCGTTATTAGTTACAAAAATTATGTCTCTTACAATTTTAAAAGCGGAAAAATCTATTTTCGTAATTGAATTACCTCCTTACCGTGTGCCACAAGCGAAAACGTTATGGCTAAGTACATGGGAGAAAGGTAAAGGATTTGTTCGTAAAGCGGGTACATTTATTTTCGGTGGTTCCGTTGTCATTTGGTTATTAAATTATGCAGGTCCATCAGGATTTGGTGTTGATATGGGAGACAGTTTCTTAGCAATGATTGGTGGATTTATTGCACCACTATTTGCACCGCTCGGCTTTGGAACTTGGCAAGCTGGGGCATCCCTTTTAACAGGATTTTTGGCAAAAGAAGTTGTCGTTTCAACAATGGCGATTATTTATGCGGTTAAAGAAGATGTGCTAGGAAATGTAATGGGGGCACATTATACTGCTTTATCAGCGTACGCATTTATGTTCTTTGTTTTATTATATGTTCCGTGCTTAGCGACAGTAGCTGTTATTAAACGTGAAACAGGATCGATGAAATGGACAGTTTTCTCTGTCGTTTATCCGCTCGTTGTTGCTTATGTATTAACGCTCATTATATACCAAGTTGGATCCTTACTCGGATTCTAGAAGGAGATGTATCGCGGTGATGGTCAATATTATAATTGGAGCTATCATTTTTGGTTATGCAGCATATACGTTAGTTAATTTTGTAAAGAGAAGTAAAAAAGGAAAATGCGCAGCATGCTCTTTAAATAAGTCATGTCAGTCGCAAACTTGTAGTCCGGATATGGAGCAAATTGCTCATAAATAGAAAAAAGCTTTGCGAATTTCGCAAAGCTTTTTTTATTATTTAATTTTAACTAATTGAGCTTCTTCTGCTGCTTTTCTATGATCAGCCATTTCTTTTTTAGGATCTTTATTCATTTTTAATACACCGACAGATTTTTCTTCTCCTGTTACTTTTCCGTATGCAGCATCATCGACGATTGCAAACATATCTGTATAAGAACGACCATCACCAATAATTGAATTACCTTCATATTTCAATTTTGTACCATTAATTTCGGCGTTTTCTACTTTTTCTTTCGCAAATAATACACCTTGTTCGACTGTTACTGCTGGTAATTTATCAATTGCTTTTGCATTGTCTTTTTCTACTTTCTTAAGTAGTTCTTTCTTCACTAACTCTTCACCAGTTTTCTTATCCATTACAAGTACTTTTTTACCTTCTAATGTCGCAAGTTTCATTTTGTATGTGTTCTTTTCTTTTATGTCAGATTTATTTTTATCAATGATTGAATTCACTTGTTGGTCACTACCGTAAGCAACGATACCGTTCGCTTTTTCTCCTAATAAAGAACAACCTGATAATGCTCCGAATGAAATTGCTGCTGCTAACCCGATTCCTACTAATTTTTTCATGATGATTTCTCCTTTTTATATGTTTTATAGTAAATACAGTTTTTGTATTAGTTCTTACATGTGGAGAAGCTTGTTTGCTGCTTCTGGTATTAGTGTATAAGAAATATGGAAACGTAACTATCGAGTTAGCTTACAGTAACATTACACTTATGTAATTTAGTGAAATCGCGCAAAAATAAGTTGATTTTGGAGGCAGAAATAATAAGGATATAGTAGGAATACAATATTCAATATGGAATGTCATATTATATTGGCTGTATTTTGGAAATAACATGTAAGGACATCTTAGTTTTGTTATAATAAACACATAGGTTGTAAAAATGAATATTCTTACTGAAAAGGGAGATTTTTAATTTTCCAAGTAGTGAATTTGAAATATGAGGTATATCATAGGAGGAATTTGGATGTCTGTATTTAAACGATTAAGAGATTTAACAATGTCGAATGTGTATTCATTAATTGAAAAAGCTGAAGATCCAGTTAAGATGACGGATCAATATTTACGCGATATGCAAGCGGATGTACAAGAAGCTGAGAAAAGTGTAGCAGCTCAAATCGCACTTGAGAAGAAATTTAAAATATTATTTGAAGAGCAAGAAGCACTTGTGAAAAAACGTGAAGAGCAAGCTCATATGGCTGTTCAAGCTAGTAACTTAGATCTTGCGCGCCGTGCTTTAGAAGAAAAACAAAATGCAGAGCAAAAGATGAATGAGTATAAAGCAAGCTATGAGCAAAACAAAGCTGCTGCTGATAACCTTCGCCTTAAGCTAGAAGAAATGCGTAAACAATTAACAGAGCTGAAAAATAAGCGTGAAACACTTGTAGCACGTGTAAATGCAGCGAAAGCACAAAAGAATATTAATCAGGCGATGTCTGGATTCGATTCAAATTCAGCAAAAGCTGGTTTAAGCCGTATGGAAGAGAAAGCACTTCAATTAGAGGCTGAAGCAGAAGCAAGCGGTGAAATTTACAAGAAAGAAAAGTCGTTAGATGATGAATTCGCAAGCTTAAACAAAAATTCTGTTGTTGACGATGAATTAGCTCGTATTATGAAGCAGTACGAGAAATAATATAGAATAGACAAAGAAACCGACATGTCTGAAGAGAATTCATGTCGGTTTTCTATTACTATTTTAGAGGAGGTTTTGTAATGACGTGGATGAATGTTTTAGCTATGCTTGTATGGACTGGAGCGAGTGCGGTACTTTTATTTGCAATTATGTGGGTTGATTCGATTTTTACAAAATACAATGATTTAAAAGAGATAAAAAATGGAAACACAGCAGTGACAACACGTTTCGTTATGAAATTATTCGCTCAAGGATACATTTTGTCACAATCGATTACGAAAGCAAATGATTTGTGGCAAGCGCTTCTTGCCTCAGCAGTTTCTTTCGTTATTTTATTAGTTGTAGAAATGTTCATTGAGTTTGTGTTAAAGAAGATGTCTGGTTTAGATTTGGAAGAAGGAACGAAAGAAGGCAGCGTAGCACATGCGATGTTAGCTGGTTCATTACATATCGTTGGGGCACTTATTTTAGGTGCTTGTTTATAAAGAGAAAAGGAGGGATAGATTGTGAGCTTATTTAAACGTATTAAAAATATAATGAAAAGCCCAGAGCCGCCGAAACCAGAAAAGAGTCTTTTGACATTAGCTCCTGGCGATATGATTGAAGTGTCGTTAGTGATGTACGAATTAACTGGGAAAACGAGCATGCATTCTCGCAAAGAGATTGTTTTAACTTTGCAGGACGGGAAAGATATTCGTTATTTAAAAATTGAAGACCGTGAAAATACGTATTACAAATTGTATACACCGATTGATGGTCGTTTAGATTCAATCGATGAAATTCCGACGACGATTGAAATGGATGATATAGAGTATCATATGGAAGAACAATATAATGGACGTGTTGTTGTTATGGGGAAAACGCCATTCGCTGCTTCAGAAGAACAGTACGTATGGGAATTCCAGTCTGACAACCGCAAATTATTACGTGTTGAATGGCAAAATGGTCGCACAATGATGTATGAGGGAGAAGCAATTATTCCTGCTGATGTACAAATCATAAGAGCAACATAAGGGGGGCGTAATCATGTCAAACCGATTGTTTACCATGATTAAATCGTTCGTGATCCCTATACTTGCTATCGTTACATTACTTGTTATTGCCGGCTATGCTTTATCGGGCTGTCAAAGTGGTCAGGCGAAGTCAATTCAGGACCGTTATCCGCTAGAGTCTGTCGCAAAGGATGGTAAACAAGAATCTTACGTGTATAGGGCTGCCAATCGGTCAGTTCCTGAAGTCGCAAAGGAACTTATAGCCGAAAGGAAACCGAAGCAAGCATCTAAAGAAGACGAAAATCAAATGTTCCTCGTTTATTCTGATAAAATGTATAATTTGCAAAAGGATAAAGAGAAACCATCTGATACGTTAATTGAAATTAGTAATGAAGAATTTGTCCGTCAAAATTACCAACCATCCTTCTTACAAGGATATATTATGGGGAGTATATTAAACGATATATTCGGTTCACGAAAATCATCATACGGTGATTATCGCGGATATAACGACAGACAAAATCATAAACCGGTTATCCCGGAAAGACCACCTACGAAAGAAGAAAAGAAAACCCCGCCTCCAATTACGAAGGAAGGGAAAGGATCTATTATTAAGCGAGGCGATAATGTAGATTCGAAATCATCTGTAGGTGATAAAGGGAGTATTACGGAAAAAGGAAGTAATACGACGCCTCCGCCTCCTACCGGAAGCAAAGGAAAAATTACAAAAACACCCGGTGGTTCAAGCGGATCAGATGTGAAGCCGAAATCATCTATTAAAACGCCGCCAAAGAATACATCTCCCCCGAAAACAAGGGTTGGTGGTTCTGGGAAAATTACGAAGAGAAGATAGTATAGAGACCGAAAAGTGGAATTTGCTTTTCGGTCTTTTTTATGGGGATTTATTCCTTGTGTCTGGTACACTTAATATATAAGGAGGGATTCGTATGACAATGTACAAAAGATTTAGTTTGATTATGTTCCTCGTCTTATTCCTCAGTTTGTTCATTAGTACAACGATGAAATTTCACTTTATAGTAGGTATTCTATGGATAATATGTACATGTACTCTCTTTCTGTATTTTCCGCTTCGCTTTCAACATGAAGTAAACGCCTTTCAAAAGTATGTAGATTGGGTTAAGAGAGGAGGAAAGTGGGGGGAGTGAAAATATATCAGCGATTATTAGAATATATCGACTTACCGACAAAAACTGATAACGGTAGCAACTTAATAATAAGGAGAGGCTGTGCCAAAATTTTGGCACAGCCTCTTTTTTCATAATGATTAATGAATATCACGTTTCTTGAAATTACCGCCTTTTACTTCTGCTACGTCATAAACTGTAATAAAGGCATTAGGATCGATTTCATTAATAAGGTCTTTCATTTTACTTTCTTCTAAACGGTTAATTACACAAGAGATTTCTTTAAATTTCTCTCTTGAATAACCGCCGTAAACTTCATTGTATGTTGCGCTTCGGCCTAAACGATCACGAATTGTTTCAACCATTAGTTCAGGTTCTTTTGTGATGATTTTAAATGTTTTCGAACCACTTAAACCAACTTCAACAATATGAATCACTTTAGAAGCGATAAAGTAAGCAATTGCCGAAAGGATAGCTCCTTGAAGACCAAATACTGTTGAAACAAAAATAAAGACAAACATATTTAAGAATAAAATAAGGTCACTTGTTCCAAAAGGTAACTTACGAGAAAGTAATACAGCTAGCATATCGATTCCATCTAATGCGCCGCCGTTACGTAATGCTAGTCCCATACCGAAACCGATAATAATACCACCAACAACTGTAACGAGTAATGTATCACCTTCAATAATAATTGGTATTCCGTGCATGACAACGGTACCTATTGCTAATGAAGCAATCCCGATAATAGAATAAATTGCAAAACTTTTACCAATTTGTTTATATCCTAACCAAACGAAAGGAATGTTAATAACTGCGATTAGAGCTCCTAATGGCAATCCAAATAATCTTGAACTAACGATACTTAAACCAGTTACACCACCGTCTGATACGTTATTTGGAATTAATACCGATTCTAATCCATACGCTGTGATAAATGCCCCAATAATAATCATCAAAGCTTTTGAAGCAATTTTTAGCTTATTGGGCTTGTTTTTGATAATTTTCTCCATGTAATTTCCTCGTTTCAAACTAGTTTCTTATTTGTTACGTAATTCACACCTACATTCCATTTTAACATTTAATTTGAAAAAATTCTCCTTTAATGGATGTATGCAGGGAATATTATCACCATATTATCTTTAAAATATTTTTGAAATAAGTATAAGAAATCCCATCCTTATGAAAGGATGGGAGAATGTTAAGAAACAATAAAACTAAGGACTGTTAGGAATAAAGCGAAACCTAAAATAGTCCCGCACACTTTCATATGGCGCTTACGTCCCATTACAACAATTGCGACATATTCACGAATCATTGCGTTAGGCCAGTAATAAAATGCTGTTTTTGATCCAATTCCCTGGCTATTAAGACCAGCTTGTCTTGCATATATACCAGCGCGGAAAAGATGGAAGTTGTTCGTTGTAAAGATACTTCTATACTTACCTTCTGGTTTTAAAGAATCCATAATTTCTTTAGAGAACGACATGTTTTGATATGTGTTGACAGAGCGATTTTCCTGCACTGTATGTTCAATCGGAATTCCTTTTTCAACAGCATATTTTTGCATTGCTTCTGCTTCAGGAAGACCTTCATCTGGACCTTGCCCACCAGAGAAAATGATTGTTGGTGGTGTATTTACAGAGGCTTGTTTCCAATAAAAGTCGATTGCTTTATTAATGCGACTTGCAAGTAAAGGTGGTACTTTATCATTAATTAAGCCACTACCAAGAACGATGATGAAATCTTGATTACGTCTAGGTCTATTGAATTGATATAAAAAATATGCGCTTAAGAAGTTAGACAAATGTACAAAGAAATACATAGTTATAAGCGAAATCGCAGTGAAAATAAATTGAAAATGCTCTGAGAATAAATTTGCTGGATTTATGATAGCGAGCATAATAAAGAATAAAATCCCTAAAGCAGCAATTAAAGTTAAAGAGTTTGTGAAGCGTCTTCCTTCACGTTGCATTAAAATTTTTGCATTAAGAAATAGTCCAAACATTAAAGCGACTATAGCAAAAGGTATCATTACAATTAGCGCTAACAGGGGAATAATAACGATAAAATGTAAAGAGTTACTACCAGACTCATATGAGGCTATAGCGCAAAATAATAGAAATGAACAGAAAAAGGCATTAAATAAAAAGCCATTTATTATTTTTCGTGGATCTTTTAAATATGAGATAAGAAAAATAATAAGTAATATAAGAGGAATGATTCCAAAATACATAATATAGTACACCTCAATTTGTATAAGAATTTGACATACCTTTTATATTACATGATTTTATAATTGGAAATGAAAGAAAAAGGATTTTGAATTTTCTCGATAAAATATATTGGATAAATATGTTAAAATGCATTTAAGGCAATATGTTAAAAGTAAAATGGTTGAAAAGGCACTCGGTAGAGTGTCTTTTCTTTTGGGTATGTAATTGTGCATATTGTATTTGTTTTCAAGGAAAGAGGATTAAAATATAAGTTGTGGATACACGCTATAAAGCAGAATTTTATACAAACATTTCCCTCTACTTTTTGTATCTAACAATCGTATAACAATAAATAATTCTGTTTTATAGTGTCTTCTTTGAAGGCACTTTTTTGTTGTTTAGTATAGATAGTTTTCACTGTTAACGTAGTGGAAACTATCTATACTAAACATTAGCAATCTTCGGTATAAATATTATCAATTTACTATATATTCCAATGATGTTAAGTTGAATATGAAAGGCTTTCTTTTTCAAAATATTACCCCTAATAAATTTTTGAAGAAGTCAACTGTCTCCAGAATTGCCATTCATGCTTAGCAAAAAGAATCCTTCGGGATTCTTTTTTGTGTTCGACACAATATGACAAAAAGAATTTATATAATTTGTTATATTGTTAAGTGGTTATTATGGAAAAGAGAAGGAGATTCAAATATGGGGTTAAAAAAATTACTTTTAACAGGTGCAATTGTTGCGACTACAGCATTTACTTCAATTGGGACGGCGCAGGCAAGTATAGAGTTTAAAGATGTTCCAAACAATCATTGGTCTTATAAGGCAATTATGGACTTAGCAAATAAAAACATTGTTGCTGGATATGGAAATGGGATTTTTGGGTTTGGTGATGATGTAACTCGTGAGCAAGTGGCAGCCCTTATGTTCCGTCAATTAAAGCCAGCAGTAAAAGAACAGTATAATAATCCGTATAAAGATGTTACTGATCGTTCGACTCTGTTTAAAAAAGAGATTCTTGCTTTAACAGAGATGGGTGTATTTGCTGGAGATGGCACAGGGAACTTTAGACCGAAAGATTCGTTAACTCGCGATGAAATGGCACAAATTTTAACAAAAGGGTTCCAATTGCAAATAAGAGGGGATCATAATTTCCCGGATGTAGATAGAAATGGATGGGCGAATCCTGCGATTACTGCAATTAAATCAAATTATATTACAGCTGGAACTGGTGATGGTAAATTCGCACCTAGAATGCATGTAAGTCGTGAGCAATACGTTCAGTTCTTATATAACGCGACATTACCGCTTGAAGAAAGACCAGGAGCCGGACAAGAACAACCACAACCAAAACGCTTTGCTAACTGTAAAGAAGCAAATGATGCTGGGGTTTACGATATTACAAGAGATAGTCCTTATTACGGTAAGCATTTAGATCGTGATGGTGATGGAATTGCTTGTGAGAGAAATAAGAGCGGTAAATAAGAAAAAGCACTCAGGCTGAGTGCTTTTTCTTATTTACACATGCTATTTTTTTAGACGATTCTCATAGAATGGGAGTAACGGAATGAAAGTAGGTGACAAAATGCCAGCTATTGTTGAAGGTGTTATTATTGAGAACTGTAACGGGACAATTAACTTAGGTGATAAATATAACGTACATCCGATTGAAAAGACGAAAGCTTATAACGGATCGGGATCTTCAAATACTGGATTAAATGTGAGAACATTCAGTGGTATTAGTACGGCAGATGTAAATGATAACGATTTAAATGATCAAGAAATTCAGTTTACTTTATAGAAGCTATATGTAAAATCGCATAAAGTGATGTATTTGCTCTGTGATACAATGGAGTTGTTAGTGATACTTCTTTATCATAGTTGTTAAACCAAAATATAACATCGTATCGAAAATCATACGTATAAGTAAAAAAGACACTTCGCTCGAAGTGTCTTTTTCATTTTAGTGATATCCTTTAGCAGAGTCTTTATGAATTTTATCTTTAAATATGCTGTAGCTCCAAAGTTGATATCCAATAACGATTGGTACCATGACCATTGCAACGAAGAACATAATTTTTAAGTTTAATTCACTACCTGCTGCGTTGTATAACGTTGTGCTGTATGCGTCGTTAATACGTGATGGTAACATTCTTGGGAACATACCTGCAAAGCCAGTTGTCATAAACATTGCGATTGTTAAGCAAACGAATGTGAATGCAAGGCCGATTTTATGTTTGTACACCATAATAAGTGCGAGTACACTCATTAACATTGCAAGTATTGGAAGAATGAATAGTACAGGATATTCCGTAAAGTTGTGGAATAAATTTGTACGATTTGCAGTTGCTACATAGAAGATAGCTAAAATGATAGCAGCTGCCATTGAAAATGGTCTTGCGATTTTATAAGCGCGATCAGATACTTCACCAGTCGTTTTAATCATAACCCAAAGGGCACCAGATACGACGAATATAGCAGTGAAGAATAGACCACCTAAAATACCATAATGGTTTAATAAGCTAAGTAAATTTCCTTCATAACCGTTTTTTCCAATTTGTAGTCCGTAATATAGGTTAGCGAATGTAACACCGAATAAGAAGGCGATTAGGAAACTACCAATTGAAAATGCCCATTTACAAGTTTTTTGCCAAATTGGTGAATCGTCTTTATGCATAAATTCAAGTCCAGCGGCACGAGCAAATAGTGCAAGTAATACTAAAAATAGTGGTGTATATAGGTAGCTAAACATATTTGCATATGTGACTGGGAAGGCAGCAAATGTTGCACCACCAGCTGTAATTAACCATACTTCATTACCACCCCAGAACGGGCCGATAGCTTCTTGTAATTGATTTCGTTCTTGACGATCTTTCGCAACGAATGGGAAAATCATTCCGTTACCGAGTGCGTAGCCATCAAGAATGAAGTAAACTGTCCAAATTACGCCCCATAAACCGAACCAGATGATTGCAAGCATATCATGAGACATGAGCTGTACCTCCTTCAGTAGCAGGCTCTTCTAATGCAGCTGGTCCTTTTTTTGCGAACTTCAGCATTAAGTATACGTCTGCAATTAAAAGTAAAGTGTAGAACAATATTAAACTAATTAATGAGAACCAAATTTGTGGAACTGATATAGGTGATACAGATTCTGCTGTACGCATTAGTTTATAAACTGTCCACGGTTGACGACCTACTTCAGCAACAATCCAGCCAGCATTAATTGCAATATAAGGAAGTAAGACAGACCACATTGTAATTTTTAAATAACGTTTTGAGTTTTCTAGTTTTCCTTTTCGGTTTAAATAGAAACCGAACCAAGTTAATGCCATAAAGAACATACCAAGTGCAACCATTAAGCGGAAGCTATAGTATACGAGGTTAACATTTGGACGATCTTCTTTCGGAATATCTTTTAAACCAACAATTTCTCCATCAAATGAGTTTGTATAGAAGAAACTGCCGAGTTTTGGAATTGTAAGTAGTTCAAAGTTCTTTTCATTTTTTACATCAGGAATTTGAATGATTGAGAAACCTTGTCCTTTTCCAGTTTCCCAAACAGCTTCCATTGCAGCTCCTTTTGCTGGTTGGTATTTAGCAGCTGATACACCTGATTGGTGACCCATAAAAGGTGTAATTGTTGCTGCGAATAATCCTAATATTAAACCAAACTTAAATGATTTTTTGAAGAAATCGACTTCATTTTTACGTAATAAGTGATAGGCACTAATTGCCATAACGAAGAAAGCACCAACGATATAACAACCAATTACAGTATGGAAGAACATGTTCCAAGCATATGGATTTGTAACAAGTGCCCAGAAATCATTTAATTCAGCGCGGCCGTTACGTACTACGTAGCCAACAGGGTTTTGCATAAAACCGTTTGCTGTAATAATCCAAAGTGCGGAAATATTTGTTCCAAGTGCAACCATCCACATACAGAAGGCACGGAACTTTGGTGAAATTTTGTCTTTACCGAATAACCATATTCCCATGAAAGTAGATTCTAAGAAGAAGGCAACGAGTGCTTCGATTGCGAGAGGCGATCCAAAAATATCCCCCATATATTTGGAGTACTCAGACCAGTTTGTTCCAAATTGGAATTCCATCGTAATCCCGGTTATAATCCCCATTACGAAGTTAATTGTAAATAATTTACCCCAGAAATTTGCCATTTTGCGGTATGTTGGATTCAATGTGCGGGCGTATTGAGTCTCCATACATGCTACCAAAATAACAAGTCCGATTGTCAAAGGTACAAATAAAAAGTGATAAAAAATAGTAATTGCAAATTGAAAACGACTCAGTAACAGAACGTCGGACATAATAAATATTCACTCCTTTTTTACATTATCTACAATCAGTTTATAGTGAAAAAACGTTTAAAGTATGTGAGACTTGTTACAAAGGTGTGTGTATATTTTGAAAGAATTATGTCGATTATCTGAAAATATCCTATTTTTACTATAAAGCAATATCCTTTTTGAGTTTTTCAAATTTTGGTACACTATATATGTAGTGTAAATGAGAGAAAAGAGGGTTCTTTACTATGAAGTCATTAGAAGAGATTTTACAATACAATGAAAAATTTGTTGAAGAGAAAAAATACGAAGAGTATGAAACAGGAAAATTTCCAAATAAAAAAATGGTGATTATCTCTTGTATGGATACTCGTCTTGTTGAATTATTACCGAAAGCAATGAATATGCGTAACGGTGATGTGAAAATTATTAAAGTAGCAGGTGCTGTTATTTCACATCCGTTTGGAAGTATTATGCGTAGTATTTTAGTCGCTGTATATGAGCTTGGAGCTGACGAAGTATGTGTTGTCGGTCATCATGATTGTGGTATGGCAAAAATTCAAGCAAGCAGTACAATTGAAAAAATGAAAGAGCGCGGCGTAACAGAAGAGAAATTAGATACACTTCGTTATTCTGGAATCGATTTAGAAAGATTCCTACAAGGATTCTCTAGCGTAGAAGAAAGTGTAGAACATAGTGTGTCAATACTTCGCAACCATCCGTTACTTCCGGAAGAAGTACCTGTTCACGGTCTTGTTATAGATCCTGACACAGGAAAATTAGATCTAGTTGTGAATGGTTACGAAAATTAAGAATGTATATTGTCATCCTTTTTATCTGGGACAGGATCAAATCCTCCCGGGTGGAAAGGGTGACATTTTAATATACGCTTACAAGTAAGCCAAAAGCCTTTGAGTGCACCATGTTTTTGAAACGCCTCTAATCCGTAATGAGAACAAGTCGGATAAAAGCGGCAAGTTGGTGGTGTCATCGGAGAAATGAACTTTTGATAAAAGCGTATAATCCCAATAAAAATCTGTTTCATAATGGTCTCCTTTTCAGCATAGTCTTAAAGTATTATAGCACGACTGTACATAATACTTTACTAATGTTGATTTCCGTTATATCATATTGGATATAACGGAATTAAATTAAAAGCGGGAGAGATGTTGTATGCCATCAGTAGAAAGCTTTGAATTAGATCATACGATTGTAAAGGCACCTTATGTAAGACATTGCGGAGTTCACAATGTAGGTAGTGACGGTATTGTAAATAAATTTGATATTCGTTTTTGCCAACCGAATAAACAAGCAATGAAACCAGATGTTATTCATACGTTAGAGCATTTATTAGCATTTAATTTACGTAAATATATTGATCGTTATCCGCATTTTGATATTATCGATATTTCACCAATGGGTTGCCAAACAGGATATTATCTTGTTGTAAGCGGAACACCAACGGTTCGCGAAATTATTGATTTATTAGAACTAACATTAAAAGATGCGGTTCAAATTACAGAAATTCCAGCTGCAAATGAAACACAGTGTGGCCAAGCGAAGCTTCATGACTTAGAAGGAGCAAAACGCTTAATGAACTTCTGGTTAAGCCAAGATAAAGATGAACTTGAGAAAGTGTTTGGATAGAAGGAAAAAACTGCCTGTGAAAGGGCAGTTTTTTATTTTGTTAAGAGAAAACTTACTCTTCTTTTTATGAAAGTATACTAGATACTCCAACATATAAAATAAAGGCAGAACAGAGAAAATAAACAAATGCTTTTGCTTTTTGCCGCTCTTTTATTTCATCAATTCCAAAAAGGATAAACATAATACTTAAAAGGATAAATACGAATGGTAAAAGCGTAGAGAATTTTGCAAAGAGGTTAAGTAGAGCGAGAATGAGGGCAATAGTTGCTAGTATAATTCGAATGTTTTTTAACATGAAATCCTCCTTTAGTGAAAGTAAATCGATATTAAAACGAAGAACATAAGAATAGAAACGAAAAAATACGGAATACTCATTGATTTTCGTCCGGATTTCAGTTCATTAATTCCTAGAAGAATAAAGATAAAGCTGAGAGTAAATTGTATGTATGGGAGAAGTGTGAAATTATCGGTAATAAGAGAATAAGTGCAAAGAGAGAGTATGATAAGCGTGAAAAACATGAGAAAAATCCGTAATCCAGTTAGCATTGTACACCTCCTTTAAATAGACTATTTAACGAAAAATTTCTGAGAAGCCAAGTAATAAAGCAGCAGCGCCAGCTATGAAAGCAAGTGTGCCACTAGATTGTTTATGTTTTTTAATTTCTTCTAGACCCATAGTGAAAGCCATCAAACCTAAGAAAATGAACATGTAAGGCATAATGTCTCTGTTGCCGCTGATAAAACTATAGATTGCTATAGATAAAGCGGTAAATGAAAAAGTAATTCGAAATCCGAAATCCTTTTAACATAAAGGACCCTCCTTCTATTTTATCCCGCTATTTGTGGGCAGTAAGACTCCCATCTCAGAATTCGGCGAATGCGAGGAAGTTAGGTGGGAGATAACTGCCCGTAAAAGTCCGATTGGTGAGGGCTAATAATCAGTGGGGGATGGACAAAACCCCCACTGATTAAAGTTTCACTTTATGTAGGTAATGATGAGAACAAGCCAAATGAAAGCACCAGTAACAATACAAATAAATCCGGTTCCTGAATCCTTCTTTTTTATTTGCTCAATTGCGATGAGAAACATTAAAGCTCCTAATAGAAATTGTGAAATTGGTAGAAAGTTATTTTGACCTGTCAGTAAACTAATAGCGGATATGATGATGACACTGAGTGCGATTAAAATGCGTAGTGTATTATGAATTCTCTTTACTGTTTTTTGTATAAGGGTTATCTTCTGGTTTATCAATGGAATGTTTATATGCATAGCCTTTATTAATCGTCATAACGGAGAGTACTAGTACGACTAGGACGATTATAATACCGATAATTACTATTTTAAGCATAAAACCCCTCCTTTTCTTTATTTTACATAATTTTGTAATTGATGAAAACAATAGAAATTAAAAGGATGAAAGAAGGGTGTTACATGGAGAATAAAAAAACATATTATATATCAGTTGGAAATGGTCAAATTTCGCAAGTGAAGACGGCGGATACGTATAATTTTGAGATTTATGCAAATGACGAGGAGATTACGGAGTTAAGAGAGTATTTTGATCAAGCATATAAAGAGGACTTAGGTTCGTTTGTACGCTCCCACGTTCCATTCGTTGAGTATCATCACGATTCGAATAATGACCGGTATGATGAACAACTACAAAAAGCATATAAAATGATTTATGATCTAGGAAATCATGAAACGAAAGAATTAGTCGCGCAAATGGGAATAATCAATGGATTGTAATTGGATAATATTATGCAGAAAAGCGAGAATATGCTACAATTTGTGGTAGGAAAAACTTGTAATCATCAATAGGGGAGTAATGGCATGTACAAATTTAAAGATTATTACCACAACACTGTACAATTATCGTTTGAACGTTACCCATTTTCTCCTGAGCCAAAGCATGTTTGGGTTGTATGCCGGTACGGGGATCAATGGTTATTAACGCATCATTTACGCCGTGGTCTTGAATTTCCAGGTGGTAAAGTAGAACTTGGGGAAACACCGGAAGAAGCGGCAGTTCGAGAAGTTCATGAGGAAACCGGCGGCATAGTTTCTGATTTAACTTACTTAGGGCAATACAAAGTATCCGGAAAAGACAAAATAATCATTAAAAACATTTATTTTGCAACAATTAGTGCGGTAGAGCAACATACGCATTACGAAGAAACGAAAGGGTCTGTTTTATTAAAAGACATTCCTGATAATATTAAAACTGATAGAAAATTTAGCTTTATTATGCGCGATGATGTATTAGCGCGTACGATGAAACATATAGAAGAAATCGGCTGTTTTACGAAGTAAAATGGCCGGTTTCTTTTTTTGTTTCAAAAAATGGTGTGAATATATCGTTACATTATGGGCTATTCTCTACCTCTAAAAACGAAAGAACCTCCAATAAATCATCCACCACACGTGAATGCTCAAAGTCACCCCAAAATAAATCTCTCTTCCAAACGCCAAAAATTCCTACTTGTTCAGAACCGAGCGCATCGTTTTCTGGATGATCTCCAACGTAAAGACATTCTTCGGCTTTTACATTCAGCTTTTGTAAAGCACGTTCGAAAATTTCAGGATGAGGTTTTTTGACTCCTTCTGCTTCTGAAACGAGAATTGTATTTGTATACGTATGTATGTTTAATGCTCGAAGGTTGCTCATCTGAAATTCAGTAAAGCCGTTTGTAATTATACCAATTTTAATGTTTCGCTGTTTTAATTGTTGAAGTAGTTCATGCATGTTTGGGAAGGGAATACAATGATGTTGGAAGTTTGTAATGTAGTCGTGCAACAGTTGCTCTTGCGTTAAAGTGGTAATGTTGTATTCGCAAAGGAGAGTGGAGTATACCTTATCTTTCCATGTGTAACCATTATTATCAAGCTCGAGAAAACGAGAGCAATACTCGAATTTTTCTATGTTTATCAAATGAAAGGCGAAGCGATTATATTGATCACGAATAAATTGCTCTAGAGATTGGCGACGATCTAATAGTGTTCCATCTAAGTCAAATAAGACTGCTCGAATCATGGGAAACCTCCATAAAGTTTTTATAATTAATTATCGCATATTCGTTAAAAAATGATTATGATATTTTTGTAGAATGGAATAATGGAGGGGCGTATGAAGAAACTGTATGGAAAATTAGTGTGTTTTATGATTTCAACGGGCTTAGTAGCTGGATGTGATATGTCGGAGCAAACTTCGAAAAGAGAGAAAAAAGATGTGTGCGAAACGACAGAAGAATGCACACAAATAGGTGATAAGACGCTTCAAAAAGTGTATAAAAAGATAGATGGACTTTCAGAACTTGAAGTACTAGAGGATTATGATTTAGAAGGACATTCAAGTAACGATATGAAAGAAGCAGAAATGAAAAAAGAGGATGATGAAAATTATTTCTTTTTAGCTTCTTATTATATTGATGGTGATGAAATTGTAGACCCTTATTTCGATAAACTAGATCGTAAACGATTGAATAAGGTTTTTGCTGAAGATAAAGAAGCGAAAGAAGAGGTGCTGGAACAACGTCAAGATAGAGGGTATCATGAATCGTTATGGGAGATGTATAGCACGCTTATTCCAGCTAAGTATCGCACTGACATAAAAGAGTTTGATATGGTAACAGATGGTTACGACGGAATTGTCGCCCACGTTATGCCGAGTGTAGAGTATCCGAAAGAGTGGGCCCTTAGTTTAGATACGCTTGATTCAGCAGTAAATATTGATCAAGTGATGAAAACATTAATACATGAGACGGCTCACATATTGACACTGGGACATAAACAAATACCAGTAAATGAAAAATACTTAAAGGCTTTTGAAGAAGATAAAGATATTTCATCATACCAAAATAAATGTAAATCTCTTTTCTTGCAAGAAGGATGTGCGAAGGAGAGCTCTTATATAAATCAATTCCACAATTTGTTCTGGAAACCAATTGAGCCGGAGTGGACAGAAAAGAAAGTGGAAGAAAGCGAAGAAGCTCAAATTGAATTTTTTAAAGAGAAACAAAATGAGTTTGTTTCACTGTACGGGACGACAAATGTAGCAGAAGATATTGCGGATACATTTACAGCGTTTATTTTACAAGATTCAAAAAAGGTGAAAGAAGGGACAGAATTAAAATATAAAAAAATTGCCTTCTTCTATCAATTCCCCGAGCTTGTAAAAATGAGAGCGGAAGTGTTAGCGGGATTATATGATGTTTCGAAAACGATAGAGTAACCAATTGGACATGAATGTGAGCTATGTATCCGATATATTTTAGCCAAGGGAAAACGTGAAGAATTTTAGTTCTTTACGTTTTTTATGTTGAGAAAGTTGAAAATTCTGTCTTTTTGAAAAAAGAAGAAGGAACTAGCGTTATAAAAGAGAATTAGTATAAAAATGTCACAATTTAGACACAATTATAATGCGCGTGTTGTAGGGACTATAAGTTTACTCTCGAGGAGGTAATGAAACGTATGAAAACGATTCTTGCTGTTGCTGGTCTCATTTGGGTAATGTCTCACGGTTTTCCGATTTTTGAAGGGGAGCAAATTCGTAGTGCACTAAATAAAAAGTTCAACGATTATCATGTAATAGATCGAAAAGATAATGTCGTTACAGTACGTGTGAAAGACTGTTTCCATACAGTTACGGTTGCTAATGGGAATGTTACAGATGATTCGAAAATGTGTGATAAAAGGTAAAAGAAAGAAGCTGACTCTAGCGTATCGTTTTGAGTCAGCTTTTTTTTCGTTTTCCAACAAGGAGTTTTTCAAATGCCTCGACAAATATATACATAAGAGTTGCGAGGACGCAAGTGAGCAATACACTGAGTAAGACAAGTGTGAAGTTAAAGACTTGGAATCCGTAGCTAATTAAATAGCCAAGTCCTTGTTTAGAAACGAGGAGTTCCCCGAAAATAACACCGACCCACGATAAGCCAACATTCACTTTTAACGTTGAAATAATCGCAGGGAAAGATGCAGGGAGAATAACGTGCTTATAGCATTGCCATTTATTTGCGCCAAATGTGTCCATGACCTTTATATAGTTGGAATCGACTTCTTGAAATGCGCTGTAAATAACGAGAATGGTAATGATGATGGAAATGATTACTCCCATTGCGATAGAAGATGAAATGTTTGGACCAAAAATAACAATGATAATTGGACCGAGTGCAACTTTTGGCATTGCATTTAGGACGACGAGATAAGGATCAAGTACCCGTGCCAAAAGTGGCATCCACCAAAGGAAAGTGGCAATAATAGCTCCGAGTACAGTTCCGAGAATGAAGCCTACTCCGGTTTCAAGCAATGTCGTCCATATGTGAATCCAAAGTGAACCGTCAATCCATTTCGTTAAAAAGAGATCCCAAATACTTGAAGGAGAGCTAAAGAGTAGAGGATCAATCCATTCTTTTTTACTAGCTATTTCCCATAGTGCAAAGAAAAGAACAAGAAGTACAAGTTGTAAAGAGCGAGCTAACCATGCATGTTGTCTTTCTTTTTTTCGAAACTGTTCATGTAGTTGTTTTATATTATCCAAGTCGTTCCAACTCCTTCCATATTTCTTGGAAGAGGGATGGGAAGTCATGGTGATGGCGTGCTTCTAATGGCGATAAGGAACGGATACTTTCTGGGACGATGAACGTTTTTGCAATTTTTCCAGGGTTCGCCTGCAGCAAATAAATACGATCACTCATCGCAATTGCTTCTTCAATATCATGTGTCACAAGTAGGGATGTTTTCTTATATTTACGTAGTAATGTGAAGACGAGATCTTCTAGTTTTAATTTTGTTTGATAATCGAGAGCGGAAAATGGTTCATCTAGCAATAAAATTCTTGGATCGGTCGCTAATGTTCGAACGAGGGCAGCACGTTGACGCATACCGCCGGATAGTTCATGAGGGTATTGCTGTTCTATATCATATAGGCCGACTTGTTTTAAAAGTTTTAATGTATGTTCTTTCGTATTTTCACCATAAATCTTTCGAATATGAAGTCCGAGCATAATATTTTCTTCAATTGTTTTCCAAGGAAACAAGTAATCTTGCTGGAGCATATAGCCCATAGATGGGGTCTTAGTTGTAATCGGTTCACCATCTAAAAATACGATACCTTCAATTGGATCGAGTAGCCCCGCGATGATGGAGAGGAGTGTTGTTTTTCCGCAACCACTTGGACCAAGGATTGAAATAAATTCGCCTTCTTCTACTTGCAAACTTATATCTTCAAGAATAAGTTTGGCATTTTCTTTTGCAAAAAAGCAGTGAGAAACGTTACGTATTTGTAAAAAGCTCATACACTTCGCCTCTATTTCTTAATAACGCTTTCGGCAATTTTTGTATTGACGAGCGCTTCATGTGGAACTTCTTTTTGTAATTCACCAGCTTCTTTCATAATCGTTTGGAGCTGTTTCCATTCTGCATCATCTAATAATGGATTTGTCGCATAAGAATGTTGTTTTTTGTAGCGCTCAATTACTTTTACTGAAATGTCTTTTGAAGTGTCTTTAAATAGTGGTGAAACGGCATCGGCAATCTCTTCTGGACTATGTGTATCAACCCATTGCTGCGCTTTATAGAGTGCGCGCGTGAATTTTTCAGCAGTAGCTTTATCTTTCTTTAAGAAACTTTCTTTTGCCATAAACGTTGTATAAGGAACAGTGCCAGATTCAGCTCCGAAAGAAGCGACGATATAACCTTTTCCTTCTTTTTCAAGTATACTTGCAGTCGGTTCAAAGAGCTGTACAAATTCTCCTGTACCAGATGCAAAGGCATTTGCAATGTTAGCAAACTCGATATTTTGAATTAAGTTCGTATCTTTGTGAGGGTCAATGCCATTTTTCTTTAAAACGTATTCGCCAACCATTTGTGGCATACCGCCTTTACGTTGTCCTAAAAACGTAACACCTTTTACGTCATTCCAATTAAAAGAGTTTAATTTTTTACGTGAAACTAAAAATGTCCCATCTGTTTGTGTAAGCTGTGCGAAGTTAATAACAGGGTCTTTTGCTCCTTGTTGATGAACGTAAATAGACGTTTCAGAACCGACAAGAGCAATATCAATTCCGCCAGATAAAAGAGCGGTCATCGTTTTATCTCCGCCAGCTGTTGTTTGTAAGTCAATATTTAATCCTTCATCTTTAAAAAATCCCTTCTCAATTCCAACATATAACGGGGCATAGAAGAGAGAATGGGTAACTTCGCCGACACGAATGTTTTGAGTTTGATCTTTTGTATTTTCTTTTTTGCTACTACAAGCAGCGAATGTGAAAACAGCTAGTAACATGATGCAAAAAACAGCTATTAATTTTTTCACTATATGACACCTCCTAGAAGTCAATCTACAAGCATGATATGTAGGTAAGTGCCCATATGTGAGTATATATAGCAGGAATTTTTTAGGCAATAAAGAAGTACAAATATAAGGGGTGATAAAATGGATTACGAATACGATGATAGCGTACATTTACATCTTGATTATTTCGGAACTGAATGTGATATGGAATCGATTGCTTATAAGAGGAAGCATGAAGACGTGTGGGATGTGTATTTTAATTTTGGAGTATACGGTATTCAGAAAAATGATGTAGAGGCAGGGATGTTTATGGACGAATATGCCGGTTATTACGTTTTTTCTGTACATGCTCGTGATTTGAGCTGGGAATTTGGAAGTGCACAGTTTGAGGAATGGGTCTTGAAGAACCATATAGTAGAAAGAACGCTTCAAAAATAGGGAGGAATTTCGTGGTTGAATTTCTCATCTTATTGTTTATTTGCGTAACTGGAATTTACATCATGCAAGTGCTCACTTACCGATTTGCAAAGAAAAATATTCATAAATACAAAAGATTGAAATTGGTTCATATGTGGTTAGATATGACTATGAAAAAGGGTCCGAGATTAGATTTTTTTGATTTTGTACTTATAGTAATCGTAAGTATCATATGGAAATTATGGATGCTTCCTCTTGTATAGTAAACATGCTAATCATCGTATCCTAATAAATTATGAAAAGAACCTGTCATATGACAGGTTCTTTTCTATTTGTAGCATGTAGTGTTACATGGGAAATCCAATGTATACGACAAATTACGACAAGGGGATTCATATATATTTGTTATTCTATTAAAGGTCATTATTTGTAATGTATATATAGGAGGATTTTTTAATGTTAAAAAAATTATTATTATTTTTACTTACGGGCTTATGTGTAGTTGTTTTAACAGCTTGTAAAGATGAAGAGGAAAAGCTGAAGGCAGCGGAAGAACAGAAAATAGATGAGAAGAAAGTTGAAGAAGATAAGAAGGTAGAAGAGGAAAGCAAACAAGAAGAGCAGCAAAAGGAAGAGGAAGAAAAACGTAAGCAAGAAGAACAACAAAGGGCAGAGGAAGAAAAGCGTAAGCAGGAAGAGCAGCAAAGAGTAGAGGAAGAAAAACGTAAGCAGGAAGAGCAGCAAAGAGTAGAAGAAGAAAAGCGTAAGCAAGAAGAGCAGCAAAGAGTAGAGGAAGAAAAACGTAAGCAAGAAGAGCAGCAAAGAGTAGAAGAAGAAAAGCGTAAGCAAGAAGAGAAACAGAAGATTCAGCAACAGCAGTCGGCACAACAAGAGAGAACACAGAAACAAGAAAAAACAACACAAGCAACAGGTGGGAAACCGACAAGATCACAAATTTCGGTCGGTTCACATGTAGTTATTCAATTGGATAAAGATTATAGTAAAACAGTGAGTGGTGTTGTGAAAGATATTTTAACAAATACAGAAACACATACGTACGGAATTAAAGTTCGATTACAAGATGGACAAATTGGCCGTGTGCAAAGTGTAGGTTAACAAAAAAGAACTTGTATACGATACAAGTTCTTTTTTCATAGTATTTAACGGGGTAACCAGACAAGCTGGGTTTAGGGAGTATTACTTGTACATTTAGTATAAATTAAAATAGAATCGTTTTAACGATTGATTTGTGAGAAGTGTGTGAATTTTTTGTTTAGTGTATAATTTGTTTAATGCGTAAAAAAATTCTTTAAGATTGCTAAGCGTTTTTTATTTAAATATATATTAAAATTTCAGAAAAATCAGTTACAATAAAGTTGAGTGTAATTTTAAAAAAAGAGGTGGGATATTGAAGAGTTTTTGGGGCGAGAAAATAACAGAATTTATCATTAGTATCGCAGTTATTCTTACTGTGAGCTACGTACCATTCTATTTCTTTCTAGGAAATAAGCTTGATTTTATTACATATTTACAGAGGTTAGCTTCTCCAAAGGAGATTGCACATATTGATACGAACACTATGCAGTCAATTCCCTTTTTTGAACGGATCATTGAACCTTATACGTATTCTATGACTATTCTTTTTATCGCTACTTGTTTAACAATTATCCTTTCAATTGGCCTTTCATTCGTATACTTATTAGTTTCTTCTAAAATTAAGCAGTGGATTGAGAGATGTTTAATTTTAATAGAATCAGTTCCAGATTTGTTATTAATTTTTAGTTTACAGTTATTTGTTGTATGGATTTATAAACAGACAGGATATCGCTTCGTTACTATTTATGCGTTTAATGATGAACGTGCCTATTTCTTACCTATTATTTGTATGACTATCGTTCCAACTCTTCATTTTTTCCGTGTTATCGTTTTATTTTTAATGGAAGAGAAGAATAAGCCTTATGTGGAATTTGCTCGTGCAAAAGGATTTAGTAATAAATATATACTGTATGTTCATTTATTACGTAATATTATGTACCATCTATTAAATCACTTGCAGCCGCTTTTTTTGTTCATGATTTCAAGCCTTTTAATGGTAGAGGGAGCTTTTAATATTACGGGATATATGTCTTTCTTAATAAGGGCAGGCACTTTAAATCCTTTAACGATGGCATGGTGGATTCTTTTATTATTTGTTCCATTCTATATTCTATTTGCTATTATACATTACCGAGTGAATCGTATTACAGGAGGGGCTTCTCATGATATATAGAAACTTTGGCTCCAAACGTTTTTTGTGTGGTGTCCTTTACTTTGTAGGGATTGTTGTAATTAGTTATCTTATTACATGGTTTGGTAAGGATTTATATATGAGTAAGACAATTTGGCTGAAAGATGCGAATGGGGATGTTATTGCTGCAGCTCCGTTTAGTCCGCTTACAATACCACCACTCGGTACAGATCGTAACGGTTTTAATTTATTTTTTCAATTATTAGTAGGTGCAAAGTTTACAATATTATTTGTATTTGGCGTATGTGTTGTACAAGTGTTTCTGGGCACTATATTAGGTGTAGCATTAGCTCATACACCATCTATAGTACAAAATTTATTTCAAAAAATATGTAAAGTGTATTTCTTTATTCCGACAGTGCTATGGGCGATTTTATGGATGTTTCCAATCATGTTACACAGTCAATTAACTGGATTTAATATGGATATTATTATAAAGCAGTTTACAGTTCTTTGTTTTGCGCTGTTACCAGCTGTTATTCTTTATGTGAATCAAGAAATCAATTTATTTATGAAAAATGAGTTTGTTACAACTTCGAAAATATTAGGTGCTTCAAAGTTTCGGATTATTAGAAAACATATATGGTTGTATTTAAAAGAAATTCTTGTCGTTCTTTTTTTACAGCAATTTGTTCAATTATTTACGTTATTAATTCATTTGGCGTTCTTTGGGATTTTAATAGGGGGACGAGGCGTAGATTATGATACGGGAAAACCATTCTCACTTACGAATGAATGGGCTGGTTTAATTGGTCTATACAAAAGTGAATTTTTAGCAGCACCATGGATTGTCATTGCACCACTACTATTCTTTACTGTTTCTATATTCGTTTTACATATGATGATTAAAGGGATAAAGAAAGAGCACGGTAACAGTCTATATTCTATGTATAAAAAGACAAAGAATGAGCCATATGAGCAAAGACAGGAAAAGAAGGACATAGATAAATCATTGTTCATTCCGGTGTCTTCTAGATCGATAGAAAAAGGTAGTTAAGAAAAAAGAATTTGCCGTAAGGGCAAATTCTTTTTTACTTTAAAGGAACTATGAATTTAAAAATTTTATTAGTTCCTTATTTAATTCATCCGCTTGATCGATTGGAGATCCATGACCGCTATTTGTAAGAGGGTATATTTCAGAGTTTTTAATTCGTTCTTTTGTTAGCTCAGCACTTTTGTAAGGGATGAGTTGGTCGTGAACACCGTGAAATATTTTTGTTGGGACGTTAATTTTACTTAAGTCCTTCGTTACGTCTTCGTTTGCAGCCGCTTGCAAAATTTTGATGAGAGCATAAGAAGCGGACTGCATACCGAGATAAGAAAACCATTCTAACGTGGCAGCTCCTAAGTTTCTATTAAAAAATGATAAAGATACATCATTAAGAAATTTAGGTAAATTTACATACATTTGAGAAATAAGAGCATCTGCTTGTTCTTTCGGTACGCCGTAAGGAGATTGTTGGTTTTTTACGAAAGAGGGGGAGACGGCATCAATTAATGCAAGTTTAGAAATACGGCGACCGTTATATCGTGACATGTATCGAATAGAAAGAGCACCACCGACTGAGAAACCAACTAACGTAGCATTTTCTATTTGAAGTGCATCTAATACAATTGCGATATCATCAGCTAAACGATCATAAGTGTAACCAGTCCATGGTTTATCAGACTGTCCGTTTCCTCGTATATCCATGGCGATGCAGCGGAAACCATGTTGTGGTAAGATATTAAATTGATATTGGTACATTTGATGATTTAAAGGCCAGCCATGAACGAAGAAGACAGGTTTACTTCCAGGGCCTGGGTTAATATCCTCAACAAAAATGTGTACATCTTTTTCCACTGTAACGAACATGATGTATCCTCCTCATGCATTTTAATAGGCTCTCTCCCAAAATCGCTGTTTTGTCATTGCCTGAATAAATTCATTCGCAAGTAGTGTAGAGTTTTGTTCTGTTATAACTCCAGGTTTTCCTTCGATATTTAAAGATTGAATAATAGTAGTTCCATTTTGGAAAGCGCCAAGTGGCTTAAAGTGATTATATGATTCTACGACAAATGAACTTGCTTTGTTAAGAAAATGATCATCGAGATTTCCACCAATAAGAAATAGCCCGTCATAAAGAAGCGGTGATCCTGTTAAGAAAGTATCATTCACTTCCCACTGTACATTTTGTGTTCCTTGCACTATACCTAATCGTTCGGAAATAATTACTGGCTGAAGACCGACTCGTTTGAATTGCTGTAGCATAGATTGTGCGTTTTGCCCGTCATATCCGTTTGCGACAATGACGCCTACTCGTAATGTATTTGGACTAAATGTTGTATTCGCCATACTGAGTGCTGGTGAGGATTTTGTAACATGTGATTCTTGAACATTTGGCACTGTTGCCCCGACTGCTTCAGCTACTAAAGTAGCTAATTCCGTACTTATATGACCAATCATATCTACGACTTGTTGGCGAACTGATTTACTTTTTACTTTTCCTAATTCAAAGGAGAAGGCCTGCATAATATGGATTTTTTCGACGTGGCTCATACTATTCCAAAATAAACGGGCTTGTGAGAAATGGTCCTTAAAACTAGCGGCTGTTTCTCTCGTTTTATGTCCAGAAACAGTAGAAGGATATGTAACGAAACCACCTTTCGTACCAGGTACAGTAAAGGGAGAGTTATTGGCTAAAGAGTTATTATGGTAAGCGACTTTTCCTTTATCAATTATATATTTAGACGCACCATCTCTTTGATTGTTATGAAAAGGACATACTGGGCGGTTAATCGGTAACTCTTGATAGTTTGTACCGACGCGGGCTAATTGTGTATCTGTATAAGAAAAGAGTCTACCTTGTAAGAGAGGATCATTTGTAAAATCGATACCGCGGACGATACTTCCAGGGTGCAGTGCGACTTGTTCTGTTTCTGCAAATACGTTATCAACGTTCCGATTTAACGTCATTTTTCCGATGATTTTAACAGGGAAGTCTTCTTCTGGCCAAATTTTCGTTGCATCTAATATATCGAAATCGTATTTAAATTCGTCCTCTTCTTCTAAAATTTGAACACCAAGTTCGTACTCAGGGTAGTTTCCCGCATTAATATTTTCCCATAAATCACGGCGATGATAATCTGGATCAGCGCCGCCTAGTTTTTGAGCTTCATCCCAAATTAACGAGTGAACGCCAAGCTTTGGCTTCCAGTGGAATTTTACGAATCGTGACTTTCCTTGTTTGTTAACTAAGCGAAATGTATGAACGCCGAATCCTTGCATCATTCGAAAACTTCTCGGAATTGTGCGATCTGACATAATCCACATCATCATAGCAGCTGATTCTTGATTATTGGCGATAAAGTCCCAAAAAGTATCATGTGCTGTTTGCCCTTGGGGAATCTCATTATGTGGCTCTGGTTTAAGAGCGTGAATAAGATCCGGAAATTTAATACCATCTTGAATGAAGAAAATGGGAATGTTGTTTCCTACTAAATCGAAATTTCCTTCTTCTGTATAAAATTTAACAGCGAATCCTCGTACATCTCGGTTCGTTTCATTTGCACCTTTTGATCCAGCTACTTCGGAAAAACGAATAAAAATAGGTGTCTTTTTAGATGGTTCTTGTAAAAAATGAGCCATTGTTAAGTCTTCTAAAGATTCATATAGCTCAAAAACACCATGTGCTCCGTAACCGCGGGCGTGCACGACTCTTTCAGGAATTCGTTCACGGTCAAAATGAGCGAGTTTTTCTCGCATAAGGAAATCTTCTAAAAGTGTAGGACCACGATCACCAACTGTTAAGGAGTTTTCATCATTTGAAATTTTGACACCTGTATTTGTTGTCATCTCTTTTCCGTCATTGTCTTTTGTAAAGGATTGTAACTGTTCTATTTTTTTATTTTCACGACCGTCCATATAAAGCACCTCCCATATTATACGTATTATTTTTCGTTAGTTTTATGCTTATATAAATGTGGGTATATATTACTTATTTGGTTTATTTTATCTTTGTTTACCTGTTAAAATCGTTTATTATAATAAATGGTATTCTTTGAAATATCATTTTGAAGGGGTGTTGAAGTGAGAGGAATTTTTCTATCGGCTAAAGAAGAAAAGAAAAACGCTAAGATTTTCTTATGGATATTACATGTTATTTTAATAGGATACGAGGTTGCATATGCCATTATATTAGAAGATAAAATGCCTTTAGAAAATTGGTATAAAATAATATGGAAGATTATATATATTATGACTATATTAGGTATTAGTGTTTATTTATTTGAGAGGGGCAAAGCACATTTAGTTAAATATACATACTTATTTGCATACATGATTGCGGAGATTTTTAATATTGGATGGTATGCCTTTCATAATAAAATAGCATTTGATGAAGGGAATATCATCGAATTTATTTTCATTTTTTTCGTGCCAATATTTTTAAGTAAACGATATTTATTTATGTTAACGCCATTTCTTATAGGGAAATATATGATATATCTATTTGTATTTGGAGAACTTAATTTATTTACACCTCTTGTTATGAATATGTTATTGCTTTTCGTGTCGTATATTATTTTAAATCGGTTTTTACAATATCTTTCAGCAGTAAAGAAAAGTATTGCAGAGGCTAGTCAGTCACAAAAATTGGCGGTTATCGGAAAAATGGCAGCGACAGTCGGGCATGAAATAAAAAATCCACTCGCGTCATTAAAAGGGTTTACGCAATTACAAAAGGAAAAGCACAAAAAAGATGCGACATATGGACAAATGATTATTGAAATAGAAAATATAAATAACATGATTAGCGAATTGATGGAGGTTGCTACATATAAACCTTCTGTTTATGAAAAACATATTGTAAGTGATGTTCTAATACAAGCAGTAGCAAATATGCGTGAAAAAATGGATGAGCTAAATATAAATTTCACCTTCAATGAAGAGTATAATAGAAGTGAAATTGAATGTGATAAACGTAAAGTAAAAGGGGTATTTTTGTATGTTATTAAAAATGCTTTAGAGGCAATGGAGCTCGGTGGAACATTACAAATACAAGTTGAGGATAAAAAAAGAGATTATGTAATAGTAAGTATAGTAGATAATGGTTTCGGGATAAAAAAAGAAAATTTAGGAAGAGTTACAGAGGCTTTTTATACAACGAAGCAAGACAAAATCGGATTAGGCCTTACGGTAGCAGAGCGAATTATTAAAGAGCATCTTGGAGAATTACATATTTCTAGTGAAGTAAAGAAAGGAACGAGAGTAGAAATAGTACTTCTGAAAAAACTTGAGCGTAATGTGGTACAAGATTAAGAGGTGTTGTTAAAGGAGCTACTATATGGACAAAGACTATATATTTGAAAAGGAAGAAATAAAGGCGTTGAAAATATTTTTAAGTTTATTCTTTGTTATATTTTTTGTGTATGATTTTGCTGAAAAGGCTACTGTCTTTTTCTCGGAGGGAGATCTAAAGCCAGCAGATGTTTTTGGAGAAGGCTTAGGTTTATGGTTATATATTTTGATGGTCTTATTATTCTTTACTGGAATTTATTTTATGAAACAGAAAAAGCCATATATTGTGAAGTACATTATTTTAATTGGCTATAATATATTGGATTTTATTCATAACTTCATTATTTATTACGGAAGTGATGCTGAATTTGATGGCGGTAATATAGTAGAAGGATTTTTTATTTTATTTGCACCAATCTTTGTGAATAAAAGATATTTTTTGTTAGTAGCAGGGATACTTGTTGGAAAGTACGCTCTTATGGGAATCGTTATTCAATCCGCTATCGTTCTAATTCCAATGGCATTATGCAGCGTATTTGCTATTATATGTTGGATTATACTTTTAAGATTTCAGTCTTACGTTCGCAAACTTGAAATGATGGATAAAGAAATACAAAAGGTAGAAAAATTAGCGATGGTTGGAAAAATGGCAACAGTAATTGGCGATAAGATTAGAAGGCCGTTAGTGAAATTGAAAAAACTTGTGAATAAGCAAGCGAAAAAACATCCAGAAGATAAGGTTTATAGCGACATTATGAAACAGGAAGTAGATCGTATTAATATAATTGCTAACGAACTAAGTGGATTTGAGAAATCTAAATCGATAGAATCAGAAACTCATAACATAAAAGAAATCATCTCTTATGTTATCCGAGTTATGGAAAAGCCAGCATTAGAACAAGGGGTAAAAATACATGCTATTTATAGTAAAGATATACCTCCAATTACATGCGATGAAAAACGATTGAAACAAGTATTTTTTAATTTAATAAAAAATGCGATTGAAGCAATGTCAGTTGGTGGAAATATTACTGTGAAAGTTATAGTAGAAGATGTAATCATTGTTCAAATTAAAGATGAGGGATGCGGCATTCCAAAAGATAAACTTCCGAAGCTAAATGAAGCTTTTTACACAACGAAAGAAACTGGAACAGGCTTAGGTTTAGTAGTTACAGAAAAAATTATTAAAGATCACCACGGTAAAATGAACTTTGAAAGCGAAGTTGGGGTTGGAACGACTGTTGAGATTATGTTGCCGATTTAACGGTGGGATATTTTAAAAGGGGAAATCACTTTCTTGAGAGTGATTTCCCTTTTTATTGTGGATGGAGAGGGGGATGTTTGATAACTAAGGTTCTATAACCACCATGTCTCCTGTGGAATCAAAGTAACATCTACATCAAAATTCTCTTGAAACCAATCGTACACCAATGTCTTTTTCACTAAATATTCAGAGGCAGAGTGTGAGACACCGATGAGCGACATGTTTGTTTCTTTCACATAATCTATAATGAGCGAATATTTATGTCTGCCGTAATCATTGTCGATATGGCAATGGATCTCTCCTGCAATATATGCTTCAGCACCTTTTTCTTCTGCTTCTTTCATTAAAGATACGACATCGCCGCAGCCAGCGATAATTGCAATTTTCTTGATGGAATCGTGTTGTTTACCTTCGAAGTCTGTATAAGGAATGTTAAAGAGTTTTTTTAGATGTTTTTGGAGTTTTTCTGTTGTTGTTTCATCTATTTCACAAATGAGGCCGGCTGGTTCGTTTTCTGGACCACCGTAAGCAAATCCGTCAATTACATTGGCTTGTAGTGCTTTTGCGATTGAAATGCTAGTTCCATATGTTTGATGAAAATCCATTGGACCGTGACATGTATATATAGAAAGTTTCTTTTCTTTTATTGCCTGCAAATATTTTGATGAAATTGGAATAAACCCTCGCCCTGATTTTCCGAGTGGATTACCGCACTCCATCACAAGTGGATGGTGCATGAAGAGTAAATCACCTGGTATGGATTGTGAAATGAATTTTTCGAGAACATCATCAGTCGGGAACACAGCTAAAAAGATTGTATTTACATTTTCAGTACCTCTTATCATAAGACCGTTAAATAGCTCAACAAAATTTGCTTCGAAAAATTGTTGCCATGGAAACTGGATTTGATCATATGTAGCTGGAATGAAACGACTAAAGGCACTGTCTTTTCCGTATTTTTCAATTTGGAATAAATGATTAAGTGATTGTTCTATTTCTTTTAAGGCTGGCATGTTTAGTAATCCTCCTTAAGATAATTCTTACTTTATTAGCTGTTTTTATTTTTTATAGCAAAATAAGAAGCGGATATAAAACAAATAAAACCTAGAATCCAGCCAATAGAAGGAGAATAGGAAAGTATATGTTTTAATACCATTCCGCTAGAAATAAAAAAGCTACCTAATAGACCTAATAAAAGGTTATATCGCTGTAGTTTGAACATCAGTGATATAACCTCCCTTACCACATATATTGTATAGTAGTCTCAATTTTCTGTATATAAAATTTGAGAAAAATGGTGGTACAATATATAAATGATATGAGAAGAGAGGATGTAGATTCACGCATGTACGTTACTGTAACAGAGGCAGCATATAAAAAGATTATGGATACGATTCCAAGTGAAGCGAAATATATAAAGTTATTTTACGATAATGAAGGTTGCGGTTGTGTTATGAGCGGGATTATTGATTTAGTAGCCGTTTCAGAGAAAGATGAGCGCGATGTAGATATTGAATCGAGTATACTAAACTTTATTGCAGATCGCACAAAGCTTGTATTTATGGATGATAAGTTAACAGTTGATTGGCATGAAGTTGGAGGGACTTTTCAGCTGAAGAGCCCAAGCCAGTTTTATAATCCGAATATGAAGTTACATGTTCGAGTGTAACAAAGAAAAGACCGCCCAAAAATATTTTTGAAGCGGTCTTCTTTAATTATATAAGGTGTTACTATTTTCGTTTTTTGTTGATAAATCGATACTCCTTGTTGAATCGCCGATATAATTTTGTTTACTAAATGAGCTACTTAATACAATGAAATGTACATGTGATTGAATTTTCTGTATAATTCTCTTTGCGGAGGGGATTAGGCATGAGAAGATGGGGAATTGAATTATTAATTTTAAGTGTCGTTATTATTTGGGGGATTAACTATACGATTGCGAAATACGGACTTTTAGAATTTACAGCGATTGAGTTTACTGCACTTCGAATGATGGCGGCGGCACCACTATTATTATTACTTACGTTCTTTATTGAAAAGTCACTTTATATGGAGCGAAAAGATATACCAAGATTAATCATTGTTAGCACGGTAGGTATTGTACTGTATCAAACGCTATTTATGGAAACGGTACAATACACATCCGCTACAAATGCCTCGTTACTCATTTCTATTTCACCTATTTTTACAACTTTATTTGCGATTTTCTTAAAACAAGAAAAATTCTCTTCTCGAAAGTTAGTTGGTTCCATAATTGCCTTTGTTGGTGCTACATTAGTTTTAGTAGCGGGGCATTCGCTTGCCAGTTCTTTCTACGGAAATGGGATTGGACTAATTACATCGATATGCTGGGGACTTTATCCTGTTTTAGCAGGGCCTCTTATAAAAAAATATTCCGCTCTTCGTGTTACGGCATGGTCAGCATTAGTTGGGGCGATTCCGCTGGCTGTGTTAAGCGGTCCACATGTTTTTTCAATGCCATTTCACATTACACACGGGATGACATGGTTTGCCTTGCTCTATTCTATTTTCTTTGTAACGGTATTTGGTTTAGTTATGTGGTATGTTGGTGTACAAAAAATTGGTGCGTCGCACACGATGGTATATATGTATATTACACCGCTCGTAGCTGTTTTATTTGCTGCAGTATGGGCAAATGAATATGTATCGTTACAACAAATAATCGGTGGAATGATTATTTTCTTTGGCCTATGGTTTGTGAAATCAGAGAAAGTGAAAGTTCACCCTATTGTGCAAGAACATATATCAAAATAGGAAAACAGATCACCTATGACCTGCTTTCCTATTTTTTTATTTTTGGTAAGAAGATGAGAAATAAGATAGCAGTAATAAGTGGAATTAAGTTTAAAAATGGAATACGGAAGAGTGTAATAAGAATAATACCTGGAAGAAGAACGCCGAGGACAGCATAGAAAATACTATGTTTTTTCGTGTACCAATACAATGAAAGTCCAATAAGTGCAGGGACAATGAGGTGAATGAGAGCCATTAAAAAATAAATCATTAGACGCCCCCTTTATTTATGTGCTTATTACATCATATCCGTATGTTCATAGATTGATATCAATTTTTTCATAAATGGACGGAAAATGTTTGGAAAAACGTCACATTTATGAGGGATTCTATATTGGAAATCTTGTATAATATTATTTCCTAAAAGCATTTTAACAACATAAACATACCGTTTATGTTGTTTTTAATTTGAATGAAATAGATTTTAAGTAGTATGGACTCGAAAGAAATGAGTTATACAGCTTTTGTTGGATAAATAGAAAAAACATTGAAGGAGAGTACAGCATGATTAGTATGTCATTAAAATCGTTTAAAGTTCAATCATATTATCTACTAGGTATTCTGTTATTAGGCTGGATGTTAACACCGTTTTCAGCACATTTTCTAGGTGCAGGAATTGGACTTATTGTAAGCATGTATTGTGTTTGGATTTTAGGAAGGCGTATCGAAAAGCTTGGAGATAGTATCGTAAAGAAGACGAAAGCGCCGACGCTTGGTATGTTTAATCGCTTTGCAGCTGCAATCCTTGGTGCTATTATTATGTACGAAATTGAGCATCATATGGTAATGTGGGCATTTGCAGTAGGTATTCTGGGTGGTTATTTCTTAATCGTTATTAATTTAGGGTATTATAGTATGAAAGATGAGAAGGAATTAACGAAGAGTTAAAAGAGCTTCTTTTTTAGATGGAACAGAGGATCCGGCGATTGATAGAAGCGGTTAGAGCCTTTTTGTTCCCATGCGGTGTGAAACCAGAAGGATGTAGTGAGTAGGAAAATAGTTTATATGTTCGAAGCTGTGGTTTGTACGTATGAAAATCCGATTATATAAATTGGATTTTGTAGATGGGATGATCTAGCGATGAGTAGGAGCGATCAGAGCCTTTTTTGCTCCCATGAGGTGTCAAACCAAAAGGAGAGAATGAGCGAGAGATTTGTTTGCTGTGATTTGTATGTGGGTAAAGTAAAGAATATATAGAAAGAAGCTCACGTTTTTCACGTAAGCTTCTTTTTTATGTAAGTGTGTGTAACCGTTAAGCCGCATTGGGTTTTGTCGGTGAGTACGCGAAACTTTACGGTTACACGACACTTATTCATATGAGTAAAGGGTTATTTCAACAGAAAGTTTTATAATTAAGCGATTGGGCCGCCTAAGTTAATAATATTTTCAGAAACGCTATCGAATTTTTTGAAGTTTTCTTTAAATTCGTTTGCAAGCTCAATTGCTTTCGCTTTGTAAGCATCTTTGTCAGCCCAAGTTTGTTCAGGCATTAATACTTCGTCAGGTACACCTGGTACGTGAAGTGGAACTTCAAGACCGAAGATGTCGTGTTTCGCAGTTTCAGCTTTTGCAAGTTCACCGCTTAGTGCTGCTTGAATCATTGCACGAGTGTAACCTAAGTTCATACGCTTACCAACGCCGTATTCGCCACCAGTCCAGCCAGTGTTTACTAAGAATACTTTCGCATCATGTTTCTCAATTTTTTCACCAAGCATTTCAGCATAGCGAGATGCATCAAGTGGTAAGAACGGTGAACCGAAGCAAGTAGAGAATGTAGCTTGCGGAGATGTAACACCGCGCTCTGTTCCTGCTAGCTTACTAGTGTAACCGCTTAAGAAATGGTACATAGCTTGCTCTTTTGATAACTTACTGATTGGAGGCAATACGCCAGATGCATCAGCAGTTAAGAAAATAATTGTATTTGGATGTCCTGCAACACTTGGCAGTACGATATTGTCAATCGCATGCATAGGGTATGCAGCACGTGTATTTTCTGTTAAAGTAGTATCGTTATAGTCAGCGATGCGTGTTTGACCATCAATGACAACGTTTTCTAAAACTGAACCAAATTTGATTGCATCGAAGATTTGTGGTTCTTTCTCATGAGAAAGGTTTACACATTTCGCGTAGCAACCGCCTTCAATATTGAATACACCGTTATCAGACCAACCGTGCTCATCGTCACCGATTAATTTACGGTTTGGATCAGCAGATAATGTTGTTTTCCCTGTTCCAGATAAACCGAAGAATAGTGCTACGTCGCCTTCTTCGCCTACGTTTGAAGAGCAGTGCATAGAAAGAATGTCTTGTTCAGGTAGTAAGAAGTTCATAATAGAGAAGATTGATTTTTTCATTTCTCCAGCGTATTCTGTACCACCGATTAGTACGATACGTTTTTCGAATGAAACCATAATGAATGCTTCAGAATTTGTACCGTCAATTGCTGGATCTGCTTTGAAGTTTGGTGCAGAAACAATTGTGAACTCTGATTCGTGAGTTGTTAATTCTTCTTCATTTGGACGAATAAATAATTGATGTACGAACAAATTATGCCATGCATATTCGTTAACAACTTGAATTGGTAGGCGATAGTTGCGATCAGCGCCAGCAAATCCTTTGAAGACGAATAACTCTTCTTTTTCTTTTAAGTATTCTAAAACTTTTGTATATAATTTATTAAAATGTTCTTCAGAGATCGGTTGGTTCACGGCTCCCCAAGCAATTTTGTCAGCAACCGATGCTTCCTTCACAATAAATTTATCTTTAGGAGAACGTCCTGTGTATTTTCCTGTTGAAGCAGAAACGGCACCAGTAGAAGTTAATTTCCCTTCGTTTCGCATTAATACTTTTTCCACTAATTGCGGAACACTTAATTGAATCTGTGCATTGCTTCCGTTCAATAATTCATGTAAACCAATTTGGACATTCACAGTACTCATATTTATATACCATCCTTTTCATTTAATGAAATATTCCTCGTAATCCCCATCAAGAGTATAACACAATTATATAAATAATGTATACTATTTATTTATTTTTGTTTGTGTGAATGTATCATTTCCTTATTAATATTTCATTCTATGCGTATTGAGAAAAACTTTCAGGAAAATGTGAATATTAATTGACAAATGAATATCATTTCTTTAGTATAGGTTGGGACGGATACTCTCTTATCCCGAGCTGGCGGAGGGACAGGCCCGATGAAGCCCAGCAACCTCACTTGTAGTGGTAAATACAGGTGAATAGGTGCTAAAACCTGTGCGAGGCTAACGGTCTCGAACGATAAGAGCAAAGGGCAAAAAGCAGTATGCAAGTAGCAAATTAAACCTTTCCTCTATGTTAAGTGGGAAAGGTTTTTCTGTATGCTTGTGTGGGAGAATAAATGTATGTCGCAGTTTGTGGCAAATTAAGGATGAGTTCCGTACAATATATACAATTACTGTAGGGAGGTTTACCACATGACAAAAAAACGTCATCTGTTCACATCTGAGTCTGTAACTGAAGGACATCCAGATAAAATTTGTGACCAAATTTCTGATTCAATTTTAGATGCGATCTTATCAAAGGACGCAAATGCACGTGTAGCTTGTGAAACAACTGTAACAACTGGTTTAGTATTGGTAGCGGGGGAAATTACGACTTCTACTTATGTAGATATTCCGAAAATCGTTCGTGAAACAATTCAAGGCATTGGTTACACACGCGCAAAATATGGATTCGATGCAGAAACTTGTGCAGTTTTAACATCTATCGATGAGCAATCTGCTGACATCGCTATGGGTGTTGACCAAGCGCTAGAAGCACGCGAAGGTCTAATGACTGACGCTGAGATTGAGGCAATTGGTGCGGGAGACCAAGGTTTAATGTTTGGTTTCGCATGTAATGAAACACAAGAATTAATGCCACTTCCAATCTCGCTTGCTCACAAATTAGCTCGCCGTTTAACTGAAGTACGTAAAGATGACACATTATCATACTTACGTCCGGATGGAAAAACGCAAGTTACAGTTGAGTATGATGAAAGTGGTAAACCTGTACGTGTGGATACAATTGTAATTTCTACACAACATCATCCAGATGTTACATGGGAAGAAATCGATCGCGATTTAAAAGAGCATGTAATTAAAGCTGTAGTTCCAGCTGAATTAATGGATGGAGAAACGAAATTCTTCATTAACCCAACTGGTCGCTTCGTAATTGGTGGACCACAAGGTGATGCTGGTTTAACAGGACGTAAAATCATCGTTGATACTTACGGTGGATACGCTCGCCACGGTGGCGGTGCATTCTCTGGTAAAGATGCAACGAAAGTTGACCGTTCTGCAGCATATGCAGCTCGTTATGTTGCGAAAAACATCGTAGCAGCTGGTCTTGCTGACAAAGCAGAAGTACAACTTGCATACGCAATCGGCGTAGCACAACCAGTATCAATTTCAGTTGATACATTTGGCACTGGTAAAGTATCTGAAGACGTACTAGTAGAACTAGTTCGTAACAACTTCGATCTTCGCCCAGCTGGTATTATTAAAATGCTAGACTTACGTCGCCCAATTTACAAACAAACAGCAGCTTACGGCCACTTCGGACGTACTGATGTAGATCTTTCATGGGAACGTACAGACAAAGCTGTAGCTTTAAAAGAGCAAGCTGGTCTATAATATATGAAAAAAAGCTTTGCGCGGTGAGCGCAAAGCTTTTTTTATTTTGTTTTACTTATGATTTGAATACATGAATTACAATACACTTCTCCGTCTAGCTCAATATACTTTTCATATTAGTCATGCCGCTTGCCGGAAAGGGCATATGAATCCATGCTTTTTCATACGTTTGTATTTCTTTTTTGCATGATTTACAAACTATCGGTTTCTTCTTGAACATATGTAATTACCCTTTCATTTGACGTGCTTTACCCGCGCAAAATGCACTGCTCAGTAAAAATAGCGTTGCGAATATAATACTTACTAATGTAGCATATGGAATTGCTCCTTTTAGAGAAAACCCCACGGTGATTGAAGCTATAAATAAGAGGATGAATGTTGTTGTTAATTTTTTATAAAGTTCCATAATATGTAGACCTCCGATTTATTTTGTAGTGTAAATTTAAAAATTAAATCTATTATGTAGAAAATATAAGGTGAGTTAAAGAGTAGCTAATGATGTGGAACCTAAGAAAAAATATAAAAAGTACACTCTTTTATTTTCCTTTTTGTGGGTTTACATACTTATATTGTATCATGCTTCATCGTTGGCTTCATACATAATCGTGTAAAGATATGTATGATAAAATGGAGAAAAGTCTTCAAGAAAGGAAAGATGAAAAATGAGTGTAACTGAACATAAAAAACAAGCACCAAAAGAAGTACGCTGTAAAATTGTTACGATTTCCGATACACGTACGGAAGAGACGGATAAGAGCGGACAGCTATTACATGAATTGTTAAAAGAAGCAGGTCATACAGTGACCTCTTATGAAATTGTAAAAGATGATAAAGAAAGTATTCAGCAAGCAGTGTTAGCTGGTTATCATAGGGAAGATGTAGATGTCGTACTAACCAATGGCGGAACTGGTATTACGAAGCGTGATGTAACGATTGAGGCAGTGTCAGTGTTATTAGATAAAGAAATTGTTGGATTTGGTGAGTTGTTTCGTATGATTAGTTATTTAGAAGATATCGGAAGCGCTGCGATGTTAAGTCGAGCAATCGGCGGTACGATTGGGCGCAAAGTAGTCTTCTCAATGCCGGGATCTAGCGGAGCAGTTCGTCTTGCGATGAATAAGTTGATTTTACCGGAGTTAGGTCATATTACATTTGAGCTGCATCGCCAATGAGTAAGTTTGCTGGAATTGTATTAGCAGGTGGTATGTCGAGTAGATTCGGTGAACCGAAAGCGCTAGCGAGCTGGGGTGGGAGTACTTTTGTTGAGCATATTTTGAAAGTGATGACCACTACGCTTCAAGGAGTTGTAGTCATTAGTCATTCTGATATAAAAGAGCGAGTGGAGCAATTAGTACAAGTTCCCGTTATAGAAGATATTCCGCATTATAAAGGAAACGGCCCACTTGCTGGAATTGTATCAGGAATGGAATATATCGAAGCAGATTGGTACGCTATTATGCCTTGCGATGCACCAAATGTTTCGCAAGAGTGGTTTACTATTTTATTAGAACAAACGAGTGATGAGTATGATGCGGTTGTGCCTATTATTAATGAAAGAAAACAACCGTTACTCGCGGCGTATCATTACCGTGTGAAAGAGAAGATTTACACTTTACTTCAGGAAGAGAAAAGAAGCATGGGGCAGCTTTTATCACAATGTAATGTGAAATATGTTGCCGGAGAAGATGTACAAGCAAATGCAGAATGGTTTATAAATGTGAATACGAAAGAAGAATATGCGCAGGTTCAAAAAAACCTTTCAAATGAATGAAAGGTTTTTTGATATACAGAAATTGGGGAACAATTACTGTATAAAGGTATGTGAGTAAGTTGATTTTAAGGGGAATTTCTTAAAATCATCATACAGTAAAAATACTATATAACCATATTTTAATTTTTATGGGTTTTTATTACAAGTATGTTTAGTTATGTATCTTTTTGATATAATGAATATAGAAATAAAGCGATATTTCACCTTATGTATCATTTAGTAAACTAAAATTTATAATTGTGTAATAAACTCTCTTCACGTTGTAAATAGCCAGTAAAGGTCACGTTTGTTTGCGGAACAGCTCCACGCAAACAATTATGAAAGTGATTCATATACATCTTTAGTTCTATACGATATACATAGAATATATTTACAAATATAACATTTGATGGGTGGCGGAATGAAGAGACCTGTTTTATACTAATATTGTGTCACCCCTTCCAAGGGACAGTGCACAGCCGGTGATTGGCTAATGGGAACATTCTCATTTTGCCAGTGCCGGTTTTTTAGTAGATAATGATGATAATAAAGTGAAACTATAATCAGTTGGGGTTTTGTTCATTCCCTACTGATTATTAGCCTTCACCAATCGGGCGTTTACGGGCGGCAGGGCTCCCACCTGACTTTTGAGGTGGGAGTCTTACTGCCCGCAAATAGCGGGATAAATTTTTTGAGGGAGGGATCGTTTTGAAAAAGATAGATTTTACTTCTATGAGAGAGCAAGTAGCTAGTTTTTATATTTATTCTATCTCTTTTCTTGGTTTAATTGCTTTTATCGTTTCTTTATTTTTAAGTAAAATGCCTTCTCATCTTATACTGCTTTTGTTGTTAATTATGTTTATGGGAATTACTGAGTATTTTCCTATCCGCATTTGGAGAGGCGGAATCACACTCAGCCTTACACTTATTTATACAATGAATTGGCAGTTTGGAATACATATAACTGTTGTTTCGTGTGTGTGTGTGATGTTATGTATCCAATTGTTTCGCCGCTTATCTATGCAAAGGACAGTATTTAATTGTGCGCAACTTGCTCTTAGTATCTTATTAGCAGAATGGCTTTCCAGTGGATGTTTCTCTCTTTTTATTTCTGGAATGAATCTTTCAGTTTTATATGAAAAATTCATAATTTTGTTTTTATTCAGCGCATTTCTTTGCCTTTTTAACGGTTTATTTTACGATCTTTTAATCATACTTCTTCCTCAGCCCTATCCGCTAGAAGAGTGGCGTAAAAAGAATATGTTAGTACTCTTGAGTTTGAGTTTTTGTTTATTTTATTCTTCACTTATACATATTTTAGATTACCGATATCGCGGAGTGATGGATGAAATTATGGTTCTGTTCTTCTTTTTCCCGCTTGTGGCAATCTGTATCATTAGCTCTTTCGTTAGACAAATACGGGTGGAAAAAGAACGATTATATAAGCTTTTTTCCATTACGACGGAATTAAGTCGTGGACTATCTGCTGGCAACTTACAGCAGATGAAACAATCACTGAAAGGATTTCTAGGAATACAGGCATATGTTTTATGGGCGAAAGATGAAGAGAACTGGACACTTTTATTAAAGGATGGAAAAGTACGTCGCGATATTTCTAATTATTCTGATCTGTATAAGGAGTTTGAAGAGATATCAGAAACTGTTGTTGTTACTGATTGGAAAACAGGTATGGCTCCGGGAGATGAAGTGTTTGAAAATACTATGCGCTCTCTTGTATATTTACCTCTTAAGGTAAATCATGAATTAGTTGGAATGTTTGTGGCAGGGAAAAGCAGGAGTGCGAGTTTTATTACTGAAGATGTACAGACTTTAGCTACGTTTGCTAATCAGTTAGGCAGCTTGCTTAAAACGCGGACACTCATCTCTGAACAGGAAAAAAGAACGATTTTAGAAGAACGAAATCGAATTGCTCGTGAAATCCACGATGGAATCGCACAAGCATTGGCCGGAGTGATATTTCAGATGGAGTCGGCTCAGAAAAAGTATGTAGATCGACCAAAAGACATGCAGCAAGTGGTAGATACAAGTATAAAAAAATTACGGAAGAGTTTAAGTGAAGTTCGTTATTCTATTTATGCTTTAAAGCCATATCCAACACAAAGATTAGGACTAAAACAAGCAATTATAAATAAAATTCAATCCTTAAAACAAGAATATGGTCTAGCCATTACATATCATGAAAGAGGCCGTTCTCGAAAACTTAGTTTTACGAAAGAACGGGTTATTTTCGATACTTTGCAGGAGAGCTTGCAGAACATTATAAAGCATGCAAAGGCAGATAAAGTTGACATTTTATTAAGCTATCAAAGGGAACATGTACTTTTAAAGGTAAAGGATAACGGAATTGGTTTTTCTCTTTTTGAATCCATGATTAAAGCAAAGCATGAGCCGCACTATGGTATATTACATATGAATGAACAGGCTGAACAGCTAGGGGCTGCCCTTCAAATTGATAGTTCAGCAGGAAAAGGGACAGAAATCACATTGTTAATTTCAGATTCAGAAATAGGGGAGGAGTATCATGATTCGAATATTAGTAGTGGATGATCATACTGTTTTGCGTGATGGAATTCGAAGTATATTGGAACTCGAATCTGATATGCGAGTAGTTGGAGAAGCTGTTTCCGGGGATGAAGTAGTAAAAAAAGTGGAAGAGTGTAGGCCGGATTGTATCTTAATGGATATTAATTTACCAGGAAAAAATGGTATTGAGGCTACATCACTCGTGAAAGATCAATATCCGAACTGCCGTGTTCTCGTATTGACTATGTATGAACATGATGAATACTTGATGGCTGCTCTTCGGGCAGGTGCAGACGGTTACTTACTGAAGGATTCATCATCCGAGCAGGTAGTGGCGGCAATCCGAATGGTATTACAAGGAGATTCTGTGATTCATCCGCGTATGACTAAAAAGTTGATTACATATCATCAGCAAACGAAATCAGAATCAAATGAAAATGAACTAACAGAGCGTGAAAAAGAAATACTATTTGAATTGGTCAAAGGTCTTAGCAATAAGGAAATTGCTGAAGCTCTATATATCAGTGACAAGACAGTTAAAATCCATGTTAATAAGATTTTCAGAAAACTAAATGTGAAAAGCCGTTCACAAGCAGTCATATATGCCGTGCGAAATCAGCTTGTTCCATTTTCTTAAATAAAAATCATTTAAAAGAACTACCCCGCACTTTATTATTTTACTCAAAATAATAAAGTGCGGGGTAGTTCTTTTGTACTATACGGTATAGAACTAATAACTAAAAAAATATTACTTTTTGATAATTTTCAGAAAAGTTTTAATTTTGTAAGATAAGAAAGTAGAGTTGTAGCCTAATAGCTTCGGAAATTTATGTTATGCAATAACTACAGATACAAATAAATTTAGATGGGGGAACTTGTATGAAGAGAGGGAAATTTGGGAGGGTTCTTACAGGAACGTTAGCTGTAGGTATGCTATTGTCACAAGGTATTCCGTATAATGTATTGGCAGAAAGCGCGCTTGAACTGAAGCCAGTTGATAATGCGGAACAGGTACTAATGAATCTGTCTTCAGAACAAAGAAAGGCGTTGGAACAGTTAGATGTAAGTCCTAATTTTACGATTTCACCTGATATTGATTCTAATAGTCCGGAATTAGTTAACGTTATCGTGGAATTCAATCAGGCTCCGGCGAAAATTGAAGTGATGAAACAAGCAGCGAAAGGGAAGAAAATAGCTGCTACTACTGCCCAAGCAAAAGTGGATGAAGAGCATAAAGTGTTCAAACAACATGTCGAATCTTTAAAATCGAAGAAGGATGCCGGTACGTACGATACGAAAAAAGTGGAAATCACACGCGAATATAAAAATGCGATCAACGGTGTAGCGATGACTTTACCTGGTGTGGCTGTGCAGGAATTGATCCAATCTGGAGTAGTAAAACGTGTCTATAAAGATTATGAAGTAAAAGTGGAACCTCCGGTAGAAACGAAAGAAACAATCGATCCGAAAATGGCAGACAGCATCCCGCAAATTGGCGTGGACAAGCTTCATGCAGAAAATATTATGGGTAAAGGAATTAAAGTTGGCGTTCTTGATACAGGTGCTGACTACAATCATCCTGACTTAAAAGATGCCTATAAAGGCGGATATGATTTTGTAGATAACGATGCAGATCCGATGGAAACGACGTACGAGGATTGGATAAAAGCTGGTAAGCCAGAATATCCAGGCTTAGTGTATTATACAAACCACGGTACACATGTAGCGGGGACAATCGCAGCTCAAAAGAAAAACAATGCGGATTATGCTGTAAAAGGTGTGGCACCTGAAGTTGACCTATATGCTTACAGAGTATTAGGCCCTTGGGGTGGAGGGAATTCTGCGGGGATTCTTGCTGGAATCGATAAAGCGATTACAGATGGTATGGATGTCATCAACATGTCGCTTGGTGCGCAGACGAACGATCCGTTATATGCCACTTCTGTCGCAGTAAATAACGCCATGCTTTCAGGTGTGGTGACAGTTGTTGCCGCAGGTAACGCCGGACCAAACGAAAAAACGCTCGGTTCCCCGGGAACGGCAGCTCTTGGTATTTCAGTAGGGGCAAGTGATGCTGCTATGTCTATTCCTACATTCAGCGGGAGTGTATCTAACGAAAAATTCGAAAATATGCAGCTATTAGGTAAAGATTTTCCGGATAAGTTAGAAGATCTTGGGGGACAATCGTTACCGATTGTATTTGCGGGACTTGGTAAACCAGCTGATTTTACGGGGAAAGATCTTAACGGAAAAGTTGCGTTAATTCAGCGCGGAGAAATTACGTTTGATGAAAAAATTAAAAATGCAAAAAATGCTGGAGCAAAAGCGGTTATTGTATATAACAATGTCGACGGACAAATATCTGCCTACTTAGGTGAGGGGATAGGTCTTATTCCATCTTTCCGTCTGTCAAAAGCGGATGGAGAACGGTTAAAGGCGTTAGGTGAAGTATCTTTCAAATTCGAAACGCTGGGCAATACAAAAACGGAAGGTGATCACTTAGCTGATTTCAGCTCCCGTGGGCCGGTAAATGGGAATTATGACATTAAGCCAGATGTAGTCGCTCCTGGCGTGTCGGTTTTCTCTACTGCACCGGAATATATTAACGATCCGCAGGACGGCATAAATTACGGCAATGCATATGTACGCTTGTCTGGTACTTCTATGGCGAGTCCTCACGTAGCAGGTACAGCGGCATTGATTTTGCAACAGCATCCGAATTATACTCCTTTCGATGTAAAAGCGGCTCTTATGAATACATCCAATGATTTGAATGGCCAGAATTCCGTATACGAAGTGGGTGCGGGGCGCATTGATGCGTATGAAGCTGTTCATACGGACACATCTATCAAAGTATTGGACAAAACAAAAAATATCGAGAACGGAAATGTTGTTGAAATTGACGAACAAACAGGCTCGATTATGTTTGGCAGACTTTTTAAGCAAGATGATAAACCAATTGAGGCAAGCAAAAAAGTAAATGTCCAAAACAACGGCAAAGAAGAAAAATCCTTTAAAGTAGAAGTGGAGTATCACGGTGAGCGTACAGGCATTCAAGATGCAGTGAAGAATGGAATACAAGTTGAGGTACCGGCATCTCTTACAGTGGCAAGCGGACAAACACAGGAACTGCAGCCAAAAATTACGATTCCTGCTAGCGCAGCGAAAGGCAGATATGAAGGATATATTCATGTAACGAATGCGAACAATCCGGCCGAAACATATCAAATCCCATTCGCTGTCATGGTGACGGAAAAGGGATTTGAATATATAAAAACGAGTGCACCATCTGTAACAAATAATACACCTTTCTGGGATCTTTTAAACACTACGGTCCACGGAATAATGAAGTTGAATAGTCCGATGCAAACAATCGATGTGCTTGTTAAGGACAGTAAAACAGGGAAAGCTGTAGGTTTTGTAGGAACAGCGAACACTAGTAAGTTGCACACGGACAAAGAAACTTTTCTTGTAGGAGCATTCAGCGGCATTGTCTATCCATTTACAAATGATCCTTCCAAGCCGATTAGCGATATTCCTGTGAAGCTTCCAGAAGGCGATTATATACTGGAAACGATTGGGCACGATGAGGAAGGGAAATCATATGTTGCAGATAATCCACTTATTTTGGACAATACAGCACCGGAAGTGAACATGGATAAAAAACCGGGTGTGATTGAAGTGAATGACTCCATGTTTACGGAAGAAGATGGAAAGAAAGCAGTATGGCTGCATGGAACTGCTAAGGATGCGACAGTGGATCTATTGAAATCAAAAGGTTTAAACTATGACCAATCATCTAACATCATGGAGTACTATGCAAACTCTGGAATGGTAGGTGGAAGCTTCCCAATCCAAGCAAATGGAGATGTGAAATTCGGTATTGAGGCAAATGATATTGCAAAAAAACCTCTAAATTTGACTTTGAATACGTTTGATATTGCAACGACATTTAATAAGCAAAGCTATGTCTTCGTAAAAGAAGGTACAGAGTATACGACTTCTAGTTATGATAAGAAAGACGTAAAAATCGGCGATACAGTTACGATGACACTTAGTCTCAATAATGTGAAGCAATTTGTATCTGGGGAATTCCAGGTGGAATTCATGAACGATTTGTATAAGTTTGAGAATGTGAAACTGAACAATGCGGCAAACGAGTACGCGAAGGAAAAAGGCTTGGAAGTATCGCTGCAAGAACCTGTGGTGAAAGAAGGAACTAACACCAATACGGTGAAAGTCGGCGCATCTATGAAAGGGAATGCATTTAGCGGTATGGACGGCGATATGCCTTTCCTTGATGTAACGCTCAAATTAGTAAGTGATGCATATTACAATAATGCTACCAAATTTAATGTACAACAGGCGTCTTATATGAAAGCGGGACAAACAGCACCTACTGCCATTTCTTATTTAAATACGGAAAGCTTTAACATCATTCCGACGCATTCGAGAGTGCTGGGTCCTATCAAGCCGGAAGCATTTTTGACAGCAAGCGGTTCTTTGAAAGCAGGAGATTATACAAAAATAGGTGCCCAAGTATATGTGCTGTCCCCAAAAGGTAAAAAATATAAGGGAACAATTGATAGTAAAGGGGCATATACGATTAATGGTATCCCAGCTTCTACTGAAGCACACACAGTTGTTGTCGATGTTCCGGGACATCTGAAAGTGATGAATAAATTCATTCCTGGATATTCTGTAAACGGTGAGGTGCGCGGGCAATATTTTAGATTAGGCGCTAAAGGTCTTGCAGGAGATGTGAATGGTGACAGATTGATTGATATTCGAGATATGCAAAGTGTAGTCGATGTATACGGTAAAAAGGATGCATCCATCTTGCCGCAAGATCTCAATCAAGACGGTGTCGTAGATGAGACAGATGTCCGCTTCATTGAGAAAAACTTCTTGCAAAAAGAAGTCGATGTTCCAGAAGTGGTTAAGCCGAAAGAAACAATCGGTAAAAAAGGTCTGGCAGACTTCCTGCGCCAGATTGGTTTAGAGCCGAAATCAAAGTAATACAGTGAAACTTCTATTAGTGGGGGATTTTCTTCATCCCCCCACTAATGATTTCTCACTTAATCTAATGATAGATTTTATCTACTATATTTTTATACAAAGTAAGATTAATAGCTTTAAAGGTTACTTCTTTTGTTTGATTTTCAGAATGGCATCTTAGTTTACTAGTTTCACGGATTGTTTGTAAAACAATTATATGAAGAAAAGAGGATGAGCTATGAAGAGAAGAAAAAAAGGGAAGCTTCTTATAGGAACGTTAGCTGTAGGTATGCTATTGTCACAGGGGATTCCGTATAACGTATTGGCAGAAAGTCCGGTTGAACTGAATCCAGTTGATAATGTGGAGACAGTCCTGAAGAGTCTATCGGCAGATCAAAGAAAGGCTTTAGAGCAATTGGATGCAAATCCTAACTTTACGATTTCACCTGATATTGATACTAATAGTCATAAATTAGTTAACGTTATCGTGGAATTCAATCAAGCTCCAGCAAAAATTGAAGTGATGAAACAAGCGGCGAAAGGGAAGAAAATAGCTGCTACTACTGCGCAAGCAAAAGTGGATGAAGAGCATAAAGTATTTAAGCAACATGTCGAATCTTTAAAATCGAAGAAGGATGCCGGCACGTACGATACGAAAAAAGTGGAAATCACACGTGAATATAAGAATGCAATCAACGGTGTAGCGATGACGTTACCTGGTGTGGCTGTGCAGGAGTTGATCCAATCTGGAGTAGTAAAACGTGTCTATAAAGATTATGAGGTAAAAGTGGAACCTCCGGTAGAAACGAAAGAAACAATCGATCCGAAAATGGCGGACAGCATTCCGCAAATTGGTGTGGACAAGCTTCATGCAGAAAATATTATGGGTAAAGGAATTAAAGTTGGCGTTCTTGATACAGGTGTTGACTACAATCATCCTGACTTAAAAGGTGCCTATAAAGGCGGATATGATCTTGTTGATAACGATGCAGATCCGATGGAAACAACATATGAGGATTGGATAAAAGCTGGTAAGCCAACAACTCCTGGTTATGTATATTATACAAACCACGGTACACATGTAGCGGGAACAATTGCAGCTCAAAAGAAAAACAATGCAGATTACGCTGTAAAAGGTGTGGCACCTGATGTAGATTTATATGCTTACAGAGTACTAGGACCATGGGGCGGAGGAAATACAGCGGGAGTCCTTGCTGGGATGGATAAAGCGATTGCAGATGGTATGGATGTCATCAACATGTCGCTAGGTGCGCAGACGAACGATCCGTTATATGCCACTTCTGTTGCAGTAAATAATGCCATGCTTTCAGGAGTGGTGACAGTTGTTGCCGCAGGAAACAATGGACCAAACGAAAAAACGCTCGGTTCCCCGGGAGCGGCAGCTCTTGGCATTTCAGTAGGGGCAAGTGATGCTGCCATGTCCATTCCTACATTCAATGCAAGTGCAGCGAGCGAAAAATTTGAAAATATGCAGCTATTAGGGAAAGACTTTCCTGATAAGTTAGAAGATCTTGGGGGACAATCGTTACCGATTGTATTTGCAGGACTTGGTAAGCAAGCTGATTTTACAGGGAAAGATTTAAATGGAAAAGTTGCGCTGATTCAGCGCGGGGAAATAACGTTTGATGAAAAAATTAAAAATGCTCAAAAAGCCGGAGCGAAAGCTGTTATCGTGTATAACAATGCTGACGGACAAATATCCGCCTACTTAGGTGAGGGGGTAGGTCTTATTCCATCTTTCCGTCTGTCAAAAGCAGATGGAGAACGGTTAAAGGCGCTAGGTGAAGTATCTTTCAAATTCGAAACGCTAGGAAATACAAAAACGGAAGGTGATCACTTAGCTGATTTTAGCTCACGCGGACCGGTAAACGGAAATTATGACATTAAGCCGGATGTAGTCGCTCCTGGTGTGTCGGTTTTCTCTACTGCACCGGAATATATTAACGATCCGCAGGACGGCATAAATTACGGCAATGCATATGTACGCTTGTCTGGTACGTCTATGGCTACTCCTCACGTGGCGGGTACAGCAGCATTGATCCTGCAGCAGCATCCAGAATACACACCTTTCGATGTAAAAGCGGCTCTTATGAATACATCCGATGATTTGAATGGCCAAAATTCCGTATACGAAGTAGGCGCAGGGCGCATCGATGCGTATGAAGCCGTTCATACGGACACATCCATTAAAGTATTAGACAAAACACAAAATGTCGAGAACGGAAATGTTGTCGAAATTGACGAACAAACAGGCTCTATTATGTTTGGCAAACATTTTAAGCAAGGTGATAAACCAATTGAAGCGAGCAAAAAAGTGACTGTTCAAAACAACGGTAAAGAAGAAAAATCTTTTAAAGTAGAAGTAGAGTATCACGGTGAGCGTACGAGCATTCAAGATGCAGTGAAGAATGGAATACAAGTTGAGGTACCGGCATCTCTTACAGTGGCAAGCGGAAAATCACAGGAACTGCAGCCGAAAATTACGATTCCTTCTAGTGCAGCGAAAGGCAGATACGAAGGATATATTCATGTAACGAATGCGAACAATCCGTCCGAAACGTATCAAATTCCATTCGCTGTCATGGTGACGGAAAAGGGATTTGAATATGTAAAGACAAGTACACCATCCGTAACAAATACAACACCTTTTTGGCAAGGCTTATACCCTTTTGTTCACGGGTCAATGAAGTTGAATAGCCCGATGAAAACAATCGATGTGCTTGTTAAGGACAGTAAGACAGGGAAAGCTGTAGGTTTTGTAGGAACAGCGGACGCCAGCAGATTACTGACAGATGTAGAAACTTTTCTTATGGGTATATTCAGCGGTACTGTCTATCCATTTACAAACGATCCTTCTAAGCCAATTGGCGATCTTCCTGTGAAGCTTCCAGCAGGCGATTATATACTGGAATTGATTGCGTACGATGAGGAAGGGAAATCATATGTTGCAGATAATCCGCTTATCGTGGACAATACAGCACCGGAAGTAAATATGGATAAAAAACCGGGTGTAATTGAGGTTAATGACTCCATGTTTACGGAAGAAGATGGACAAAAAGCGGTATGGCTGCATGGAACAGCTAAGGATGCGACAGTGGATGTATTGAAATCGAAAGGCTTAAACTATGACCAATCATCCAACAGCATGGCTTACTCTGCAAACTCTCCATTCATAAATGGGTACTTCCCGATCCAAGCGAATGGAGATGTAAAATTCGGTATTGAGGCAAGTGATATTGCAACAAAACCTCTAAATTTGACTTTGACTACGTCTGATATCGCAACGGCAGTTGGTAAACAAAACTATGTCTTTGTAAAAGAAGGTACGGAATATACGACTTCTAGTTACGATAAGAAAGATGTAAAAGTCGGCGATACAGTTACGATGACACTTAGTCTCAATAATGTGAAGCAACTTGTATCCGGGGAATTCCAGGTGGAATTCATGAACGATTTGTATAAGTTTGAGAATGTAAAACTGAACAATACGGCAAACGAGTACGCGAAGGAAAAAGGCTTGGAAGTATCGCTGCAAGAACCTGTGGTGACAGAAGGAACTCTCAAGAATACGGTGAAAGTTGGCGCATCTATGAAAGGGAATGCATTTAGCGGTATGGATGGCGATATGCCTTTCCTTGATGTAACGCTAAAATTAGTAAGTGATGCATATTTTGATAATGCTACCAAATTTGCTGTAAAGCAGGCGTCTTATATGAAAGCGGGACAAACAGCAGCTACTACCATTTCTTATTTGGATACGGAAAGCTTTAACATCATTCCAACGCATTCGAAAGTGCAGGGTTTTATCGGACCGGAAGCATTTTTGAGAAATGACGGTAGTTTGCCAAAAGGTGATTATACAAAGATCGGTGCCCAAGTATATGCAATGTCTCCACAAGGTAAAAAATATAAGGGAACAATTGATAGTAGAGGGGAATACACCATTAAGGGTATCCCAGCTTCTACTGAAGCACACACAGTTGTTTTCGATGTTCCGGGACATCTCAAAGCGATGAAGAAATTCATTCCTGGATATTCTGTAAACGGTGAGGTGCGCGGGCAATATGTTGGAGCACGTGCTAAAAATCTTGCAGGGGATGTGAATGGTGACAGATTGATTGATATTCGCGATATGCAAAGTGTAGTTGATGTATACGGTAAAAAGGATGCATCCATCTTGCCACAAGACATCAACCAAGACGGTGTCGTAGACGAGACAGATGTCCGCTTCGTTGAGAAAAACTTCTTGCAAAAAGAAGTCGGTGTTCCAGAAGTAGTTAAGCCAAAAGAAACAATTGGTAAAAAAGGACTGGCAGATTTCTTACGTCAGATCGGTCTAGAACCGAAGAAATAAAAATAGGGTGACCTAGGAGTGGTTGTTGATAAAAGAGGGGGAAATTTCATCTTCTGCAAATATCGATAGTCGCTCCTGAATGAAACACTAAGTTCTTTATTAAGAACTTAGTAACTATCTAAAAGGCATCAAATAAGGAAACAATTTGTTTTTACCTCATATGGGCCTATCAACTTTTTAGTAGTTTAAATATTATAAAAATAGGGGGATTATTAAAATGAATCTTAAGAAAAAACTTGGTATGGGTGTTGCATCTGCAGCTCTTGGTTTATCTTTAATCGGAGGCGGAACGTTTGCGTACTTCAGTGATAAAGAAGTATCAGAAAATACATTTGCGGCTGGTACGTTAGATTTGAGCATTGATCCACAAGTTATCATCGATGTTGACAAAATCAAACCAGGTGATCAAATAGAACGCGATTTCCACTTAATCAACAACGGTACTTTGAAAATTAAGGACGTTCATCTTCTTACTGATTACACTGTAACAGATGCAAAAGGTGATAATGGAAATGCTGATTTCGGTGATCATGTCAAAGTGGAGTTTTTATGGAACATAGACAAGAACACAGTTCCTGTATGGGAAACTACTTTGTCTGAATTGAAACAAGCTACTGCTGATGGCAACTTGCCTGATCTTGTAGAAAAAGGTGTCGTAAACTGGGAAGGAAACGGACTTGCTCCAGGCAAGGATGACACTTTCTATGTGAAATTCATATTTGAAGATAATGGAGAAGATCAAAACGTATTCCAAGGAGATACATTGAAATTGAACTGGACGTTTGACGCGGCTCAGACAAAAGGGGAAGAAAAATAAGTTCGAATTTTATTCATTATATGTATGTACCAACTGAACCGCTAAATAAAAGCGCAAGATAAAAAGAGGTCACACTTCGAAGTGTGATCTCTTTTCCTATATTTTGTACAATATAGGAGTTTCACTTGCAAATTGATGATACATAAGCCGCGTTTAAGCTAGCATTTCCGCTTTTCGACTTTGAATAACATCATCATAATGAATGAGTAAATCACTGGAAATTTCATCCCAGCTTTGTGTAGCAGCATAAGAGTGAGCATCTTGGCTCATTTGTTTACGCATTTCTTCATTATTTAACAATTCATAAATAGATGATAAAAATGAGTCCTCATTTTTGGGTTCACATAGAAATCCAGTTTTTTCATCTGTAATAATATTTTTAACCCCGCCACTATTCGCACCAATAACAGGTGTACCACATGCAAGTGATTCAAGTACGACGTTCCCAAATGTTTCAGTAGTAGATGGAAATACCATTAGATCAGAGGAAGCGTAGGCTTCAGCTAAATATTCACCTTGTAAATATCCAGTAAAGGTTACATTTGTTTTTGGAACATTTTCATGCAGGCCCTTTGCGAGAGGACCATCTCCAGCGATGAGCCAATGAATATCATCACGTTCTTTGTTCGTCGTTTGAATAAGTGTTTGAAGAGTGTCGATATCTTTTTCAGGAGCAAGGCGTCCGACGTAGGAAAGAATATATTCCGCTGTAATATTATATTTTTTTCGGAATAGGTCTTTATTGTAAGTGGGATGAAAGAGAGTGCAATCTACACCACGTCCCCAAATATAGAGGGCCTGAAATCCTTTATTCTTTAATTGATGTAATGTTTCAGGAGAAGGAACAAAGTTTTTTTGCATATGACTATGAAACCACTTTAAATAGTTCCATAGCATATTGGAGAGAAATTCGATTTTGTAATAGCGTAAATAGGCGTCAAAATCAGTATGATAAGAACCGACAACCGGGATATTTAACTTTTTGGCATAATATAATCCACAAAGTCCCATATTGAAAGGCGTAGCAATATGAATGATATCAGGTTTAAAGGCAAGAAGTTCCCGTCTAATGCGCGGAGTAGGAAAGGCAAAGCGACATTCTGGATATAATATAGTTAGCGGGATACTTCTCATTTTGTTTACATTCGATACGAAATTCTCTTCTGCCGTATGTTGAGGGGCGAAAACAGAATACGCGATATTTTCTTTTTGAAAATATTTAGTTAAACGTTCCAAAGTTTTCGCCACACCGTTGACTTGTGGTGTAAATGTATCGGTAAATATGGCGACTCTCATCATATCGCTCCTTTACATGAGTGGAATGAGTTGATAAAAAGAGATGATGCCAGAGCAAGTGCCGAGGCACATGCCTACAAATACATCTGACGGATAATGAAGTCCTAAATAAATACGGGAAATACCGACGCATAGCGCTAACGGTAATAGAAAAGCAAGCAAGTTTGGATTATAGCAAATAAATGGAATGAGGACAGAGAAAACAGCCGTTGTATGTCCGGATGGAAAAGAATGATCTTTTAATGGATAAACTGGATATTTCGCATCCTGAATTGTCAAATAAGGACGTTTTCGTGGATACCATCTTTTTAATATTTGCACTGGAATATGGCTAATTGTTAAAGAAATAGCAGTTGCAATTGCAGCTTGATGTAAATTCCCTGTTGCGAAAATTAAAAAGAAAAGTGTGAGTGTAATAGAGAAGGTAGCACCACCGATATGGGTAATATTGCTGAAAAAGATGTTTAATGTTTTTTGATCAAAGTAGCGATTAATTCCTTTGAAAATGTAACATTCTATTTTATATAGTCCACTGACCTTCATGAGATTTTTCCTCCCTCATTTACATATATATGGAGTTATTAACTTCTATTTTAATAAGATTTTATTGAGGGGATAATAAGGTTTTGTAAAGAAAAAGTTAGATTTTTTCATAAAAAAAGCTGCCAATCTTATGGCAGCGATAAAATCACTTTTGTAACGATTTATAATATTGTCCTTTTTCAACGTATTGTGTGCGGATACGTTCCATATCTTTACGGTCCTCTTCTGTTAATTCGCGAATGACCTTCGCAGGACGACCGAAAGCTAACGTATTAGGAGGGATTTTCTTTCCTTGTGAAACGAGACTACCAGCACCGATGAAAGCTCCTTCACCAATTTCAGCACCATCTAATATGATAGATCCCATTCCAATTAAAGCATCTTTTTTAATATGACAGCTATGTAAAATAACTTGATGACCAACTGTAACATCATCTTCCAAAATAAGAGGATACTGGGGACTTTGGTGAAGTGTACATTGATCTTGTACATTTACTCTATTTCCAATTATCGTTGGTGATACATCACCGCGGATGACTGTATTAAACCAAATACTAGATTCTTCGCCAATTGTCACATCGCCTGTAATGGTAACATAATCAGCGATAAAAGCACTACTCGCAATTTTCGGATTTTTTTCTTTGTAAGGATATATCATGTAAAGCCTTCCTTTCCTAGAGACTAGTTTTAGTGTATCAAATTATGAAAAAGAGTGAAATGGAGGAGTTTCGTATGTGGAACTATGAAGCGGAAGAAGCGAAAGCCGTCATTATTATAGTGCATGGTGCTATGGAATATCACGGACGTTATGAAGCAGTTGCAGAAATGTGGAATCATAGCGGTTATCACGTCGTTATGGGGGATCTTCCAGCACACGGAACAACTTCAAGAAATAGAGGACATATCGATTCATTTGATGAATACATAGAGGAAATAAAGTTATGGGTGAAAGAAGCAAGAAAATATAGATTGCCTATTTTTTTATTTGGTCATAGTATGGGAGGACTTGTCGTTATTCGTATGATGCAAGAAACGAAAAGAGAGGACATAGATGGGATTGTATTAAGTTCGCCTTGTTTAGGAGTATTAGCTGCACCTTCTGCTCCGCTTCGTGCTGCTTCAAAAATATTAAATGTCGTTGCTCCAAAATTGCAATTTGCAACAAATCTCACTGTAGAAATGTCAACTCGTAACCATGAAGTGAGGGATGCGATGGAGAATGATTCATTGTTCTTGCGCAAAGTATCAGTACGTTGGTATAGTGAATTGATTAAGTCTATTGAGATTGTTCATGAGAAAATAGATGATTTTCCAGATGTTCCACTCTTGCTAATGCAGGCGTGTGAGGATAAACTTGTAGATAAAACACGTGTCCGTACATGGTTTGATAATGTTAAAATTAGTGATAAGGCATATAAAGAATGGCCTAATTGTTATCATGAGTTATTAAATGAGTATGAGCGTGATGAAATTTTGAATTATATTCAGTCATTTACTGAAATACATGTCAATAATATAGTAAAAACAAACAAATAAATCATTATTTGTACATTTAATAGAGGAGATGAAGGAAGAAGTGAACGTACCGAGTAATCCCATAACGCTCATGGCGAAAGTATACCGTGATGTGTTTCCGGTTGTACACCATGAGCTAGCGATGTGGAAAGAGCGTGCCTACCATATTCCAAATGATGAGCTTCATAGTCAGGCAATCGCAAGTATTGAGAATAAAACGTTTCATTGCGAGGGCGGTGGTATTTTAGCGCTGTTAGCAAATGAGCACCGAGAGGAATGTATTCGTTTTATTGTAGCGTATCAAACGATTAGCGATTATTTAGATAATTTATGTGACCGCAGTACATCACTTGATCCAAAAGATTTTGCCGCTCTTCATGAGTCGATGATAATGGCATTAAGCCCTGAAGTTGAAGGGGGCGGTAATTATTATCGTTACCGTGATGATCAAGATGATGGTGGTTATTTAGATGAACTCGTTGAAACATGCCAAGATGTTTTAAAGAAAACGAAGCACTATGATAAAATTGCTCCTGTTCTTCATGAACTTGCTTGTTATTATTGTGATTTGCAAATTCATAAACACGTGAAATTAGAAGAAAGAGAACCACGCTTAAAAACATGGTTTGAAGCACATAAAGAAAACTTACCACCGATGAGTTGGTTTGAGTTTTCAGCATGTGCGGGTTCTACACTTGGAATCTTTTGTCTTGTAGCATATGCATTTCATGATGAATTACATGATGAGGATATTGAGAAAATTAGACAAGGGTATTTTCCTTACGTACAAGGACTTCACATTTTACTTGATTATTTCATCGATCAAGAAGAAGATCGCATCGGTGGAGATTTGAATTTCTGTAGTTATTATGAAAACGAACAAGTAATATTAGAACGCATGAAGCACTTTGTAGAAGAAGCAGAAAAGAGCATTGGTGATTTGCCTCATGCGAAGTTTCATCGTCTCATAAGCAGAGGATTACTTGGTATTTATTTATCAGACCAAAAAGTATCAGCGCAAAAGAATATGCACAAAATGGCACGGCGCATTGTAAAATACGGAGGTCTCACTTCACGATTCTTCTACTGGAACGGGAAGATGTACCGAAAGAAAATGGCGCAGTGATGAAGAAAACCACTCTTGTAGAGTGGTTTTTTTGTTATAATATGGTAAAGAAGGTGATGGAAATGAAGCGATTGTTTCAAAAGCTATATGACAATATTGAAGTAACGTTACTCGTGCTACTTTCCATTTCATTTGTAACTGGAATGTATATGATGATGAATAAAGCTGGCGGTCCGACAATGATGGATTATGTGGCTCAAGTTATCATTGCATTAATTATTATAGTAGATATTGTCTTTTTAATAAGTGGTAGAAAAAAAGAAAATAGTAAATAAAAAAGCATTTGTACACGGGAGTACAAATGCTTTTTCATTATGACCGTATTTTTGAAAATACATATATAAGAAGTTCAATCGCAAAAATAACTAACACAGATAGTCCGAATAAAGGCATGACAGCGCCTAATATAACCATCATGATAAAGAAAACGAATGTGCTTTTCTTATCTCTTTGTTTAGGAGGTGCTGCTAATTTTCCTTTCGGCTTTCTTGCTAACCACATTTTTACTCCGTAATAGATGAGAAGTAATAAAGATAATGTCGTTAGTAGGCACAATATTTTATTTGGCCATCCGAATAAATGACCTTCATGAAGCGGGATACCGTAAGTGAACCATTGTGCAAATAATCCATAATCACGATAGTCCGTTTTGGAAATAAGTTTTCCGCTATATTGATTAAAATAAGCAGTTATTTCTTCATTTGGTGCGACATGCATCCCCGTAATACCAGAACCGCTCGATTTCGAAACGGTGAATACACCTTTCGGATCAGCCGGTAATGAGATAACGTATGGCTTCTTTATTTCAATTCCTTTTTGTAACTCATCAATTGGAATGGCTTTTGGCTCATTTGAATTCGATTCAGGAGGAGCTTCTTTTCTTGTTGCCCACGGCAATTCTTTTACCTTCGATTCAGGCGGTGCCATATACAACTTTGGATATCCAATCGATTCATTCGATGATGCGATTTTATAAATTTGGTTACCCATAAATCCTGACCACGGTAATCCAGATGCGACTAGCAAAACGAGAGGAATTGTAAATATAATACCGATAATAGAATGACGTCGTTTTGCTTTTTCTCGCTTATTGGATGCTGGTGTGTTTTTGAACTGGCGTATACTCATATACAACCCAGTTACGATTAAAAAGATTGTCCAGCATGCCGCAAGCTCTACAATGTAGTTAACGACAGTACCACCAACTAAAAGAGAACTATGTAATTCCCTCATTATATTGGCAAACGTTTCACTTGCATTTTGATCTCCAACAATTTGATTATTGCTATCTAAATACACATATTTTTGTTGCCCAGTATATTCATTTGCAATGGTAAGTCTCGTATTATAATCCCCATTAAACTCACTAATTTTTGCCACACTATAGTGTGGATACTTTTTCTCTGTTAAGGAAAGCGAATCAGACATCGAAATAGATTCTGTTTGGGCGCTCTTCCCAAAATATAAATCTTTATAGATGAAATCTTCAACTTCTTCTCGAAATAAATACCCAATTCCGCTCAGTGACAAAGTAATAAGAAGCGGCGTAATAAAAAGACCAGCGTAAAAATGCCAACGCCAAAAAATGTAATGAAGCGAACGATTTACTTTCATACTTTCAGTTCCCCTAACCTTCCCTATATGAATAACTACTTATTTAATATAGCGAGATTAAGTGTGATTACTTTGAAAGAATTGTGAAGAAAGTTAAAAGTTTTTAGGGCAGATTGTATCGGCGAGACATACAATACGCAATGCAAAGCTTAGTGGAATGAATCAGCTCTTCAGTTCCTTTTTGTATCCTAATTTGAAGTGCCTTTTGAAAATAAGTAAGGGAGGTGTGGAAGTCACCCTCATCTAATTTCCTTTTTCCGTAATTAATGATGCTATAGTATGTTGTTCTTAGGAAGTGCTTTCTATGAATAGTTAGCAGTAAAACTCCAACATAGCACTATGTTGGAGTTTTATTACGATTGAGAGGGTGAAGCAATTGCGAGGTTAATCATTCAACAAGCAGGATGTACAAATAAAAAAATAACCGCTTGTGGATCAATAGTTTAGAAGTAGATGATACTAAAAAAGGTTTTCAGAATTTAAAGCCTGGTTCAGATTATGAGCGCATGTTTGCTGAAGCGCAAGTACGTCAAATTAGCGATTGGATTATTGGAATGAATGCTAGTTAGGTTATATACACTTCTCTTACGTAAGAAAGGCGTTCAAGGTGTTTATACGAGTACAAACACCTGCGTTGTGTTTGATAAACAAGCGACAGCAGGAAATTAAAAACTTTAAGCCAACGCCTTTCTTTGAATTGGAAGCGCAATTTACTTCTGAAAACAATAGCCAGCAAGATATATTCATTGGGACCTCCTTATATTTTCTACATACATCCTAACAACCGCTTTCGCAAGACATTGAGCAGAATCTACAAAGCCCTCATTCGCCACTACATTCAAATCAGTACATGCGATAATAGCGGTATCAACTTCATCTCGCAATTGTAAAACGAGCGCATTCCACAATTTGCGAGCTTCTTCAATTTCTCCAGATTTAATACAAGTAATAATTTGATTAATCATTTCCTGCCATTTTTCATTATGAATGTACTCTATATTACGTTTTGCAATCCCGTCTTGGTAAAGCCCCGCTTGAACTGTTGCTTCTGTTGCGAGAAGAGCGACTTTTTTTGTATTTTCAGGAATTGCTTTTAACGTCTCATCGACTATATTCAAAATAGGAATGGTAATAGAACGCTGTAATTCCTCGAAATAAAGATGCGCTGTATTACATGGCATTGCGATGAAATCTACACCAGTACTTTCAAGTTTTTGTGCCCCTTTAATAATCGCTTTTTTCATCGCTTCGTGATCAATAGGGCGATCCATATAAAACGGTGTTGGGCACGAATAAATCATCATATGAGGAAAGTCCATATCATGCTTTGCTCCGTATATTGTTTGGCACCCTGCTACAACTGTATCGACGAATGGTCCAGTTGATTTTGGCCCCATTCCTGCTAGTATTCCGATCATTTTTTCGTCTCCTTTAATATTGTATATATCCATTATATAGGAGGATAAAAAAAGACGTGCAGTGAGTGCACGTCTTTTTTTGTATGTTTTGTCGAATCGTCGATATATTATCGTTTCTCAATCGCTACAATGAATGGCGGGTTATTTTGCTGGTTAATGAAGCCGTATCGCAAAACGTGAGCTTGCTTTTGATCTAGTTCTTCTGCAAATGTGAGAACAGCGTCACGCTCTACTTGTCCTTCTGGATGACCGTGGTAAATGACAAGGACGATGATACCTTCTGGTGCCATTACGTCTAATAATTGTTCGATAGCCGAGATTGTTGAGTTCGGTTTTGTGACGATATGTTTGTCACCGCCAGGAAGGTAACCTAAGTTGAAGATTGCTCCTGTTACTTTTCCCTTTGCGTCGTCCGGTAATATGGATAGAAGTGTATCGTGACTATCGTGAACTAAAACAGTACGTTCGAAAAGTTCTTTTTCTTTCAGGCGGATAGTAGAACTTTCGATTGCTTCTTTTTGAATATCAAATCCAAATACTTTTCCGTTATCTCCAACGATTTCAGCTAGGAAGCAAGTGTCATGTCCATTGCCAAGTGTTGCATCTACTGCGTAATCGCCTTCTTTAACAGCCGTTTGCAAGAGAGTGCGAGCAAACGGTAATACACGTTCTAATTTCATTTTTGTTTCTCCTCATTTGCATATTTTCCTTGCCAGCTTCCGCGGCGTACAAATTCTGCATCGATGGAATTTAATACTTCCCATTTATTTAAGCTCCACATTGGGCCGATCATTAAATCAGGCGGACCGTCACCTGTGATGCGGTGCACAATTACGTCTTCTGGAATAATTTCAAGTTGGTCAACAACGAGACTTACGTAATCTTCAAGAGATAGGAATTCTAGTTGTCCTTTTTCATATTGCTTCACCATTGGCGTTCCTTTTAGTAAATGAAGTAAATGAATTTTAATTCCTTGTACGTCAAGCTTTGCAACTTCACGAGTGGTTTCCATCATCATGTCGTAATCTTCAAGGGGAAGACCGTTAATAATATGTGAGCAAACTCTAATGCCATGCTTGCGTAATTTATTTACGCCTTCCACATAAGATGGATAATCGTGAGCACGATTAATAAGATTTGCAGTACGTTCATGAACAGTTTGTAGTCCGAGTTCAACCCAAAGATACGTGCGTTTATTTAAGTCCGCTAAATATTCAACAACATCGTCAGGTAAGCAATCTGGACGAGTTGCGATAGAAAGACCGACAACGTCTTTTTCTGCTAGAAGCGGTTCGAATTTTTCTTTTAATACTTCAAGTGGTGCATGTGTATTTGTGTATGCCTGGAAATAAGCGATACATTTTCCGTCTTTCCACTTTGAGTGCATTTTTTCTTTCATTTCATGATATTGCGTTATAACATCATCGCGGCGATCGCCAGCGAAGTCACCAGATCCAGCAGCACTACAAAACGTGCAGCCGCCGTAAGCAACTGTACCGTCACGGTTCGGGCAATCAAAGCCAGCATCTAATGAAACTTTAAAGATTTTTTCACCAAATTCATTTCGTAAGTGGTAATTCCATGTATGATAACGTTTATTGTCGTTTGTATATGGAAAAGGGTTTTGAACCTTCATTACTTTCCCTCCTAAGACGAGTCAAAATGAAACAAATAAAATCCATTATAACATACTCATAAGGTTCAGATGGAAGGGATACACTAAAGGGGAATTGAAGCAAGGAGGGACAATTATGGCAGAGCGTCAATCACTTGAATCGTATATTACACAGGCGGAACAAGCGGTGGAATATGCGAAAGAGCAATTAGATCTTGGTATGAGACAAGAGCATTACAATACGATGGAGTATTCAGATGCACAGTTACAATTAGAACAAGCATATAACGATTTACAAACGATGCAACAACATGCGAATGATGAGCAACGTGAGCAGTTAAATAGAGCACGTATGGCAATTCGCCAATTGCAACATCAAATGATTATTACACCGCACTAATAAGGAGTGAATGTAATGGCGAAACGTTCAGATCAAAATAACCCAGAGCAAAAAACACAAAATGGACATAACGCTGAATTTTCGAATGAGCTTGATCCAGTTGTGCAAGTGAAACAGCGCAACAGTAAAAAAGGACAACCTCAAAGATCGAAGCAATCAGAGTAGACCAGGTCGCAATATGACCTGGTTTTATTTTATCCCGCTATTTGTGGGCAGTAAGACTCCCACCTCAAAATTCGGCTGGAGCAAAGAAGTTAGGTGGGAGCCCTGCTGCCCGTAAACGCCCGATTGGTGAAGGCTAATAATCAGTGAGGGATGAACAAAACCCCCACTGATTAAAGTTTCACTTTATTATATTACAATAATGTAAGATTCTTGTAAGGTTTGTCGATAGTTATAAGCACACTTCTCCAGTAGAGTAAGGAAGGATTAAATTTTATACAAGGAGTTGCTTTATGGGGAACAATATTACAAACAAACGAATTGATGAGTTAGATTACATTCGTGGTTTCGCACTACTGGGGATTATTTTAGTAAATATTCTTGCATTACTTAACATTAAAATTCCAGATCCTAATACAGTGGATGCGAGTTATCAAAGATTTCTATACTTATTTGTAGAAGGTCGTTTCTTCTCAATCTTCTCATTCTTATTTGGAGTAGGATTCTATATCTTTATTTCAAGAGCGATTGCAAAGGGGAAAAATGGGTATATTTTATTTTTACGCCGCATAGTTGCGTTATTTATTTTTGGTGTGATTCATCAAATGTTTCAACCTGGAGAAGCACTAGCGTTATACGCAATTTGCGGGTTAATTGTTTTACCGTTTTATAAAGCGAAAAAAGAAGTGAACCTAGTACTAGGACTTGTTTTGACAATTGTCTTCAGTGTAATGGGAGTTAAAGAACTATTACCACTTGGCTTAATTTTATTAGGGCTTGCTGCAGGACAATATCGTGTATTTGAAAATCTCACGCAAAATATAAAGCAAGTCGCTATTTTTACAGGTATTATGTTTGTTTTAAGTGTCGTAGCTGTATGGTATCAATATGGGCATGTTCCTGCTGAACCATTTATAAATATGATACTTGAGAATGAGGATGGAACAATGAATGCTGCAAGCCAATTTTTAAAAATTGGTGTTACAGTTGGACCGATTATTTCAGCTTTCTATGTTGGAGCATTAATTTTATTACTTCAATTAAAACTAGTTCAAACCTTGTTAGCGCCACTGAAATATTACGGTCGTATGGCTTTAACGAATTATATTGGACAAACTGCAATGATTTTAATCGCAGGAAGTGTATTTAACTTTGCAGAAAACTTAACGTACATGCAGACGTTATATGTGTGTATTGCAATTTATGCAATTCAAATTGTGTTTAGCGTAATTTGGATGAAAATCTTTAAAATGGGTCCACTAGAATGGATTTGGCGTGTTATTACGTATTGGACGGTAACACCTTTAAAGAAATAAAGATAGAAATGGGCTGTTCCATAAACGGAACAGCCCATTTTTTATTGTCATCTTTCGTCGGTAAGTCGATATTCCTTGTCGCATAGCTGATAAAAGTAAAATTATCGCCAATAAAATTTCATTTATTAATGAAGGAAGTGAATTTATTTAAAATGAAAAAGCTTACCTTACACGCGCACCTTTTTTATATTACAAAAGTGTAAGGTAATTGTAATGTTAACAAATAGCAGTTCCCCTCCAAAAGGTGCAAAATAGGTAATGGAAAAACAAGCGTAGGAGGATATATATGACGAAACCAGTTGTAGACGTAAAAAACGTTCAAAAAGTGTACGGTAAAAAAGGTGAGAACCAATCACATGCGTTAAAAGGTGTTTCATTCTCAATTCAAGAGGGTGAGTTTGTCGGAATTATGGGACCATCGGGTTCTGGTAAAACGACATTGTTAAATGTAATTTCAACGCTTGATAAAGCAACGGGCGGTGTTGTTGAAATTGCGGGTACGGATATTACGGAAATGAAACAAGGTGAGCTTTCAGATTTCCGTTCGCAAAAGTTAGGATTCATCTTCCAAGACTTTAACTTATTAGAGAATTTATCTATTTATGAAAACATTGCACTTCCACTTTCCCTTCAAGGTGTTCCATCACGTAATATTGGACCGAAAGTAGAGAAAGTAGCGGATATGTTAGGGATTACAGAAATACTTCAAAAGTATCCATCTGAAGTATCTGGTGGACAGAAGCAGCGTTCAGCAGCAGCACGCGCTTTAGTGCATGAACCGGCAATTATTTTAGGGGACGAGCCAACAGGAGCTCTTGATTCTAAAAATGCAGCAAGTTTACTGGATGCGATGACAAACTTAAATGAAGAACAAGGCGTATCTATTATGATGGTTACGCACGATCCATATAGTGCAAGTTACTGTCAGCGTATTTTATTCATTCAAGATGGTGAGCTATATAAAGAAATTCACCGTGGTGGTACACGTGAAGAGTTTTATAAAGAAATTTTAGATGTGCTTGCAGACTTAGGTACACAAAAAGCGTAAGAAAGGAGACTTTGGCATGTTATTCAAACTTTCCATGTCAGGGCTGAAAAGTAAGTTAAAAGATTATATCGTCTTACTTGTTGGTCTTGTCATGTCCATTTCAATTTTTTATATGTTCCAAACATTAGCATTAAACGAAGCCTTCCTTAAGGAAAATTCTACTATTGGCCAAATTGGATTCGTATTCCAAGCAGGCTCATTTTTATTAGCGATAATAACCTTCTTCTATATTTTATATGCGAACTCTTTCTTACTATCTCTTCGTCAAAAAGAGTTTGGTATGTATATGATGTTAGGAGCAAAAAAGCATAAAGTTACATTACTTATGTTTATTGAGACAATTGTATTAGGTGCTGCGTCTCTTGCGATTGGACTTGCAGTTGGTATAGGACTTGCAGAAGGTATCGGTCAGTTGTTAATGAAACAACTCGAATTTGCGGGTGAAGGTTATAAAGCATTTTATTTACCATCTATGACTGTTACTTGCATCTTCTTCTTTGCATTATTTGTATTATCAGCAATTATGAATAGTATTAAATTATCTCGTATTTCTGTATTACAACTTGTACATGCAGATGCACAAACAGAACGTGTTGCAGTAAAAGGGAAAATGACAGGTTTAGTTGCATTCCTTGCGGTTATTTTATTAGGTATTGGCTATGCATCAATGATTTATATGGAAAAGCTAAGAGAAATGGGAATCCTTATTGCATTAATTACAACAACAGCAGGTACTTACATGCTATTTGGATCGCTTCTTCCGGTTATTATTAAAAAGTTAAAAAGTAATAAAAAACGAAGCGAAAAAGGGCTTAACGCTTTTACTTTTGCACAATTAAACTTCCGTATTAATAGTTTAACGAAAGTGCTTGCGACAGTAGCAATGTTAGTTGCTCTTGGAGCGGGTGCAATTTCAGGTGGTATGGCGTTTAAAAATAACGTTATAAAAATGGTAGATGGTTTAGTAATATATGATTCAGTAGTTCATAACCCAACAGCTGAAGAAAAGAAAATTTTAGACGGTATTACATTTAAAGAGAAAAATGAATATCGTTACAAAGTAGATGATAAATACGTTTACTATATAAAAGAGGATTTAGAGAAAAATCGTCCTTTAGTAAAAGATATGACAAGCATGAAGTCGATGAAAGATTTAGTGAATACGAAGAAAGCTTCAGAGGAACTACCAGTAGGTGCAGTTTCTAGAGAAATGAATGAAAAAGATGCGAACGCTAAAGAACTTCCAGAAGAATGGGTTGATGCTTTTAGTACAATCCATCCATATTATATATACGAAGATCATGCGATTAAAATTGTAGATCAAAAAATGTACGATGGGATAAATGGTAAAGAAGGTATAGCATTTATCGGAAAAGCAGATGATTTCTTAACATACACAAAAGAATGGAAAAAACTTGACGAGTTGCAGCTAGATAAATATAAAAATGTAACGGCTGAAAGAATGAACAGTAAATATCAAGCTTACGATATGTTCTACGGTGTTGCGAGTGGAACAGTATTTATGGGCTTCTTCCTTGGAATTGCTTTCTTAGCAATGATGGCAAGTTGCTTAATGTTTAAAATTCTTTCTGGTGCATCAAAAGATATTACGCGTTATCAAATGCTTCGTAAAATCGGTGTGCGCCGTGAATTATTAACGAAATCAATTTATAAAGAGTTATTCTTAGTATTCCTATTCCCAGCAATTGTGGGTATTGCTCACGTATTAGTTGGTATGAATATTTTCGGATTTATTTTAATGGATCCATATTTCCGTATTTGGGTACCAATTGTAATTTTCGTAGTTATTTATGCGATTTATTACTTCATTACAGTTCAATTGTATAAAGGAATTGTTCTTCCAAAAGAGGACTAATAACAAAAATACCGAGCATAGGGTGCTCGGTATTTTTCGTTATTTTCAGAAAAAATAACGAAAAACATTGATATGTTACTTAATTATATTATATAATATAATTAAGTAACATAAACTAAACATATAAAGTAGCAGGAAATGAAAGGAGGAATCCAACTTGCAGAAAGAAGATGGATCTTTATTTGAAGTTATAGGTATAGCGCTAAGGTCCAAAGAAGTTTTACTATTTTCATTTTTATCCCTCGTTATTTTTCTAACCGCAACGTATTTTTACAATAGTAAGTTTCCAAATCATAAATATCCAGAATTTTTAGGTGCATTAAAGTATATCGCTCCAATTGTATAGCGTAAAAAATTTAAAAGGAAATGGATAATACATGGAATTCCCATAGCATGATAAGGTAAAATGGACAACATGATGAGAAAATTACCGTTCATAAGATGAGGAGAATACATGTATGGAAGTTGTAGAGGCATTAAAAGATATAAGCCAAATTGAGGCTATGAAAAAATATTTGAAAGAGCATTCCCAGCGAGATTATCTTTTATTTGTTATTGGAATTAACACTGGATTAAAAATTACTGAACTATTGAGTATTAAATTTGAAGATGTATTAAATGAAGATGGAACTGTTAAAGAGTTTTATTCTCTTCCTGTGAAAGATGAAAAGTTTAAACAAGATATTTATTTAAATACAAAAGTAAAAGAGGCGCTTTTAGCGTACGTACAATCTTTTGATATTCAAAGAGAAAACTACGTATTTCAATCTAACAAAACAACAAATTCAATCTCACGCCAACAAGCGTATCGTGTTATCCATAGCGCAGCTGAAGCGGTCGGAATACTTGGTAAGATTGGAACGAACTCAATGCGAAAAACATTTGGATTTCATGCATATAAAAGAGGAATAGCAATTGCACTGTTGCAAAAACATTTTCATCACGCGACTCCTTCAGAAACGTTAAAGTATTTAGGGATATCAAAAGATGAGAAGTTTAAAACAGAGATTGATGTAGATTTGTAAAAGGGAAGAGCCGTAACTAAAAAAATTTAGGAGGCGGGAATATGAATATTAGAGAGAGTGAACTACCAGGCATTGGATGTAAATTTGAAGTGATAACAAAGGGTAATGAAAAAATGGTTATTGTTATTCACGATGATGGACGAAGGGAAATGTATCATTTTGATGCGGATCATGATGAGAGTATCTCAAGCATTTCTCTTCGCGATTCTGAGGCGAGACAAATTGCGGCTATATTAGGCGGGATGGTATATAGACCACAAGCTTTAGACACGATTGAGATGGCTTTTGAAGGATTATCAATTGAATGGTTTAAAGTAGAAAATAACGCACCAGTGGTACAAAAAACAATTGGTAGCTTACACGTTAGAAAAACATATAACGTAACAATCATTGCTATTTTGAAAAAGAATATGAAGAAGTTCTTTAATCCAGGCCCAGATTCTATCATTGAAGCTGGCGATATGCTCGTATTATCGGGCGAAAGACATGAAGTGAAAAGAATTATTAATGAGTTGCTTTCAGCAGGAGGTGATTCGTAATCGATGGATACTTTAATTTTTGAAGTTGGAACTGCGTTAGTATTAGTCGCTTTTGCAGCTATCCTCGCTGCAAAGTTAAAGTTTTCGATTATTCCGTTTCTCATTATACTTGGTATGCTAGTGGGGCCTCATGCCCCAGATTTAGGGCTTATCGATTTAAGGTTTATTGAAAGCGGAGAAGTTATTTCCTTCCTCGGCCGTGTTGGCGTCATATTCCTCCTATTCTACTTAGGCTTAGAATTCTCAATAAAAAAATTAATTAAATCAGGAAAGTCGATTGTCCTTGGGGGAACTGTTCATATATCACTTAATTTTATATTAGGTTTACTTTATGGATATATAATGGGCTTCCCCTTACTAGAAACATTAATTATTGCTGGAATTATTACAATCTCATCGAGTGCAATTGTAGCGAAAGTAATTGTTGATTTAAGAAGATCTGGTAATAAAGAGACAGAGCTAATTTTAGGAATCATTATGTTTGATGACATCTTTTTAGCTGTATATTTATCAGTCGTTTCAGGTTTAGTACTCGGCGGTGCAACGTCATTTGTAGGTGCCCTTACATCTGTTTTAATCGCAGTAGGATATATGTTACTATTCTTTGTGGTCGCTAGAAAAGCTACGTCGTTCCTAAATAAAGTATTAGATATTTCGTCAAACGAAATTTTTATTATCGTAATATTTGCTATTTTATTCTTTGTAGCAGGATTTTCAGAAACAATTCATGTTGCGGAAGCGATTGGGGCTTTATTGTTAGGACTCGTCTTTTCAGAAACAGAGCATAGTGATCGAATCGAGCATCTCGTCGTCCCGTTTCGTGATTTCTTTGGAGCTATATTTTTCTTCAGTTTCGGTTTAAGTATAGATCCGTTTTCGCTTGGAGGAGCAGTATGGTTGGCATTAGGAGCAGTTTTCATTACTCTCATCGGTAATTTTACAGCTGGAATGATTGCAGGGCGTAAAGCTGGGTTATCGCATAAGGCTTCTACGAATATAGGTTTAACACTTATATCACGCGGGGAATTCTCCATTATTGTCGCGAATCTCGGAATAGCGGGTGGCTTAATGGCAACGATTAAACCGTTCTCAGCTTTATATGTTTTAATATTGGCGTCGTTAGGGCCATTATTAACGAAGGAGTCTGGGAGAATATACTCTCTACTAGACAAAATATTTAAATGGAATGCTAAAGAAAGTGCAAAACGTAAAAAGGAAGTTGGATAACCTTTCGCGAGGGAACGATTCCATTATTTATAGATTAATATTTTACAAAGACGATTAGAATACATTCTAATCGTCTTTGTGCTATTATCTGAATTTCATCAACTATTAATCAGTTGCCTTCCTATTTAAAAACGACTACAATTTTACTGTTATATATATGAACGAAAAAAAGAGAATAGGAGGGGAGACTATGCCAAGGAAAGTATGGCTATTAGTAGCTGGGATGATTATTAATGTCACGGGTGCTTCTTTTTTATGGCCTTTTAATACAATTTACTTACATGATAGTTTAGGGAAATCTTTATCAGTAGCCGGAATGGTATTAATGATCAACTCGCTTACTGGTGTAATCGGAAACTTGCTCGGCGGTGTTTTATTTGATAAATGGGGCGGTTATAAATCAATTTTAGTAGGGATTGTCATTACACTTGTATCGATTTTAGGTCTTGTGTTCTTCCACGGTTGGCCGTTATATGTTGTGTGGCTAGCATTAATCGGATTCGGTTCTGGAATGGTGTTTCCATCGATGTATGCGATGGTTGGTACGGTTTGGCCAGAGGGCGGAAGACGAGCATTTAATGCGATGTATGTTGGACAAAACGTTGGGATTGCGATTGGAACAGCGTGCGGTGGTTTAGTTGCGTCTTATCGTTTTGATTATATTTTCTTAGCGAACTTTATTTTATACTTTGTTTTCTTCTTAATTGCTTTTATTGGATTCCGTGGTATGGAAGACAAAAAAGAGTCAGGAGTACAAAGAGAAGTCGAAACGAAAAAAGGTTGGTCACTTACACCTGGCTTCAAAGCACTTCTTATCGTATGTGTAGCATATGCTTTATGCTGGGTTACATACGTACAGTGGCAAGGGGCAATTGCAACACATATGCAGGAATTAAATATTAGTCTGCGTCATTATAGTTTATTATGGACGATAAATGGAGCGATGATTGTTTGTGCGCAGCCACTTGTTAGTATGCTAATTCGCTGGATGAAGCGCTCTTTAAAACAGCAAATTATGATTGGAATTATCATTTTTGCGGCGTCGTTTATTGTTTTAAGTCAAGCGCAACAATTTACAATGTTCCTCGTTGCGATGGTGACATTAACAATTGGTGAATTATTCGTATGGCCGGCAGTGCCAACCATTGCTAATATACTTGCACCGAAAGATAAACTTGGGTTTTATCAAGGGGTCGTAAATAGTGCGGCGACTGTAGGAAAGATGTTCGGACCGGTCGTTGGCGGAGCGATTGTTGACTTATACAATATGGAAGTATTGTTTATAGCGATCATGGTAATGCTTGTAGTAGCGCTTATAGCAACGAGTATTTATGATAGACGAGTAAAAGTAGAAGAAACAGTTGAAGAAAAAATTGCAGTTTAGTTTGACGGAACAAGTAACATGTTTTAGAATATATTTAAATTAACTCATATTTGTAATAACAGTGAAAAGGAATAGTAGTAATAGAAGCTGGTTTAGAGAGTTGACGGTCGGTGCAAGTCAATCCACGTTTCGTTATGAACTCGCCTTTGAGTTGCAGTTGTGAAACTAATAGTAGCAATTGCCGTTAATCCACGTTACGGATCTAAGCGAATGTATATATTACATTAATTTAGGGTGGTACCGCGGGAATCTATAACCTCTCGTCCCTTTCTAGGGATGAGAGGTTTTTTGTATTTTGGGCGGTGAAAATAAATAGAATTTCAAGGAGGGTATCTCATGAGCTTTAATCATCAAGAAATTGAGAAGAAGTGGCAAGGGCATTGGGAAGAGAATAAAACATTCCGTACGCCAGATGAGACAGAAAAACCAAAATTTTATGCACTAGATATGTTCCCATATCCATCAGGTGCAGGCTTACACGTAGGTCATCCAGAAGGTTATACAGCGACAGATATTTTATCTCGTATGAAGCGTATGCAAGGATATAATGTTCTTCATCCAATGGGATGGGATGCATTCGGTCTTCCAGCAGAGCAATATGCACTTGATACTGGAAACAGCCCAGCAGAATTTACAGAGCTTAATATTAATACGTTCCGTAATCAAATTAAAGCATTAGGCTTCTCTTACGATTGGGATCGTGAAGTAAATACAACGGATCCAAACTACTACAAGTGGACACAATGGATCTTCCTAAAACTATTTGAAAAAGGTTTAGCTTACGTTGATGAAGTACCTGTAAACTGGTGCCCAGCACTTGGTACAGTACTTGCGAATGAAGAAATAATTGACGGTAAGAGTGAGCGCGGTGGACATCCAGTTGAGCGTCGTCCGATGAGACAGTGGATGTTAAAAATTACAGCATACGGAGATCGTCTATTAGAAGATCTAGATGAGCTTGATTGGCCAGAAAGCTTAAAAGATATGCAGCGTAACTGGATTGGTCGTTCTGAAGGTGCAGAAGTACACTTCAACATCGATGGTACAGATGAGAAGTTTACAGTTTTCACAACGCGTCCTGATACACTATTTGGTGCAACATACTGTGTACTTGCTCCGGAACATGCACTTGTTGCAGAAATTACAACAGCAGATCAAAAAGAAGCTGTAGAAGCTTACATTAACTCTGTTAAAATGAAGAGCGATTTAGAGCGTACAGAACTTGCGAAAGAGAAAACTGGTGTATTCACTGGTGCTTACGCAGTTAACCCAGTAAACGGTGAGAAATTACCAATCTGGATCGCTGATTACGTTCTTGCAACTTACGGAACAGGTGCTGTAATGGCAGTTCCAGCTCACGATGAGCGTGATTATGAATTCGCATCAGTATTCAATCTTCCAATGAAGGAAGTTGTAAAAGGCGGAGACATTACGAAAGAAGTGTACACAGGTGATGGTGCACACGTAAACTCAGCATTCCTTGATGGTTTAAATAAAGAAGAAGCAATCGTAAAAATGATTGAGTGGCTTGAAGTAACGAGCGCAGGAAATCAAAAAGTAACGTACCGTCTACGTGACTGGTTATTTAGCCGTCAACGTTACTGGGGTGAGCCAATTCCAGTAATCCATTGGGAAGATGGTACAATGACAGCTGTAAAAGAAGAAGAATTACCATTAGTTCTTCCAAAAACAGAAAACATTCGTCCTTCAGGTACAGGTGAGTCACCACTTGCAAACATTGAAGAGTGGGTAAATGTTGTTGATCCTGAAACTGGTAAAAAAGGTCGTCGTGAAACAAACACAATGCCACAATGGGCTGGTAGCTGCTGGTACTACCTACGCTACATCGATCCAAACAACAGCGAAGCACTTGTAGACCCTGAAAAAGTAAAACAATGGCTTCCAGTTGATATTTATATCGGTGGTGCAGAGCACGCTGTACTTCACTTACTATATGCTCGTTTCTGGCATAAAGTATTATATGATATCGGTGTAGTTCCAACGAAAGAACCGTTCCAACAATTATTCAACCAAGGTATGATCTTAGGTGAAAATAACGAGAAAATGAGTAAATCAAAAGGTAACGTTGTAAACCCGGATGATATCGTAGCAAGCCACGGTGCAGATACACTTCGTCTATACGAAATGTTCATGGGACCATTAGATGCTTCAATCGCTTGGTCTGAAAATGGTCTTGACGGAGCTCGTCGTTTCCTAGACCGCGTATGGCGCCTATTCATTCAAGATAACGGTGAATTAAGTGAGAAAATCACTGATGCACCAAATAAAGAGCTTGAAAAAGCTTACCACCAAACAGTGAAGAAAGTAACAGAAGACTATGCAGAGCTTCGCTTCAACACAGCGATTTCTCAAATGATGGTATTCATCAACGATGCATACAAAGCTGAAACACTTCCGAAAGAATATGTAGAAGGTTTCGTAAAAATGATTGCACCAGTTGCGCCTCATATCGGGGAAGAACTTTGGAGCAAGCTTGGTTACAATGAAACAATCACATATGCAAGCTGGCCAACATTTGATGAGTCTAAACTTGTAGAAGATGAAGTTGAAATCGTTGTTCAAATTATGGGCAAAGTTCGCGCAAAATTAACAATGAGTAAAGACGCATCAAAAGAAGAAATGGAACAACTTGCACTTGAGGCAATCAAAGAACAAATTGAAGGGAAAACAGTTCGTAAAGTAATTGTTGTTCCTGGAAAACTTGTTAACGTTGTTGCAAACTAATTAATTATTAATAAAAGCTCAGAGCGTTTATGCTCTGAGTTTTTTTATGTGAAAAATAAGTTCTGGATCCCCTTCATCAATGGAGAACGAAGAAAAAGGTGCGGAATTCCCATATAGACAAACACCTATTCTTCTATAGGAAATATGATAAAAAAGGTAGGTTAAATTGAGCAGAAGAGGTGAAAGGAATGAAAGGGATGGACAATAATGCACCACATGGCTTCTTCGGAGGTGGATCGGATAGTTATGGACAAATGATGTCCATGGGAGGAGATGGTCAACACGGATATGGCGGAATCCCAAGTTGGATGGGAGGAGATGGTCAACACGGATATGGTGGAATCCCAAGTTGGATGGGAGGAGCAGCTGGAGGATTTCCGACGTCAGTGGCTGGAGCACAGACAGGAATTCCGACATTGGTAGGAGGAGCACAAGGAGGAGTGCCTGTAGGCATGCCAACTACATTTCCATCTTTCGTAGGAGGAGCACAAGGAGGAGCACCAGTAGGTATGCCAACTACATTTCCATCTTTTGTGGGAGGCGTACAAACAGGATTTCCTGTACCTGGCGTCGGTGTTGTAGCTGGAGGAGTCGGTGGTTTCCCTCAAGGTGTTCACGGTCATCATGTGCATCACGGTCATCACCAACATCACGGTCATCACCAACATCACGGCCATCACCAACATCACGGCCATCACCAACATCACGGCCATCACCAACATCACGGCCAGCATCAACATCATGGTCAGCATCAACATCATGGTCAACACCAAGGGCATCATCAGCAACAAGTACATCATCATGGTCATCACCAAATTCATCCGCAAGCGGTTCTTTTCCAAACACACCAAGGTCAACATCATCACCAAGGTCAACACCATCACCAAGGTCAACACCATCACCAAGGTCAACACCATCACCAAGGTCAACACCATCACCAAGGTCAACATCATCACCAAGGTCAACACCATCACCAAGGTCAACATCATCACCAAGGTCAGCAGCATCATCAAGGTCAGCAGCATCATCAAGGCCAACAGCATCATCAAGGCCAACAACAATATCAGCAATATCAGCAGCAACAACAGCCTTGGGCAGGTGGAATTGGAGCAGGGGCGGCAGCAGGAGCAGCAGCTGGTACTGCAGGAGCAGCAGGACACGCGGGACACGTGGGTCATTAATAGGCCAAAGGAAAAAAGACATAATAAAAAACTGCTAGGAGATCCTAGCAGTTTTTTTCTGCCTCTTGACGTTGGCGTTCGATTTCCGCACGAAGTTGTGGTTCCGGTGCTTGCCATCCTTCTGGTTTCATAATTTTGCCGTCGCCCTCGCGGAATCGAGGCTTTCCATCAGGGAATAGTTTTGCCATGTTAGCATTGTTTACAATTTCGAATCCTTTATCTGGACGTACGCCCATTTCTGCAAACGTTCCGAATGCAAAGTAAATAAGGTCAATAAGTGCATCATATTGATCTTCAACAGTTGTTGCTTCTAGAAATTCTTCTAACTCTTCTTGCATAAAACTAGCACGAATTTTTGCACGCTCTTCTGTTAGTTTTGTTGGAGTATTTGTCACAGGATGTCCGAATACTTCGTGCATTTTCGCAACAAGTTCGTATCCTTTATCTAAACCTTTTTCGTTTGTCATGTTGTTTCATCCTTTCTTACGTTATGCCGAAGTTTATTGTAACATAAGGTAGTTATTTAATAAAAAGAACATCTTATGAGAAATAAGATGTTCGCTTGTTATTCTTCTTTCTTAATTAAAACGGATAAAATAAGATCGATACCAAACATTCCGATGAGTAGCATCGGTATAACGACAAGTAAATAACGTGTGAAGGAAACATTTTTTAAGTATGTATGAGCAAATAAAAAGACGCCGAGAAATAAAATACCGTTTAAAATAGGCTTTACTAATTTTTTAGACATAAGCTCCCCCGTAAATATCCTTTTCTCTATTTAAAAATAAAAACTCCCTTCTCCGTTGTACCATGCCAGAGAGGGGAGTTCAATCATTAACTTATTCAATCACACCAGAATTTGTAATATTTACGGTGTATTTTATTTTAATAGGGACATCTTTATACATTCTTCGCCACTCTTCTAATTTGAATGGACGATAATGTTGTCTATATTTTGCTCCAAGTCCAAGGGGATCAACATTTAGAGATTTAAACTGTTTAATTAGTTTTGTAGCTTTCGCATCTAATTGTTTTTCGACTGACTTAGCTATTTTTGTTGTATTTTTTTTGTTTTCTAAATTAAATTTTCTAGAGAGCTCCTGAATACGAGCGTCCACCTTTACATGAATATAGAAAGAAGGTTTCCCATTTTTTATGTTTACCTCGTAGGTAGGAACGGAACGAATGTTATTAATCATTGCATAGCCAGGATTGGTTTTAAATTCATGTGAGTCCAAGCGGTGCTTTTCTAGCAGTCCTTTGAAAACAAACATATCGTGGTACTTAATTGTTCCGACTAACTTATCCTTTTTCAAGAGACCGATACCAGTAATCTTTATTTTATCTCCATGTTTTTTGAGGATAGGCATATAGGAATCTTGTCCTTCACGGTAGTACCTGAAGGCACCTAAATACAAATTGTCAGTTGGCAAAGGGCCAGTGTCCATATTATGTTCTAACATTTTTTTTATATAAATCGCAACATTGTAAGATGTACTATATTTTCCTTTAAATAGTTCAGTACCACTGCCTTCTAATAGTCCAACATACAGTGAGTTACCAATATTCACATCACGAATTAATGTGTCAAAGGAGTTGGATAATCCTTTTTTAGCAACCTTTGTTGTGAATAAGGCAACACGCATTTGACCGCTTGCGAACGGTTGCGAAGATTCTAAAGATGTATCTGCCTTTACTTGTTTTACTGCGTTTCCTGTTCCCTCATAAACTTGAACTTTATTGCCCTTTTTTTGTATAGGACAAACAAATGTAACTTTTACTTTATTATCTTTTGCTGTATCGAAGACAGTTCCTTGAATGAGTTGAACATCATCAATAATATTTTTTTGTAAGCAACCAGTTAGACTGAAGATACTGATGCAAATAAGAAGTATTAATTTTCTTTTGGTTTTTTCCATTTTCTTTTCACCCACACAATAATAAATAGAATTGGGATGTATACATATATAAGCCAAAAACTAACTTTAGATGTATTGCTAATAAAATCATTAATATCATGCCTGTTCGTTAAAAGTTGTGAAACAACTAAGGTGATAAGCATAAAGGCGATTAAAATGCTACGTTGCTTAACACGAAAGATTTCATGAGTTCCTCTAGTAGCAGCCCATAAAGGTAGAATAAAGCTCGTAACAATAACGAGAGCATAAGCGGAAATAGCAATATACTCAAGTCGCTCTATAAAAGGAAGCTTAATAACTTGTGTCATTGAAAGTTGAGACCAAATTGTTTTGAGTAGTTGTTTTTCACTAAAGAAAGTAAAAGCGAGAATAGTACTAAACAAATATAAGCAGTTAGAGAATAATGCCCCATATTGTGCGAATTTATGGGACTTCTCTGGCTCTTTAACAAACGGATAAACCATAAGAAAAATTTCAAACCCTGTCATACTATAAATAGATAGTTTGGCCGCTTTCAAAATATCGGTAAAAGAATGTGAAAACATCGGAAGTAAATTATCCCAATGTGCGAATTTCAAAATAAAAAGACTTAGAAAAAGATATCCTAAGGTCCCGCCAACAGAAATGACACAAATGCCTGTAATGACGCGGAAGCCTGATGAAATAATGTAATAACTTATTAAGCATAAAAAGAATGTGAGCATCCAGGTGGATGCACTAGGAAACATCCATACTTGAATAATTTCGACATATGTTCTAACTACAGAAATACTTACAATAAAAAAATAAGCCATAAAGATGATACTAATGCCGTTTCCAATCCATTTTCCAAAAGTTTGCTTGTGTAAATCAATTAAGTTTCCCTTTGTATTTTTTAATGAATAGTACATCATCCATATAAGAATATGGATACAGATTCCTGTGAGTAGAACCCCCATCCAGCCATCGTACCCAGCTACCTTTGCAATAATACGAGCGAATCCGAGAACACCAGCACCAAACTGTGCACTGTGAATTAAGAAGAAAACAAAGATAGGAGATATTTGATATTTTTCTTGAACTTTACTCATCAATGCACCTCATTTCTTAATCATCAAAATCCGATCTATGTTTTGTTGAAATTCCTTTTGCGGACTTTTTCACATGCTGTGGTCTCGCTTGTACATCTCTTGTATCAATCATCGTTAATGGAAAACGAATCCATGAATCTTTCATTGATTGTTGTCTAGTTGGATAAAAAAGTGCGTACGGTTTACGTAAAGAAGTTAGTCTAAAAAGATGGGTAAATAAAAAGATAAATCCAAGAGAGATACCAAATAGACCGCCTATTTCTGCAAAGGCGAGAAATGGGAAACGCAGTAAACGAACGGCGTTACCCATTTTATAAATGGGCGTAATAAAGGAAGCTAACGCTGATAAGGCAACGATAATTAATAAAATATTACTCGTTAAACCAGCTTGCACGGACGCTTGCCCGATTACGATACCGCCTACAATACCGAGCGTTTGTCCGACCTTCATAGGTAATCGCGCGCCAGCTTCTCTTAATAAATCAATCGCAAGTTCCAAGAAAAGTGCTTCTATTAAAGGGGGAAATGGTACTTGAGCCCTTGATAAAATCAATGTTTCAAGTAAGTCACTTGGAACTAATTCATAATGATAATTCAAAACTGCAACGTATAATGGAGTTGCACAAATTGAGAATAGAACAGCAATCAATCTTAAAATCCTTGAGAATGTAGCGTATAACCAAGAAACGTTATAGTCTTCTGGTGAAATGAAAAAGTCGAAATATGATACAGGTGTTAATAGGACACTTGGAGAACCATCAACAAAAATAGCGATTTTTCCATCAATAAGTGCTTTTGTGACTCTATCAGTGCGTTCTGTATTTATATAGAGTGGGAAAATTGACTTTTCACCCATTAATTCTTGTATATAAGCACTATCGTTAATTTGATCATATTCAAGAGCGCGTAATGATTCCTCTAGAAAATCTACATTATCTTTCTCAGCTAAGTTATTTAAATACATCATAACGACTTTTGTTTTTGAGAACTCTCCGATAATCATTTCTTTTGTTTGTAACTCTAAAACAGGAAGGCGTTTTCTTACTAAATTAATATTCGTATCAATATCCTCTACGAAGCCTTCTTGAGGTCCGATAACGGTTGATTCATTTAATGGAGGAGTTGGTGCACGATAATTATCAATTGCAATATTTGCAAGCATACACTTTTGATCTTGCTGATTTAATTGAATAATTGCATGGCCTTTTAAAACCATGTCCTCAATTTTTTGTAAGTCGTTCGTAATTGTAATACCACTCATCGGAATATGTTCTTTTAATTCTTCTAATGGAGCGCAAGGACGTTCCATTAGAGTAGGCATTAAATACTTTTGCAATTTCTCACCATCAAGTGAAGGGCGATAGTAAGAAATCCAATAAGGCATCGTTTCATCGTCAGATGTGTGGTAATTAACAAAATCACTAGACTGTTTCAGCTTCTCTATTAAATCTTGTAGAGAATGGATATGGTCATTTGCTGGCTTGCTAAAGTCATAAATGCTGTTACTTCCAGAGCTTTGCTGTTTCTCTTGGGAAGAATCGTCTTGTTTAGTATTTTGCTGTTTTTCTTTGGAAGAATCGTCTTGCTTAGTATTTTGCTGTTTTTCTTGGGAAGAATCGTCTTGCTTAGCATCTTGCTGTTTGTTTTGAGAAGAATTGTCTTGCTTAGCATCTTGCTGCTTGTTTTGAGAAGCCTCGTCTTGCTTAGCATCTTGCTGTTTGTTTTGAGAAGCCTCGTCTTGTTTGGAATCTTGCTGCTTGTTTTGAGAAGCCTCGTCTTGCTTAGCATCTTGCTGTTTGTTTTGAGAAGCCTCGTCTTGTTTGGAATCTTGCTGCTTGTTTTGAGAAGGCTTGTCTTGCTTAGCATCTTGCTGTTTGTTTTGAGAAGCCTCGTCTTGTTTGGAATCTTGCTGTTTGTTTTGAGAAGGCTTGTCTTGCTTAGCATCTTGCTGTTTGTTTTGAGAAGCCTCGTCTTGTTTGGAATCTTGCTGCTTGTTTTGAGAAGGCTTGTCTTGCTTAGCATCTTGTTGCTTGTTTTGAGAAGAATTCTCTTGCTTAGAAGGCTCCTCAGTTTGTTCCGTATTTTTTTGTTGGTTATTCTTATCTTTACTCTGTTTCATGCTTCTAGTCTGCTTTTTGTTATTGTTCTCTTGTTCGTTAGGCTGTTGTTCCGAGTCATTTGTCTCTTTTGCATCTGCTGTATTTGAGTTTTTTTTCTTACGTAACCAATTCCAAATCATATGTATTCCCTCTTTGATCTTGTAATATAGTGCTATTTTGTGGCTAATTTTGTATATTATTCATTTATTTATGAAAAGAAGAAGGAGAATGCTTTCCGCAGAAAAAAATCCTTTAGTAAGCAGTTCATAATATGACGGGAAGAAGGCGAGTCTGTGCAAATTGTAAAGAAGGAGAAGTTTATTTTAAAAGAGTTTATTTTTGAAAATGGTAGGGAAATTCCTGTTCAAATGGGGTATGAGACGTATGGTACTTTAAATAGAGAAAGATCCAATGCGATTTTGGTTTGCCATTATTTTAGTGCAACAAGTCATGCGGCAGGAAAATATACAGCGCATGACGAGGAGTCTGGTTGGTGGGATGGATTAATTGGACCTGGGAAAGCAATTGATACAAATAAATATTTCGTTATATGTACTGATAACCTTTGTAATGTACAGGTGAAAAACTCATACGTTATTACTACTGGACCAAAATCGATTAATTCAGAAACAGGAGACGAATACGCTATGGATTTCCCTGTATTTACATTTCTTGATGTAGCTCGTATGCAATATGAGTTAATAAAAGATATGGGGATTTCTAGGTTGCATGCTGTAATGGGACCGTCGGCAGGTGGGATGATTGCGCAGCAATGGGCTGTCTACTATCCTCATATGGTGCAGCGAATGATTGGAGTTATTACGAATCCGCAAAATCCAATTATAACGTCGGGCAATGTAGCACAAAATGCGATTGAAGCAATTCAACTGGATCCAAATTGGAAAGGTGGAAAGTATGGAGAAGAGCAGCCAACGAAGGGTCTTCATTTAGCAAATCGAATGATGTTTATGAATGCGTTTGATGAACATTTTTATGAAACAGCATTCCCGCGGAATAGTATAGAAATGGCACCTTATCAGGAATTTTCTGCATTAACATCATTTGAGAAAGAGATTAATAAAGTGACATGCAAAAGTATAGATTTAGTAGATGCAAATTCATGGATGTACACTGCGAAAGCAGTCTTATTACATGATATTGCGCATGGATTTTCTTCTTTAGAAGAGGCTCTTTCTAATATAGAAGCGAATGTACTCATGATTCCGTGCAAACAAGATTTACTTCAGCCACCCCGTTATAATTATAAAATGGTAGACATTTTGCAAAAACAGGGGAAATATGCAGAAGTGTATGAGATAGAAAGTATAAATGGGCATATGGCTGGGGCATTAGATGTTCATTTATTTGAAAAGAAAGTTTACGAGTTTTTAAATCGGAAAGTATCTAGTTTCGTGTAGGAAATAATTAATGTGGAAAGGTGCATGATTTATAGTAGGCACCTTTTTTTACATGATTTGCAGACGGAAAATATATGAAGCGACTGATAAACCGAAGAAAGCTATACTAAGTAATAGAAATAAGAATGACATTTCTTGAGGGGATTTTATCTTTTTATTATTTTTCATACTAAGAGCAATAACTGCAAAAACTAAGAAAATGATGCCCATAATGAAAAGAAAAAGTGTCATTTTAACTGGCTCCTTTCATCAAACAAGTATATTGAGGATACAATGCGCTAGTTATGTTTGTAAAGAGTAAGTTTTGCGGGGAAATTGAGAAATAAATGTTCCATTCTTTGCGTTCCTTCCTTCGCATGCTAAAATTGATGAGAAATGATTGTTTAAAGAAGAAACTGAAGGTTTTATTGTATATAAGGAGGAACTACATATGACAGAAGTAAAAACAATTACTACAGAAGAAGTGCAAGAGCGTTTAGAAAATGGAGAAACATTATTTTTAGTAGATGTAAGGGAAGATGAAGAAGTAGCGGCAGGGAAAATTCCGGAAGCTGTACATATTAAAATGGGCGATATTCCAAATAAAGTAGATTTCTTTGAGAAAGAGAATGAATATATCTTTATTTGCCGTTCGGGAATGCGTAGTGAAAACGTATGCCATTATTTAAATGAGCAAGGATTTAAAACAGTGAATATGGTTGGCGGTATGCTTCAATATGAAGGTGAAACGAAATAGTTAATTGTTAAAAACTTGAAACGAGTCTGTTTCAAGTTTTTTTCTTTTGCATACAGTGTATAAAAGGGGGATAGGTAAATGGGGATTAACATGCGTAAAGTAAAAATTATAAATAATACAGGAGCTGTTAATGTCGGTGACTGTTATGATATCTCACCTTTAGCTGTGGCAAAAATATATGCTGGTGCTGGAGGATCGAGTGCGGCTGTTTTTTTAAATGGGAAACGACAGCCAGAAGCTGTGATTAGAACATCAGTGTTTCTTCCGCCATTAGCGACGAGTACACGTACATTAGGTGCATAAAGGAAAGGTAGAGTGTAAGTATGCCTGCACGTATTAAAGAATTTATTATCGTTAATAATACTGGGAATATATTTACAGGGGATAATTTGAGTGATACTTCATTTACTGCTACGAAATCGTATAGTGGTTCAATGGGTTGTACTTGGATTGATGTTGTTACAGTAATAGGGACGGAGACGAAGCTTTGTTTACAGCCGGGAGATTCTGTGACGACAACATATACACGAGGAACTCCTGCTGGTACTTTAACAGGAACAAATATGGGGCAAAGTGTAAATGCATCGGGTATAGCGCAAGCTGTCCCTAATACAGATAATATGGATTCAACAGCTGGACTCCCCTAGGAAATTAGGGGAGTTTTTATTAATTTAATTAAAAAATTCACTTCATAAAATAAATTAGAGTCTAATAAAAGTAGTCTTGGAGATTGCTTTTGTAAATAGATTAAAAAGAAGAGTTTTGTTTCATGTAAAAAGATGGTTTGTAGGTGGTGAAAATGTGAAAGAGCGTGATAATAAAGGGAAACAACATTCGTTAAACTCTAATTTTAGAATTCCACCAGAACTTATTGGGCCTACTTTTCCTCCTGTTCCAACTGGATTTACGGGTATAGGGATTACAGGCCCAACAGGTCCACAAGGTCCAACGGGCCCTCAAGGACCAAGAGGATTTCAAGGTCCGATGGGAGAGATGGGACCGACAGGACCGCAAGGAGTGCAAGGGATTCAAGGGCCAGCTGGACAAATAGGAGCAACAGGACCAGAAGGACAACAAGGGCCCGAGGGATTGAGGGGACCAGTAGGAGCAACGGGAGCAACAGGTCTGCAGGGCGTGCAAGGAATTCAAGGTCCGATTGGTTCAACAGGCGCGACAGGAGCACAAGGTATACAGGGAATACAGGGATTACAAGGTCCGATTGGAGCTACTGGACCAGAGGGACCTCAAGGAATCCAAGGAGTGCAAGGGTTACCAGGAGCAACTGGCCCCCAAGGAGTTCAAGGAGTTCAAGGACTTATTGGTCCACAAGGGCCGAGTGGAAGTACAGGGGGAACTGGAGTAACTGGTCAGGGGGTTACAGGCCCAACAGGAATTACAGGTTCAACAGGGGTAACCGGTCCGTCAGGAGGACCTCCTGGCCCAACAGGTCCAACTGGTGCAACAGGGCCAGGAGGCGGACCGAGTGGAAGTACAGGAGTAACTGGATCGACAGGAAATACTGGGGCGACAGGAAGTCCAGGAGTAACTGGTGCAACAGGTCCGACGGGAAGTATAGGAGCAACTGGGATACAGGGCTCACAAGGAATACAAGGGATACAAGGGCCACTTGGACCAACAGGACCAGAAGGTCCGCAGGGGATTCAAGGTATTCCTGGTCCGACTGGAATAACAGGAGAACAAGGGATACAAGGAGTACAAGGAATTCAAGGGATAACGGGAGCGACGGGAGATCAAGGAACACAAGGTATACAGGGGGCTATAGGACCTCAAGGAGTGACAGGAGCAACAGGAGAGCAAGGGCCTCAAGGAATACAAGGAGTACAAGGGCCAATAGGAGCAACAGGTCCACAAGGAATACAAGGAATCCAAGGACCGATGGGTGAATTGGGGCCAACAGGTCCAGAAGGTCCAGAAGGACTGCAGGGCCCGCAAGGAATACAAGGAGTACAAGGTCCAATTGGTCCGACGGGACCACAGGGACAGCAAGGAATACAAGGACCAGTGGGATCGGTAGGTCCAACAGGTCCAGAAGGTCAGCAAGGTATACAGGGAGTGCAAGGTATACAGGGGCCGACGGGAGCGACAGGAGCACAAGGGATTCAAGGAATACAAGGGATACAAGGACAAATTGGTCCAACAGGGCCAGAGGGCCCACAAGGAGTGCAAGGTCCTCAAGGTACAATTGGCCCAACAGGGCCAATGGGGCCACAGGGAGTGCAAGGAATACAAGGAGAAATAGGTGCGACGGGAGCGCAAGGTGTTCAAGGTCCACAAGGAATACAAGGAATCCAAGGTCCGACGGGAGTAACAGGAGATACAGGAGCAACGGGAGCGACTGGTGAGGGAACTACAGGCCCAACGGGCGTAACAGGCTCAACAGGGGTAACAGGACCTTCCGGAGGGCCAGCAGGGCCGAGTGGTCCAACAGGTCCGTCGGGACCAACAGGAGTAACAGGTCCATCGGGTGGGCCACCTGGTCCGACAGGAGCGACAGGCGTGACGGGAGCAACCGGAGATACAGGAGCAACAGGAGCGACAGGTGTGACGGGAGCAACTGGAGATATAGGAGCAACCGGAGTGACGGGTTTACAGGGCCCACAAGGAATACAAGGTGTGCAAGGAGAAATAGGTCCAACAGGCCCGCAAGGTATTCAAGGTCCACAAGGGATACAAGGAGTAACTGGGGCGACGGGAGATCAAGGTCCACAGGGAATCCAAGGGCCACAAGGAATTCAAGGACCAACAGGAGCACAAGGAATTCAAGGAGAACAAGGTCCGCAAGGGATACAAGGAGCAACCGGAGCAACGGGAGCACAAGGCCCACAGGGAATTCAAGGGATACAAGGAATCCAAGGTCCGACCGGTCCACAAGGCCCAACTGGCATTCAAGGTGTGCAAGGGGAAATAGGTCCAACAGGTCCACAAGGTGTGCAAGGCTTGCAAGGCCCACAAGGCCCAACCGGGGACACGGGAGCAACCGGTTCGCAAGGGCCACAAGGAATTCAAGGTCCAACGGGAGTCACGGGAGCAACAGGGCTACAAGGAATTCAAGGCCCAACCGGAGCCACGGGAGCAACAGGTTCACAAGGAATCCAAGGTCCAACAGGCCCAACAGGAGCTGGAGCAACCGGAGCCACTGGAGCGACCGGGGTGACTGGAGTTAGTACAACTGCAACGTATGCATTTGCAAATAATACATCAGGAACCGCTATTTCCGTTTTATTAGGTGGTACGAATATCCCATTACCGAACAATCAAAATATTGGACCAGGAATAACCGTTAGTGGTGGAAATACTGTATTTACAGTTGCGAATGCAGGTAATTATTATATAGCCTATACAATTAATTTAACGGCAGGATTACTTGTAAGCTCTCGTATAACTGTAAATGGCAGTCCGCTTGCGGGAACGATAAACTCTCCGGCAGTGGCTACTGGTTCATTTAGTGCACCAATAATTGCTAACTTGCCTGCTGGAGCTGCTGTTAGTTTACAATTATTTGGATTAGTTGCAATAGCTACATTATCTACGACAACACCAGGAGCTACTCTCACTATTATTAGATTAAGTTAATAAGTAGAAAAACCTTGGAACTTTTATGTTTCAAGGTTTTTTTATCCCAGTATTTGAGAGTCGTTCTCGCTAATCAGAGGGGAATTGATAACCTTCTATTGTTTAAAGTTTCACTTTATTCACCTTAGCAAAAACATCGCAGTTCGAAAATATATTATAATAGAATGAAAAGAGAGAAATTTGGCAGAAAGGGAGGGTGGCGATGCAGGAGATGGTTAAAGACTTTTTTGGACGCCCACTTCAAGATTTACGCATATCTGTCATTGATCGTTGCAATTTTAGATGTACATATTGTATGCCGGCAGAAGTATTTGGGCCTGATTATGCTTTTTTGAAAGATGAGTTTTTACTGACGTTTGATGAAATCGAGCGTTTGGCAAAAGTGTTTGTTAGCATCGGTGTAAGAAAAATTAGACTTACTGGTGGTGAGCCACTACTCCGTAAAGATTTAGCAAAACTTATTGCACGTCTCGTGAAAATTGAAGGGCTAGTAGATATAGGATTAACGACAAATGCGATTCATTTAACGAAACAAGCGAAGGCATTAAAAGAAGCTGGATTACATAGAGTAAATGTTAGTTTAGATGCGATAGATGATGATATATTTAGAAATATTAATGGTCGAAATATTAATACAAAACCTGTGATTAAGGGCATTATAGCAGCAAAAGAGGCAGGGCTTGAAGTAAAAGTAAATATGGTTGTGAAAAAAGGGATGAACGATCATCAAGTACTTCCGATGGCTGCGTATTTTAAAGAGCAAGGAATTTCACTTAGATTTATTGAGTTTATGGACGTTGGTAGTACGAATGGATGGAATTTTGATCAAGTAGTTACAAAGCGGGAATTAATTGAGATGATTCATGGAGTGTATCCGCTTGAGCCAGCTGAAGCGCATTATTTTGGTGAAGTTGCGAAACGATATCGGTATGTTGGAACAAATGTAGAGGTCGGGTTTATTACTTCTGTTTCTGAGTCGTTTTGTTCTTCTTGTACGAGGGCGAGAATTTCGGCGGATGGAAAATTCTATACTTGTTTGTTTGCGACGGAAGGATTGGATATAAGGGAACTTCTTAGAGATAATCTTTCGGATGAAGAGCTATTACATGTTATACAAGATGTATGGATGAATAGAAAAGATAGGTATTCAGATGAACGGACAGAAGAAAGTGCGAAAAATCGTCCGAAAATTGAAATGTCTTATATAGGAGGATAAGAAAGGGGGATGTCGTATGCAAGAGCGATATTCAAGACAAATGTTATTTTCTGGTGTTGGGGAAGAAGGGCAACGGAAAATAAGAGGGAAGCACGTGCTCGTCATCGGTGCTGGTGCGCTCGGAGCAGCGAATGCAGAAGCAATTGTTAGAGCAGGTGTTGGAAAAATAACAATTGCTGATCGTGATTATGTAGAATGGAGTAATTTACAAAGGCAACAATTATATACAGAAGAAGATGCAAAGCATTATAAGCCGAAAGCGATAGCGGCAGCAGAACATTTAAAGGCAATTAATTCCGAAGTAGAAATTGTACCGATTGTGACTGATGTAACGGTGCAAGAAATGGAAGAGTTAATTAAAGGTGTAGATTTAATATTGGATGCGACAGATAATTTTGAAACGCGCCTTCTTATTAATGATATATCTCAGATGTATAACGTTCCATGGATATACGGAGGATGTGTTGGAAGTTACGGAGTAACTTATACAATCTTACCAGGAAAAACGCCGTGTTTTCGATGTTTAATGGAACATCCGGCGAGCGGAGCGACATGTGATACGGCCGGTATTATACAGCCAGCAGTGCAATTAGTAGTTGCACATCAAATAACGGAAGCCTTGAAAATATTAGTAGAAGATTTTGAGGCACTTCGTGAAACGATGCTATCATTTGATCTTTGGAATAATCAACAGATGGCATTTAAAGTGAATAGACAGAAAAAGGATACATGTTTATCTTGTGGAAAATTACGTACATATCCGAGTTTAACATTTGAAGCTCAAACGAAAACAGAAGTATTATGTGGACGAAATACAGTTCAAATCCGCCCAGGTGTGCGTCAGGGTTTTAATTTAGAAGAAATTAAAAAGCGCTTACAAAAAAGTGTGGATGTAAAAGCAACGCCGTATTTATTATCATTTCCAGTGGAAGAATATCGTTTTGTTTTATTTACAGATGGCAGGGCATTTATTCATGGTACGAATGATATGAATGTTGCGAAACGACTATATGCAAGATATATAGGTTGAACCTAAAGGAGAGTCCTTTAGGTTCAACTGGAAAAGATAGGATTAAGAATTTCTAATATAATCTCCATTTTTTCCGCCCGTTTTTTCAAGTAAGTACGTTTCGCCAATAATCATACTCTTATCAACGGCTTTACACATGTCATATACAGTAAGAGCGGTAGCGGAAGCAGCTGTTAAAGCTTCCATCTCAACGCCGGTACTACCTTCTGTTTTAACTTTTACTTCAATAAGTAGTCGATATTGTTCTTCTGACTGTTTCCAATCGAAAGAGACATCAACACCTTTTAATAATAAAGGATGGCACATTGGGATAATATCAGAAGTACGTTTCGCAGCCATAATGCCTGCGATTTGTGCAACAGCTAATACATCACCTTTACCAATTTCATTGTGAGAGATTTTATCAAAAATTTCTTTCGTAACGAGAATGCTAGAGCATGCTATTGCTGTTCGAACGGTTATTTTTTTGTCACTTATATCAACCATTTTAGCGCGTCCTTGGTCATTGAAATGTGTAAATGAAGACATGGAATTCCTCCTTGAAGTAATTGCTATTTAATATATAAAGTGTAATCGAGATTAGATATTTTGCAAATATGAGGTGAGAAACAATGGTAGAAAAACGAATCCCGATTCAAGTTGCTGAGGCAGTAGAGCGGGTTATGAAATACGCTAAGCATGGTGAAGTAGAAGAAGTTTCTATTACAGAAAGTTACGGGAGGATTCTTGGAGAGGATGTTGTCTCAGATCACGATGTTCCTCACTTTGATCGTTCTCCTTACGATGGTTTCGCAATTCGAGCAGAAGATACGAAGGAAGCGAGTCAAGAGCAGCCGGTTGAATTTGAAGTAATAGGAGAGATCGGAGCAGGGTTTGTTTTTACAGAAGAAGTAGGGGCTTTTCAGGCGGTTCGTATTATGACAGGAGCAGCTATCCCAGAAGATTGCAATGCAGTCGTAATGCTAGAGTTGACGGAAGGGTTCGAGAAGAACGAAAGTACATATATGAAGTTGAAACGCTCTTTCCAAAATGGTGACAATGTGTCATTTAAAGGAGAAGATATAAAACAAAATCAAGTCCTTGTTAACAAAGGTGTTGTAATCAATCCAGGTGTTGCCGCACTGTTAGCAACGTTTGGATATAGCACTGTGAAAGTTGTAAAACAGCCTGTTGTCGGTATTGTAACGACAGGCAGCGAATTACTTGAAGTGCATGAGCCGCTTGAGCCAGGCAAAATTAGAAATAGTAACTCTTATATGATTGCCGCTCAAATTATGAAAGTTGGCGGAAAAGTGCGTCACTATGGACAACTTGCCGATGAGTTAGACACATGTTTTACAGCCGTTAAATCAGCGATGGATGAGGTTGATATTTTAATTACAACGGGCGGTGTTTCAGTAGGGGATTACGACTATTTACCAGCTATTTATGAAAGGTTACAGGCGAATGTACTCTTTAATAAAATAGCGATGAGACCCGGAAGTGTAACGACAGTAGCTGAAGTTGATGGAAAGTTACTTTTCGGTTTATCAGGTAATCCATCAGCTTGTTATGTAGGTTTCGAATTATTAGTGCATCCAATTATAAAAACGTATTTGCATGCGAAGGATCCTCACGCATATAGAGCTGATGCTATTTTGCAAAAAGATTTTCCGAAACCAAATCCGTTTACTCGTTTTGTAAGAGCGAAAGCGAGCATTGTTAATGGGGCACTACAAGCGGCGCCAGTTGGTTTAGATAAATCGAGTGCGGTCTCTTCACTTGCGGATGCAAATGCTTTTATTGTGCTGCCTGGAGGGACGAGAGGGTTTGAAGCAGGAATGAAAGTATCTGTATTATTGTTAGAATGCTCTGAGGGAAGTGATTGGCCGTGGGCAAAGCCTCTTCAATCTTACAAATAGTAGGGTATCAAAATAGCGGGAAAACAACACTTGTAGAGAAAATGGTACATGCATTAGCTGAAAGAGAAATGAAGGTTGCTACAATTAAACATCATGGTCATGGGGGCTTTCCTGAAGTAGCGCAAAAAGATAGTGAAAGACACCGAAAAGCTGGTGCTGTAGTAAGTAGTGTAGAAGGCGCTGGATTACTATCTCTGTCCTCTTTACGAGATGAATGGTCCTTGCAAGAAATTATCCGCTTGTACGAATTTTTTGAAGTGGATACGATTTTAATAGAGGGCTATAAAGCTGAGGAATATCCAAAAATAGTGTTACTTCGTTCTGCGGAAGACGCTGAACTTTTACATAAAGTAGAAAATATAGCGGCGATTATTACGTGGTATGATGCTCCATCAAATGTACGAGAAGAATATAAAGTATTTCATATAACAGAAGAAAAGTTGTATATAGACTGGTTTTTACAAACGGTTAGGAGTGCAAAATGATAACTACATATTATGAAGTAATGGATACAGAAATCTCGATTGAAGAAGTGACAAAGAAAGTAGTTCGCCGTGAATGTGGTGCTGTCACAACATTTATCGGAACAGTTAGGGAGTTTACGAAAGGGCGTCGTACACTATACTTAGAGTATGTAGCTTATAAGACGATGGCAGAAAAGATGCTACAGAAAATTGGATCAGAAGTGAAGGAGAAGTGGCCCGGTACACATGTTGCGATTACGCATCGCATCGGCACGCTGCGAATTTCTGATATAGCGGTTGTTGTTGCTGTGTCAACGCCTCATCGCAAAGAGGCTTATGAAGCGAATGAATATATTATGGAGCGTATTAAGCAAATTGTTCCGATTTGGAAAAAGGAGTTTTGGGAAGATGGTGACTCATGGATTGGTGATCAATTAGAAAAAACACCATATCCAGCAGGAGAGCCTGGGAAGGAGTTATAAATATGATTCGAGTATTGTTATTTGCGAACTTGCAAGAAGAAGCAGGAACGAGTGAATTACAAATGGAGAAAGAAAATATTACTGTTGCAGAGTTAAAAGATATTGTTGCGAAAGAATATAATGTACCAGTGTCAGCGCCAATTATGGTTGCGATTAATGAAGAGTACGCAAATGAAGATGATACGATACAATCTGGTGATGTAGTTGCATTAATACCACCAGTGAGTGGTGGTTAATATTGGATTTGTGCTATAAAAAACGACTTTCCTATATAGGGAAAGTCGTTTTTTTATGGCATTTTGGAGAACACTATCTTATAGGAAAAGGAGGAAGTTATGAAAAAGATATGTGTAATTATTTCAATGATATGTTCTGTTTTTTTCTTTTCTCCAAGCAATTCTTTGGCAAAAGAATCGACGGAACAGCTTTTAGAAAGTGCGTTGCTGAATCGATATTACTCGGTTATAAGGCAAGTGACAGAAGATCAACATGAATGTGAATCCGTTACAAACATAAAGCGCATTGGGAAGAAAGATGAGTTTATTCCTAAATTTGCAGTTACGCTACAATTTCTTACATTTCAAGGGGCGCATAATCCACCGAATGATAAAGTTACACTTACTTTGGAAGATAATTTAGATCACGTAAAGATAAAGAAAGTGGAGCGAGAAAAGAATGTTTCTGGTGCTATTGCAGAAAAGGTTTGCGCACGAAAAAACGAAAAAATAAAAGCTCATTCTAATGATTTAGAGCGATAACCTATGACATTTTGTAGAGAAAGGTAATGAGCGATGGATATACTTTTAGCGATTTTACCAGCTATATTTTGGGGAAGTATTGTGCTATTTAACGTGAAACTGGGCGGGGGACCGTATAGTCAAACGCTCGGTACAACGTTCGGTGCGCTTATTTTCTCGATTGTTGTTTATATTTTTGTGAAGCCAGTATTAACGCCTACCGTTATTGGAGTTGGGATTGTGTCAGGTTTATTTTGGGCGCTTGGTCAGGCGAATCAATTGAAAAGTATTGATTTAATGGGTGTTTCCAGAACGATGCCAATTTCAACGGGACTTCAATTAGTTGCGACGACTTTATTTGGCGTTATTGTATTTCATGAATGGTCGACGACAATATCAGTTGTCCTTGGAGTTTTGGCGCTCGTTTGTATTATTATCGGGGTTGTTTTAACATCACTTCAAAGTAAAGAAGAAAAGAATGCAGAGCAAGCAGGGAATTTCAAAAAAGGAATTATTATTTTATTAATTTCAACGGTCGGTTATTTAGTTTATGTAGTAGTTATTAGGTTATTTAACGTAGATGGTTGGTCTGCTTTATTACCGCAAGCAGTCGGTATGGTGTTAGGAGGCATTTTACTTACGTTTAAACATCATCCATTTAATAAATATGCGATACGAAATATTATTCCAGGATTAATTTGGGCAGCTGGAAATATGTTTTTATTCATTTCGCAGCCGCGCGTCGGAGTTGCAACAAGTTTTTCACTTTCACAAATGGGCATTATTATTTCGACGCTTGGCGGGATTCTTATATTAGGTGAAAGAAAAACGAAGCGTCAATTAATAGGGATTGTCGTTGGTATCGTTTTTATTATCGCAGCCGGAATTATGCTAGGTATTGCAAAAAGTTAAAGGAGGTATTGAAATGTATAGCGATTTAGAAGGCAAAGTTGTCGTTATTACAGGGTCAGCAACGGGTCTCGGAAGAGCGATGGGGGTACGATTTGCTAAGGAGAAGGCGAAAGTTGTTATTAATTATCGCTCACGAGAGTCAGAAGCAAATGATGTGTTAGAAGAAATTAAAAAAGTAGGCGGAGAAGCGATTGCTGTAAAGGGGGATGTCACGATTGAATCGGATGTTGTGAATCTCATTCAATCTGCTGTGAAAGAATTTGGTACGCTCGACGTTATGATTAATAATGCAGGGATAGAAAACGCAGTCCCATCGCATGAAATGCCGTTAGAGGATTGGAATAAAGTAATCAATACAAATTTAACGGGTGCTTTTTTAGGGAGCCGTGAAGCGATTAAATATTTTGTGGAACACGATATTAAAGGATCTGTCATTAATATGTCTAGTGTTCATGAGAAAATCCCGTGGCCATTATTCGTGCACTATGCGGCAAGTAAGGGCGGTATTAAACTTATGACAGAAACGTTAGCGTTAGAATATGCACCAAAAGGTATTCGAGTAAATAATATTGGGCCTGGTGCAATTAATACGCCAATTAATGCTGAAAAATTTGCTGACCCGAAAAAACGTGAAGACGTAGAAAGTATGATACCAATGGGCTACATTGGAAAACCTGAAGAAATCGCAGCAGTAGCAACTTGGCTCGCTTCATCAGAGGCGAGTTACGTAACTGGAATTACGTTATTTGCAGATGGTGGAATGACTTTATACCCATCGTTTCAAGCTGGGCGTGGATAATATGAAAAGGCCAAAGAGATAAATCTCTTTGGCCTTTTTAAGCAAAAAAAAATAGCGGTCAGCTATTTTTAAAATTAATGATTGATTGTATCTTGAAGAAATTCTGTTGCTTGATGTTCTGAAACATTCTGTACGAGCGCAACTTCGCTAATAACCATTTTGCGCGCATTATCTAGCATTTGTTTTTCGCTCGCATTTAATGCTCTTTCTTTATTGCGACGAAGTAAATCACGAACAACTTCTGCACTATCTTGAAGATTGCCGTTCTTCATTTTTTCCATATTCATTGTATATCTTTGTTTCCAGGAAAGTGAGGGGTCTGATTCCCCATGATGAAATTCAAGAAGTATACCATCTAACGTACCTTTATCGACGATATAACGTATACCTGATTTTTGTAATTGATCCATCGGAAGCATTACTTGCATATCTTTACTAAGGATGCGTATCACACAATATTGACGCGAAGTACCTAATATTTCTTTCTCCTCAATCGCTTCGACGATCCCTGCACCGTGCATTGGATAAACGATTTTATCACCAATTTGAAACAAATCATCCACCTCCATATGTGGTAACCATCTTTAATGATAACACACTTAGATAAAAATGTCAAATTTTATATAATACCACATTGAATACATTCGAGTCAATATGGTAAAGGTCTTTTTTTTTATGTATTTTTTTGCGCTTTTATGTGAAATAAATATAGGGAACTTTTTTAGAAAAATAGTACAGGTGCAGAAAGAAGGCATATCCACTTATTTTTAAGCATAAAATATAAAATCGCTAATACAATATACCTAAATCCGTTCTTTGCAAAGGAGGGAGAGAAGGTGGGGCGCACAATTAGAATTGATATTACAAATAAAGTTGTAGCTAAATTTAGGCCAGATTATTTGGAATTATATACGAGTAAGTTTATGATAGGTAAGTTTTATGTCTATACTGAAGATAAACAATATGTGTTAGAAGACGGATATATATATGAAGATGGAAAATTTTATCGCATCATAGATACGCACCGTGGCAATAAAAAAGCGGCGGAGGGCTGCGATCTAGGATGGTGTTAACATGATTCGTGTGAAAGTGTTTGATGAAAGTCATGAAAAAGACTTAGAAGACGCTGTAAATGTATTTTTGAAAAAAATTGATGATGGAAATTTTGTAGATATAAAGTATCAAGTTGGTGTTTCAATTAACGATGATGAAAATCAAATTTATTGTTTTTCAGCGATGATTGTTTATAAAGCATAAAAAAGAGCTAGGGAGCCAGCTCTTTTTTATGCTTTATGTTGAGACAACATGTGTCGGTAAAATATTCATAATAGATTGTGTTGTGCCTGTTTTCTTTTCCGTTAAAAGAACTTCTCCTGTTTCATGCTCCTGAGCATCAGTGCACATACCGAGGTGATAACGATCACCTAAAAATGGATCAATATAAAAACCGTTTTTGAATACTTTATCATTCGGATGTTTTTCATGGTGAATTTCAGAACAGTTAATGCAATAGAACATAGCTTACATCCCCTTTTTATTTTTGTTTGAAAAAGTGAGTCGGTAGTCATTTCGCTCCTAAGGAAATGTTGAGGAGAAGAGAAATAACTACCTACTCAAATGGTGGGCATATTCCTTCTGATTTTTTATATCTCACGTATTGTCCCTGAGGGAAGGAGGAGAGACACAGTACGCATGATATAAGTAAGGCGCTTCTTTCAATATGAATGATGGAGTTTCATGTTGAGAGAAGTTTTTATTTTTTATTGCCTTTGTGAGTATATTATGAGGGAATGCTGAGAGGGTGTTTGTCCTGTTGAAAAAATGTTGAGAATTTCTCAACATTGAACATAGCCTTCCTTGACATATAACCAAATGGTGTTATATTATCAAAAATGAAACTAAAAGGTGTTATTTTTACGCCGAATAAAGGAGAATTAAAATGGAACAACAAAATACATTAAATGATATTAAACAAACAATTGTTTTTAACGCGTCTATTCAAAAAGTATGGAATGTAGTATCAACTGCAGAAGGAATTGCTTCATGGTTTATGCCAAATGATTTTGAATTAGAGGTAGGACATGAGTTTCATGTGCAATCGCCATTTGGGCCATCACCATGTAAAGTGTTAGAAATTGATGAGCCAAACCATTTATCATTCTCATGGGACACAGATGGATGGATTGTTTCATTTAATTTGAAAGACCTAGGAGATAATAAAACAGAATTTACGTTAATTCACGGCGGCTGGAAACATCCTGATGAAATTCTTCCGAAAGCGAATGCGAAGAGCTCTATTATTCACGATAGAATGAATGGCGGATGGGTAGCGATTGTAAATGAAAAACTGAAAAAGGTTGTTGAAGGTTAAATGTCTTCGTCAGCAGCGAAATATGATGTATTTCAAGCCATTGCTGATCCAACCCGCCGAGAAGTATTACGGTTATTAAGTGATAAAGAGTTACCCATTTCAAAAATAACGGATCATTTTCCGATGAGTCGTACTGCAGTTGTAAAGCACCTTCATATTCTTTCAGAAGCGAATTTAGTGAGTGGAAGAAAGAGTGGAAGAGAGAAGATATATCGTTTGCAACCAGAGCCGTTAGAAGAATTACAGCAGTGGCTCTCATATTATGAACGATTTTGGGATAATAAATTGTCCATGCTTAAACATATTGTGGAGAATGAGGAATAGAGTATATAAAGAGGATGACCGAAATGGTCATCCTCTTTATTATTGTTCACTTGTTTGTTTAGCTGGCTTTAATAAGAGCCAAGCGATAATTAATGTGAATACCGCTAATACGAAAGTGCTCATATAAATGACGTGTACACTTGATGCTAATGCGGATTGAGACTCGGTTACCACGTTTGCTGTAGTTCCTCCGTGTCCGCCAGAAGAAACAAGATCAAGATTTTTAATACCACGTGCGTGAATCATCGTATTGAAGATTGTTCCGAAGATTGCAGCGCCTAGTGTTTGACTAAATGTATTAATAAATGTGTTTAAACCAACTGCCGTTCCGCGTGTATGAGCCGGTACAGCTGCTTGAATTGTGACCATGTAAATTGGTGTAACAAGCCCCATTCCTAAGCCGAATAATCCGACTGCAACATAAATAAGGAATGATGGTGAATCTGTTGATAATGTAAATAATAAGAAAGTAGCAACTGATAAAATGCTAGCTCCAAGTAAAATGATTTGTTTCGTTTGTAACTTGCCAACTAAGTTACCGGAGAACATAGCACCGAATGTCCACATAACAGGAATAGGCATTAAAATGAGTCCAGCTTCTGTCGCATTTTTTCCTAAAACACCTTGGCTCCAAATTGGAAGATACACTGTAATACTAATAATCATTGCGCCAGCAATAAGCGTTAGTATGTTTATAGTAGATAGTGTACGGTTAGAGAAAAGTGCTAGCGGAATTAATGGTTCCGGAGATTTCTTCTCGATGTATAAGAAAATAATGAATGAAATAGCGGCAAAGATTAATAGGCCGATAATTGAAATGTCTCCCCAGTTTTGCTTACTGCTACCTGTTAATAATGCGTATAGCAGAGCGATTGTACTTAATGAGAAGACTGTTGCTCCAAGGTAATCGATATGTTGCTTGGCGGCAGACTTAACAGATTCCTTATAAGAAGTGGCAAACATTAAGCAAGCGATAATTCCAAAAGGAACGTTTAAGAAGAAAATATAGCGCCAAGAAAGAGAATCAACTAAAAATCCGCCGACTAACGGCCCAATAACACCAGATACACCCCAAACGGCACTCATCCAGCCTTGTGCTTTCGCGCGGTCTTTCGCTTCACTATATAGGTCTCCAATAATCGTCATTGTGATCGGCATAACAGCCCCAGCCCCTATACCTTGAAGAGCACGGAAGAAGATTAATTGTTCCATTGATGTAACGACTCCGCAAAGTGCAGAACCGATTAAGAAGATTGTTGCTCCGATGAGCAGAACTTTTTTACGGCCGAATAAATCAGCTAGCTTTCCGTATATTGGAGTCGAAACAGCTGTTGCAAGCATATAGATTGCATATACCCAACTAACAAGTTCGACGCCTGACAAATCACTCGTTATACGAGGGATCGCTGTACTAACAATCGTTCCTTCTACCGCAGAAAGAAACGTCATTAGCATTAAAGACATCATGACTTTTTTTCTCATTTGTTTTCCCCTTACCCTTTTTCGAATATTCAACAATATAAAATATAAAGGTACTAAGGTATATAAAGCAACAAAAAAGCAATGGGAAGTTAGGAGGAAGGGATATTTTTGAAGAAACGGTCGATATATTTAAAGTATCGCCGATATAATTTCGTGTACTGCTTTGCTATTCCAACATACCAAAAAAAGAAACAGGAAGCCCTGTTTCTTTTTTAATATTGCATTTTCGCATTTTGTCCAGCTGTTGTTCCGGCAATTCGGCCAGTAACAAGGGCAGATGTAATGTTATAGCCGCCAGTATAACCGTGAATATCAAGAACTTCTCCGCAGAAGTATAAACCATTCGTGAATTTCGAAGCCATTTCTTTCGGATTAATTTCTTTAACGGATACCCCTCCGCCAGTAACAAATGCTTTTTCAAGTGATTGCGTACCATTTACATAAACGGTAAATTCTTTAAAGTCTTTCACAAGTGCACGAATCTTCTCGTGAGAAACTTGTCCAGCTTGTTCGCTACCGTCAATTTCATTTTTTTCTAATAAGAATAGGAAGTAACGTTCAGGAACATAGCCTTTTAAAACGTTTTTAATTCCTTTTTTCGGATCTTCTTTCATTTGTTTCAGCATGCGCTGGAACAGTTGCTCACTATTTTCTTCTGGCAATGCATCGATACTCATGTGCACTGTGTTCGTTTTAAACTTTTTCATCGCTTTCACAACGAATTGGCTACAGCGAAGAGCAGCAGGACCAGATAGGCCGAAGTGAGTGAAAAGCATGTCCATTTTATGAGAAATGATAACTTTTCCTTTCGGGTTTAATACACTTAAGTTTACATCTCGTAAAGCAAGACCTTGCAATGTGCGGTCACGAATAAACGGTTCGTTTGAAAGAATTGGTACTTCTGTTGGGAAAAGTTCTGTAATTGTATGCCCAGCTTTTTCAGCCCAAGCGTATCCGTCTCCAGTAGAACCAGTTTGAGGAACAGATTTTCCGCCAACAGCGATAACGACGTGATTCGTTTCTAACACTTCGCCTGTTTGCAGTACGACTGCTTTCGTTTGACCATTTTCATATTCAATCGTTTCAACAGGTGTATTTGTACGGATTTTTACACCTAAATCTTTTAAGCGTGTTAAAAGTGCATCTACTACTGATTGTGCTTTATTTGATACTGGGAACATACGGCCATGGTCTTCTTCTTTCAGCTTTACGCCGAGATTTTCGAAGAATGTAATAATATCTTCATTATTGAAAATAGAAAAAGCACTGTATAAGAAGCGACCATTTCCAGGTATATGTTTAACGATTTCATCAAGTGGTAGACGGTTCGTTACGTTACAACGACCACCACCAGAAATCGCAAGTTTACGTCCTAGTTTATTTCCTTTATCAAGAAGTAAGACGCTTGCGCCTTCTTCAGCAGCACCGATTGCAGCCATTAGCCCTGAAGGACCGCCGCCGATGACAATAACATCATAATGCATAATATATCGACCTCATTTTCTACATTTCCTGCCTAAAAGAATAGCATGTTTTCCCTTAAAAGAAAAATAGAGTGAAGTACTGCTTCAGGAGAGAATTGTGGTACAATACAAAAGTTAGAGTTCAGCGTTATAAAGGAAGTAGGAGGATTTTTTGTATGTCCGATTCAAAATTTCTGCGCGGAACGCTTATTGTGACGTTAGGGACATTTTTAGTAAAGTTCTTAGGCATGATTTACGTCTTTCCATTTCATGCATTAGTAGGCACAGAAGGCGGAACGCTCTATACATATGGATACATTCCATATACGATATTTTTAAGTATCGCAACGGCAGGGGTGCCGCTTGCTGTTTCGAAGTTTGTTTCCAAATATAATGCACTTGGAGATTATAAAACGAGCCGGAGAATGTTCCGCTCGGGAATGGTTATGATGATAGTAACAGGAGTTCTTTCCTTCTTAGTACTGTACATGACCGCACCATTATTTGCAGAAGCAATGCTTGGTAAACAAAGTTTACAAAATAAGATAGAAGAAGTTACGACGATTATTCGCCTCGTAAGTTTTGCGCTTATTGTTGTGCCGGCAGCAAGTTTGATTCGTGGTTATTTCCAAGGCCATCAATCGATGGGGCCGACTACGGTTTCACAAATTATTGAGCAAATTATTCGTATCGTCTTTTTATTAGCGGGTAGTTTCATCGTTATTAAAGTACTTGGCGGTACAGTAGCAACGGCAGTTGGGGTTGCGACATTCGCTGCGTTCGTTTCAGCGGTTGGAGCACTTGGCGTATTAATTTGGTACTGGTTAAAACGTAAAAAATATTTGGATCAATATTTAATTGAGCAAACTGTACCAGAATCGACGGTAAGTACCGCTCAATTGTTTAAAGAGTTGTTTGCATATGCAATTCCTTACGTTGTAATTGGATTAACAATTCCTTTATATCAACAAATTGATACATTGACATTTAACTCTATTATGCAGGCGATTGGTCAAGGAGATATCGCAGAGCGAGCGCTTGGTATTTTCACGATGTGGACGCATAAATTAATTATGATTCCAGTATCACTTGCAACAGCGTTTAGTTTAACGCTCGTGCCAGCGATTACAAAGTCGTTTACTGAAAAGCAATACCGTTATTTGAAATTACAAATTACACAAACATTCCAGGCGAATATGTTTTTAACATTGCCAGCAGTTATCGGTATTTCTACACTTGCATATCCAATTTACACTGCTTTCTACGATTCAGATCCACTAGGTGGACAAGTATTAATGTGGTATGCGCCAGTTGCATTGTTATTCGCTTTATTCACAGTAACAGCAGCGATTCTGCAAGGGATTAACCAGCAGAAACATGCGATTGTTGCACTTATGATGGGTGTTATTTTGAAATTTGCATGTAACGTAATCTTTATTCGTTATTTCGGTACAGTGGGGGCGATTTTGGCTACTGCAGTCGGATTCTTAGCTTCCGTATGGTATACGAATAGACAAATCAAAAAACATGCAAACTATTCATTTGGTGTTGTATATAAGAGAACATTCCAAATTGCAGTATTAACACTTGTAATGGTTATTGCTGTAAAACTATCACAATGGCTTCTATCTTTCATGATTTCGCCTGATGGCCGTATTGGTGCTCTTATTACAGTTGCGATTTGTGCAGGTATTGGTGGTCTTGTTTACGGATTGTTAGCGATTCGCACAGGAGTACTAGAAAGAGTATTTGGCGGAGAAGCTTTAGAGAAAATCCAGCGTAAACTTGGTAGTAGATTCAAAATAAAGTTGAAATCAAAAGGGGCGTAAATACGTCCCCTTTTCTATGATAAATAAAGAAGGTGAAGAACATGAGATTAGATAAATTATTAGCGAATATGGGACACGGAAGTAGAAAAGAAGTAAAGAAATTACTGAAAGACGGCGTTGTGAAAATTGATGGAACGCCAGTGAAAGATGCGAAGTTTCATGTGAATGTAGAAGAGCAAGAGGTTATGATTCACGGTGAAGTTGTGGAATATAAAGAGTTTGTTTATTTAATGATGCATAAACCACAAGGTGTTATTTCAGCGACAGAAGATGATAACCACGAAACAGTAATAGATTTATTAGAATTAGAAGATGCGATTTTCGATCCATTCCCTGTTGGAAGGCTCGATATTGATACAGAAGGTTTCTTATTAATCACAAATGATGGGAAGTTAACGCATCAACTATTATCTCCGAAAAAGCATGTGCCGAAAAAATATTATGCACACATTTCAGGCGTTGTAACAGAAGAGGATGTAAAAGAATTCGCTAAAGGTGTTATTTTAGAAGATGGCTATGAAACGAAGCCAGGCGAACTTACAATTTTAAAAAGTGATGATATTTCCGAAATTGAGCTTGTTATTACAGAAGGGAAATTCCATCAAGTAAAGCGTATGTTTGAAGCTGTAGGGAAAAAAGTAGTGTATTTAAAGAGAACAGAGATGGGACCTTTATTGTTAGATGAAGAGTTAGAACTTGGGCAATATCGCGAGCTAACAGATGAAGAAGTAGAAATGTTAAAGACGTATCAAGTAGATAACGAGAAGTAACGCCAATTTTAGAGTATAGAAAAGACCCCTTTCTAATTATATAGAAAGGGGTATGTATTTATTTACATACAATTATTTTTTTGTTATGAGGTCATTCTCACTTTCTTTCCTGTCGTTGTCCACTTGCCGCGGCAAGGGCTATACACGAGTTCATTAAACTGCAACACATTTAGATCACGTTGTATCGTTCGCGGTGTGATCCCGAACTCATCTACAAGGTCTTTCGTTGTTACCGTACCGTTTTCATTGATGTACATATAAATCGATTTAATGCGTGTTAGCATACGAGTAGTTGTAGGTTTCAAGAGAAAACCACTCCTCTACTAGTTTTTTTGACCCCATTCAGGAAAGAAGGTCGTTACTACCATTGTACTCTACATGATAAAATTCATGCTTTAATCTACTTAAATTTTACAAAAGTTTAACAAATATTCATATAGAAAAATATTGGTAGTTGACATTGTATATTTGGTCAGTCAACTAACTCATAAATTTCTACGTAAAACGCCAAATTCCTGCAAATTTTTTTGAGAAAATAAAAGAAAAACTAATGAGAAATATCTGAAATATTACAATTGTTCGTCATTAAGTTTTCATGTATGGCATAAGAGATTTTCGTTTGCTATGATGAAAGAGACAATATAGTGAAGGATGGATGCGTGATGTCAACGATTAATTGGACAGAAGAAGTTGCAAAACGAAAAGATGATTTAATTCGTGATACACAACAATTTTTACAAATTAAAAGTGTATGGGAAGAAGAATCTGCGAAAGAGGGCGCACCATTTGGTGAAGGTGTAGAAAAAGCTTTATCTTTCATGTTACATAAAGGAGAAGCAGAAGGTTTCACTTCTAAAAATTTAGCAGGATATGCAGGTCATCTTGAAATGGGACAAGGAGAAGAATTAGTAGGTATTCTTTGTCACGTTGATGTTGTGCCAGAAGGAGATGGCTGGACAACTCCTGCGTATAGTGCGGATATTCGCGATGGGAAGATTTTTGCACGTGGTGCAATTGATGATAAAGGGCCGACAATGGCAGCTTATTATGCGATGAAAATCGTTAAAGAATTAGGCTTACCTCTTTCCAAACGTGTTCGTATGATTTTAGGAACAGACGAGGAAAGTAATTGGAAGTGTGTAGATCATTATTTTAAAAATGAAGAAATGCCAACAATCGGTTTTGCGCCTGATGCAGATTTTCCAATTATTAATGCGGAAAAAGGAATTTCTGACATACAAGTTGTGCAAAATGGTAGCGAAGAGAAAAACGGTGCATATGAACTTATTTCATTTGAGTCAGGTCGCCGTTTAAATATGGTTCCTGATTTTGCAGAAGCTGTTGTTACAGGAGAAGATGTAAATGCACTTACAGTAGCATATGAAACGTATTTACAAACTGCTAAAAAAATAGGGGAATCAACTATAGAAGGAAATACAGTGACGTTGCAAATGGAAGGAATTTCAGCACACGGATCTACTCCTGAAAAAGGAGAGAATGCAGGTTTATCATTAGCAAACTTCTTAACTACAGTTTCACTTGATGGAAAAGCAAATTCATTTGCGACATTTGTAACAGAAACATTTACTGGTGATATTTTTGGTGAAAAGGCTACTATTGCTTATAAGGACGAAATTAGTGGTCCGTTAACAGTAAATGTCGGTCGCCTTTCTTATTCGAAAGAAAATGGTGGCAATTTAGGATTAAACGTACGTTACCCGGTTACGACTAACTTTGAAGAAACAATTGCGAAGTTAAAAGAATATGTTGGCACTCATGGGTTTGAAGTAGCCGACTATTCTAACTCTCGCCCGCATCACGTTGACAAAGATCATACGTTAATTCGTACTTTGCAACGCGTATATGAAGAACAAACTGGTGAAAAAGCTGAATTGTTAGCAATTGGCGGTGGTACTTATGCTCGTTCATTGAAAGCTGGCGTTGCATTTGGCCCGTTATTCCCAGGAAAAGAAGAACTTGCGCATCAAAAAGACGAGTACATTGAAATTGAAGATTTATTAAAAGCAACAGCGATTTATGCGCAAGCAATTCATGAATTAGCGAAGTAATGGATATATAAATAATAAGAGGCCGTCCCAATACAGATTTTGGGACGGTTTTCTGTTAGGTGTAGGTTGCTTTTCTTGCCGTATTTTGTTGTTATATCGACATTCCTTGTCGAAACGTCGATATAATTTCATTTATTATTGCGTTCTGAACTTGGTTAGACTTTTAGGGAAGTTTGATTCTTTTTAATTGAATGAGATAAGAAAGAAAAGCAACAATAGAAAGAAGGAGAAGATGTACATGGAGCCGCATTATTTTGTCGCGATTACTTTACCAAATCATATAAAAGAAGTGCTGTCTAACTATAAAGAGGAAATGAAAGAGGAATTGCCATTTCGTTCATGGGTACATAAAGAAGACTATCATATTACCCTTTCATTTTTAGGGAGTGCGACAGAGGAACAATTAGAAGGAATAAAGAATGGATTACAAACACTTACAGAAACAACAGAACTATCGTTCACATTACAAGGATTTGCAACGTTCGGTATGGAAGATAGGCCGCGTATTTTTTGGTCGAAGGTAAGCGAGAATCAAGATTTGTTTCAATTGCAAAAGCAAGTACACACTATGTGTGAAGGAAATGGATTTTCTTTAGAAACGCGCCCGTATCATCCGCATATTACTGTTGCTCGTAAATGGGTAGGAGAAGAGAAGTTTGATTTAGAACATATAAAGGAAGTGCCTGAAATATCATTTCAAGCGGATACGATTACTTTATACGAATCTCACGTGAAGGAGACACCGAAGTATAAAGAGATTGCTGAAATAAAATTACAAAAATAGAATGTATGAAAACGTTTTTTATACAGGTGAATATACTATAGAGAATAATGGAGTTACTGTATAGAGTCTTACTGATCAGAAAAGCCTTATCATTTGCAGCTCGTTTCATCCCGCTATTTGCGGACAGTCAGACTCTACCTCAAAATTCGGCGAATGCGAGGAAATTAGGTGGGGAGATAACTGCCCGATTGTTGGGGGCAATAATCAGTGGGATGAACAAAATAACCACTAAATAAAGGTTCACTTTATTTTAACTTTGAGAATGATGGTGATTTTTTTATGTTGAAAGTAAAACGTCCATTTGATGCCTATTTAGATGAAATGAATAAAATTACAATTTTGCTCCCACATGCGTATGGAACAAGTCGGACATTTCGTTTGCAAGAAGGAAGTAACGTGAAAGATTTACCGATTTCTCATACGATTGCGCTTCCGGATGCAACGAAGTATGAGTGCTTTATAGAAGAGCCGCTAGATGTGGGAAAGTATTATACAGTACGAGATGAACGGAATGAAGAAACAGATTTACAAATAGGTGCTGTCATAAGAACAGCGATTTTCGATGAAAAGTATTATTACGAAGGTACAGATTTAGGTGCTGTGTATCAAAAAGAGGCAACGACATTTAAAGTATGGGCTCCAACTGCGAGGCTTGCGAAAGTAAGGATTTATAAAAGTGATAAAGAATATACCGATCATGAAATGTATAGAGGAGAAAATGGGGTTTGGACTCATACATTACAAGGCAATTTAGCTGGAGAAAATTATACATTTCTTGTTTGTATTAATTTAATATGGAATGAAGCGGTGGATCCTTACGCAAAGTCAGTGACTGTAAATGGGAAGTACGGCGTTGTTATCGATTTGGAAAAGACAAATGTAACAAAGCAAGAGCAATTACCACCATTGCAGGCAATGACAGATGTCATATTGTATGAACTGCATATTCGTGATGCCAATATTCATCCAAACAGTGGGGCGAGTAAAAAAGGAACATATAAAGGGCTAATGGAAGAAGGGACAACAGGGCGAAATGGGACGTTAACAGGCTTGTCTCATATAAAAGATTTGGGTGTTACACATGTTGAATTATTGCCTGTATATTGTTTCGGTGGTGTAGATGAGGTGAATCCTTCTTCTGCATATAATTGGGGTTACAATCCATTATATTACAATGCGCCAACGGGATTTTATGCTACAAACCCATCTGATCCGTATGACAGGATAGTAGAGTGTAAGCAACTGATTGAAACATTTCATGAGCACGGCATTAGGGTGATTATAGATGTTGTATATAATCATGTTTATGAAAGAGAGTTATCATCATTTGAAAAGCTTGTCCCAGGATATTATTTTCGTCATGGTGAAGATGGTATGCCTTCTAATGGGACGGGAGTCGGGAATGATATAGCATCTGAACGGAAAATGATGAGGAAATTTATTATAGAATCTGTTTTATATTGGCTTACTGAATACAATGTTGATGGATTCCGATTTGATTTAATGGGAATTTTAGATGTTGAAACGATGAATGCGTTAGAAAAAGAAGTGCGAAAAATAAAGCAGGATGCGCTGTTATTAGGTGAAGGATGGGATTTACAAACACCGCTTCCTCTTGAAGAGAAAGCGACGTTAAATAATGCGAATAAAATGCCATGTATTGCACAGTTTAATGATCAATTTCGTGATGGAATAAAAGGAAGTACTTTTAATATAAATAAACGTGGCTTTGCATTTGGTGGGTATGTAGACTGTAATCATTTGCAGTATATAGTAGCTGGTAGCCTTTTAAGTATGAAAGAGACAGGATTGTTCCTAGAGCCAATGCAAAGCATCAACTATGTAGAATGTCATGACAATATGACGATGTGGGATAAACTAGTGCAAAGTAATCCAGAATCAGAAGAAATTTTGAAGAGGCGTCATCGTTTAGCGACTGCAATGGTTATTCTTTCACAAGGGATTCCTTTCTTACATGCGGGGCAAGAGTTTTATCGTACGAAGCAAGGAAATGAAAATAGTTATAATGCAAATGATGAAATCAATCGATTAGATTGGGATCAAAAAGAAAAAGAGATGGAGACAGTTAACTATATAAAAGGTTTAATTGCGATTCGGAAGGAGCATGGGGCATTCCGATTAAAAAGCGCTGACCTTATAAAAAAGCATATGACTTTTTTGCAAACATCAAAAGAAACACTTGCATACCATTTGCGAAATGTAGAATCTTTCGGACCATGGAAAGAGATTGTTGTGCTATTCAATAGCGGTTTGCAAAATGAAATAGTTCAGCTCCCAAAAGAAGAAACGTGGCATGTATTAGTAAACGAAAAGCAAGCAAAAACACAGCCAATTTCTTCATTTAGAGGAAAGGAACTTCAAATGGCTCCAACTAGCACGTATATATTGGCGATAATGTGACAAATCGCTACTTGACGATGAGAATGTAATAAATGTAGAATTGACAAAGGTGACGATTTTGATAAGTTGTCATTCTATGAGTGATTTTGTAAAATAAACTAGAAGAACAGGCGATTTATCCTGTTTTCGGCTTATGCCAAGTTTTTTCATTCAAATACAATAAAGTATATGAATCCACAACATGTGTAGAAATGTTGCGGTTTTTCTTTTCATAACTATAAAAGATAAGGATTTGTTAACGGGTAATGAATATGGAATGGTTGGAACAATTATTAGGAAAAGAGTGGAGTCTTATACCGGCTGGTGGAGTAACGGGCGATGCATATATTGCGCAAAATGGACAACAAAAGTTATTTTTAAAGCGGAATACATCGCCCTTTTTAGCGGTATTGTCAGCAGAAGGAATTGTTCCAAAATTACTTTGGACAAGAAGGGTAACAAACGGTGATGTGATTTCTGCTCAAAAATGGCTTCCGGGACAGAAGTTAGAGTCAGAGGATATGAAACTAGAACGTGTTGCGAAACTTTTGAAGAAAATACACTCCTCTAAAGCGCTTGTGCAGATGATTCAAAGGTTAGGAAAGCAGCCGCTTCATGCGCAAGAGTTATTACAACAATTACAGCTCGTTTTAAGAGGAGATATAAGAGTTGATGAAACAATTCAGCAAGGTCTTCAATATTTAACTGAGTCATTAAAAGATATTGAGTACAATGAATTCGTTGTATGCCATTGTGATGTAAACCATAACAATTGGATATTGTCGGATGAAGATGAATTGTTTTTAATTGATTGGGATGGAGCTGTTATTGCTGATCCAGCTCTAGATCTTGGTATGTTATTATATTGGTATGTTCCGCGCCATGAATGGAGTAAGTGGCTTGGATATTATGAGGTTGAACTAGATGAATCATTGCTTAGGCGTATGAGATGGTATGTGATAGCACAAACGATTTTATCTATTCAATGGCACACAACAAAAAAGCAGCAAGCAGAAGCTAAATATTGGCATCAATATTTACAGCAACTACTTGCTTCAGAATAATACTTAAGAAAAATTGTCCATTCCAGCAATCCACTGAGTAAGCTGTTCTTGATTATTGGAAATATGGTTGTCCAAATTAGAGGAAGATTTACCCGATTGACTATAAGAATATACATCGTTTAGCATTGATTTAGCGTCACTACTTATACTATCGTTTGCGAGTAACGATTGAATGAGGCGCTCTAATTGCTCGCATTCAGAAACTGTTCCGCAGCAATCACTTTGATGGTTGACTAAAATATCTTTTAACACTTCTAATTGATGCTGTTGATTAATTGGCATGAACGGATCATCCTTTCGAGTGTTTTTCTCTCCCTAGAAATGTAAGAGAAAAAGCTGTTTCGTCATGGAATGTTTAGTGCTTTATGTAGTTTTTATCAAAATGGTACATCTTATACTTGAAAGAAACGGACCGAGTGCTCGTACGTACTTGGTTTTTTGTTTGATAGATTGATTAAAACAGAAAGAAGGAATTTTTCCTTTAAAATAGTTTTGTAAAGAGAGGGAGACATCTATGCGTTTAAGACATAAGCCTTATGCAATGGATCGAATTAATGAATATTCACATATCGTAATCGGAAACCCAGAGGAGCGCGCTGGTAACTGGAAAGAAGTATTTGGGAATGAACAGCCAATTCATATTGAAGTAGGTACAGGACGTGGCCGCTTTATGTATGATATGGCAAAAGCGAATCCACATATTAATTATATTGGAATTGAAAAATTTACAAGTGTTGTTGTAGATGCACTTGATAAATTAATTGAAGAAGAAGTACCGAACTTAAAGTTAATTAATAAAGATGCTGAAGATTTAACAGTTTTCTTTGCGAAAGGTGAAATTGATCGCGTTTATTTAAACTTCTCAGATCCGTGGCCGAAGAATCGTCATACGAAGCGTCGTTTAACGTATAAAACATTTTTACACAATTATGAAGAAGTGTTAGTAGATGGCGGAGAAATTCATTTCAAAACTGATAACCAAGGCTTATTTGAATATTCTCTTATGAGTATGGCTGAGTATGGTATGTTATTAACGTATCTTAGCCTAGATCTTCATAATAGTGATTATGAAGGAAACATTATGACAGAATACGAAGAGAAATTCTCTAGTAAAGGTCATCGTATTTATCGAGTTGAAGCAAAATATCGTACGGAGCCTATGCAGTAATGCGTAGGTTTTTTTACATGAAAAATAATCGGAATATTATGTTAAAATCAAATAGAAAAGGGGGATGGGATATGGAACAGTTACAAATTGGAAATATAAAAGTGACGTGGCTAAAAGGTGGGAATACACATTTAGATGGAGGCGCGATGTTTGGAGTTGTGCCAAAAGTACTTTGGTCACGCAAATATAAACATAATGATACAAATCATATTTATTTACGAACAGATCCGTTACTTTTACAAACGAAAGACGGTAATATGCTCATTGATTCCGGAATAGGAAACGGTAAATTGAATGAGAAGATGAAGCGGAATCAAGGTGTAACGGAAGAATCATCAGTTTATGAATCATTAGAAAAACTAGGATTAAAGCCTGAAGATATTCACTATGTTTTAATGACGCACCTGCATTTTGATCATGCATCTGGTTTAACAAAATGGGAAGGTGATCAACTTGTACCAGCGTTTCCGAATGCAAAAGTTTATGTTAGTGAAACAGAATGGAATGAAATGAGGAACCCAAATATTAGATCACGCAATACATATTGGAAGGAAAATTGGGAGCCGATTGTAGATCAAGTTGTTACGTTTCAGCAAGAAATAGAAATTACAGATGAAATAAAAATGGCGCATACAGGCGGTCATAGTTATGGACATGCAGTTATTGCTTTGGAAAGCCAAGGGGAAACGATGCTTCATTTAGCAGATCTCTTGCCGACGCATGCACATCAAAATGTACTATGGGTAATGGCATACGATGATTATCCGATGACATCGATTGAAAGTAAACAAAAGTGGATGAAGTACGGCGCTGAAAAAGAGGCATGGTTTACATTTTATCATGACGCGTATTACCGTGCAGTAAAGTGGAATGAGGAAGGGCATATCGTAGAAAAGATAGAGAGAAAAACGAGTATAGAAGCATAAAAATAGGAGGGTGTTCCAGAATATTTGCTGGAGCAGCCTCCTATTTAGATATGCTATATAAATGATGAAGCATATCCCCATTATAATATTTAGTCATGAATTCTTTTTCTTTAATCATACCAAGCTTCTTAGCAACTTTTTGTGAAGCAATATTGTCATGTTTAATAATTGAATAGACTTTTGACAGTCCTAACTCATTAAAAGCATATTCTTTAATGCCTTTAGTAATTTCACTTGCGTAACCTTTATGCCAAAATTCTTTTTTTAGCAAATATCCAATTTCTATGACCTGTTCAACATCGGCATCCTGCATACTTAAACCGGCATTCCCTATAAACCCATCAGTTTCTTTTAGATATATCCCCCATAAGCCAAATCCAAAATCCTTATATCGTTTTATATTTCTATCTAACCAGGATTGAACATCAGCATCAGAAAAATTGTGTTCATAAGCATACATTACATCTGGATCTTGCAACATCATTTTTAAATCATCAAAATCATCTTGTCGCATTTCCTTTAGGTATAAGTATTCGGTTTCTAATATCATCTATACTCCTTTTATTTCTTTCGCAATTAAAAAATAAGAGGTTCACCTAATGGGAACCCTCCTTTTTATGCTGCTATAACCTCTAAAACAGTACCTGTTTTAGCATCAACTAAAAATTCAAATCGTTCTTGTATATCATCTAACATCGTTGTAAGACCGCCGCGATAAACTTCGTATGCGACATCATATTTTTCAAATGTCTCTGGAACCATATGTACCCAAGAGCCAGTAATTTCACCTTTATGACTTAATGCTTGTTTCACCATTTTTAATGCTTTTTCTGAAGAAATATGGGATTGTTCTTGTACTTTGTTTGCAACAAGATAACCAGCTGCGAACCCAACACCAAGACCTGCTACTAAACCTTTCCAGCTCATATATTCACCTCAATTCTGTAAAATAAAAATAGTGTACCAATAATAATTATAAAGCAAATACAGCTAAAAAAGAAGAAACTAGAAACATTTCGAAAATTTCGTTACAATAAAAGAGGTATTCTACTAAGGTTTGAAAGAAGGGGACTTCGTGAATAAAGAGACATTACAATTATTTCGTACGTTAACAGAATTACAAGGTGCATCAGGTTTCGAACATGATGTACGCCGTTTTATGAAGCAAGAATTAAGCAAATATGCGGATGAAATTGTACAAGACGGTTTAGGTAGCGTATTTGGTCTGAAAAAAGGGGACGAAACTGGCCCACGTGTTCTTGTAGCAGGTCATATGGATGAAGTAGGTTTCATGGTTACGCAAATTACGAAAAATGGGATGCTTCGTTTTCAAACGTTAGGTGGCTGGTGGAGCCAAGTACTATTAGCTCAGCGTGTACAAGTTATGACGAAGAATGGTCCTGTTATTGGGGTTGTTGGTTCTATTCCTCCTCATTTATTAAGTGATGCGCAACGTGCAAAACCGATGGATATAAAAAATATGTTAATTGATATAGGTGCAGATAGTTATGAAGATGCGATTGAGATTGGTGTAAAGCCTGGACAACAAATCGTGCCAATCTGCCCATTCACGCCGATGGCAAATGAAAAGAAAATTATGGCGAAAGCTTGGGACAACCGCTATGGATGTGGCCTTGCAATCGAGTTATTAAAAGAATTAAAAGATGAAACATTACCAAACACATTATACTCTGGTGCTACTGTACAAGAAGAAGTAGGTCTTCGCGGAGCCCAAACTGCTGCAAATATGATTCAGCCAGACATTTTTTATGCGCTTGATGCAAGTCCAGCAAACGATGCGTCTGGTGATAAAACGCAGTTCGGTCAATTAGGAAAAGGTGCTCTTCTTCGTATTTATGACCGCACAATGGTAACTCATAGAGGAATGCGCGAATTCATTTTAGATACAGCTGAAACACATAACATTCCATACCAATACTTTATTTCACAAGGTGGTACAGATGCGGGCCGTGTACATACAAGTAACTCTGGTATCCCATCAGCAGTAATTGGTGTTTGTGCACGTTACATTCATACACATGCTTCTATTTTACATGTCGATGATTATGCGGCAGCGAAGGAATTAATTACGAAGCTTGTGAGAGCGACGGACAAAACGACGTTAGAGACGATTAAGAATAACGCGTAAAGAGGAAGGGTGAAAAACCCTTCTTTTTTTAGGTTGAATAGATGACCCAGCGATGAATGGTAGCGGTCAGTGCCTAGTTGGTGCTCGAGCGATGTATTAAGACCGCGGGTAGGAAGAGAGAGGAAGGCTGGTTTTGAGTTCGAGGACGGTAATGTTGAGGGAAGCCACCTTCTTTTTTAGGTTGAATAGATGACCCAGTGATGAGTGGTAGCGGTCAGTTTTTAATAGATGCTCGTACCACGTATAAAGAGTGGTTTTATTAAGACGAAAAGATGAATTTTATAGAGGTGAAAGAAATGAAGGTAGTAGTTGGATCGAAGAATAAGACGAAGGTTGGGGCTGTAGAGAAGGTTTGGGAAGATGCTGAAATTATATCTCTTTCTGTTCCGTCAGGAGTAGCAAACCAGCCTTTCTCAGATGAAGAGACGATGCAAGGAGCAGTAAATAGAGCGAAGAGAGCGGTGCAGGAAGGTGAAGCTCATATCGGCATTGGGCTAGAAGGCGGCGTTATGAAAACGGAGCATGGGTTATTTATGTGTAACTGGGGTGCTTTAGCGACAATTGAAGGTAAAACATTTGTTGCAGGCGGGGCACGTATTAAGTTACCAGACGATTTTTTAGCACCTCTTGAAGAAGGAAAAGAGCTAAGTGAAGTGATGGAAGAGTTTGTAGAGCGAAAAGATATTCGTAGTCACGAAGGTGCTATCGGTATTTTTACAGATGATTATGTCGACCGAACGGAATTATTTGTACACGTGGTTAAGTTACTTGTTGGGCAATATAAGTATGATGAAAAGCAAGCATAAACCTTGCACCACGCGCGATGTATGGTAGTATAAAGAAAAGATTATAGTGTGAAAAAGTGCACTCGTTAGAGGAGGAAATATAGATGAAATCATTAGAAAGCATGGAACAATTCCAAGAATTAAAAAATGAAGAGAATGTAGTCTTCATGTTCTCAGCAGAATGGTGCCCAGATTGCCGTTTCGTTGATCCATTTATGCCAGAAGTAGAAGAGAAGTATAGTGATTTCTCATTTTACTATGTAGATCGTGATGAGTTTATTGATCTATGCGTGAAAATAGATGTATTTGGCATTCCAAGCTTTGTAGCGTACAATAAAGGTGAAGAAACTGGACGCTATGTAAATAAAGATCGTAAAACACAAGAGCAAATCGAAGAGTTTATTGAAGGTTTAAAATAAGACAATTAGCCAATTGAATTGTAAAAACAACCTCTACCTTCGCGGGGGAGGTTATTTTTTTGGAAGGGAGGAAAAAGAGATGAAAATGACAAGTAAAAAGATGAAAGACGAGTTAATGAAGAAATTATCTCGACCAGAATGGGGCTTTCATTATGATAGCGAGAAAGAAGTTCTTCGTATTGAACAAACAGACTCGAAAAAAGGTATTAACGTATCACTTCCAGGAGTAGTGGCAAAATGGGAAGTGAACAAAGAAAAAGCGATTGAAGAGGTCGCTTATTACGTACAAGAAGCGCTAATTGCAATGCATAAAGAAGAAAATAGCACGGCGAAAATTTTACCCGTTATTCGCTCTACTTCTTTCCCGAAACAATCAGAAGAAGGAAATCCGTTTCTTATGACGGATCATACGGCGGAAACACGTATTTACTATGCACTAGATTCTAATAAAACGTATCGATTAATTGATGAGTACTTATTGCAAAAATTAGAACTTACAGAGCAACAAGTACGTGAAATGGCATTATTTAATGCTCGCTCATTAGGTTATGAATTTAAGCAGGACACAGTAGCAGGTAATACATTCTACTTTTTAAACACAAATGATGGATACGATGCGAGTCGTATTTTAAACGAATCGTTACTACACTCGATGCGTGAAAAGATCTCTGGTGATATGGTTGTTGCAGTTCCTCACCAAGATGTATTAATTATTGCTGATATCGTCAACGAAATCGGTTATGATATTATTGCACAAATGACAATGAAATTTTTTGCCGAAGGGCATGTTCCGATTACATCACTTTCATTCGTATATGAAGACGGGGACTTCGAACCAATCTTTATTTTAGCGAAGAATCGGAAGAAGACAGATGGAAAAGAGAAAGGATGAACGAAGTGAACGTTTTTTACAACCTTGAAGGAATTGGTGACACTTTAATTGTTACCTTACAAGATATTACTTTAGAAACCCGTACATTTGACCGCAAAGGAGATGTTGCTCGCGTTTATGATCGTGAAAGCAACGTAACAGGAGGATTCAACATCTTTAATGCGTCTTCTTATGTAGAAGTAACAGACAACGGAAACGTTACATTAACGAAAGAGTTTGTTGAAAAAATTAACGATATTTTAGCGAAGAACGGCTTTGAAGAAAAAGTAGAAGCTGATTTCACGCCGAAATTTGTTGTAGGCTATGTAGCTGAAAAAGAGAAGCATCCAAATGCTGATAAATTAAACATTTGTACAGTAGAAATCGGTACAGAAACATTACAAATCGTATGTGGTGCACCGAACGTTGATGCAGGACAAAAAGTTGTTGTTGCAAAAATCGGTGCTGTAATGCCAAGTGGTATGTTAATTAAACCAGCTGAACTTCGCGGTGTTCCTTCTTCTGGAATGATTTGCTCTGCACGTGAGTTAGAGCTTCCAGATGCTCCACAAGAAAAAGGTATTCTTGTATTAGAAGATAGCTTTGAAGTTGGACAAGAATTTAAATTTTAATTGATATTAGAAAAGTAGCCTCGCATACGTGAGGCTATTTTTTTATGCGAAATTCCTAGCATTGTAACGTTTCCTCTTAAAATCTATATTGTATTTTAAAAATGGATTAGGTAAAATTTAGAAAAAAGAAGGGGATAGACGTATGAAACAACAACCAAAAATCGCAGAACTTCTGAAACGAATTGAAACTTCAAAACAGCAAGATATCGAGTTAGGTTCCTATGAAATATATGTGTTTAGTGAAAGTGAATTAGAAAAAGGGCAAATCGGTTACCGATATGATAAACATAAAAATTCATTAATAAGCAATGAAAGCGGAAGATGGCAAGAAGGATGGATTGTTATCGGATATGAAACGGATATGGGAGATCCTGTTTTCGTTAATGTAGATGAAGGTACTTGCCCTGTTTATACAGCTGAGCGCGGTACGGAAACGTGGCAACCGATTTATATCGGGAATATGGATGATATTATAAAAATACTATAAGAAAGTGCTTTGAGTCCGGTGCAAAGTGATAGGAGAGAAAAATGAAGTATATAAAAATAATGAGCGCTATTGCAGTCATTGGAATATATATGGGAGGTTGTTCACAAGAAAAACTGAAAAAAGAAACAACATCTTCTGTACAAGAAAAAAACAACGATAAAAAAGAAGACGCACCGGTAGAAAAGCAGCAGGAAGAGCAAGAAAAGAAAGAAGAGCCGCAAGCTATTCAAACGAGTGAGCAAGCAGAGACTAAGCAGGAGGAAGTGCCGACCACAGAAAAGAAAGAAGCAGTCCTACCTGCGCAGCAAACGGAGCATCCAGCGCAAAATAATGAACAAAAAATAGAGAGTAATGAGAAAAAAGAGAAGTTTCTCGTCGTTATTGATCCTGGGCATCAACAAAAAGCCAATTTAAATCTAGAGCCAATTGGTCCAGGGGCAACTACGCAAAAATATAAAGTAACAGACGGAACAGCGGGAGTTGTAACGAAAAAGAGGGAATCAGTTCTTGTATTAGAGATGGCTTTTATATTGAAAGAAAAACTGGAAGCAAAAGGTATACAAGTATTGATGACGAGAACGTCACATGAGGTTGATATAAGTAATAAGGAACGAGCGACATTCGCGAATAATCATAAGGCGAATTTATTTTTACGTCTTCACGCGGACGGTTCCGAAAATCCAAACCAAAGTGGGTTCGCTGTATTGACGCCAGCGGAAGGAAATCAATATACGAAAGAAATCTATGCTGAAAGTTTTCAAGTCTCTCAAACAATTGTAAACAAAATGAGGGAAAATCATCAGGTGAAAGTAAATGGAATTAAATTTCGAGATGACCTTTCTGGATTTAATTGGTCGAAAGTACCCGGAGTACTATTAGAACTCGGATTTATGTCAAACCCAGAAGAAGACAAAAAATTATCTGACCCACAGTATGTAAATTCTTTGTTACAAAGCGTGACGGATAGTGTAGATGAATATCGGAAAAATAAAGCTTAAACTGCAGTCTTATATGGAAGGCTGCTTTTTTCTATATACAAAACACTCGTAAATTAGAATATTATGGATAAAGTTAATATGCTTAATTTTACCTGCACTTTTTGCCGAATGCTGATACAATAAAGGTTGTTACTATTTAGTAGAAAGAGTGGTAAGCATGTTAGATTGGATGAAAAAGCTGTTTAACAAAGAGGAAGAAAAAACAGCGATGAATAAAGAAGTATCGGAACAAATTGCAAGTCAGCCGAAAATTCCTCGTGTAAACCACTACACTGAAGCAAGAGAAGCACAAATGGCAAGTCGGAATGCAGGGAAATGTCGTTTTCCATTAATACCAGATAATGGCTTCGATGAAGAGGATGTAAGAGAACTGCCTAACTTTGAAGAACAACCTATTCAAAGAGGAGCATATGAAGAACAGCCTACTCAAAGAGGAATAAAAGTGGAAAGAGGCAGACGACCGTATGTGGAAACAGAAGCACCTACATATGAGGAACCAGAATTGCAATATGAACTGGAACCAGAGCCTGTCGTAAAAAAAGCATTCGTACCGTCGCAAGAAAATAACCGTAGACCATTTCGTCCAACAGAAATGATTTCTCCGATTTATGGATATAACCGTCCTTCAGTAGAAACGAAGGTTGTGCAGGAGGAAGAAAAGGAAAGAGAAGATCTTGAAATATCTGTTGAAGGAAAAGCTGTTGTTGACGCATGGTTAGAGAAAAAGGGATATACATTATCTGACTTTTCGGGAGTTCTACAAGGAAGCTCATCTGTTAAGAACGGAGTGAACGAACGAAGTAATAAAGTAGAAGAAAAATCGGTTGTGGATACATGGTTAGAGAAAAACGGTTACGAAGTTGAACGTCAAGCCCCTTCATTAGAAGAAAGCCTAAGTGATGATTTGCTTCATAAAACAGTAGGACAGCATGTGGAAGAAGAGGCTACAATTGTACAAGCCTTGAAGCAGGAGCAAGATGTAGTGAAGTTATCATCTACAGAAGATAATGAAGAAACTTTACAAGAAGAGTCAATAGATTCTAAAGTAGAGCATGTGTATTCGATACTAACAGAAGAAAATGAATGTAATACAGAAATAGAAGAAACTGTTGCTGAAGTTGCAGCAAATCAAGTCGAAGAAGAATCCTTAGAAGATGTAGTGATTGTAAAAGCAGATGAAAAGCTTGAGGAAACAATTGCTATAGAAATACCAGATGCTTTTGAAGAAGAATCTAAGGAAGAAGCAGGAGCTGTGGAATTAGAAGAATCTGAGGAAGCAGAAGAAGTTGCGGAGTTAGAAGAATCTGAGGAAGCAGAAGAAGTTGCGGAGCTAGAAGAAGCTAAGGAAGCTGGAGCTGTGGAATTAGAAGAATCTGAGGAAGCAGAAGAAGTTGCGGAGTTAGAAGAATCTGAGGAAGCAGAAGAAGTTGCGGAGCTAGAAGAAGCTAAGGAAGCTGGAGCTGTGGAATTAGAAGAATCTGAGGAAGCAGAAGAAGTTGCGGAGCTAGAAGAATCTGAGGAAGCAGAAGAAGTTGCGGAGCTAGAAGAATCTGAGGAAGCAGAAGAAGTTGCGGAGCTAGAAGAATCTGAGGAAGCAGAAGAAGTTGCGGAGCTAGAAGAAGCTGAGGAAGCAGAAGTTGTGGAATTAGAAGAAGCTAAGGAAGCAGAAGAAGTTGCGGAGTTAGAAGAATTTGAGGAAGCAGAAGTTGTGGAATTAGAAGAAGCTAAGGAAGCAGAAGAAGTTGCGGAGTTAGAAGAATTTGAGGAAGCAGAAGAAGTTGCGGAGTTAGAAGAAGCTAAGGAAGCAGAAGAAGTTGCGGAGTTAGAAGAATTTGAGGAAGCAGAAGAAGTTGCGGAGTTAGAAGAAGCTGAGGAAGCAGAAGTTGTGGAATTAGAAGAAGTTAAGGAAGCAGAAGTTGTGGAATTAGAAGAATCTGAGGAAGTAGAAGAAGTTGCGGAGATAGAAGAATCTGAGGAAGTAGCAGAGGTTGTGGAGTTAGAGGAATCTAAGGGAATAGAATCAGTTACGGAATTCGCATTAGAGGAAACACCGCAAGAAGAATTAATTGAAGAAACGATGAATACAGAGTCGTTAGAAAATATAGCAGATGCAGAGCAACCAGTGATTTCTCAGCAAGAAACAATTGAGTTCATGGAAGAAAGTGAAGTATTCGTACAAGTTTCAGAAGCAGATGAGCAAGTGAAGAAAGATGTTCAAAGCTTTGCGAATGTTTTAATTGAAGAAACTGAAGAAAAGAAACAAGTTGTTGAGGAACAGCCTGCTGTACAAAAAGAAGAGCCGAAACGTGAGAAAAAGCGTCATGTTCCATTTAACGTTGTCATGTTAAAACAAGACAGAAAGAAGTTAATGGAAAGACATGCGGTAAGAACGAACGTAACGCAATCTACTGTCGGTGAACGAGTAACGGAAAAACCAATGCAGCAAGTGGTAGTGGAAGCCCGAGTGGAAGAAAAACCGATGCAGCAAGTGGTAGTAGAAGCCCAAGTGGAAGAAAAACCAATGCAGCAAGTGGTAGTAGAAGCCCAAGTGGAAGAAAAACCAATGCAGCAAGTGGTAGTAGAAGCCCAAATGGAAGAAAAGCCAATGCAGCAAGTGGTAGTGGAAGCCCAAATGGAAGAAAAACCGATGCAGCAAGTGGTAGTGGAAGCCCAAGTGGAAGAAAAACCGATGCAGCAAGTGGTAGTGGAAGCCCAAGTGGAAGAAAAACCGATGCAGCAAGTGGTAGTGGAAGCCCAAATGGAAGAAAGACCGATGCAGCAAGTGGTAGTAGAAGCCCAAGCGGAAGAAAAACCAATGCAGCAAGTGGTAGTAGAAGCCCAAGCGGAAGAAAAACCAATGCAGCAAGTAGTGGTGGCTGAACAAGTACAAGAGAAAGCATATGTTGTAAATCAAAAAGAGAACGATATGCGCAACGTACTACAAACGCCACCGAAGTATGAACTTCCGTCATTAACGTTGTTGTCAATTCCGCAGCAGGCAGCATTAGATAATACGGAGTGGCTAGAAGAACAGGAAGAATTATTAAATACGACATTTAATAATTTCCATGTTGGAGCACATGTTATTAATGTGTCACAAGGGCCGGCGGTAACTCGTTTTGAGGTACAACCAGACCCAGGTGTGAAAGTAAATAAAATTACAAATTTAAGTGATGATATTAAGTTAAGTTTAGCTGCGAAAGATATTCGAATTGAAGCACCAATTCCAGGGAAGAGTGCAATTGGAATTGAAGTTCCAAACAAGGAAAGTAAGCCAGTATTCCTTCGTGAAATTTTAAGAAGTCCTGTATTTACAAAGAGTGAATCACCGCTTACAGTTGCGCTGGGGCTTGATATTTCAGGTGATCCAATTGTAACGGATATTCGAAAAATGCCACATGGACTTATTGCGGGTGCAACTGGTTCAGGGAAAAGTGTGTGCATTAACGCGATTTTAACGAGCATTTTATATAAAGCGAAGCCGCATGAAGTGAAGTTGATACTAATTGATCCGAAGATGGTTGAGCTTGCACCATACAATGCTGTTCCGCATCTTGTAGCACCTGTTATTACTGACGTAAAAGCAGCTACAGCTGCGTTAAAGTGGGCGGTTGAAGAGATGGAACGTCGTTATGAATTGTTTGCTCATGCTGGTGCTCGTGATTTAACTCGTTACAATACGATTGTAAGTGGGAGAGAAATCCCAGGTGAGACATTACCTTATATTGTAATTGTCATTGACGAGTTAGCGGACTTAATGATGGTTGCTCCTGGTGATGTTGAGGAAGCGATTTGTCGTATTGCACAAAAAGCTCGTGCTTGTGGTATTCACTTATTAGTTGCGACGCAGCGTCCATCTGTCGACGTTATTACAGGTTTAATTAAATCAAACATTCCAACGCGTATTGCGTTTACGGTATCATCTCAAGTGGATTCGCGTACGATTATCGATATTGGGGGCGCGGAGAAATTACTTGGCCGTGGTGATATGCTATTTTTAGGAAACGGCACGTCTAAACCAGTTCGTGTACAAGGTGTATACGTATCAGATGATGAGATTGAAAGAACAGTTGATCATGTGAAAAAGCAAATGAAGCCAAATTACTTATTTAAGCAAGAGGATTTATTAGCAAAATCAGAGCAGAGTGAGTCTGAAGATGAACTATTTTTTGATGCATGTCAATTTGTTGTAGAGCAAGGGGGAGCGTCCACATCTTCTGTACAGAGAAAATTCCGCATTGGTTATAATCGCGCGGCACGTCTAATTGAAGAGATGGAATCGCAAGGGATTATTTCTGAAGGAAGAGGAACGAAACCGAGAGATGTCCTTATTTCTGAGGATGAATTCGCCGCTATGCAGGAAACAAATGTATAGGAAACGGTTTTGCTGTATACTAAGAGAAAATGTTGGATAGTAAAGTAGGGAGTAAAGCGACATGAAAGAAATTGAATTAAAATTAAAAGGTGAAATAAATCGACTAACAAATAAAACATTTAAATTTGATGAACGTGTTGGAGAAGGCTGGTTCTCTGCCGTTTACTTTTTAAAAACTAGAGAAATCATTGAAGAATTTCGCCCGAAAAGTGTTGTAACAATGCAGTTTTTCCAAAAAGAACATGCAGTTCTTTGCGGAGCAGATGAGGTAATCGCATTGCTACAAACATTCGCCAAAAATCCTGAGGAATTAGAAATTCATTCTTTAAAGGATGGCGATAATATTAGTCCGTTTGAAACAGTTTTAACAATTCATGGTCCTTATGAATACTTTGGCTTTTTAGAAGGTGTAATTGATGGGATTTTAGCTCGTCGTACATCAGTTGCGACAAACGTATATAACGTTGTCCAAGCTGCACGTAGTGTAGATAAAGAAAAACCGGTTATTTTTATGGGAGATCGTGACGATCATTATACTCAACAAGCTGGTGACGGTTATGCGGCATACATCGGAGGTATGAGCGCACAAGCGACGCATGCAATGAATGAATGGTGGGGCAGAAGTGGTATGGGGACGATGCCTCACGCTTTAATTCAAATGTTTAATGGTGATGTTGTTGAAGCAGCAAAGGCATATCATAAAAAATTCCCAGAAGATGAATTAGTCGTACTAATTGATTACAACAATGATGTCATTACAGATGCACTTCGTGTAGCGCGTGAATTTGGATCAACATTAAAAGGTGTACGTGTAGATACGTCTCGTACAATGATTGATCAATACTTCATTCGTCACCCAGAAGTACTTGGAACATTCGATCCGCGTGGTGTAAATCCATCACTTATATTTGCACTTCGTAAGGCTCTTGATGATGAAGGGTTCCAACATGTAGATATCGTTGTAACTGGTGGATTTGATGAGAAGCGTATTCGTGAATTTGAAGCTCAAAATGTTCCTGTCGATATATACGGAGTAGGAAGTAGCTTATTAAAAATGAATATTGGTTTTACTGGTGATAACGTAGAATTAAATGGAAAACCAGAAGCGAAAGCTGGTCGTAAATACCGTCCAAATCCACGTCTAGAGCGTGTTCAATTGGAAACAAAAGAAGATATGTAAAAGCGAGAAAAACTGATAGGTGATTGACCCTATCAGTTTTTCTGTTATCATAGTATAGCGGCTTGTTTTTTGCTATAATAAATGTGTTATGGACATAAAAGAAGTACGTACGAGTTTATCACTGATAAGTGAATATAAAAAGAAATTCACTGCATCAGAAATGTATGATGATTACCAAAATAAGAAAAGATTCATATACTGTCTTATAGATAGGCCGTTGTATTAGTTCGAAATGTTGGAGGTTCTTTAAGATGACAGTTTACCATTTTGTAGGAATTAAAGGAACAGGAATGAGTTCATTAGCACAAATGCTTCATGACATGAAGCATACTGTTCAAGGGTCTGATTATGAAAAGCGTTTCTTTACACAAACAGCATTGGAAAAGCGTGGTATTTCCATCCTTCCTTTTGATAAAAATAATATTAAAGAAGGACAAGTGATTATCGCGGGAAACGCATTTCCTGATACACATGAAGAAATCGTAGCAGCAAAAGAATTAAATATCCCAGTACATCGTTATCATCACTTCTTAGGTGACCTTATGAATCAGTACACAAGTGTTGCAGTAACTGGTGCACATGGAAAAACATCAACTACAGGTTTGTTAGCCCATGTAATGCAAGGTGCACACCCGACATCTTACCTTATTGGAGATGGAACTGGGCATGGGGTAGAAAATAGTAAGTATTTTGTATTTGAAGCTTGTGAGTATCGTCGTCATTTCTTGTCTTACTATCCAGACTATGCAATCATGACAAATATCGATTTCGATCATCCGGATTATTTTGCAGACATCAATGATGTATTTAATGCATTCCAAGAGATGGCATTGCAAGTGAAAAAAGGTATTATTGCATGTGGTGATGATGAAGAACTTCAAAAAATTCAAGCGAAAGTACCTGTTATTTTCTATGGATTTGGAGAAGATAATGATTTCCAAGCACGTAACATTCAAAAGAGAACTGATGGTACTATATTCGATGTATTCGTTCGTAATACGTATTATGACACGTTCAAAATTACAGGATACGGCGATCACAGCGTATTAAATGCATTAGCAGTTATCGCGCTTTGCCATTACGAAGACGTTGATGTAGAAGCGGTTAAACATCAACTAACAACATTTGAAGGTGTTAAACGTCGCTTTAATGAAAAACCGATGGGAGAGCAAGTTATCATTGATGACTATGCACACCATCCGACAGAAATTAATGCAACGATTGAAGCAGCTCGTCAAAAACATCCAGAGCGTGAAGTTGTCGCTGTATTCCAGCCACATACATTCTCACGTACAGAAAAGTTCTTAGATGAGTTCGCAGAAAGCCTAAGTAAAGCTGACCAAGTATACTTATGTGATATTTTCGGATCAGCACGTGAAAACAAAGGTGAATTAACAATTGAAGATCTGCAAAAGCGTATTGATGGCGCAGAACTGATTACAGATACAACAACAGAGGTATTAAAGAAACATAAAAACGGCGTTCTTATTTTCATGGGCGCAGGTGACATCCAAAAATTCGAAGCAGCTTACGTAAAAGAAGTTCAAGTTGCAGAGAAGTAAGAAGCAAGACGCATAGCTATGGCTGTGCGTCTTTTTTATGCTGAATTTAGTCGGTAAGTTGATATATTATGGTGCATTTCTTTAATTTTAAATGTTAGAATAATAAGAAAACTAAAAAGGGGCTAAAAAACCATGTTCACACTTCGAGTAGATGACGAAATCGAACTACAACTATTAGAAAAACATTATAAAGAGGGACTATATGAATTAATAGATCAAAATCGTAATCATTTAAGAAGATGGCTTCCGTGGGTAGATGGGACGAAATCTGCTGATGCTTATGATGAGATTTTTCCGATGTGGTTAAAGAAATTTGCAGAGGGAGACGGTTTTGAAAGTGGTATACGCTACAAAGGGAAGCTCGTTGGGATGGTGGGCATTCACCCAGTAAGCTGGGGCAAGAAAGCGACGAGCCTTGGATATTATCTTGCAGAAGATGCTGGCGGAAAAGGTATTATGACGCGAAGTGTGAAGACTGTGCTTCACTATGCATTTGATAATTTAAAGCTGAATAAAGTTGAAATTCGTTGCGGTGTTGAAAATGCGAAAAGCCGTGCAATTCCAGAACGTTTAGGTTTTAAATTAGATGGTATTTTAAGAGATGAAGAATGGATATATGATCATTTCCAAGATATCGCTGTGTATAGTTTACTAGCTTCAGAATGGAAGAAGATTCGATGAACGAGAAGATTTGTATTATTCCGTATGAAAGTATGTTTCAAGAGGAAGTAGTAGATCTTATCGTTCATATTCAGCAAAAAGAGTACAATGTCCTTATTACGAAAGAAGAGCAGCCGGACTTACTAGAAATAGAAACGTTCTATCAAAGAGACAGCGGAAACTTTTGGGTAGCAATTTATGATGGTAAAGTAGTTGGAACGATAGCTTTATTAGATATTGGGAAGCATCAAGTAGCGCTAAGAAAAATGTTCGTGAAGAAAGAGTTCCGCGGAAAAGGATGGGGCGCATCAAGTATGCTACTTCAAACAGCAATTTCTTGGGCGAAGGAAAAGAATTTGGAAGATATTTATTTAGGAACAACAGTAAAATTTCTAGCGGCGCATCGCTTTTATGAGAAGAATGGTTTCCAAAGTGTGAGTATAGAAGAGTTGCCAAAAAGTTTTCCGGTGCTAGAGGTAGATAAGAAATTTTATAGGTATACTGTTTAAAAAGGTCATTCATAAATGGCCTTTTTTCATGAACTAAAATGGAAAACATGGTATAATTTGGTTAATGGGGGTGTGGGTATGAACTTTCCAATTCAGAGAAGTAAGTTAGGAATAATTTTCATTAGTATAACGTTAGCTTTTATGGTGATATATCCAATAGTTATGTTCTTTACAAGAAAAGGGGATTGGGCTTCAGCTCTAATTGGGATGGGATTATGTTTTATTGTAAATGTCCCTCTCGTTTGGGAAATGTTTATTAAAAAACATAAAGTAGAAAATGGTGTGCTAAAATACGGCGTTTTAAATGAAGATGTTGTATTGAAAGATATTATAATTATTCGCCAAGTTGGGAAGTCTCTTGAAATTACGACGAATGCATATAAGGTACATATGATTGGGATGCCGCAAGATATGAATGAATTCTTGGTGCTTATTGAGAAAGAAAATCCATATGTGAAAATAGAAATGGTAGGTAAGAAATGAAATATGTAAAATCTTTACCCCGCATTAACGGGCAGTAAGACTCCCACCTCAAAATTCGGCAGGAGAAAAGAAGTTAGGTGGGAGATCAACTGCCCGTAAAAGCCCGATTGGTTCAACTAATAATCAGTGGGGGATGAACAAAACCCCCACTGATTAAAGTTTCACTTTATTTTGTTTGGAAATTTTGCTGGTGCTTGCTATTTGCACTAGAGTATATATTAAATGGGACTTGCCTTTATATGTCCCAATATTAATAGGGATTATTGCAGTGACACTTTTATTTTATTTCCATTCGCAGCAAATGAAGAATGAGAAACATAGCTCTATATAGTGCAGGAGGATTAGAAATGAAAAAAATCTGTATGCTGTTTTTGTTGCTGTTAACCACATCTATTCTCTTAATAGGATGTAGTGCGAAGAAAGAGAAGTCTGATGTTAGCTTAGAAAAGGCACAAAAAATTGAAGTTGAATCCCTTATTGATTCGAGTGATAAAAAAACAATTACCGATAAGAAAAAAATCAAAAAGTTGTTTGAATCAATCAAAATGGATGAGTGGGAAATGGAATCGGCTCCTATGGATACTCCGCAAGGGAAAACGTTTAAAATGTATCAAGAGGATACACCGAAATTATTGGATTCGGGTAAAGATAAAAAAGAGTTACATGAAATTGGTACTATGACAGTATATAAAGATGTTCCTTATGTTGAGGTTGAATTGAAAATTAATAAAATAAAAAATAAAAATAGTTTTAAAGTACCAGAAGATGTAGCTAAAAAATTATTAGAGTATTAATGAAAAAGCGCTCGGATAGAATTCCGAGCGCTTTTCATATTATTTTAAGTTCTCTGGGTTTAAAGCTTCTAGTTCAGTTACAACGAAGCGTCCGTCTTTACGGATTAGTACGTCGTCGAAGTAAATTTCGCCGCCGCCGTATTCAGGGCGCTGAATGCATACTAAATCCCAGTGAATGTTCGAGTTGTTGCCGTTCCATGCATCATCATAAGCTTGTCCAGGTGTGAAGTGGAAGCTGCCATCGATTTTTTCATCGAATAGAATGTCTCCCATTGGATGTAAGATGTATGGGTTTACGCCGATTGCGAACTCACCAACGTAGCGTGCGCCTTCGTCTGTATCGAAGATTTTGTTAATGCGTTCTGAATCGTTTGCAGTTGCGTCAACGATTTGGCCATTCTCAAATTTAAGTTGTACATTTTCAAATGTATAGCCGTTGTAAGGTGATGGTGTGTTATAAGAAACTGTACCGTTAACAGAATCGCGAACTGGTGCAGAATATACTTCACCATCTGGAATGTTTAAATGACCTGAGCATTTAATAGCTGGAATGTCTTTAATAGAGAATGTTAAGTCAGTTCCAGGGCCAGTTAAGCGAACCTTATCTGTTTTATTCATTAATGTAACAAGGCTATCCATTGCCTTATCCATTTTACCGTAATCTAAGTTACATACCTCGAAGTAGAAGTCTTCGAAAGCTTCTGTGCTCATTTTAGCAAGCTGTGCCATAGAAGCATTTGGGTAGCGAAGAACAACCCAGCGTGTTTTCGGAACACGGATGTCTCTATGAACCTTTTTACCAACTGTTTGGCCGTGAACTTTCATACGTTCACTTGGAACGTCAGCTTGTTCGTTAATGTTATCACCAGAGCGAAGGCCAATGTAAGCATCCATATCTTTCATTACACTAGCTTCATATACAGCGATTTGTTCGAAATGTTCTTCAGTAGCACCCATTAATAAAGAGCGATCTACTTGATGATCTTTTAAAGAAACGAATGGGAAACCACCAGCTGCATATGCTTCTTTTACAAGTGCTGTTACAAGTTCTTTTTGTAAGCCAAAGTTTTCAATTAATACTTTCTCACCTTTTTGTAAGCGGATAGAGTAGTTAATTAAATTGTATGCTAACTTTTCAATACGTGGATCTTTCATATGTAAAGCCTCCCTACTAATTATGTATCCTCTCCTATTGTAACCTACTTAGTGGAATTTGTTGAATGATTTATGTTACAGTTAACGAATAAGTATGAAAATTCTAATGATAAGATAGGGATTAGAACGAAACGGAAAATGATTGTATAATAAGAGAAAGTATGAAAAAGATAAAGGAAGTGATGAAATGCAAGTTCTTTTATATGTAAGTGCGGCCATTATTGCAGTTGCTTTCGCTGTATTAGTAGTGTATGTATGCAGAACGTTGTTATCGGTTCAGAAGACGTTAGAAAATGTTGCAAGTACGTTAGAAGGTTTAGAAAAGCAAATGCAAGGAATAAGCGTAGAGACGGAGCAATTATTACATAAGACAAATGCGTTAGCTGATGATATTCAACAGAAGTCACAGTCGCTAAATAAAGTAGTAGAAGGTGTAGATGGAATCGGAACGACGATCCACTCTTTAAATACGAAGCTTCGCAACGTTTCAGAGTCTGTTACAGATGAAATTGAAAATAATGCAGATAAAGTGGCACAAGTTGTACAGTGGAGCAGCGCAGCAATTGAAGTATATAATCATTACCGTACTACGAGACAAGAGAAAAAGATTGAAAAAGAAGAGCGTAAACTTGAGAAAGCTGAGCAGAAGGCTGAAAAGAGAGAGAAGCGCTCTAGACTTCGCATGAGAGGTGAGTAATGATGAGTATGATGAAGATTGAAACAATTGAAGAACTTGAAGCTTTAGTAGAAAAGAACGAGCCTTACGTTCTTTTTAAACATAGTACGACATGCCCAATTAGTCACGGTGCATATACAGAGTTTCAAGCGTATTGCGGTGAAGAAAGAGAAGTACCAGCATATTACTTATACGTACAAGATGCGAGAGATGTTTCGAACCATGTTGCAGATCAGTACAGCATTAAGCATGAATCTCCGCAAGTGTTATACATAAAAGATGGAATGGTAGTATGGCATACATCGCACTGGAATATTAAAAAAGAAGCTTTAGAAGAGAATGTAAAATAGGGAGAGGCAAGCGAAGGGCTTGCTTCTTTTTTATTTTGTTGCAATATATTTAATGGTACACTATAGATACATTAAAACTAAGTAAATTGACTTTTGAAAGTGGGTTTTAAGCAATGAAGAAAATGGCGTTATGCATCGCAAGCTTAAGTTTATTACTGGGGGCTTGCAGCAATAATACTATTGAGAAGAAAGATGAAGTTGTACAGAAAGATACGAAAGAAAAAAGTATGATTCCAAGAACTGCTGTTTCTAAGGATTACTATAGAACTGTTATTCCTTTAAAAGAACAAAAGGTAATTAATACAGTTAATGTTCAAACTAATTCTAAACTAGATTTAGCAGAATATGAAAATGGTTTAATGGATATTGCTTCAAAACAATTCGATACAGAAAATTACGTATTACAATTAAATCAATATATTCCAGAGAAAACAATTGATGAATTAGTTACGAAACAAGCAGTACCGGTTGTGACTAATATTATCGAACAGGACTACTTCGGCAAACAGAATTCAAATGAACTAAGCTTATCTGGTGTTGTTATTGGGTTAGCTATGTCTTCAAGTGTATCTAATGAGGAAGCTATTTCTAAAGGCGCTGAAGTCGCTAAGGGGCTTATAGAGGCTATTAATAAAAATGATAAATATAACAAATCTCCAATTACGTTTGCTATATTCAAGCAAGAAAGTACAAGTTCTTTAAAGAATGGTACTTATATTTCAAGCGCTACTGTTCAGAAGAACGAGACTAACCTTGGAAATTGGGATACTATTGATGAAAAATCATATTCGTATCCTTCTCAAGAATTTGAGGGGGCACATGGAGAAGATAATGATAAACTAAAGAAATTTTCTGAAGCAATGAAGGCATTTTCTCCAGGAGATTATATCCCTGTTAATGCTAAGATTTCTTATAAGCAAAATAAGATGGATAAATTAAAGATGGATATTGTCGTTAAATATAACGGTAAGTCAGAATTAATGGCACTCTCTCAGATTGCTGCTCAAAGTATGTTAGAACAATTTCCTAAAGATGCTAAAGTTCAATTACAGATAAAGTCCGAGAGTAAAATTGAGGCTGTTATTATAAAAGAGAAGAACAGCGATAAACCGTTTGTTTCTTTCCTATAATGAAAAAAGACAGTATTTAAACTGAGGTTACTGAAAAAGTAAATACTGCGAAAAAAACATTACGAATTTCCTAAGACGTTGAAAGAAGAAAGGAGGTCATCACCTGTACATAGTAGGGAATGACCTCCTTTTTCTTATGAAGTGGCCTCTTTTAGTGCCCTCTTTAAAGTATCAGATTATTTTGATGTTATTCAAATTGGCGCTCGCAATATGCAAAACTTTGAACTGTTAAAGGCAGCTGATGCTGTAAATAAACCAATAGTATTAAAGCGTGGTGTATCAGCAACAATTGAAGAATTTATTAATGCAGCAGAATATATTATGGCAGAGGGGAATGGTAATATCATTTTATGTGAGCGCGGTATTCGCACATATGAAACAGCAACGCGTAATACGCTTGATATTTCCGCTGTGCCAATTTTAAAGAAAGAAACACATTTACCTGTCGTTGTCGATGTAACACACTCTACAGGGCGACGTGACCTTCTATTACCGGCTGCAAAAGCGGCTATGGCAATTGGTGTTGATGCTATTATGGCTGAAGTACATCCAGATCCAGCAGTTGCATTATCAGATGGAGTACAGAAAATGAACATTCCAGAATTCAATGAGTTTATGAAAGAATTAAAAGCATTCGGAAGTAAATTATAAAAAGATTTCTTAGTCTATGTAGCCCTTGTTACATAGATTTTTTACAAAAATTGACCTTTTTTGCATAAAAAATACGAAAATACGAGAAAAGAAGCGAATTTTTTCGAAACTTTTGCGGGAAAATATTGTATGACCCTGCGTTTTTATCGTATCATTAGTAAAAGGAAGAACTCGGGACGATTGTTGGCATCTGCAAATAGAGTTGATGTCTTTTTTTCATTCAAGTGAACCGATACATAAAAATAGATAACATAAATAGAAGGAGTGTGCGAAGAGATGAACGTAACAATCTATGATGTAGCGCGTGAAGCAAATGTTTCAATGGCTACCGTATCACGTGTTGTGAACGGTAACCCAAATGTAAAGCCTACAACAAGAAAGAAAGTATTAGAAGCAATTGATCATTTAGGATACCGCCCAAATGCGGTAGCACGTGGACTAGCAAGTAAGAAGACAACTACAGTGGGTGTTATTATTCCTGATATCTCAAATACGTTTTATGCAGAACTTGCTCGTGGAATTGAAGATATCGCAACAATGTACAAATATAACATCATTTTAAGTAACTCTGACCAGAACAAAGAGAAAGAGTTCCATTTATTAAATACGATGCTTGGGAAACAAGTGGACGGGATTGTTTTCATGGGTGAAGATATTACAGATATTCACGTTGAAGAGTTCAAAAAATCTCCAGTACCAATTGTATTAGCAGCGTCATTTGATGAGCAAAATGAAACGTCATCAGTAAATATTGATTATACACAAGCGGCTTACGATGCAATGAAGCATTTTATTGAGCAAGGACATAAACGTATCGGTTTCGTCTCTGGTCCTTTCATTGATAAAGCAGGAAGTGCGAAGAAGTTAAAAGGTTATAAAAAAGCTTTAGAAGAAGCAGGTATTTCATATGATGAAAATCTTATAATTGATGGAGATTACACATATGATTCAGGTATAGAAGCATTTGAAAGACTTTGGAGCATTGATGAAAAACCAACAGCGATCTTCGTATCTTCTGATGAAATGGCACTAGGTGTAATCCACGCAGCACAAGACGCGGGATTAAACGTACCAACTGATATCGAAGTGCTTGGTTTTGACAACACACGTCTTGCATTAATGGTACGCCCACAGCTTTCGACAGTTGTACAACCAATGTATGATATCGGTGCAGTAGCAATGCGTCTACTAACGAAATATATGAACAAAGAAAAAGTAGAAGATCACTCAGTTATCTTACCTCACCGTATCCAATTTAGAGATTCAACGAAGTAAGAATAAGAGAGCTCACAGCGATAGCTGTGAGCTCTTATTCATATTCAGGATAATAGTGTTTAACTACTGTATCTACACTTTCAGTTTTCTTAACATGTAAAAAGCGTGCATATAATTCTTTTCCTGCCTCAAATGGTGTGTCATCTAATTCGAAAACATGCAACACTTTTCTAAACGTCCATGTTACTTGCACATCGTACATATTATCGTACGTATCTTCAGACTGTATAGCTATCTTTTCACCTAGCTCGTGGGCTTCCTCTAAACTGTTCGCCTTAACGAGAATGATACTTTCTTCAAAAAGTGTATCGTGATTCTCTTCATAATGTTCATCAATTTTACTAGGATTAGGTTCACCTGAATGAACAGATTCAAATAATAATTTTACAGCGTACATATGAGGTCAGTCTCCTTATGCTGAATGTTTTACTTTATAAACAATACTCGCGATAAGTGAAGCCGGTATTGTAAATACGTTGCTTTGATAATGTATTTGGGATTCTTCATAAGACATTTTTTCGTAAAGTTCATCTTGTGACACGTTCATTTTTTTCTGTTTTGTCTTGAGCATCTTAATGTAGTTATACTGTATTGGGACGAGAATAATGAAATAGGCTAATACGATTAGTGAAATCCAGATCATTATGAATACTCCCTTGTAAAGAATTTATATATGGTAATCATATCAATTTATAGAAAAAATAACCATTTTTTTATGAGGGCTAATTTTCTTCTAGAAATGCGAATAGTTCTTCTTGGTTTCTTAAATTACAATCAATACATGTTTGAGCAATACATTTTAATCCTTGTAATAATGCGTTTATGTGCAAAGTATCGTACTGAATTATATTTCCCTCTACCAGCGTTTCGTCTTTTTCCAAGTTAATTGATATTTTTAGTACAGCTTTATTGCTTTGTAAATTTACAACTTCGATGCAAAAAAACTGTTTGTCTAAGTCAATCGTAACATAATCGAATCGCTCGACTAGCTCCAAGTTCCCCACGGTAGTATATTTCAAATGAAACCCTCCTTATTGTGTAAATAGTGTATTTTGTAAAGCCTTCGCTACAGTTGGGCTTATTCCTTGTTATATGTCACACAAGTGCAAATTTAACTATTATAGGGCAATGTCATGTATAATAGAAAGAAAAGGCTTGTGAGGGGGGGAGAAGAGATGATCGTTCTTTGGATAATTACGCTTTGCATGACCGCTATTTTTGCATATATGACGTTAAAACAAAATGGCTTAAAGCGATTTGTTCCAGGAAGTATTCTTGCAGGAATCGCCCTTATCACGTATGTAATTTCAATTTTTACTGAAAGTATTTCGATAGATTTAAGTACGAGTTTAATGTTTATCGGTATTACACTATTTGCAGGTAGCATTATGGTACTTATGGTTGCAGGTATTATTGCATTTATTCATATGAATTCGGAAATGTTATAGCATATAAAAAAAGGCATGTCCCGAGAGGGACATGCCTTTTATCCGTTCAATTATGCTCTATCTTTAGAAGAGTTTTGTTGTTTTAGTAAGTCGCGAATTTCGCCAAGAATTTCTTCTTCTTTTGTTGGTTCTGGAAGTTCTTCTTTCTTTTCTTCTTCTTCTCTTTTAGATGTTAGTTTGTTGAAAACTTTAACAAACATAAAGATAGCAGCTGCAATAATTAAGAAATCAAAAATAGTTTGGATGAAGTTACCATACATAATAGATGATTTACCGAATGTAAGTTTTAAATCTGTAAAGTTAACGCCGCCCAGTATCATACCAAGTAATGGTGTGATGATATCTTTTACTAAAGAACTAACGATTTTACCAAATGCAGCACCGATTACAACCCCGACAGCTAAATCGATTACATTCCCTTTGAACGCGAATTTTTTAAACTCGTTCCACATGTGTCAATCCCACCCTTTCCACGATTCATTATGAAATTTATAATTCCTATCAACATATTCTATAGAAATTTGTGATAGAAATAAAGAGGAAATGGGAATGAAAGTAAATTCTGAAAAATGTATCCGTTTTAATTTTTGCTTACAGCTTGTAGTAGAGATTGGAGCATTTGTTGAGATTTTAATCCTTCTAATCCATCTACAATAGGCTTTGTATCACCTTGTACACATTCGATAAAATGATGAACAGCATCTTCAAATCCGCGCTGCTTTAACGTTGTTTCCCATGATGGTGAACCACTTTGTGAAACGGAGTTTTCTTGCTCAATTTCAAATGTGTTCATATTTTTTACGCGAATGATTTTACCTGTCGTTACAAGTTCAATTTGTTCTAAATTTGTACCTGCATGGCGGTGCATCGCCGTAGAAAGTAAAAGTCCATTTGCAGTTGTATATGTATGATGTCCGTAAAGAAGTTCATTCTTTTCATTTATTTGCATCATATTGTGAACGACGTTAAGGTCATCATTAGCTAGCCAACGAGCAGTATCTACAATATGTAAGTAATCATCTAGCATAGTAAAGTCGTACGTATATGGCCCCACTTTATTTGTGCGGTGCTTTTCAATTCGAATCCATGAAATATCGTTAGCTTGCTCTTTGGCAGTAACATACATAGGAACGAAGCGGCGATTAAATCCAACCATTAACTTTCGATTATACTTTTCACTCATTTCTACTAGTTTTTCAGCCTGTTCAACTGTAGCTGCTAACGGTTTATCAACATAAACATCGATTCCTTTTTTCAGAAGTTCAGAAACGATTTCATAATGTGTAGCAGTTGAACTATGAACGAAAATTGCATCACATTCAGAAGCTAGTGTTTCCACAGAATGAAAGTCTTGAATACGATATTGCTCGCAAATTTGTTTTCTTTTATTAACATTAGGTGTAAACGCTCCCACAAAAGTCCAATCGCTTTCCTTTGTCAGTGTTGGAAGGTAAGCCTTTTGTGCAATACTACCTAATCCAATCATTCCAATACGAGGTTTGCTCATGTTTTTTCCCCCTATTATAAATATATAAGTTGTCTAGCTGTATAGCTATGTGACGAAATAACTGTAGCATAGACTTGGGAGAATGGCAAAAATAGATTTGAAAATGATACGTTTTTTATAGGGAATGAGCTTTTATTTATTTGTCGCTAATAAAATCTTCTCTATCTCTTCAAAGTTATGAGCACGAGCGTGCTCTAGCGGGGTAACATCATCATTGTCGGGAATGTTTACATCTGCACCGTGTTCAATCAGAAGGCGAATGACTTGTTGCTGTGTTTCATCTCCGTTGCTTAGTACGATGGCCTCCATTAAAGCTGTCCATCCGAGGTTATTTACATGGTTTACATCGATATTTGTTCGAGTGAGGAGTTCTTTTATAACATCAATATAGCCATGTTCTGACGCGGGAATAAGAGCTGTCCCTCCGTAACGATTCGTAAGCGCTGGATCCGCACCAGCATCAATCGTTAGTTTTAAAATGTCCAAGTAACCTTCTGCACCGGCGTATAGAAATGGATTGTTTTTCATATCATCTTGGATATTTACGTCAGCACCAGCGTCGATAAGAGCTTTGGCGGTTTTTACATCATTTTTGTATGTAGCAATCATAAGAGGAGTACGTCCTTTATTGTCTGTTATATTTATGACAGCCCCTTTTTTGAGTAATGATATAACAGTATTCGTTTCTTGTTTCTCAGTAGCTGTTAGTAGTGCTGTTTCCATGTTTGTCATCTCCTTTTTAACTTCTTGTTCTTGCGAGCACCCTTGTAAAAAAATTACGCAACATATCATGCTTAATGTTTTTTTGAACATAGAATTTCAACCTCCTTTTGTAAGCAGTGCGGCATCTTAATTTAAACTGTAAAATAGGAACATTAAATTTTTATAAACTGGCGCTAAAATTACTATAAAATCGCTTGAGTATTTGAACATATATTTTTATGCTTATGAATATGAAGGATGGGTAAAGTGAGGTTGTAAATGATGTCTATTAAAACAAGGTTTTTATTTTCTTATATCGCAGTTATTCTCGTCTCCATTACGCTCATTTTAGTTGCGGGATTTTTAATTGTATTTTCAATAACGGGCGACTTGGAATCAGTGAAAAATTTTTATAAAAGTTCTTACATTCAAAAGCCGATTACGCCAGAAGAAGAGAATGCTTTTCTTGAATTGAAACTAGCGGCAAAGCAACATCAATCTCAACTATTAGATGAATCGTTCATTTCACCAATTGAAAAAGAAGGTGTGAAAATAGTTGTAAGAAAGGGAGAAAACATTTCATATGCTTCAAAAGTGTTTGAAAGTTCGGCTTTAACGGAAGCACTCCCGAAATTTGAAGCGACAAATATTAATAGTCGGGGCACGACAGAATTAAATGGTACATTTTATCGATATGTAAAATTTGATTTTTATTTTCCGGAGAATGAAAAAGGGAGTATATTTGTACTAAAAGAGCAAAGTTCGTACGTAGACCTTACACAAAAATTATTTCCGATTTTGTTCGTAGCACTTTTACTGTTAGCTATTTTGCTCATTGGGTTAGTAAGTTATTTCGTCTCAAAAAGTGTGGTAAAACCAATCTTTATATTGAAAGATGCAACGGAGAGAATTAAAGAAGGGAATTTAGAATTTCAAATTCCAGTTACATCGCATGATGAAATAGGCCAATTAAATCAAGGATTTGAGGAAATGAGGAAGAAGTTAAAAGAGTCGATTGAAGTACAAACGCAGTATGAAGAAAATCGAAAAGAGCTCATTTCAAACATCTCCCATGATTTGAAAACACCGATTACATCTATTATCGGATATGTGGAAGGAATAAAAGATGGGGTAGCAAATACGCCAGAAAAAATGGATAAGTATTTAACAACGATTCATACGAAAGCAAAACATATGGATACACTCATTGATGAACTATTTTTATTTTCGAAGCTCGATTTAAATCGAGTTCCATTCCAGTTTGAAACGGTTGAATTAAATATGTTTATGCAGGAACTAATAGAAGAGATGCAGATGGATTTAAGTGAAGAAGGTATAGAAGTGTGCTTACAATTACATCCATCACCACTATATGTAACGGCTGATTGCGAAAAGATAAATAGAGTGATATCAAATTTAATTCATAATAGTGTGAAATACATGGATAAAGAAGAGAAGGAAATTGCTGTAACAGTATCGAGTGATAACGATAAAGTTATTGTGAAAGTGATGGACAATGGGGCAGGTATAGAATCTGATACACTTCCTTATATTTTTGAACGGTTTTATCGTGCAGAGCAATCGCGAAATTCTAGCACAGGTGGAAGTGGACTTGGCTTAGCGATAGCGAAGCAAATTGTTGAAGAACATGGCGGGGACATTTGGGCGGAAAGCGAGCTTGGGGAAGGCACAAGCATTTTCTTCTCACTGGAAAAAGTAGAGAAATGTGGTGAGTGAATTGAAAAAAATTTTACTAATAGAAGATGAAGTAAGTATTGCAGAATTACAGAGAGATTATTTAGAAATTAATGATTTTCATGTTGATGTTGAGCATTCTGGAGAGACAGGTTTACAAATTGCCCTGCAAGAAGACTACGATTTAATTATTTTAGATATTATGCTTCCGAAAATGAATGGATTTGAAATTTGTAAACAAATACGCGCTGTAAAAGATATTCCAATTTTACTTGTTTCGGCAAAGAAGGAAGATATAGATAAAATTCGCGGACTCGGATTAGGTGCGGATGATTATATAACGAAACCATTTAGTCCAAGTGAGTTAGTAGCAAGAGTTAAAGCACATATTTCTCGTTATGAAAGATTATCAGGAAATATGGTCAAGAAGCGTGATACATTATATATTCACGGGATTTCTATTGATCAGCGAGCGAGAAAAGTTTTTATAAACAATGAAGAAATCGCGTTTACAACGAAGGAATTTGATTTATTAACATTCTTTGTAACACATCCAAACCAAGTATTAAATAAAGAACAGTTATTTGAACGTATTTGGGGATTAGACTCAGCTGGCGATTTAGCTACTGTCGTCGTTCACATTAGAAAGCTACGTGAAAAAATTGAAAGAGATCCTGCTCACCCGCAATATATTGAAACAGTATGGGGAGCTGGTTATCGTTTTAATGTTTAATGTACCTGCCGAGTAATTGGCAGGTTTTTTATGTTATTCGAATAAAAAGGAAATAATAGGTAATTTGTGTTAATATATAAAGGGAAATAAAACATAGGAGAGCATGAGAGGGTGTGCTACATTTTGGGGGATACATTAAAAGATAATAAATCAAACAAGGCTTTAAAGATTGGAACTAATATCGTACTTATTTTATTAATTATTGGTGCAATACAAATGTTTTATGATGAAGATTCTACGAATGATCATTTCGGTGGGTTATTTATGATGGTCTTTTTTGGAATTAAAATAATTTCTAGTTTTATGATAAGTTTAAAAGAAGGAGATAAAAAGGCAGTATTACTTGATGTGGGTTTAGTGTTATTTCTTGTGTTCTTTTATTTGTTTTTAGTGTGAAATATTTCTTTTGAAAAAAGCTCATAGTCTTATAGAGGCTGTGAGCTTTCCTTAATAATAACGGTACTGGCGTAATGATTTATAAAATGTTTGAGTAGAAGAAGTAAACGGAGTTGCTTCTTCTAAAAAAGGATAATGGTTGCTGTTCTCAAATGGAATGAAGATAGAATTACATATGCCATCATGCATCTCGATAGAATATTGAATTGGGCACTGTACATCATGTCTTCCGCATATAATAAGGGTCTTTGTTTGGATGGAAGGTAAATTCTCTCTTAAATCAAATGACGGATATTCATTGGCGAAAGCATTCATCCGGCTAGCGGACATTGTTTTTTGGATTGGTTTACAAAAATAAGAGTTGTAGTTTTCGGGTTTATATAATGATAATTTTGTTCTCTTAGTAGATAGTTCTTTCCGTTCTTCACTTGTAAGGTGAGGGATTTTTAAGTTTTCGATGAGTTGTTGCATATAATAAAACTGCGGATGTACTGGGTTATAGATACAAAATGGTGTTTCGGTATAGTTACTTGCTGCGGCTCCGGCCACGACTAATGATTGTAAGGAAGTTAGATATGTAATCGCATATACAAGTCCAAGCATACCACCTGTTGAATGACCAGCGAAGTGCCATGTTGGAAGTTGTAAAGCTTCTCGTATTGCTTCTAAGTCGTGAATTGTTTCAATCATACTTAATTCGTTTTCTGTCTGGGCTTTTACAGAGCTACCAACGTCTCGTAAATTAATAAGGAATACACGATGCGTAGAAGTGAAAACATCCGCAAAGTAATCACCAGTTTCATTAAATTGTGAATAGTGATGTGTAATGCAAAGTGGTTCGCCATTTCCTTTTGTAAAGAGTTCGAATGTGCCACGTTTCGTGTGGATCATTTGTTGTGTCCACATAATATCACTCCTTTTTATAAGAGTTCGGGTAGTCCATTAGGAACTAAAAAATATCAGCGATTCGACATGGAATATCGACTTATCAATAAAAAACGACAATAATAGCAAACTATAAAAGAAAGGAGACCGTTCAAAAACGAGCCTCCTTTTCGTTTAGTACAAAGATTTTGTCATATTATTCCGAATAATTTCAAGGGATTTCGCTACAGTTAATGCATTCTTTTCTTCAATTTCTGGTTTACGGGGGATAGGTTTATACATGTTGTCTGGATCTTCCCATGTGAGGGGAAGTTCTGTTTCTGCTTGTCCTTTCCAAGCGTCAATCCATTCTGGAGGGAGATAACCTGAGATGTTTTGGATGTTGTTCATTTCGAGCCAAATAAGTGCCCAAGCTCTTGGGACGACGCGCCAGTGGTCATAGCCACCGCCGCCGACAGCGATCCAGCGACCATCGCAATATTCATTAGCGATTTCGCGAGCGAGCTTCGGTATTTCACGGTAAATGTTCATCGTTGCGCAAAGGTGTGTAAGTGGATCGTAATAATGTGCATCAGCGCCATTTTGCGTTAAAATAATATCCGGTTTAAAGTATGCTGCCACTTCTTTTACAACTGTTCGATATGAATCTAAAAACGATGCGTCCTCTGTAAAAGCGTCGAGCGGAACGTTAAAAGAATAATTATATCCATTTCCTTGTCCACGTTCATTTACTGCGCCAGTTCCAGGAAATAAATAACGCCCAGTTTCGTGTAATGAAATGGTGCATACGTTAGGATCGTCGTAAAAAGACCATTGTACCCCGTCACCGTGATGAGCATCTGTATCAATATATAAAACGCGTAAACCGTATTTCTTCTGAATATATTTCATTGCGATAGAGCTATCGTTATAAATACAAAAGCCAGATGCTTTACCACGGAAGCCATGATGTAAGCCGCCGCCTAAATTGAGGGCGTGCTTTACTTTTCCGGAAAGAACAGCATCGACAGCTGTTAATGTTCCGCCAACGAGTAATGCACTTGCTTCGTGCATATTTGGAAACATCGGTGTATCTTCTGTTCCGAGTCCATATGTCATCGCAATTGATTTTTCTAACTTACCTTCTCCAGCACGTTTTACCGCATTTATGTACTCCTCTGTATGAACGTAGGCAATCTCTTCATCTGTAGCCATCCGTGGCGCGATGACTTGAGAAGGAGAGATAAAACCGCTCTTTTGTAATAAATCATACGTGAGTGTGACGCGCAGTTGGTTAAAAGGATGATCAGGACTAAATGAATAGCCCCGAAAGTCATCCGAATAAATGAAGGCGCTACTCATGCTTGCATCCCCATTATGTTCGGCCATAAAACACGATAGCCTTCTGCTTCAAGTGCATCAATCACTTTTAGCGGATTCATCGTTTGAATGCGGAAAACGAGTACTTTATCATTCTCATCTTTTGCTGGATAGACGAGAACGCTCACGATATTTATTTGTAAATCACTAAAAATAGCAACAACTTTTCCGAGAATACCAGGTTCATTTTTTACTTGAATTTCAATTTGTGAACTTGGTTGATGTGCTCCTGTTAATTTCACTAACGTGTGCAGTACCGTAGATTCAGAAATGATTCCAACTAACTTTCCAGCCTTTGTAACAGGGAGACAGCCAATTTTATTTTCAAAAAATAAAGTAGCAATTTCCTCAACGAAATCAAGAGGATGGCAAGTCATAACAGGATGTTTCATAATAAGTTCAAGTGGTTGCTTCAGCATATCGAGTGAAACTTGTTCATCTAAAATAGACGGACTTGCATCTCTTACATCCCGATCAGAAATAATTCCTACGACATGATTATTTTGATCGACAATTGGAATGTGCCGAATGCCTTTCGTGCGTATCGTTCGGATTGCTGTTTCAATTGTATCGTTTGGATGCAGTGTCACTACATCTTGATTCATAATTTCTTCTACAATCATTCCAGTTGCCCCCTTTATTAATACATAAAACGATTGTGAAAACGTAGACGATCAAATGCTTGAATAGAATCCGTATCAACACGTTTACCGATGCGGACCATTAAACAGTTAGCAGGATGTGAACAAATTTCAGGATCATCTGTAGCCATCCATTGTAAGCCACCAGCATTCATCATTTTTTCCATTACTTTTCGGTACTCCCAAACATTTAAGCCTGTTTGTTTTAAATCCCAGTGCCAATAATATTCAGTCGTCAATATAATGTAATCCTCCATATGATCGTCCATCATTGAAACTTCTAATAAGTTTTTTCCGACAGAGCAACCGCGAAAGGCTGGGACAACTTCAATCGCCCCAAGTTCAATTAAGTTTTCAATCTTTCCTTCTGACCATCGCTCGAGCGGATCAGGATACAAGTATGTAACATATCCAACAATCGTTTGGTCATGTCTAGCAATAATGAGACGAGCTTCTGGTAATTTAGAAATTTCGACAATTGCTTTATATTGCTGCTCGGCAGGACGAAACGCAATTAAGTCTGGATGAAATTCATACATTTCTAAGTTATGTGTAGAGACAGGACCTTCAATAATTAAAGTGCCTTTCGCTGTTTTTAAGTTTCTGGCATTATATATTTTTTTATGAATCAATTTATTGCTCACCACCTTGAGGGTTTGTGAATCTATTAATATCGTACTTTATAATATATGCGATGTGAATCGAATTTTGTCATTAAAAATTTGTCTAAAAATCAACAAAAATACTGAAAATTTTAAATAATGTTATTATAATAGATAATAGAATACATAGGAGGGGGATGTAAAGTATGAAAGTGGAAACGCTTCCTGTCATTAAAGGAGAAAATAATTTGCCGAATTATGAAGAGGCATACGCGAATTTTAACTGGGAAGAGGTTAATAAAAATTTTACTTGGAATGAAACTGGCCGAGTAAATATGGCGTATGAGGCAATTGATAAGCATGCGAAATCCGATCGAAAGAATAAAGTAGCACTTTATTATCAAGATGGATCGCGAAAAGAGAAATATACGTTTAAGGAAATGAAGGATTTTTCTAATAAAGCAGGAAATGTCCTGAAAAATTATGGCGATGTTGAAAAAGGCGATCGCGTTTTTATTTTTATGCCGCGTTCCCCAGAATTATATTTCGCACTTCTTGGTGCAGTGAAATTAGGAGCAATTGTTGGACCATTATTTGAAGCATTTATGGAAGGCGCAGTTCGCGATCGTTTGGAAGATAGCGAAGCAAAGGTGTTAATTACAACTCCTGAATTGTTAGAGCGCATACCATTAAATGATTTACCAGCTTTAAAAACAGTCTTTCTTGTTGGAGATAATGCAGAAGAAGGCGGTAAAACTGTAGCGTTCAATCCTTTATTTGAACAAGCTTCAAAAGAATTACATATTGAGTGGTTAGGTCGTGAAGACGGTTTAATTCTTCATTACACATCGGGTTCTACTGGTAAGCCAAAAGGCGTCCTTCATGCTCAAAATGCAATGGTTCAGCACTATCAAACAGCGAAATGGGTATTAGATTTAAAAGAAGATGATGTATATTGGTGTACAGCTGACCCGGGCTGGGTAACTGGAACAGCTTACGGTATTTTTGCACCGTGGTTAGTAGGGGCATCAAATGTTATTTTAGGTGGACGCTTTAGTCCGGAAGCGTGGTATGAAGCGTTACAAGATTACGGTGTAACAGTTTGGTATAGCGCGCCAACAGCGTTCCGTATGTTAATGGGAGCTGGACAAGACGCAATTAAAAAATATGATTTATCACAAGTTCGTCACGTATTAAGCGTTGGTGAACCGTTAAATCCAGAAGTAATTCGCTGGGGTATGAATGCATTTGGACTTCGCATTCATGATACGTGGTGGATGACAGAAACAGGTGGACAAGTTATTTGTAACTATCCTTGTATGGAAATCCGTCCAGGTTCAATGGGGAAACCAATTCCAGGTGTGAAAGCAGCGATTGTTGATAATGAAGGAAATGAAGTGCCTCCATACACAATGGGGAACTTAGCAATTGGTAAAGGTTGGCCAGCTATGATGCGTGGAATCTGGAATAACCCACAAAAATATGATTCTTACTTCATGCCGGGAGATTGGTACGTATCAGGAGACTCTGCCTATATGGACGAAGATGGATACTTCTGGTTCCAAGGACGTATTGATGATGTAATTATGACATCAGGTGAGCGCGTTGGTCCGTTTGAAGTAGAAAGTAAATTAATCGAGCACGCTGCTGTAGCAGAAGCTGGTGTAATTGGCATTCCTGATCCAGTACGCGGTGAAATCATTAAAGCATTTATCGCGCTTCGCGTGGGATACGAACCGTCTGATGAATTAAAAGAAGAGATTCGTCAATTTGTGAAAAAAGGTCTAGCAGCTCATGCAGCGCCAAGACAAATTGAATTTAGAGATAAATTACCGAAAACGAGAAGTGGTAAAATTATGCGACGCGTATTAAAAGCGTGGGAATTAAATTTACCAACAGGCGATTTATCGACGATGGAAGATTAAGAGAGAAAGGTCTGAACGATGATACGTTCAGACCTTTCTTTTTTGTGATATTATAAACTTATATATACGTGTTGGGAGGGGAGAAGGAAATGAAAACAGAAAAAGAAAAGATGATCCAAGGGGAAATGTACATACCAGCTGATCCAGTTTTAGTACAAGAGAGGGAGCAAGCTCGTATATTAACAAGAAAGTTAAATGAAACATCAGAAGTGAAATTAGAAGAACGTAGTGCAATCGTAAAAGAATTATTCGGAACGACAGGAGATAATATTCATCTTGAATCTTCTTTTAGATGTGATTACGGTTATAACATTCACGTTGGCGAAAATTTTTACGCGAATTTTGATTGTACGATTTTAGACGTATGCCCGGTGACAATCGGAGTGAACTGTATGTTAGCTCCAGGTGTTCACATTTATACAGCGACGCACCCGCTTGATCCGATAGAACGCATAAGTGGATCAGAGTACGGAAAGCCAGTTACAATTGGCGATAATGTATGGATTGGCGGAAGAGCGATTATTAATCCGGGCGTAACAATCGGAGACAATGCTGTCATCGCATCTGGGGCTGTTGTAACGAAAGATGTGCCGGATAATGTAGTAGTTGGCGGGAATCCTGCAAAAATTATTAAAAAAATAAAATAATATTTGAACGAAGCGCCTTCCCCGTCTGTATACATTTATGAAAGAATAGATGAGGGAGGCTTTTATATGTCTAATAAGTTACTTCTTACTTTTGCTTTAATTGGAATTATAGTCGTATTTTCTTGTGGTCTGTTATTACCGATGCCGATTGGATTTAAAGTTTCAATGATTACAGTTGGAGTCATAATGATTGTTATGTTTTCAATCATTATTCCGTTTGATAGAAAACATATAGTACGGAAAAAAGGATATAAAATTGATTTTACAAAAACAAAAGTGTATTTTCGCTGGAATGTATTTGATACGATTTCGGCTTGTCTTGCAGTGTATGCATGCATATGCGTGCAAGCATTAAATATTTTAGTGTTAAGTGGTCATACAATACAAAACTCATATGTTCAATTTTTTACGCTTCAATCACAAGCGTGGATTATTGTCGCAAGTGTATATTTAATTTCCCGCATTTCGTTAACGTTAAAAGGAATAAAGGAGATCAAAAATCATGGCGCAGATTGGGATTGAGGAGGACCTCATGCTTGCGTACCAAAAGGGAGATAAGCAGGCTGGGGAAAAACTATACGTTTTAATTAAACCAGCGCTATATACATTTTTGTATCGCTTTAACCGAGATGAACAATTAAGTATCGACCTTGTGCAAGATACGTTTTTGACGTTAGAACGAAAGAAACATATGTATGAACCTGAAAAGGGTAAAATAAAAACGTATTTATTTCAAATCGGTTATCGTCTTATGATTAATAAATTAAATAGAAGAAAAAAGTGGAGGACGCTCTTACCATTTTTAGTACCAGTTCAGGAGGTAGAGTTTTCACAAGAAGACCGTCTTACTGTAAGGGACGCAATTTTGAAAGTTCCTGAAGAACAGCGAGCTGTCCTCATCCTTTTTTATTATCATGATATGCAGCAAAAAGAGATTGCAGAGGTACTGGATATTCCTGTTGGAACAGTGAAATCGAGACTTCATAACGGGATAAAGAAATTGAAACAATTGCTGGAGGTGGATGAAATTGAGCGAAAATCCTTTTAAGAATGAATATAAATTAAAGCAGCATTTAGATAGTGACCATGTAGAAATACCAGATTTTCCAAAAACGGTAAGTCGCTTCGATCGATTACTTGGATTTCTTGCTTCTCCGGCGAAAGATCCTGTGGAAGCGACGATTGGGAATGATTTATCGGTTTTGTTCCATGTATCGTTATTAGTTGGTGTTCCAGTTCTTTCTTTGCTGATAATACTATTATTAGTTTGAGTGAAAAACATACCGTATTTGAAAACGGTATGTTTTTTTGTTAGATCTAAAATTATTCCATTTATTATGGCGTTTTATGTTAATATATTAATGTTTAATGTGGAATAGAGGTGGGAAAAGTGAGACATTGTTCTAATTGTGGAAGAAAAATTCAAGATTACGATAATTATTGTAGCGGTTGTGGTCATTATTTAGAGAAAGTAAGAAAAGATGATTTCGTGACTGAAGTAGACAATAAAGAAAAATTACCTGTAAAGAGTAAGATGGCTATGTTATGGGAGCAAAAATTAGTAAAAAGAGGTTTGCTTGCTTTCTTAATTATCATTAGTAGTATTGTTCTTATTTATATGAATTCATCTCCGTTTAATACGATGAAAGGTTATTGGTATACGGAAAAATATCATAACTATATTCAAATTCGAGAAATAAACGATGAATATATTGAAATGGTCTTCTATGATAAAGGAAGAAAAGAAAAAGTTATTCAAGGAAATGTCGTAAATCATAAAAGAGATACTGTGAATTTCTACGTGACTGATCGCGGGAAAAATGTAATGACAACATTAGAATTAAAAGATGGAATGCTTTATTATTTTAGTCCAGAAGATACTGCTTCAGGAAGAATGGAATTTACAAAAGGGACGAAAGAGGAATTTAATAATTTCTATAACGTAAAAGACTTTTATAATTCGAATTAAATTTCCTATTTTCTTCAATTTGACACATACTAGTAAATAATGATATAAAGAAAAGTATATGAATAATTGAGCGTGGAAAGGGAGAAGTAGTGATCATTTCCCTGTTTTAGAGAGCTGATGGTCGGTGAAAATCAGCACATAGATGATCGCGAATTACGCCCCTAGAGCATCTTTTTTCGATTGAATTGTATTCAAAAGGGAAAAGACGGTGCTAAGCCGTTATAAAAATAAGGTGGTAGGCTTTTTTTGCCTGCAACTAGGGTGGTAACGCGATGATTAAAATCGTCCCTTATTTGAAGGGGCGATTTTTTTATGTTTTCAACCTTCACGCCAGTAATGAACTTAAAGGAGAGTATGTAGGACATGGGTATTTTACAAGATCTTGAATTTCGCGGGCTAATTAATCAGCAAACAGATGCTGAAGGATTAGAGCAATTATTAGAAAAAGAAAGCGTTAAATTATACTGTGGTTTCGACCCGACAGCGGATAGCTTACATATTGGTCATATGTTACCAGTATTAATGTTACGTCGTTTCCAATTAGCTGGTCACCAACCAATCGCACTTGTTGGCGGTGGTACTGGTATGATCGGTGATCCAAGTGGTAAAAAAGCAGAGCGTACATTAAATACGAAAGATACAGTTGCTTACTACACAGAAAGCATTAAAAACCAACTTTCAAACTTCTTAGAGTTTGAAAACGTGGAAAACCCAGCAACAATGGCTAATAACTATGATTGGCTTGGTAACTTAGATGTAATTTCATTCTTACGCGATATCGGTAAAAACTTCGGTTTAAACTATATGTTAGCAAAAGATACAGTAGCATCTCGTTTAGAGACTGGTATTTCATTCACTGAGTTTAGTTATATGATTTTACAATCATACGACTTCTTAAACTTATACCAACACCATAATTGCCGCTTACAAATCGGTGGTAGTGATCAATGGGGTAACATTACAGCTGGTCTTGAATTAATCCGTAAATCAGAAGAAGATGCGAAAGCATTCGGTTTAACAATTCCGCTTGTTACAAAATCTGACGGTACGAAGTTTGGTAAAACAGAGGGCGGCGCAATTTGGTTAGACCCAGAGAAAACAACTCCTTATGAGTTCTACCAATTCTGGATCAATACAGATGACCGCGATGTAGTTAAATACTTAAAATACTTCACATTCTTATCTCATGAAGAAATTCTTGAGCTTGAGAAGCAAGTAACTGAAGCACCAGAAAAACGTGCAGCACAAAAAGCATTAGGATCTGAAATGACAAAACTTGTTCACGGCGAAGAAGCGTTAGAGCAAGCAATTAAAATTTCAGCTGCATTATTCAGTGGTTCTGTAGCAGAACTTACTGCAAGCGAAATCGAGCAAGGATTCAAAGATGTACCATCTGTAGAACGTACTGCAGAAGATACAGTATTAATCGACTTACTTGTAGAAAGCAAAATTTCACCATCTAAACGTCAAGCACGTGAAGATGTAACGAACGGTGCAATCTACGTAAACGGTGAGCGTACACAAGCATTAGATTATGTTGTAACTGAAAACGACCGCATCGAAGGTAAATTTACAATCATTCGCCGCGGTAAAAAGAAATATTTCTTAATTCGTTACTAATCAAAAAAGAATTTAAAACAAATAGTACCCCGAATTGTAGGCTGAAAAGTCTATGATTCGGGTTTTTTTATTTATACATTTAGATTGCCTCATGATTTCTTTTAAATAGAATATGAAAAATTAATACGAGCATATAAAGTAAGCTAATTAACATAACGATAAATGCTGTTGGATAAAACTTTGCCGCATATATAAAGAAATCGATTTGATAAATATCTTGGTAATTTGAAACGGTACCTTTAAAGTGATTCGTAAACTTAGCGCTATATTTCCATTCATCAGGATAATCTATTAAATTACTCCCCTGATACCAACTTATAAGTGCTGAAGTAATAAACAACATAAATGAACTTCCGAGTTGAACCATTTGGTTTATTGTCAAAAAGAATCCACCTCCTATTTTATGGTTATTATAGCGTGCATTCGTATGCCTGTAACCTTTTGTTGTAATCTCCTTTTCGAGTTCATACGGAAATCACATGTAAGCGGTATGATAAACGTATAACAAATAGAAAGGAGTGGTAAAACAAAATGTCACTAGAAGCGCTCATTATTTTTTCTTTGCTAAATGCGGGTCAGCTTGCAGAGAACACGAAGGTTGATATACATAAAGAGCAGAAAGATGCTTATGTATATGTTCAGAAAGAGGAAAATAAATAATTTTATTTTATATATAAACGAAAAAAAGCCAATCCAGAGGATTGGCTTTTTGTCATTAACGAGAGTAGAACTCTACGATTAATGCTTCGTTGATTTCAGCTGCTAACTCAGAACGCTCAGCGTGACGAGTGTAAGTAGCTTCTAACTTATCAGCATCGAAAGTTAAGTATTCTGGTACGAAGTTGTTAACTTCGATCGCTTCTTTAACAACAACAAGGCTGTTAGATTTTTCGCGAACGCTGATAGTTTGGTTAGGTTTAACGCGGTAAGATGGGATATCTACGCGAGATCCATCAACCGTGATGTGACCGTGGTTTACTAATTGGCGAGCTGCACGACGAGTGCGAGCTAAGCCCATACGGTAAACTAAGTTGTCAAGACGAGCTTCAAGAAGGATCATGAAGTTTTCGCCGTGCTTACCAGGCATTTTACCTGCTTGGTCAAATGTGCGACGGAATTGACGCTCAGTCATGCCGTACATGTGACGAAGTTTTTGTTTCTCTTGTAATTGTAAACCGTATTCTGAAAGTTTCTTACGTTGGTTAGGACCGTGAGGACCTGGTGCGTAAGGGCGTTTTTCTAATTCTTTTCCTGTGCCGCTTAGAGAGATTCCAAGACGACGAGACAGTTTCCAAGCTGGACCTGTATAACGAGCCATAGTTGACTCCTCCTTTAAAAATGTTTTTATTTACGTAAAATAAAAACAGACGTAATCGATATTTACGGGCATTTTGTTTTCATGTACCTTCGCTCCAGCAGCAGGGAGTTACGAGATACACCTCCGCAGAGGAACAAAATACAAACGATAAACTCACATTACAAGGCTGCCTTTTTATTTTACACAAACGCTATTATATCTTTTACCCAGAGTTTCGTCAAGCGACTCCCTTTTTGTTTTATGCATATAAATTTTGGAAATTAACAAGAAGGAATTTAAAACAATATAAAAGAAAAGATAGAAACACAAATAAAACGCTTACATAAAATGTAGTAAAAACGTTCATCAGTTTTTTACTGGTGGATATGTGGCAATAAAGACATAAGGGGGATGTTTTTATGAAAAAGAAGCATATGGAGACAGCGTTAATTCATCACGGTTATACATCAGAGGAACATAAAGGAAGTTTAACACCACCTTTATTTCAAACGTCTACATTCACATTTGAGACAGCACAGCAAGGTGAAGCGAGTTTTGCGGGAGTAGATCCATCTTATATTTACTCAAGGCTTGGAAATCCAACTGTGAAATTATTTGAAGAGCGTATGGCTGTTTTAGAAGGTGGAGAGGAAGCGCTGGCGTTCGGTTCAGGTATGGCAGCCATTTCAGCAACGTTAATCGGTTTTCTAAAGGCTGGAGATCATATTATTTGTTCAAATGGATTATATGGGTGTACTTACGGTTTTTTAGAAGTATTAGAAGAAAAATTTATGATTACTCATTCGTTTTGTGATATGGAGACAGAGACTGATATTGAAAATAAAATTCGCCCTAATACAAAGCTCATTTTCGTTGAAACACCGATTAATCCAACGATGAAATTAATTGATTTAGAAAAGGTGATCGGGGTAGCGAAGCGCAATGACTTGCTTGTTATTGTCGATAATACGTTTTGTTCACCTTATTTACAAAGACCTCTTGAACTCGGTTGTGACGCCGTTGTTCACAGTGCGACAAAATATATTGGTGGTCACGGGGATGTTGTAGCGGGTGTAACAATTTGTAGAACGAAAGCGTTAGCTGACAAAATTCGTCCGATGCGAAAAGATATCGGCGGTATTATGGCGCCGTTTGACGCATGGTTATTGTTACGCGGATTAAAAACATTAGCAGTAAGAATGGATCGTCATTGTGATAATGCGGAAAAAATTGTATCGTTTTTGAAAAATCATGAAGCAGTAGAAGGTGTTTGGTATCCAGAAGGGGAGTTAGCATCCCGGCAAATGAAACGAGGCGGGGGCGTTATTTCTTTTTCAATTAAAGGTGGAAAAGAGGAAACACAGTCGTTTATCAATGACCTTCATTTTATTACAATTGCCGTAAGTTTAGGTGATACAGAAACGTTAATTCAGCATCCAGCGACGATGACGCATGCAGCTATTCCAGCTGAACTAAGAAATGAAATGGGTATTTTCGATAATTTAATACGCCTATCTGTCGGCTTAGAATCATGGGAAGATATCGTTTCTGATTTAGAACAGGCGCTAAAGAAGATATCTACTGTGAGTAATCAATAAAAAAGAGTGAGCTATCGGTTTCGTACGTTACGTACTTAATCGATAACTCGCTCTTTTCTTTTTTAAATATGTTTTAGGAGTGTTTCCACAAATTTTTCTAAATAATGCTGATCTACTTCATCGAAACGATTTTTTTCAGGACTATCAATATCAAGTACACCAATGATATTTCCTTCTTTCATAATCGGTACAACGATTTCAGAATTAGAGGCACTATCGCAAGCGATATGTCCTGGGAATTGGTGAACATCTGCTACAAGCTGCGTTGTTTTCGTTTCAGCTGCTACGCCGCAAACACCGCGTCCGAATGGAATACGTACGCAAGCTGGCATTCCTTGGAATGGTCCAAGAACAAGCTGATTTCCTTCTGTTACATAAAAGCCAACCCAATTAACGCGATCTAAAAATTGGTTTAATAATGCGGACGCATTTGATAAGTTTGCGACTACGTTCGGTTCGCCAGTTAATAATGCATCCAGTTGTTTAATTACTGTCTCATACTGTTTTTCACGAGAACCTGCATAACTTTCTTTTGTAAACATGGAAACAACTCCTTTTTTATCGAGATGTGTAAAATATTAGCAAAATACGATGTATTTCACATGACTTTGTCGATAGAAAATTAAAGGAATTTGTCTTAAAAGTCAAGAAATTTAAACTATAGCTGTTCAGTGAGGGGAAGTGAGCGCATGAAGCAGACGAGACAAAAGGTAATTGATGCGGCAATATCGTTGTTTAATACGAAAGGTTATGACGGGACATCGGTGCGAGACATTGCAAAGCGAGCGGATGTGAATGTAGCGAATATTTCATATTATTTTGCTGGAAAGCAAGGATTATTAGAACGGCTTATTACTGATTTTTTAGAGGGGTATATTCACGTAATTGAAACGTCATTTGAACAGAGAGAATATTTATCGGCTAAAGATGTGATGGTGCAAATGGTGCGCGGGATTTTACGATATCAATTTGATAATAGAGAACTGACACGTTTTTTTTATAGAGAGCTTTCGCTTGATACGACATTAATTCGTGAAGTGATGACTGTTTATTTTTCTAGAGAAAGATATTATATAGAGCAAATCATTAAACAAGGACAAATGAAGCAAGAATTTAAAAAGATATCTTTTACAATGTTTATGACGCAATTAAAAGGCATGATGAATATGCCGTTTTTATATCCACAATATATATCAGAGGTGCTACACTCGTTTCCATCTGAGACGTTTTTCTTAGAAATGTATACGAAGGAAATTGAGCAATGGATGGAACGAACATTATATAAAGTGAGTATGTATTATGAACTGCCAAGAGCTGTTCATATGTGAAAAATCCCCACCTAACGAACTGAGGTGGGGATTTTTATATGTTGTTTTCTTTGCCATAAATTGTTGCATAATAGTGCAATAATCGTTAATGAGGCGCCGACAATTTCTATGTTATCGACAGTATAACCTTGAAACATAGAACCGATAAGTGCAAGTACAGGAACTAAATTCATAAATAATATGCCGTTAATAGATGAAATATACCGATTTCCTGTGTTCCAGCAAAATACAGCGATAACGCCAGCAACAATCGACATATAAAAGAGTTCAAAACGAACGCTCATAACTGTATGCAGTGACGGTACAGAAATTATATTCGTGATTGTTAATGCAGTAACGGTTATAACGAGTGAAATAGAACCGAATAAACAAGTTAATGTTGTGTATCTAAGTGGTGACCAAGACTTGAAATTAGCACCGCCATTCGTGTAAATTACCCAGCAAGTAACGCCGCATAACATAAATATATTCGTTGATACGTGACTTGCAGCTCCGAATAATAAGTCAATATTTCCTTTTGAAATGACAAGCATAACACCGAGTAATGCAACGAACATACAGAGAAATGTGTAGTACCCTGGCCGGAGATTTTTTGTTATCCATTGTAATAACAGAGCGATAAGTGGCATAAGAGACTGAATCATAGCGGCATGAATTGCTCCGGAAGGTCCGGCAAGTTGTTGTCCGTAGAAAATGAGAAATCCATACCCAGCGAAACCGAATGTTCCGTAAAACAATAAAGAAAGTGTTCTTTTTTCTAAGCGGAGAGAATTTTTCCCTTCGATAATTAAGAGCAGAATAAGGAAAATAATAGCTGCTGATCCGTATCGGATAGTTGTGAAGAAGAATGGATCTATAAATTGCAAGGCATTTGCCATCACAGGAAACATAAATCCCCAAGCTGTTACAGCGAGTAAGCATAGAAGAGATCCGAGTAACATTTGTTTTTTGTCCAAGAGTATCATTCTCCTTTCTATTTCGTTATAGTAAGTTGATGAAATAAGTATAAAGAGTAATTCTTTGTAGAAGGAAATATCGATTTTTTATGGCGGTTATAACTTTTGGTTAGAGGTGTGTAGGATGGATTTGGAGGCAGTACGATCGTTTATTGAAGTAAAGCATACGCGAAGTTTATCAAAAGCGAGTAAGCTTTTACATATTTCACAACCAGCGCTTAGTAAACAAATTCAAAGATTAGAAGCTGACTTAGAGGTCACTTTATTAAAACGTTCCGCTCAAGGGGTAGAATTAACAAAAGCTGGAGAGTTATTTATAAAAAGCATGTTACCGATTTTGGAGCAAATAAATGCAGTGAAAACGGAAATGAAGGAATATCAAGAGAAGCGGAAAATTTCAATAGGTATATTACCGAGTTTAGCGGCTCATTACATATCAAAGTGTAAAGACTTATTAGAGGATACATATGAAATAGAATGGCAAATTGAGCATACGAAAGTATTAATGGAGTTATTTAAAGAGCGAAAAATTGAAGCGATGTTCATCGATTCAGTAGTAGAAGGTGCTACCTATATAAAAGAAATGCGGGAAGAAAAAATCGTTTGTGCTGTTTCGAATGATCATCCGTATAGAGCGAAACGGGTAATCCAAATGGAAGAGTTGCAAAATGAAAAGCTAATTGTATACCCAGAAATATGCGATGTAAGGAAAATGATTATGCATGTGTTTCAATGTATGGGTGCGAAGCCAATAATTGCAGTTGAAACATCTTATGCAGAACCGATGATTGCGATGGTAGGAGCTGGACTTGGTATAACATTGCTTCCGGAAACCGCTGTACAGCAAGCCGTAATACAAGGTAACGTGCGTGCGATTTCTGTAGAACCACCATTAATGCGAAAGATTTATTTCGTCTCTCATATGAAAGAGAGCTCTTTATCCTGCATTAACTGCCCGTAAAAGCCCGATTGGTGAGGGCTAATAATTAGAGGGGATAGACACCCACCTCTGATTAAAGTTTCACTTTATTGCATTCATTTGAGGACGGAGAATAAAATAAGCGGAATATTAAGAAAGATTGCATTTACATTTAAAGAAACATGAAATTTTAAAAAAAACTAGGTCAAAAACACGTCATTACATGGTATGATTAGAACATTGTTAGTTGTTAAATATAGGGGAATTCCCTTTTTATACATAATGCCTTCCATTTCATAAACGGAACGGACAAAAAAAGAGATATAACTAGGAGGCTTTTTTGCATGGATTCTATCCTGACGATCGTTATCATTGTAGTAAGCTCTATTCTAGTGCTGCTCATGATAGAGCTTGTGATAAGAAATCGTTCATATAAAGATATTGAAGCACTGGAGCAGTGGAAACAAGAGATAAAAGATAAACCTGTGGCAGATGAACTAAAGCGGGTAAAAGATTTAAATATGACAGGTCAAACAGAAGAATTGTTTGGTAAATGGCGTGAAGAGTGGGATGAAATTGTATCAACAACTCTTCCGAAAGCAGAAAAAGATTTAGGGCAAGCGCGAAAATTCGCCTCGCAATTCTCCTTCCGCAAAGCAAAGCATGCGATGAAAGAATCCATAAGTGGTTTAGATGACGCTGATAATCGTATTACAGACATTTTAAATGAATTACAGCAACTGTTAGAAAGCCATGAGAAAAATAGCTCGGAAATTGAAGGGTTACGTGATACATATCGTAGTATGAAAAAGAGCGTTCTTGCTCATCGACACATGTATGGAGTAGCTGAGCAAAAAATTGAAGAGATGTTAGATGTTGAATCCGAGAAGTTCAAAACTTTTGAAGAGGCAACAGATAATGGTGATTATTTAAAAGCGAGAGAAATTGTTATTAGTTTAGAAGAAGGTTTAGCAGGTTTAGAAATCGTTATTCATCAAATTCCAGATTTATTGGTAGAGTGTCAAGCGACATTACCAGTTCAGCTGGAAGATTTATTACAAGGCCATGATGATATGATAAGACAAGGCTATGTATTAGAGTATTTGGAAATTCCTAAAGAAGTCCGCGATATGACAACGCAACTACACACATGTTTAATGGATATACAGGAGCTTCATATAACGGAAGCAGCAGAAAAAGTAGAGAACTTAAAAACTCGTTTAGACAGTTTTTATGATCAACTTGAACAAGAAGTGCATGCGAAACATTATGTGGAGCAAAAAACACTGTCTGTTTATGAAGATTTAGAAGAAATTCGTACAGAAACAATTGAAACGAAAATAGAAACACAACTTGTGAAACAAAGTTATCAATTACAAGACAAAGACATTGAGTCACAAAAAGTAATTGAAAAGCAAATGCACATTTTAATGAAACGTTTTGAAGTGCTACAAATACGCGTTGCTGAACAAGATATTGCATTCTCTATTATTCGTGAGGAACTAGAAGAGGTTTATGAACAATGTGAAACTTTAAAAGTACTTCATGCAGAATATAAAGAAATGCTGCAAACGATGCGCAAAGAAGAATTTGAAGCACGTGAGAAGTTACAAGAAATGCGAAATACAATTTTTGAGACGAAACGTTTTATGCAAAAGTCGAATTTACCAGGTCTTCCAGAGAGTATTATGGAAGATTTACAAAAAGGGCAAATGGCGATGCAAGCTGTATATGAGCAATTAGAAGTAAAGCCGTTAAATATGAATACTGTAAATAGCAGTTTAGAAGAAGCATACACAGTTGTGAATGGTGTATCTGAAATGACGGAAGAATTGATTGGACAAGCGTATTTAGTTGAAAAACTAATTCAATACGGTAACCGATACCGCAGTCATGATGAGAATCTTGCAGAAAGCTTAAATTATGCGGAGAAATTATTCCGTGAATATCAATACGATGCAGCTTTAGAACAAGCGGCTTCTATATTAGAGCAACTTGAACCCGGTGTTGTTCAAAAAATAGCTGAATATGTAGACAATGAGCAAACCCTTTAATAAAGGGTTTGTTTTTTTGTGTAATTTTGAAGGCGATGTTGCTATAATGAATAGCGGAATACAGTAAGGTTGTTCGTTTCAAAATAAAGTGAAACCATAAGTGATGGGGTTTTATCCACCACTGATTATTAATCTTCACCACTCAGCATACCTGCAAATGGCGGGGGAAAATGTACACTTTTATATAAAAACGGAACCTTTGAGTAGTCTTAGCGTAATTACACGTATTTGTGATATGATTATATGATGTGATAGCGCTGAAAGGGGAAGAACGATGATCTATTTTGATAATAGTGCGACGACGAAGCCATATCCAGAAGCTCTTCAATCGTATGTAACGGTTGCGGGGAAATATTTTGGTAACCCTTCTTCTATTCACTCGCTTGGAGGAGAGGCAGAGCGTCTATTAACACAATCGAGAACGATTGCGGCACAGCTCCTTCACGTTAAACCTTCTGAAATTATTTTCACATCAGGTGGAACGGAAGGGAATAACCTTGCGATTAAAGGGATAGCGATGAGGAATCGTTCGCGCGGCAAACATATCATTACAACAAATATTGAACACGCGTCTGTGTTTGAGGCATATAAACAATTAGAAGATCTCGGTTTTGATGTAACATATTTACCGGTTAACGAGCACGGTGTTGTATCGGTAGAAGATGTAAAACGAGCACTTCGTGAAGATACGATTCTTGTGTCAATTATTCACGTGAACAACGAGACTGGAGCGATTCAGCCTGTTACTGAAATTGGAACATTATTATCGAACTATCCGAAAATAAGATTCCACGTGGACCATGTACAAGGGATAGGAAAAGTACCACTTGATTTATACGCTTCTCATATTGACCTTTGTTCAATATCTGGACATAAATTTCATAGCGTAAAGGGGACAGGTCTTCTTTACGTACGTGATGGTGTAAGATTAGATCCAATCTTATCAGGTGGTCAACAAGAGCTCAAGTATCGTTCAGGTACAGAAAATTTACCTGGTATTGTAGCGATGGTGAAAGCACTTCGTATGACGATGGAACAAGTGAAAGAAAAGGTAGTTCATTTGCAAAATTTACAAACAGAGCTGGTCCGTTTCTTTAAAGAGATGGAAGCTGTAACGATTAATACATCACTTGAATATGCGGCACCGCACATTTTAAATGTATCATTCGTCGGTTTAAAACCAGAAGTAGTCGTTCATGCTTTAGAAGAGCATGGTGTATATGTATCGACGAAGTCTGCTTGTTCTTCAAAAGCAAATGAAGTGAGCCGAGTACTAGTGTCAATGGGAGTACCGCACGCCGCAGCTACAAGTGCGATTCGCATTAGTTTAGCACCAGACAACACGATGGAAGAAGTAAAACAATTTGAAGGTATTGTTAAAGAGACAATGCCAAAATTATATGAAGTGATGAGGTAAAGAAATATGATGACATATGAATATATTTTAGTTCGTTATGGAGAGATGACGACAAAAGGAAAGAACCGTTCTAAGTTTGTAAGTACGTTAAAAGATAATGTGAAATTCAAATTGAAAAAATTCCCAAACATTAAAATTGATGCAACACATGATCGTATGTACATTCAGTTAAATGGTGAAGACCATGAAGCAATTTCTGAAAGATTGAAAGATGTATTTGGTATTCATAAGTTTAACTTAGCAATGAAAGTACCATCAGAATTAGAAGATATTAAAAAAGGTGCATTAGCAGCTTTCTTACAAGTAAAAGGTGATGTGAAGACATTTAAAATTACAGTGCACCGTTCTGATAAGCGCTTCCCAATGAAGACGATGGAGTTACTTCCAGAAATCGGTGGGCACATTTTAGAAAATACAGAGGATATCACAGTAGATGTTCATAATCCAGATGTGAATGTACGTATAGAAATTCGCAGTGGTTACAGCTATATTATGTGTGGTGAGCACATGGGAGCTGGCGGTTTACCAGTTGGCGTTGGCGGAAAAGTAATGGTACTTCTTTCTGGTGGTATCGATAGCCCGGTAGCAACGTACTTAACGATGAAACGCGGTGTATCTGTGGAAGCAGTTCACTTCCATAGTCCACCTTTCACAAGTGAGCGTGCAAAACAAAAAGTAATCGATTTAGCACAAGAGTTAACGAAATACTGTAAACGTGTAACACTTCACCTTGTTCCATTTACTGAAGTGCAAAAAACGATTAATAAAGAAATTCCATCTAGCTATTCTATGACAGTTATGCGTCGTATGATGATGCGTATTACAGAGCGTATTGCAGAGGAGCGTAATGCACTTGCAATTACGACTGGTGAAAGTCTTGGACAAGTAGCGAGCCAAACGTTAGATAGTATGCATACAATTAACGAAGTGACAAACTATCCTGTTATTCGTCCGCTTATTACGATGGATAAATTAGAAATTATTAAAATTGCAAATGAAATTGGAACGTATGATATTTCAATTCGTCCATATGAAGACTGCTGTACAGTATTTACACCAGCAAGTCCATCGACGAAACCGAAGCGTGAGAAAGCAAATCGTTTTGAAGCGAAGTACGATTTTGCGCCGTTAATTGAAGAGGCTGTAGCGAACAAAGAAACAATGGTATTACAAACAGTAGAAGTAGTGGCTGAAGAAGAAAAATTCGAAGAACTTTTCTAAACCCATAAATTACCACATTCAAATGTGCATGAAGTCATGTTGTTTATCACACTCTATACTCACAAGGAGGTGATACAACATGGCAAGCACAAATAAATTAGCAGTATCTGGTGCTCAAGCAGCATTAGATCAAATGAAATACGAAATCGCTCAAGAGTTTGGTGTTCAACTTGGAGCTGATGCAACATCTCGCGCTAACGGATCTGTTGGTGGCGAAATTACTAAACGTCTAGTTTCACTAGCTGAGCAACAATTAGGCGGTTACCAAAAATAATCCCATATACGATGGCTTAGAAAGAGCGGGTTCTCCCGCTCTTTCTTTTTTTGTCATTATTTATCGATAAATCGATATAAATTTATTCAACGGTTCGACATAAATATAAAAAAATTGTCAAAAGAAGAGGGTTCAAAATTTACTGAAAATTCTTTATTATATAAGAGAGGCATAGAAATAAAGGAGGATGTTTATGAAGAGAGAGGAATTGTTGGCGCCGCCGTCTTATAACTTAGTTTCGGAAATAGAGAAATATACGAATGATAAAGAGAAGCTTGCTTTAATTTGGCAAGATGATAAAGGGAATAGACGAGAGATTACATATTTTGAATTAATGCAAGGTGCGAATAGAATTGGAAACGCTTTTATAAAAAGTGGCTTACAAAAAGGGGACAAGCTCCTTATTATGATGCCGCGCTTAATTGAAGCTTACATGACGTATATTGCTGCGATTAAAGCAGGATTTGTCGTTATTCCAAGCTCAGAAATGTTGCGTAAAAAAGATATTGAGTATCGTATTGGGCACGGAGAAGTAAAAGCTATCGTAAGTTACGAACCGTATATTGGACAATTTGACGGCGTAGAAGCGGTGGAATCTCTTCAAAAATTCGTCTTGAGCGAGCGTTCAGTAGATGGTTGGACGAATTTAAAAACAGCATTAGAAACAGAAAGTGACATGTTAGAAATGGCGAAGACAGATAAAGAAGATATGGTCTTTTTATCTTATACGTCAGGGACGACAGGAAATCCGAAAGGTGTCGTTCATACGCATGCGTGGGCATACGCTCATTTACGTACGAGTGCCCCAAATTGGCTCGGAATTGAAGAGAATGATGTTGTATGGGCAACAGCTAGTCCTGGCTGGCAAAAGTGGATTTGGAGCCCGTTTGTAGCGACTCTCGGTTCAGGTGCAACTGGATTTGTATACCATGGTAAATTTGAACCGAAAACGTATTTGAGTTTATTAGGCGATAATAAGGTGAATGTGCTTTGTTGTACGCCGACTGAGTATAGATTAATGGCAAAGGTAGAAAACTTAAATGAGTATAATTTAGAAGCGTTACATAGCGCTGTATCAGCTGGTGAGCCGTTAAACAGAGAAGTCATTGAAACGTTCCAAAGGCATTTTGATATTACGGTAAGAGACGGTTATGGGCAAACGGAAAACACATTGCTCGTTGGGATAATGAAAGGGATGGATATTAGACCAGGATCAATGGGAAAACCAACGCCAGGAAACCATGTTGATATCGTAAATGAAGAAGGTATTCCGGTACAGGTAGGAGAAGTTGGTGATATTGCAGTTCACATTGAAACACCAGCCCTCTTTAAGCAATATTATAAAGATGATGAGCGCACAGCGATGCAATTCCGTGGTGATTATTATATTACGGGTGATAAGGCGAAAAAAGATGAAGACGGCTATTTCTGGTTTGAAGGCCGCGGAGATGATATCATTATTAGCTCTGGTTATACAATCGGGCCGTTTGAAGTAGAAGATGCACTTGTAAAACACCCATACGTAAGAGAATGTGCGGTTGTCGCAAGTCCAGATGAAATTCGCGGAAGTGTTGTGAAGGCATTTATCGTATTAAGAGAGAATATAGAAAAGAACGAAGAAACATTAATTCCAGTGCTCCAACAACACGTCAAAGAACTGACTGCACCATATAAATACCCTCGCAAAATTGAATTTGTAGATGAACTACCAAAAACGATTTCTGGAAAAATTCGCCGTATTGAACTTAGAAAACAAGAGATGGAACTACCTTCAAAATAATTTTGAAAATAGTGAAGTAAATAGTTGAATGAAATGTTACATGTATGATATTATAAAAAACGAACATAAGTTCGATTTTTATAAATTGAAAAAAGAGGTGTCCGTATGATTTTAGGTATTAATCCGTACTTAGTTTTAGATGGTAGTGGGCAAGAAGCTGTACAGTTTTATAAAGAGGCGTTAGATGCAAAAGTAGAAGTAATGCAAACTTTTGGTGATATGCCTGAAAATCCAGAATACCCGATTCCAGCTGAAGCGAAAGAGCGCGTTGCACATGCTACTTTAAAAGTTGGTAATACGGAGCTTATGATTTCTGATACATTCCCAGGTCAAGGGCATGTAATTGGATCTCAAGTAACAATCGCAATTCAAATTAGTAATGCAGAAAAGGCGAGAGAAGTATTCGATAAGTTACAAGAGGGTGGAGAAGTTATTATGCCACTTCAAGAAACTTTCTGGAGCCCAGCATACGGACAAGTAAAAGATAAATTTAGCATTGAATGGCAAATTACAACGAATCCTACTGAACAAAATTAATTTTTGGAAAAGCACCATTTTTAATCGAAATGGTGCTTTTTTTATACGCTTAAATTTCGTAGACTAAAGGAAAAAGGGGATGAATATATGGGAGAAATTTGGCATGGCGGAAGTATTTATACAATGCGAAAAGAAAACGAAAAAGTGGAAGCTGTTTACGTTGAAAATGGTGTCATTGTTGAATTAGGGGATAAGGAAGAGTTAGAAAAACGATATTCTGCGGAGGAGTTGTATGACTTAGAAGGAAAAACAATGATTCCAGGTCTCGTTGATAGCCATATGCATCTTATTGGGCATGGGGAGAGATTACTTCGTCTAGATCTATCAAATTGCAAATCTTATAGCGAAGTGCTTACCCTTGTTCAGAAGCGAGTAGAAGAAGCGCCAAAAGGCTCTTGGATTATCGGAGAAGGATGGAATGAAAATAATTTTACAGATACAAAACAAGTTCATGTACGTGATTTAGATGAAATCTCTAAAGAGCATCCGATTTTATTAAAGCGCGTTTGTCGTCACGTGACATGGGTGAATTCATACATATTGGAACAAGCGAAAATAACAGAAGCGGCGCAAGATCCGAAAGGCGGGAAAATTGGCCGGGACTCATTAAATAAATTAACAGGGCTTTTATATGAACAAGGACAAGAGTTAATTAAACATGTTCAACCTGAAATAGATGGAGCGTATTTGCAAAGAGCGTTGCAAACAGCGATTTCAGACTGCTGGCAATACGGGTTAGTTGGTGGACATACGGAAGATTTAAATTATTATGGCGGCTTTCAAAAAACTTACAATGCGTTTTCACACGTTATAAAAGAAATGCCATTTAAAGCACATTTGCTCGTTCATCATGAAGTAGCGAATGAGCGAAAAGAATATGAAGATGAGCACTATATTGAATTTGGGGCGATGAAGATTTTTTCTGACGGTTCTTTTGGCGGAAGAACAGCTTTATTGAGTGAGCCGTATGAAGATGCGCAGGAAACGAATGGAGTTGCGATTTTCTCACGTGAAGAGCTTGCAGGGTTAGTGAAGAAAGCACGTGATTTACATATGCCAGTTGCGATTCATACAATCGGTGACTTATCACTAGAATATGTCATTGATGCGCTTGAATTATATCCACCGGCAGAAGGATTACGTGACCGTATTATTCATTGCCAGCTTGCTCGTGAAGAGTTGATTGAAAGAATGAAACACTTGCCAGCTATTATCGATATTCAGCCGGTCTTTGTTTCATCGGATTTTCCGTCAGTGATTGAAAAACTAGGAAAGCATCGTCTTCGTTACGCATACGCTTGGAAGACATTGCTGGACGCAGGGTTACATTGCAATGGTGGATCTGATGCTCCAATTGAACAAGTGAATCCGTTTTTAGGTATATATAGTGCTGTTACACGTAGAAGTTTTCTTGATGGTGTATGTTATATGCCAGAAGAAAGATTAACGGTATATGAGGCTGTTTCTTTATTTACAACAGGAAGTGCGTATGCAATTGGAAAAGAAGCAAAGCGAGGACAAATTACAAAAGGATATGAAGCAGACTTTACGATATTAGACCGCAATGTTTTTGAAATTGAGGCGGAAGAAATAAAAGAAGTACAGGCCGAAATGACCGTCATTGATGGGGAGATTGTTTATAGAAAAGACGCTTGAAAATATATCAGCGATTATTAAAATATATCGACTTACCGACAAAAGCTGACAATAATGGCGATTGCATAGTAAGAGATGGCTGCCCACACCAATCGGGGTAAATAAATAACCCTCGAATTATGGAAATCCCATAATTCGAGGGTTATTTGATTACTATAAAAACGTTCTCTGTACTTTTTCCCAGAAGGAATTATTTTTTAATTTAACAGTTTTAATTTGTTTATCACTTAAACGAACAACGGCTTTTTCCACTTGTTTAATGCTAAGTGCTTCGTTATCCATTCCGATAACAGGATAATCATTGCCATCAGGTTTAAGTGTTAAAGTTAACGTACGCTCGTGATTTAAAAGGAACGGTGACCCGAGTGTACGGTATGTGTTGTTATTTAAAGATGCTAGTTCGCTTACTTGGAAACATGGGATAAGTGGATCGACAACTGCACCATGTAATGATTTATTGTAAGCGGTACTGCCTGTTGGTGTGGAGATAACTAATCCATCACCTCTAAATGTTTCAAAATGTAAATTGTCGACGTGTACATCTACGACAAATGTTTTAATGATGCTAGAGCGTAATGAAAATTCATTTAAACAATGGAAAGATGTACCGTGATCTACATCTACTTTAATTGTTGGATATTTTCGCACTTCAATTTCGTTTTTTGTAATTTCTTGAAGGGCTGTATCAACGTGATCGATATGGAAATCGCAGTAGAAAGAAATTTCATCTTTCGTAGAAATACCTGCGTATAAGCAATCTTCTCTAAAACCAGTTTTACGAACGGCTTGTAAGAAAGTTCCATCATCTCCAACGCTGACGATAGCGTTTGCATTTTTTGGATGATCTAATATGGTAAATCCATTTTCCTCTAAAATACGATATACTGGTTTCATTTTTTCAACGAGCGTTACTTTGTCATCACCATAAAAGAAAAATAAATTGCGACGATCTGCCATTATGTATCCCTCCACTGCAGTTAAATTTTCTAGTTTTAGTGCTGCATACCATCAATGGGTATTCTGAATGATATGCTCAAATAGTATATTTCGATATGAAATGTCAAAATCCCTTTTTATTTTTAGAAAAATTTTTATATTCAATTTTATCAAAGATTGTTTAATGTTGAATAAACTTGTCGATAATGGGTATGGAGTGAAAGGATGGTACGAATGAAATGGCTCGTAATTGGAATGATAATTCTTCTACTTTTTATTTTGCTAATACTATTATCGAAAATATCGCTTAAGGTGACGTTTTTATATTCAGAAATGGAAAAGCAATGTTTATTTCAAGTGAAAATATGGATGATTCGATATACGTTTGATGTATTGGAAAGAATTGAAAAACAGCAGAAAAAGACGGGGCAGAAAATCGAAAAAGCTGAGGCAGATGGCGGAGTAGATAATAAAATTATGGCACAACTTGATAGCATTGGAGAACTGATAAAAAAGCTTCAAGAAGTTCATACTATTGTTAAAGATTTTCTCAAAAGAGTGAAAATCAATAGTTGGAAATGGCATTCACAAATTGGAGCAGGCGACGCGGCTAGTACTGGAATTGTCACTGGATATGCATGGGGGACAAAAGGAATGGCTGCTGGAGTTGTAGGACAATATATGCATATTGTCGACGTACCAGAATTTGAAATTACACCTGTTTTTCAAGGGAAGGGATTTGCATCCAGATGTGAATTAACAGCTTCCTTTCATATATTTCGTACTGTGAAAACAGCGGTAAAATTACTCATGTTTATGAGAAAGCAAAAGTCTGGTATGACAGATAAATCTATTCAAGCATAGGGGGGATATAGAATGGACCATCCAATTCAAGGTTTAATGACAACAGCAATGCAGCACTTAAAACAAATGACTGATGTAAATACAATAGTTGGTGATCCAATTAAAGCGGCAGATGGAAGTGTAATTCTTACCGTTTCGAAAGTAAGTTTTGGATTTGCTGCTGGTGGAAGTGAATTTGGAAAAGTAGAACATTCTGGTCGTCATCCTTTTGGAGGAGGTAGCGGTGGTGGAGTTTCCATTAATCCTGTTGCCTTTCTCGTTATAAATGGAGATGGTGTGAAAGTTTTACATTTAGATAAACAAACACATGTCATTGACAAAATAATTGAATTAGCGCCACAAGCTGTTGATAAAGTGAAAGAAATGATGGATAAACGAAAAGAAGATGATCCGGAATTTCAAATTTAACGAGTAAAGAAGCTAATCAATGAATTAGCTTCTTTATTTTTTTGTAAATAAAGCGATTTTATTTGCATTATCGATGGGGACAAACTATGATTTACATTGTACATATTTTGTTTAAATAAGGGAGGATTTTTAAGTGGCAAATGTAACTTTTAAAGGTAACCCAATGACTTTAGTTGGAACAGAAGTTAAAGTTGGCGATCAAGCGCCTAACTTCCAAGTATTAGCAAATGACTTATCTCCAGTAAGTTTAGAAACATACAAAGGTGAAGTGAAATTAATTAGTGTTGTACCTTCAATCGACACAGGTGTGTGTGATGCACAAACTCGTCGTTTTAACGAAGATGCAGCAGGTATTGAAAATACGAAAGTATTAACAATTAGCGCTGATTTACCATTCGCTCAAAAACGTTGGTGTGCAGCTAACGGTTTAGAAAACGTTGCGACACTTTCTGATCACCGTGACCTTTCATTCGGTGAAGCTTATGGCTTAGTAATGAAAGAACTTCGTTTACTTGCTCGTGCGGTATTCGTAGTAGATAGCAATGACAAAGTAGTTTACGTAGAATACGTAAGCGAAGGCACAAGCCATCCAAACTATGAAGCAGCATTAGAAGCAGCTAAATTAGCGAAGTAATGTAAATGAAGACGACCTCTCATTAAAGTTTCACTTTAGAAGAGGTCGTTTTTTCTCATGTATTGTTAACTGAACCAATATATGAGAAAAGGCGTTACATCATAAACAACTTGAAGGGGAGCTCTTAAAAAGAGGTCGCTTTTTCTTTTTGGAAAAAATCACTTTGTGGTATGATATAAGTTATGTGTAAAAGAGAGAAGGAGGAATGTACGTGAGTCAGGCAGTAGAAACATTATTTTCTATTTTTGATTCTTCTACGGTAGTTTTACGTAAAGAATTAGATGTAACATTTTTAGAGGCGCTTGTAGAAACAGGTGATAACTTGTTTGAAGGAGCGATTTTACAAGAGGAATTATCCGAATCAACAATTGAAAGGTTGAATCGTGAATATAGTACGTTTAATGAAGAAACATATAAAGGGGAAGAAATTCGTAAAGCATTTCAGCTAGCCATTTTAAAAGGAATGAAAGAAGGCGTGCAAGCGAATCATGAAATGACGCCAGATGCAGTTGGAATGTTCATGAGCTACTTATTCCATAAATTTATGCAAGGGCAAAAAGAAATTACAGTTTTAGACCCTGCAATTGGAACGGGTAACTTAATGACTACAGTGTTTAATAGCGCCAAAGAAGAACTAGCAATGAGTGGATTTGGTGTAGAAGTGGATGAAGTGCTAATTAAACTTGCTTTAGTAAATGCGAATTTACAAAAGCATGCAATCGAATTCTTCCATCAAGATGGACTAGCACCACTTTATATCGATCCAGTTGATGCAGTCATTTCAGACTTACCAATTGGTTACTACCCAAATGAAATCGGTGCGAGTGAATATAAGTTAAAAGCAGATGAAGGAATGTCATATGCACATCACTTATTTATTGAACAAAGTGTGAAACATACGAAAGAAGGCGGGTATTTATTCTTCTTAGTACCAAACTTCATTTTTGAAAGTGATCAAGCGCCAAAGCTACATGCATTTATTAAAGAGACATGCTTTATTCAAGGATTGTTACAGCTACCTGTTTCCATGTTTAAAAACGAGAAAAATGCAAAAAGTATATTTGTTCTCCAAAAGAAAGGCCAGGATGTAACAATGCCAAAACAGGCACTACTAGTGGAATTACCTAAATTCTCTAACATGAAGGCTATGGAGAACATTATGGATCAATTGAATACTTGGTTTGCAACACATAAATAATACGATATATATGTAACAGGGTAAGTAATTAATGTAGTACAGTTGTATATGATATGTAATATTTTTTAATATATACAAGATTTAACTGAATTTTTTTGAAATCTGTAATATATTTTTTTTCTTGGTGTTACAATTTTTTCACTTGAAATATATGTCGGACGATGTTTAAATTAAAATCGTGAGTATAAAATTTACTGATGATGAAACGTTTTCATAATAAGTGAATTTAATTAGATAAAATCGAGCGGTTTGTGGAATGATCCACACAACTACCAAGAGAAAAAGGGGCGAAAGACTAGATGTCAAAAATCATCGCGATTAACGCAGGAAGCTCTTCCTTAAAGTTCCAATTATTTGAAATGCCAAGTGAAACAGTATTAACAAAAGGTTTAGTAGAACGTATCGGTTTAGAAGATAGTATCTTCACAATTACTGTAGATGGCGAAAAACAAAAAGAAATTACAAACATCCCAGATCATGCAGTAGCAGTTAACATGCTTCTTAAGAAATTAACTGAAAACGGAATCGTAAAATCTCTTGATGAGATTGGCGGTATCGGTCACCGTGTTGTACACGGCGGCGAAAAATTTGCTGATTCTGTTTTAATTGATGCTGAAGTATTAGCTGATATCGAAGAATTAAGCGATTTAGCACCACTTCACAACCCAGCAAACCTTGTTGGTATTAAAGCATTCCAAGAAGTACTACCAAACGTACCAGCAGTAGCAGTATTCGATACAGCATTCCACCAAACAATGCCGGAATCTGCATTCCTATACAGCTTACCATATGAGTACTATGAGAAATTTGGCATCCGTAAATACGGTTTCCACGGAACTTCTCATAAATACGTAACTGAGCGTGCGGCTGAATTATTAGGTCGTCCAATTGAAAGCTTAAGCCTACTTTCTTGTCACTTAGGTAACGGTGCAAGTATCGCAGCAGTAGAAGGCGGTAAATCTATCGATACTTCTATGGGCTTCACGCCACTTGCTGGTGTAACAATGGGTACACGTTCTGGTAACCTTGACCCTGCGTTAATTCCATACATCATGGAAAAAACAGGCCAAACAGTAGAAGAAGTAGTTAACGTATTAAACAAGAAGAGTGGTATGTTAGGTCTTACTGGTTACTCTAGTGACCTACGTGACATCATTGCGAAAGAAGAAGAAGGCGACCACCGTGCGAAAGTAGCACTTGACGTGTTCGTAAGCCGTATCCATAAATACATCGGTTCTTACACAGCTCGTATGAAGGGCGTTGACGCTATCATCTTTACAGCTGGTGTAGGTGAAAACAGTGCAATTATTCGTGAGCGCGTATTAGAAGGCCTTGAGTACATGGGCGTATACTTCGACGCAAAACGCAATAACGTATTCGGTGAAGAAGCATTCATCAGCTTCCCACACTCTCCAGTGAAAATTATCGTAATTCCAACTGACGAAGAAGTTATGATCGCTCGTGACGTACTACGTCTTGGAGATATTGGTTAATATATGAAAAGAAAGACGAGATCCTATAGGATTTCGTCTTTTTTCTTTTTGATATATTTTAAAATTCCACCTGGATATAATAATTTTTCCTTCTGAATGAATGCAGTAATGGGAACCCATTTTGCATAAGACGCTGTTTGTTCATCCTTTATATTCAGTAATTCCATTTCATATAGTGATGTGTCTAATAAACGCAAAGAATATAGTTGAATAATCTCATGACCAATTTCCCCATCTAGATGAAAGATGTTTTCTAAGCAACCTAAATAATTGGTAACTTCTATTTCTGTATGAAGCTCTTCTTTAAATTCTCGAATAATGGTATCTGCTGATTTCTCACCAAGTTCAATTGAACCGCCAAGAGGACGATAATATGTTTCGTCGCCTGTACGATATTCTTGTACGAGAAGTCGCTCTTGATGTATAGCAATGCCAAAAGCTTTTGCACGTGGATACATATGTATAATCACTCCTTATTTGTTTTGTATAAGGGTGATTATAATGTAGCTAAGTAGAAATTGATTACATATGTATTCGGATAGATGTTTGGACTTAGGTTGTAAATAAAGAACATGCGATGTACAAGCATATTTGTAAATATGATACAATAGAAAAAAATCGAACGAGGTGGTTGTTGCGATGCGATCGAAGCGAGAACAAGCCATTTTAGAAAATATAAAAGAGTGGGAAGGGCAATTAGTAGAGCAAGAAGCGACCGATTTTCAAAAGATGTTTGATAAGTGGTTGCATACTACAGTTGCAAAACTACCTGAGAAAAAACGAAAAGACTTTTTTACGAAAGCAGATGGATGGCTCTTTCATTTGCATGCGCTTATTCAAAGTTCACAATCCCAGTTAGATGCACGTAATCGTATTTTAGGAACGTCGAGATTATTTGATGAATCAATTGAGCAACTTGAAGATTTGAAGGCGTTATCTATTGATCAATTAACATACATAGCAGAGCAGCAAACAGCACGTCATCGTCTATATTCATTCGTACAAGGCGGAGCAACAGGTGCTGGCGGTCTATTATTATTAACGGCTGATTTTCCGGTTATGATTGCATTAAATGTGAAGGCTGTACAACTTATTGCGACATCATTTGGGCATGATGTGAACAAGCCGTATGAAATGATGCTTGCGTTAAAGGTATTCCATGCAGCATTATTGCCGGCGAGACTTCAGCAATATGCATGGTACAATTTACTGAGAGAACTTGAGCAAGAAGATTCATTTTTTTATGAAGGAGACGAAGAGGTGTTAAAGCCAGCTTCTACTGAGGTTGTGTTAAAACAAATTTTGAAGACATTTTCGATTTATGCTCTTCGTCGTAAATTATTCCAAGGCATCCCTGTAATTGGAATGGCAATCGGATCTACAGTGAATTATCGTTTAACAAGAAATGTTACTGAATTTGCGAATAGATTTTATCAAGTGCGCCACATAATCGAGAAAGAAAAGAGAGCATGAAAAAAAGCGAGAGGCCGAAGCCTTTCGCTTTTTAGTTTGTCGCATGTTTTTTTGACATTGGAATAGAAACGGGTTGCTTTGCTGCTTTCTTTTCTGTTTTTGGATAGTAAATTAAATCCAATGTTTTTGCCTGTACGGCAATCGAAAGAATAGTAAAAGCAATTTCTGTCCAATTTAAATAATATAATGAAAGCGCAAGAACAATCGCGTCAAAGACGAAGAAAATTTGCCCAATTGTAAAACGAGTTCGTTTACTTAATATAATTGTTAAAATATCGTCTCCACCGGTTGCACCGCCAAATCGCAATATAAAACCGAGTCCAATACCAGCTAACGCACCGCCAACTACTGCAGCTACAAATAAATTATTTGATAAATCTACCGTAAAAGGAGAATAATTTTCCATAAGGGAATAAAATACTCCGAATGCAAGTGAACCTAAGAATGAATAGCCAACCATTTTTCTACCTAAAAATGAAGCACATAGTAAAATAATAGGGATATCCATTACTACAGTTGAAATAGATGGTGAAATATCATAAAAATTTTGGATAAATAGTGCAATACCTACAAAGCCACCTTCTGTTAAGTGGTTTTGGAAGTGAATGTGATATAGCGCTGCTGCTAAAATAAATGAACCGATTAAAACCATAAAAACTTCTTTAATAATTTGTCGACTTTGGATGTTCCTCATCGTTATTCCTTCTTTCCGTAGTTAGTAGTCCTTTTGGTGTTGTAAACTAACTACGAGCTCACATGTAGCTTTCAGTTAGTTTACGTAAAACTAACTACGCTATATGTCGCTGAAGAAATAACGAATAATCCTCTCGTCCATCAATTCTCCCTACCTTCGTTTTAGTTTAAGTCTTAAAGCGACTAAACAAAACGTGGAGTAGGATTCTTCATTTAGCAATCCTGCTCTTCTTTGTTTTGTTTAGCTAGTAACAATTAAGTCCTAAACAAAACGCTATGTGTAAGAAGAGTCTTTTTTTTGCCAAATTATCCTTCGGGCAATCATAATTTCCCCACTCTCGTATTTTTTTTCGCTAGACTAAAGTATCTGAGCTGAAAAATACGCTACGTGTATGATTCGTCAATACGATGCCACATGCTCCTTCGAGCGATCATGATATCAAAATCCCTTCCTTCAAGATTTATATTATTATATCATACTTTCAAAAAATACATGCGGATGGAAACCGACAATAACCGGAGGGAATCTACAAAAAATGTTATGTTTAAATATTTTTGTAGAAAAGCCTAAGTGATTTTGCAGGATTGGACAGTTTTTAGAAGTTTGTCCAATAAGTAAGAAAAGAAGAGTTCTTATTCAATTGTATTGTTCTTATCACTTTTATCTTTAAAAAATGCATCCCAGCTAATCACACTTAAAAAAGTTAAAGCGATAATAATGAAAGCTCGCATAATTTTGAGGCCTCCTTTTGTACATAGTATATGAATAATTTGGCTCGGAATGTGTCATTTTTTTACAAGCTCTAACTATTATGAGAGTATATTAATATAGATAGATGAAGGGGAGAATGGAGATATGCTAAAAGACATGTTTAAAAGAAGAGAATTAACATGCGTTTCATGTCAGAAAAAGATTGAATATGAAGAAGAGCTAGTTGCTTTTGTGAAGTTGCCGAAAGAAAGAAGTATATTAGTAGGCCCGTTTGATGTATGTTTAGCAAAAACGGCGCAAGAAATATATTGCAAAGCTTGTTACGATAAAAAAGCATGACCCAAAGTAAATGAGGGCATGCTTTTTTCATTGATGTGCTTTTCCCTTAGATACATTTTGGGTTAGACGATACCAAAGCCAAAGATCGTTAATAATTGAAGCAAGATCGGCAATTTCTGAATTTAGCTTGCAAGAAATTTCGAAGTCTTCTTCGTTATTTAAGTGGTTTTGTTTCGCGTTAATATGGTGCTCAAGTTCCTTTATACGATCAGGTATTTTTCCGCGAACTTGCTCCCATTTTAATAAAATAGAATGCTGTGCTTGTTCAGAGATGTCTTCCCATTTTTCTTGTATGTTCGGCACTTCAATTCCTAGATGCTCATTGTATATAAAATATTTTTTCATAGACACCCCTCCATTTTCCTGCCTCTATTTTACATAAAAAAAGAAAGAAGTTCGACGGAATTGTTTGAAAAAAATTATAAATTCCCCTTGATTCATTTTATGAAAGGTGATAAAGTTTGGATTATTATAAGAAAAGATGAATATTTATTCTTTAGGGGGATGCAAAATGGAGAAGAAAAAAGTTGTATTAGCATATTCCGGAGGTCTTGATACTTCCGTTGCAATTAAATGGTTACAAGAGAAGAATTATGATATTATCGCGCTTTGCTTAGATCTAGGGGAAGGTAAAGACTTAGCGTTTGTAAAAGAAAAAGCACTTTCAGTAGGTGCAATTAAATCATATATGATTGATGTTCAAGAAGAATTCGCGAATGAATATGCATTGATAGCGATGCAAGCTCACACGTTATACGAAGGGAAATATCCTCTTGTCTCTGCATTATCTCGTCCGCTTATTGCGAAAAAATTAGTGGAAATTGCAGAACAAGAAGGCGCAACTGCAGTTGCACATGGATGTACAGGGAAAGGGAATGATCAAGTTCGTTTTGAAGTTTCTATTCAAGCGTTGAATCCATATTTAGAAGTTATTGCGCCTGTACGTGAATGGAAATGGTCACGTGAAGAAGAAATTGCATATGCAAAAGAAAATGATATACCGATTCCAATTAATTTAGATAGCCCGTTTTCAATCGATCAAAACTTATGGGGACGCAGCAACGAATGTGGAATTTTAGAAGATCCATGGGCAGCGCCGCCAGAAGAAGCATACGAGATGACATTAGCATTAGAAGATACACCGAATAAACCAGAGTTTGTAGAAATCGGATTTGAAGCAGGAGTACCGACGACTTTAAACGGCACTGCATATTCACTTTCAGAATTAATTAAAACGTTAAATGCACTTGCTGGAAAACATGGCGTTGGACGTATCGATCATGTAGAAAATCGCCTTGTCGGTATTAAATCTCGTGAAGTGTACGAATGCCCAGCGGCAATGACATTAATAACAGCGCATAAAGAACTTGAAGATTTAACACTTGTGAAAGAGGTCGCTCATTTCAAACCGATGATTGAGCAAAAACTAACAGAATTAATTTATAACGGTTTATGGTTCTCACCTTTAAAACAAGCACTCAATGCTTTCTTACAAGAAACGCAAAAAAATGTAACAGGTACAGTGCGTGTGAAATTATTTAAAGGTCATGCGATTGTAGAAGGACGTAAATCTGAGTACTCTTTATACGATGAGAAATTAGCTACGTATACTGCCCAGGATGAATTTAATCATGATGCAGCAGTTGGATTTATTTCATTATTCGGTTTACCTACGAAAGTATACAGCCAGGTGAATCAAAAGAAGGTGGAAGCGTGAGCAAACTTTGGGGCGGACGTTTTACAGAAGAAGCGGAAGCATGGGTTGAAGAATTTGGAGCATCCATCTCCTTTGATCAACAATTAGTCAATCAAGATATAAATGGGAGTATTGCACACGTAACGATGCTAGCAAAGCAAGGTATCCTTACGAAAGAAGAAGCAGAGAAAATAAAGATGGGGCTTCAGTATTTATTAAAAGAAGCGAAAGAGAATAAGCTCCAATTCTCAGTAGAAGCAGAAGATATTCATTTAAACATTGAAAAAATGTTAATTGAACAAATTGGCGAAGTAGGTGGGAAACTTCATACAGGCCGAAGCCGTAACGATCAAGTAGCGACAGATATGCACTTGTATTTAAAAGAAAAAGTAGAAGATATTATAAAAGCTACAAAACAATTGCAAACTGTTCTTGTTCATCAAGCGGAAAATAATATTGAAACAATTATGCCTGGCTATACGCACTTGCAACGTGCACAGCCGATTTCATTTGCGCATCATATTCTTGCTTACTTTTGGATGTTAGAGCGCGATGTGAATCGTCATGAAGATTCGTTAAAGCGTATTAACATTTCGCCATTAGGAGCTGGAGCACTAGCTGGTACAACATTCCCGATTGACAGAGAATATAGTGCGGAGCTTCTTGGATTTAATGGAATCTATGAAAATAGTTTAGATGCGGTAAGTGATCGTGATTTCATACTGGAGTTTTTAAGTAACTCATCTATGCTCATGATGCACTTATCACGCTTTTGCGAAGAACTTATTTTATGGAGTAGCCAAGAATTTCAATTTATTGAAATGAGCGATCAATACGCAACAGGAAGCAGTATTATGCCGCAAAAGAAAAATCCGGATATGGCTGAGCTTATTCGCGGAAAAACAGGCAGAGTATATGGCAATTTATTTAGCTTACTTACAGTAATGAAAGGATTGCCACTCGCTTACAATAAAGACTTGCAAGAAGATAAAGAAGGAATGTTTGATACAGTGAAAACAGTAGAAGGATGCCTTCATATTATGGCAGGCATGATTGAAACGATGACTGTAAACAAAGAAAAAATGGGGCAAGCTGTGACGCAGGACTTCTCTAACGCAACAGAAATTGCCGACTATTTAGCAAGCAAGGGACTGCCGTTCCGTCAAGCTCATGAAATTGTTGGGAAGTTAGTTCTACATTGCACACAAAAAGGAATTTATTTATTAGATGTACCACTAGAAACATATAAAGAAATGAGTCCGTTATTTGAAGAAGATTTATATGAAGTTCTTTCACCGTATGCGGCTGTAAAGCGCCGTAATAGTGCTGGCGGAACAGGGTTTGAACAAATCCAAAACGCTTTAGAGAAAGCGAAGGGGTTAGTTGGAGAGTTTGTTGGAAGTTAAATGATGTATGATATAGAAGGTAAGGTGCTTTTTTAAAAAGTACCTTACCTTTTTGTATTTAGACTTTTAGGTACGTATCTATCATTTCATAATTATTTTGCATAATCATAAAATGATGCTTCTCATGTATTGCTAATAGTTGAATAGATTGAATAAGGTTAGGGTAGTGAGCAATGGGGTCTAAAAATCCGATATGTCCTGCGATATTTTCTTCTATATTTTGAACTAGTTTTTTTATTTCATCTGTTTCACGTGAAAGTAATTCTTCTAATTCGTTTACATTCATAGAGTGATAGACTTTTTTTGAAGGGATTAAAATCCAAGGGGCTTTCATGCCTCTGCCGTGTTTTTCTTTATATTCGGCATAAATGTCATGTATGTCAGTTGCAAATGGGGCGTTTTTTCTTAGCTTGGCATAAGGGATAAGAGTGAAAGAGAATTTAATCGCTACTTTTAGCATCCTTGTAATTAAATATAAGTGATAAAAGTGCTCCCCAATAGACCATTTTCCGTCCTCTTTCCTATACCATAGTTGTTCTTGTGAAAGTGAATGAAGCTTAGGTAGGAACTGGTTTCTTTGCACATGTAATGTGTGAAAATGTTTTGAGATATTTTCAGATTTCATAGTAGAGCATCCTCTGTACCTATTTTTTCCTAATTATAACATTTTTCGTGTAGATTTAATTAAGCCTAGAACAATATGTTCTAGGCTTAAAGCTTCATTGATTAATCATACTTATGTCGATCTTCTGTGATACGAATATACTCAATATCCATTAAATCTCGAAACAGCGCACCATGACTTAGTTCAACGCCATGTTTTTCTTTAAAATGTGAGCATATTGTATTTAACATTTCAATCTCTTGCTCGTTGACATCTAAAATAATACGTTCATGATCTCCCATATAAATCCTCCTTTTCTAAACACATATATTTTGTCCGTCTATTTCTAAAAAATGTATGTTAACCTAATGTTAGGAAATAAGAAAGGAATGGAAGATGAGACGTATTTATTTCATCGGGTTAATTTTGTACACATTAATTGTGCTACATGTGGCATTCCCATCAATATTTTCATTTGAGAATGTAGAAACAGTGCATGTTGCGATATTTATCTTTACTCTATTTGTAGTAGATTGCTGTATTTCTTTATGGCTTTCGAAAAGAAAATATGTACAAGATAGAAAAGAAATGGAACGAAAAAAGAGAAAACGTTCATTTTGGACGATGACGTATTATTTTTCTTTAGTGATTGCTGCTGCCTATCTAAGTGAGCATATCCCGTTAGAAAGATTAAATATCGGATTTGGCGCAATGGTATTTTCCTATTATTTTTTCATGCACTTCCTTCCTTATATGAAAGAAAAGCGAGGAGAAGAGGAAGATCCGCTTGTAGAAGAAGCGAGGGAGCAAGAGCATGAGAGAATAGAAGAAGATATAAAGAAACTTGGAGAACAAAAATGGTATTTGAAATCCAAAATCATATATGTTCTTTGCTTTATTACGCCACCAATCGGTTATTTATATGTTTTCTTACTTCGTAAAAAATGACAGAAGATGCAAAGCAAACATACTTAACGGTTGCGACGATCATGATGGCGCTATGGTCTTTGAAATTCCTGCCACCTTATGTACTTGCCGTTGTCATTGTTGTGGTGGTTTGTCTTGTATTTATATTGAAATATGTGAAATGAAAAACACCAAGCCCAATATGTAATACTGACTCTAAAGTAAGTAAAGCTATATAAGATATACTACACGACGGCGCATGTTGTGTAACAATCTAGTTTTAAGGTGTATCAACACTTTGTTTGATACGCCTATTTTTATCACTATATTCAACCTTGTTATTACCACCTTTATTACTACATTCATCAAAGTGAAAATAAAGTCGTTTCTGTAACGCTGTAAGAAAGGAATAGCCTTTTTTAATAACTACATGCTACTGAATGAAGTCTTTCACTTATTGTTATAAGATGAAAACTAATGAAGTATATAACCAAGAAGAAAAACAAGAGCCTGTGTTATTAAACTAACAGATAGATTAAAGTAAGAAATGTTATACTATAATTTGCTTGTTCAGTAATAATAGGAGGGATAATAATGGTTCAATCAATAGTCCATATCGCATTAGTAGTAAAAGACTACGATGAGGCAATAGAATTCTATACAAAGAAACTAAATTTTACATTAGTCCAAGATATATATCAGCCAGAGCAAAACAAAAGATGGGTAGTGGTATCTCCTCCTGGTTCAGTCGGCACCACAATATTACTGGCTAGAGCATCTAAACCTGAGCAAGATTCCTTTATCGGTAACCAGTCAGGCGGCAGAGTTTTTCTTTTCTTAAATACTGACGATTTTTGGAGAGATTATAATGAAATGATTTCAAGAGGAATAGAATTTGTGAGAGAGCCGAAAGAGCAAGAATATGGAATAGTTGCAGTATTCAAGGATTTATACGGGAATTTATGGGATTTGTTGCAACTAAAAGACGACCATCCAATTGCTCAAAGAATTAAGTAGAATACAGTTTAAACTTGATTAAACAATCAATTGAAAAATGAGGATTTTGAAATCCATGCAAGAGTAGAGAAAAAACAGAGAAGATTTATTCCTATGAATAAAGGCATTTCGTGAAAAAAAGGAGTGGATTACCCACTCCTTTTTCGTTTATTATCATTGTTTAACAACATGTATTTATTGTTCATTCGAGCCTCGAACTTAATTTTTCCGTATCCTTCGGTAAAACATGTGGGCTTGGTGTTTTATCTATAAATTAAAGATCACCTTGCTCCTCATCACCACGAACAACAAGGACATCGCATTTCGCATAGCGAATAATATGTTCAGAGACGCTACCAATTAGGAAACGCTCAACAGCATTTAAACCAGTTGCACCACACATAATTAAATCTACTTTATGGTTTGGAGCGATTTCTTTTGAAATTTTAGATTTAGGATTACCAAATTCTAATACAGTTTCCACTTTTTCAAGGCCAGCTTCAAGCGCAGTTTTTTTGTAGTCTTCTAATAAGTCTTCTGCAAATAGATTTGCACGTTCGGCAATTGCACGGCTATAAGCTTCTACTGCTGAATATGCTTTTACATCAACGATATGAGCAATTGTTAATGTTGCATTGTTTCGTTTTGCAACTTGAATTGCTTTTTTAAACGCTTTTTCTGCTTCTTTAGAACCATCCACCGCAATTAAAATATTTGTATATGTATTATTCATAGTAAATTCCTCCCAATCATTTTTATAACTGTTTACAACTTAATTATAAAACAAATTTTGGTAATGTGCTTACCGGAAACGTTACAGAATTTTGAAAACTTTGTTTCAATTCATTTTAGTTGTAATTGGAGCGAGAACTTGTTACATATGAAGTATAGGAATTTAAAAGGAGGCATGTTTGTGAGACACGCGCTCATTACAGCCGGTACGAAAGGTTTAGGAAAGCAAGTAACAGAAAAGTTATTGGCTAAAGGATATTCAGTAACAGTAACATATCATAGCGATATAACTGCTATGGAAACGTTGAAAGAAACATATAAAAATATGGAAGAACGTCTACAGTTCGTGCAAGCTGATGTCACGAAAAAGGAAGATTTACATAAAATAGTAGAAGAAGCGATGAGCCGTTTTGGCAAAATTGACTGTTTAATTAATAATGCTGGTCCTTACGTATTTGAAAGGAAAAAATTAGTCGATTACGAAGAAGACGAATGGAATGAAATGATCCAGGGTAATTTAACAGCGGTGTTTCATTTATTAAAACTTGTCGTACCGATTATGAGAAGCCAGCAATTTGGCCGTATTATTAACTATGGATTTCAAGGGGCAGATAGCGCGCCTGGATGGATTTATCGTTCAGCCTTTGCAGCTGCGAAAGTCGGTCTTGTTTCTTTAACGAAAACAGTCGCATACGAAGAAGCTGAATACGGTATTACTGCGAATATGGTATGTCCTGGTGATATAGTTGGTGAAATGAAAGAAGCGACGATTGAAGAAGCGCGAAAGCTGAAAGGTAGTAACACACCAATTGGTAGATCTGGAACAGGTGAAGATATCGCAAGAACCATTTCGTTTTTATGTGAAGAAGATTCCGATATGATTACTGGTACGATTATTGAAGTAACCGGTGCTGTTGATGTCATTCATAGACATCGATAGAATTAAATAAAGTGAAGTTTCTAATAATGGGACAGTTTATCCTTTATACTGAGAGATACGGATAATACTGTCCTTTAATGTAATATTAAATCTATCGGAAAACTTGTACTGTTTTTTGTCAAATATTGAGATATTATGTTAGAATATAAGAGCGTAGAAAGCGCTTTAAAAAATGATTCAGGGGTCATTTCATAACTCAAGGGGGAACTAATAATGCGTATCGGTATTCCAACAGAAATTAAAAACAATGAAAACCGTGTGGCAATGACGCCAGCGGGAGCTGTACATTTAGTACAAAATGGTCATGAAGTTTTTGTTCAAAAAGGATCAGGTATAGGATCAGGCTTTACAGATGAAGAATACGTACAAGCTGGTGCGAAACTTGTTGAAACTGCTGAAGAAGCATGGAATCAAGATATGGTTATGAAGGTAAAAGAGCCAGTTGCAAGTGAATACGGTTATTTCCGCGAAGGTTTAATTTTATTCACATACTTACACTTAGCTCCAGAGCCAGAATTAACAAAAGCATTAATTGATAACAAAGTGGTATCAATTGCATACGAAACAGTACAATTAGACAATCGTTCTTTACCATTACTTGCACCAATGAGTGAAGTAGCTGGTCGTATGGCTGCGCAAATCGGTGCACAGTTCCTTGAGAAAAACAAAGGCGGAAAAGGTATTTTACTTGCAGGTGTTCCAGGGGTTAAACGCGGTAAAGTAACAATTATCGGTGGTGGTCAAGCTGGTACAAACGCAGCGAAAATTGCAGTAGGTTTAGGTGCAGATGTAACAATCATCGACTTAAGTGCAGAACGTCTTCGTCAATTAGATGACATTTTTGGAAACCAAGTAAAAACGTTAATGTCTAACCCGTACAACATTGCAGAAGCTGTAAGAGAATCTGATCTTGTAATCGGTGCAGTATTAATCCCAGGTGCAAAAGCGCCAAAACTTGTAACAGAAGAAATGATTCAATCGATGGAACCAGGTTCTGTCGTTGTAGATATCGCGATTGACCAAGGTGGTATTTTCGAAACAACTGACCGTATTACAACTCATGACAACCCAACTTATGAAAAACATGGTGTTGTTCACTATGCAGTTGCAAATATGCCAGGTGCGGTTCCACGTACATCAACTCTTGCATTAACAAACGTAACAGTACCATATGCAGTACAAATTGCTAACAAAGGCTATAAAGATGCTTGCTTAGGCAATGCTGCATTATTAAAAGGTATTAACACATTAGATGGCTATGTAACATTCGAAGCAGTTGCAGAAGCGCACGGCTTACAATACGCTGATGCGAAAGAGCTTCTTGAAAAAGCTCCTGCTTTATCATAATAGAAATAAAATAAAGACCTTTCCTTTGTAGGAAGGGTCTTTTTGTTTAAACTAATTATCTAATTTCTTCACAATTTTCAAACCGAACATCATTGTGAAGAAAAGAATTCCAAACAAGTAATACAGGGCATACTCAACTCGTATCGTCGAATTTTTGTCAGTGATATATAAAATAAATAGTATCGCAGAACCGATTAAATGAGAGAGACCGAAAATTTGCGCCATAAGTTTTAAACTCATCTTCTCGATTCTTTCATCCATCTCAGGTAATGGATATTTCTCGGAATCGTTCTTTTTTTTCTTAAAGAATATTCGTTTCACTACTAATAGTATCAAGGCTAAGAGTATGTATACGCCAGCGAATAGAAGGACAGAACGAATCTTTTCTTCATCATTACTATTGAAATAAAGAAAAGTTGAACCTAACAATAAAATGGTAAGATGCGAAATGAACTCTTGATTAAAAGTATTTTTCATTCTTTTTCCTCCCCAGTTTTATCTAATTGAAATAAATCTTCTACTTTACAGTTGAAAAACTCACATAATTTCAATGCTAATTCTAAACTTGGGTTGTATTTATTCTTCTCGATAGCGATGAGGGATTGTCTAGTGATTTGAACAGAGGAAGCTAATTGTTCTTGGGTGATGTCTCTAACGACGCGGAATTGTTTCACCTTATTTTTAATCAAATATACAAAGTCTCCTTTTTGTAAATTTGTTACATTTATCATATCCATTTTTAGGTAAAAAGTAAATGAAACTTTACAAAAAGTAAACAAAACTTTACGTGAAATATAGCTTGTTATAATGTTATTTTTTGTGATAATTTGGAATTAAATGAAAAATGAAAGTCAAAAGAGGGGATTCAATGGGAAGTAAAAAGAGGAAGAAAAAGCAAGCTAAGAGACAAAAATATATAAAGAAAAAAGAGGAACAGAACATACCGACTCCCAAAAAAGTAGTCCTTATGATAGAAAAAATATTTCGATATATTTGTATGTTCTTGTATGTGATTTTTTGCGTGTTTTTATGTGGGATGGTTAAAAATTTTGGGATAACTCCTAATGTTATTGAGGATATTTTAGGCGTTATACTTGTCGCGACAGAAGGAATTTTATTCTTTATAGTATTTGATAAAGTATGGCCTAGTCATGAAAGTAAGAAAGATAAGCAAAGAAAAATGAGCAAACAATCTTCATACGCTTCAAGCTCATCAAGTGGATTTGGTGATTACAGTAGTAACGATTGTAGCGGCTCAAGTGACGGTGGAGGAGATTGCGGAGGTGGTGGAGACTAAATTAGTTTTTCAGAAGAACGACTAATGAAAGGGTGGGACGAAATATGGAGACTGTGAATTTAATAGAATTAACAAAGGACATTCAAGATCAACATAAAAACTTCGTCGTTTCAAATGTGAATAGTCATTGCTTACGAATCGCTGTATTTACTGGTGAATATGATTGGCACTATCATTCTAATTCGGATGAATTATTTATTGTGTTAGAGGGAGAATTACTTATCGATTTTCAAGATGGAGAAACGGCGGTTTTAAAGCCAAATGATTCGATTTTAATTCCAGCATGCACGATTCATAGAACGAGAGCATTAAAGAGAACGGTAAATCTTTGTTTTGAAAATATAGAGGCTGATACGATTAAGGTGGAGCAATTATGAAAAAAATATCTGTAGCCGAGTATAGAAAAATCCTTCCGATTTTAGAAAGTCTTACAAGAACGACGACATTTGCTTATGCGGTATGTGATCAAATGATAGATGGTGAGGTTTTTGTAAACGAGTCATTAACAGCCGGGTTAATTATTACAGCTAATGGTATTTATTATTTGTTTGGTGATACTTATGATCAAAATTATAACGAAGATTTATTTTCATATATAAAAAAGGCTATTGAAAAAACAGAGAAGAGATTTACATTCTGCACTTCTAGCGAAGAATGGGAAATGATGATTGAAGAGCGTTTTAGTAATATGCTTCGGAACATCCCACGAATGAAATTTCAACGAGGGATTTTTGAAGAGAGAACACGAGTTGTAAACAAAAATACATATGAAGTGAAGCGTATTGATAGAAGAGATATAGAACGAAGTAGTGAATTTACAGAGGAGTACTACAAAGAATATTGGGGATCAAAAGAAACGTTTTTGAACGGTGGTTTTGGATTTTGTATAGAACAAGATGGGATAATTGTCGCTGAATGTGTTTCGATATTTAGCGGGAATGGATTTGCTGAAATTGATATTGCGACGCATGAAGCATATCAAGGGAAAGGATTAGCCCAAGCTGTTGCAACACGGTTCATTGAACATTGCATGCAAAATGATATTATACCGTGCTGGGATTGTTATGTAGACAATATTCCTTCGCAAAAATTAGCTAGTAAATTAAGTTTTTATAATCCAATAGAATATAGTTTGTTTGTACGTAAGAGAACGGGGGAATAAAAATGAATGTGGAGTTAATGAGATTTAAAGTGAAACAAGGTAAAAGTCATCGTGTAGATGAATGGATGCAGCTTCTTAATGACAATATGAAAGAAGTGCTTTTGACATTAAACGACGAAAAGATGTACGTAGAGACAATTTTCCGGGAAATAAGAGATGGAGAAGAATACTTATATTGGTATTCTGTGCAAGGAGAAGGCGGGGCTCTTGTCGAAAATTCTCATCATGAAATTGATAAAAAGCACTTAGCGTTTTGGTATGAATGTATTGATGAAGAAGTACCGTCTGTTGATATGAAAACAGAAGTTGTTATGATTCAAGATGTTGTGAAGGAAGCGATGAAATAATAGATTGGTATTTTATAACCGTAAAATGGTCATCTTTTTGGTCGGAATATATATTATTGGAGATGCTGTAGGATGAGAATTAGTAATAAATATATCACTCTCGATGAAATAGAAATAATAAGAAAACCCTTAAATAAATTGCATGAATATCATAATAATAAATCAAAACATTTTTCTGGCGATTATCCAAGAATGAAATTTGAGGAACGTATTGAAAATTATAAACAGAATTCAAAGTACGGAGAATATAGAATTGAATTATTAGTTGAGGCGGAAACAGATGATATATTAGGATTTTGTATAGCGTATAGTAAAAGTGTAAGCGGAAAGATTGAAGTTTTATTCGTTGATGAAAAATACCGAAGAAACGGATTTGGTTTGAAATTAATGAATAGTGCAGTGGAATGGTTTAAAGCGAAGAAGATAGATGAAATTGAATTAACAGTGGTGTACGGAAATGAAGCTGTATCGTTTTATGAAAAGCTGGGGTTTTATCCTCGTTCAATTATTATGGCAACTAAGTCATAACGATAGTATGGGGAAAGATGAGTGAGAGTTTTGTTTCAAAAAATGATTCATATGTTACTAAAGTATATGTGTAGAGCACATCAAAATAGATGTGCTTTTTATTAAGCTGTATTTGGATATCTTTAAGTGAAAATAAAAGGGGATATCAAGAATTTTTTAGGACAAAATATAAAGAAATACAAAACACTAAACCAAAAGAACTACCAATATACGGTGTAGTTGTAACAGGCAATACAGAGGATTTACAAAGTTTACAAGGAGCACCATATATTAAGGCTGCTGTTAGAGGTGTAACAGTTGAGAAATATTAATTACAAGTAATTAATTCGAATAATCAGAAAACTTATGTTATAATATGGGAAAAGGAGGTTTATATGAGGCAAATACATGGAGCAATTTATATTTACATAACAATGTTTTTCGTGGTGATATCCTATGGATTAGGGCACGTGTATTCGCATCCTATACTAACTTTTTTAAGCGGAGCATGTATGGCGTTTGCGCTTCTTGTCCACCTTTTCTCAGTTTGGATCGTGAAATTTCAAATAAATATTAGTGAAATAGAAGAAGGCACTTTTTGAGTGGCCTTCTTTTTTTAATAATATTAATGAAGCGTTTAGTACAATGACACAAACGTCAGAAATTCATAAAGGAGCAAAGGTTGAAATGAAGTCTTCTTGTGTAAGTTGTGCACCTCTATCTAAAGATGAACCGATAGAGGTTGTGATTAAATGGGATGATAAGTATGAAGAGAAGATGGTTTTAAAGCGGAAATAGCGTAGAGTGAGGGATTAAAAATGAATAGGAATATGAAAATTTCTATGTATATATTTTTAAGTGTATTTCTAATCATATTATCAGCGTGTACTACAAAACCAGTAGAGCGAGTAACGGTCAAAAAAGTACCTAAAGAAGGGTATGTCATATTAAGAAATGATACGGTATTTTTTGTCGGTGATAAAACGTTTAACACAAGAGTAGATTTGCAAAATTATATGGAACAACAAATGAATAAAGATCATCCATCAGATATAGTTCTGAGTTTTAAAGATAAAGATGCAAATAATAAACTAAAAACAGGGGATAAAATAAAAGTATGGTCTTCTCAAATACTTGAAAGCTATCCAGCAAAAATGATTGTAGAGAAATTTGAAATAGTAGAGAAATAGGAAAGGCAGCAATTACGCTGCCTTTTTTCTTATTTCACAAATTGTAATTCTTTCGGGAATTTCGTTAAAATTTCTGATCCATCTTTTGTGATGTAAATATCATCTTCAATACGAACGCCGCCTACGTTTGGTACGTAAATACCTGGTTCGATTGTGAAGACCATACCTTCTCTTAATAGAGACTCGTTGCCTTCTTTTACATCTGGGTATTCGTGTACGCTAATTCCAAGTCCGTGACCAAGGCGGTGTGGGAAGAAGTCTCCGTAACCTGCATCTGCGATAACAGAGCGAGCAGCGTTGTCAATTGCACCAAATGTAACACCTGGTTTACATGCTTCAACTGCTTGTAGTTGTCCGGCAAGTACAGTGTTGTAAATGCGAGTTTGTTCTTCAGAAATATCACCAAATGCTACTGTACGTGTAATGTCAGAGCAATAACCTTCAATGATTACACCTAAATCAAATAGTACGAAATCGCCGCGTTTCATTTTGTTTGCACCCGGAATACCGTGTGGAAGAGCAGAGTTTGCACCTGCTAATACCATCGTATCGAATGACATTTTATGGATGCCTTTTGTTTTCAATTCATGCTCAATAATTGCTAATACTTCTAGTTCGCTGCGATTTTCTTTAATTGCATTTACACCAACTTCAACAGCATAATCTGCCATTTTAGCTGCTTCACGTAAAATAGAAAGTTCTTTTTCATCTTTAATTAAGCGAAGCTCGCGAACTTTCTCTTCAGCTGATTTGAAAGCTGCATTTGGGAATAATTTTGTTAATTCTTCGTAACGCTCTACGTTTAAATGTTCTTTTTCAATTGCAACTGCATTTGCATCGATACCACGATCTTTAATTGCTTTTGCAATCATATCCCATGGTCTGTCCGTATCAGTAAATCCGATGATTTCATGTGCCCAGCCAGCGTTACGAGCTTGGCCTTCTTCCATTTTAGGACAAATTAAAATAGGTTCTTTTTCTTGGAATACAAACATACCAAGTAGTCTTTCGTGTGGTTCACAATGGAAGTTCGTCATGTAGAAAACGTTCGGTGTAGAAGTTAAGAACGCAGCTTCTACGTTTTTTTCTTTTAGCCATTGCATTAAATTTTCTAATCTAGCATTCATCGATTGGCACCCCCGAGATATTTAATTACAAATATAACTTTACATCGGAGGAAAGTGTTATGACAAGTAAATAGATGTTAGAAAAGACAGGGAATTGAGAAATCATGTAGAATAAAAAGTGAGAATGTGAATAGGGGAGGAATGTAATGATGAAAGTATCGTATCACGGGCATTCAGTTGTGAAAATTGAAACGAATGGAAAAGTTATTTTAATTGACCCATTTTTAACAGGAAATCCGACAACAGATTTAAAAGCTGGAGATGTAAATGTGGACGCAATTCTTTTATCTCATGGACATGGTGATCATGTTGGAGATACAGTAGAGCTTGCGAAGAAAAATAATGCAGTTGTTATAGCGCCGTTTGAACTAGCGACATTTTTAAGTTGGCAAGGTGTAGACACACATCCGATGCATATTGGTGGTTCGCATGAATTTGACTTTGGAAAAGTGAAATTTACCCAAGCATTCCACGGCTCTAGTTATATTGATGAAGAAAATAAGACGATTACATATACAGGCATGCCAGCGGGTATTTTGTTTACAGCAGAAGAGAAAACGGTATATCATGCAGGAGATACTGCTTTATTCTCTGATATGAAGTTAATTGGAGAACTTAATAATATTGATGTAGCATTTTTACCAATTGGTGATAATTTCACAATGGGGCCAGAAGATGCTGTTTTAGCTGCAAAATGGATTGGTGCGAAAACGGTTGTACCGATGCATTACAATACGTTCCCAGTTATCGAACAAGATCCATATCAATTTGTAGAAAAGCTACAAAATTGTACAGGGAAAGTATTAGAAGCTGGAGAAAGTATTACACTATAAAAAAGAAACCCTTCATTTGAAAAGACAAGTGAAGGGTTTTTTACGTGTGTAGTACAGCTTTTAAAGTTTGCACTTGTTTTGGTGATTCTTTTCTTTTTGGAAGTGGCTGTTCGGGTGTTTCATTCAACTCCATTGCAACTTTTTTTCCATCTACGAAAGCTAAAAATACAGCACCTACAACCTCTAAAAATTTTTTCATAATGTATTCGCTCCTTTGTTTCATTTGTTGTCTTAATTGTATATTGAAGCGTGTGGACAAACCATCGAACGAGATGACAATACCATTACATTGTTGTAATAGAATGACTGGTGTAATGTAAGGAGCATTTTGTTATAAAAAAAATAGTACAGACATACAAAGAGAGAGTGTAACAGTTTTGGAAATATAGTATACTGAAAATACAACACATGAAGAATTTAGGGAAAAGAAAGTATGGTGAAACCATTTGGCTACCAAACATAATCAAATTTTAGAACATATTAATAGCCTGCCAGTAGGGCATAAAATTTCTGTGCGGCAAATTGCGAAAGATTTAAGTGTAAGTGAAGGGACCGCTTACCGTGCAATTAAAGATGCAGAAAATAAAGGGTATGTTAGTACAATTGAACGTGTCGGAACAATTCGAATTGAGCAAAAGAAGAAAGAGAATATCGAAAAACTGACATATGCAGAAGTCGTTAACATTGTCGATGGCCAAGTACTTGGGGGCAGAGAAGGACTACATAAAACGTTAAATAAATTCGTTATTGGGGCTATGAAATTAGAAGCGATGATGCGCTATACAGAAGCGGGGAACTTACTTATTATCGGTAACCGTACGAACGCACATCAATTAGCATTAGAAACAGGGGCTGCTGTATTAATTACAGGTGGATTTGATACAGAAGAGCATGTGAAAAAGTTAGCAGATGAATTGAAATTGCCAATTATTTCGAGTAGTTATGATACATTTACGGTCGCAACGTTAATTAACCGTGCAATTTATGATCAACTTATTAAGAAAGAAATTGTACTAGTTGAAGATATTTTAACACCAATTGAAGAAACACTATATTTAAAGCCTAGTGACATAGTGCAGAAATGGCATGAGTACAATGAAGAGACGATGCATGGACGTTATCCAATTGTTGATGAAAATAAAAAGGTGTTAGGTATCGTAACTTCGAAAGATATGATTGGTGTTGCGAAAGAAACACCGATTGATAAAGTTATGACGAAACACCCTATTACGGTAAATGGAAAAATGTCTGTCGCAGCTGCAGCACGTATGATGGTGTGGGAAGGTATTGAATTACTTCCTGTTGTGGAGGATGGAAATAAATTGCAAGGTATCATTAGTCGTCAAGATGTACTTCAGGCGCTGCAAATGATTCAGCGTCAACCACAAGTTGGTGAAACGATTGATGACATTGTAACGAATCAATTTATGACGCCGAAAGAAGCAAAAAATGAGCATTTATATCAATTTTCAGTGACACCACAAATGACGAATTCAATCGGGACGTTATCTTACGGTGTATTCACAACAATTGTGACAGAAGCAACAAACCGCGTCATTCGTGCGCAGAAGAAGAGCGATTCAATTGTTGAGAACTTAACAATTTATTTCGTAAAACCGGTTCAAATTGATAATGTTGTATCGGTTCATCCGAAAGTATTAGAAATTGGGCGTAAATTTGGTAAGGTTGATGTAGAAGTACATCATGAAGGTAATGTTGTCGGGAAAGCATTACTTATGGTGCAATTGATCGATAAATAAAAAGATGGAACAAATCACTTTGGTTTGTTCCATCTTTTTTGTTTTATTGGGTTTGGAAGCTGTTGCTAAAGATGTGGAGGAGTCTTGGTGGGAAAGCAAAGGAATAGCAGGATATATGCGAGACGATTGTACGATTAAAAAACAGAATATTAGCTCATTTAGATTGTATACTGTGCTATAATTAGATTGTAAGATAATGGATGTCGGGAGGGGGATGCAATATGTCATCAGAAGTACTCTTTTTTGGTGGTATCGCACTATTTTACTTTCTTGTGATGATACCAATTCAATATTTATATTTACAAGGATTGCATGAAAAAAAGAAAAGGACAGGATTATCTCAGCAAGAATTATACAAACAGATGTCTTTTGAAGAAGAACAATTACATTTTCACGTGCAAGGTAATCTCTTTAATATACCATCTGCGTTTGTTGCACATATGATTTTGAAAGTTAAGGGACGTAAAAAAGCATCACAATATTGATGCTTTTTTTACGTTGTTTTATAAGATTCGGCTTCTTTGACTGCTAATGGTAGAAAGTGTTTATATTGGCGGAATCCATTAAATGTACTCGCGCTGCCAAGTAACATAAACAAAACACCAACGATAATACGGGCAGTTGAAAGTTCTAAAAAGAATTGGTTTATCCCAAAGAATAGGACGAATAAGCCGAGTGCCATTGCGGATTTTCCTGAGAGCCAACCTTTCTCCATTGGACGGTTTGTACGAAAGAATTTTGTTTTGTAGAAGAGGTACAACACAAATGAGATGATAATACAAAAGACAAATACTGGCATAATACACGCTCCCATCGATTGGTATACAAATAACATTTTAGAAAAAAGAAAAATCTAAACTTTCTAACTTTTATTATAAAGCAATTGTTCGCATGTATGAAATGTTTTCCGTTATAATGGGGGATAAAGTGAAACTTTAATTAGTGTGGGGGAGATCCCCTGTATTAATTATTAACCCTCATCAATCGGGCTTTTACGTACATCCGGGCTCCCGCCTTTGCCTCATTGTTTTCAATGCGTTTTGAGGTGGGAGTCTTACTGCACGTTAATGCGGGATAAAGTGAAGAAGTTGAATAAAAAGGAGATTATACATATGCATGAGCAAATTTTAGGAGCAATTAAAGAGTTTGATACAATTATTATTCATCGTCATGTACGTCCGGATCCAGATGCGTTAGGTTCTCAGTGTGGACTTGGTACAATTCTGCAAGAATCGTTTCCAGAGAAAAATATTTATATGGTTGGGTACAACGAGCCTTCTTTATCGTTTTTACGAGTAATGGATGATATTGAAGATAGTGTATATGAAGATGCACTTGTTATCGTTTGTGATACAGCGAACCAAGAGCGTGTTTGTGATCAGCGTTATGTAAAAGGAAAGATGTTAATTAAAATTGATCATCATCCGAATGAAGACCCGTACGGAGATATTACGTGGGTGGATACGACAGCTAGTTCTACAAGTGAAATGATTTATGAGTTTTACAGTTATGGAAAAGATAAAGGGTTAACGATTTCAAAGGAAGCAGCTCGCCTTATTTTAGCGGGTATTGTTGGAGATACAGGTCGTTTCTTATTCCCGAATACAACAGCGAAAACACTTCTTTACGTAAGTGAGCTTGTTGAAATGGATGTTAAATTTACGGATCTATACAATGAAATGTATAAGACAAAAGAAAAGATCGCTCGCTTAAATGGTTATATTTTACAAAACTTTACGATGGTAGAAGAAGGCGCAGCGTACATTAAATTAACGAAAGAGGTACTAGAAGAGTTTGATGTACTTTCTACCGAAGCATCTGCTGTTGTCGGAGCGCTTGGTAATATTGATGGATTAAAGGCATGGGTTCTATTTTTAGAGGAAGACGATGTTATTCGTGTTCGTCTTCGTTCAAAAGGACCAGTTATTAATAAGTTAGCAATGCAATATAATGGCGGAGGACATCCGATGGCTTCTGGTGCAAAAGCATCTTCTTGGGAAGAGGCGGATCGCCTGTTTGCTGATTTACGTGAGCTGTGTAAATAAGAAGTTGTATGTTGAACGAAAGAGAAGGAGAGGCGCTGAAGCCCTCCTTCTTTATTTTTCTTTCTCTATATCAATACTAATTTCAAGTACGGTATCAAAAGAGACTGTGTCTACTTTAAAGCGGTATATACGATCGTAATGTTTGTACGTTTTATTTTCGATGACTTTTTTGAGCAGGTCTTTATTTTTTGCGATGCTTTGAATGTTTTTCGTTAAAAGATGCTGGAGATCATTATGGATAGAAGTGGTCATGTTTTCAAGTGTAAGATTGTCTAAATCATATTTTTTTCGATTTATAATTTTTATTTTGATTTCTTGAATTGTTAAGAGCCGCTTATTTTCTGTGTTCAATTTCTCTTGGTCTTCGAGAAGGACGTGGAGTTTTGCTTCTTGTTTTTCGATAATTTCTTTTTGTTCTGCTATTTTACTAGCTTGTTCTTCTTGAAAAACACCGTATATGTACAAAAAAACAAACCAGCTCAACACTCCTCCAACAGCAGCACCAGCTAAAACTAAATACCACCTTTTTGCTGTATTGGCACTTGGTACTCTCATACATGTTCCTGCGTTAGCCATTTAATAATAATAAGACCTGTTTGCATACCACCAGTTGCGAAAAAAATAAGGAGAATTTGTTTTACGATATCTTTCATATCCCCGCCAAAGAAACTCCTTTCAAAGCTATAAAAGGTATCAAATGTTCCGCCAATCGCTGCAACGAGTGCCCAAATTCTTAAATTTTGGGCGAATTGATTAATGTAAGTTAGAGCCGGTTTTCCGATAAGAAATGCACCAAATCCGCCAATTAATGAACCACCAAGTATAACCCCAAAGGCAATAAAATAACTAATAATAAGCAGAGAGAAAAAAGTATGTTCTCTTACATCCATCGTCATTCCCCTTTCTTCTTCATATATATGGACAAAGTATAAGAAGTATGTTTTGATTTCCGCTTTCCTCATCACCTATAATAAAAGTAGTCAGATAGGTAAAGAGAGGGTACAACAGTGAAGTTTGTGCATTTACAATGTCAAACCGTTTTTAGTTTATTAAAAAGTGCTTGTAAAATTGATGAGCTTGTCATTCGGGCGAAAGAGCTTGGATTTTCATCGCTGGCCATTACAGATGAAAATGTTATGTATGGAGTCATTCCGTTTTATAAAGCATGCAAGAAAAATGGTATACAGCCTATTATCGGCTTAACAGCTTCTATTTTTAGTGAAGAAGAAGAAAGGTCTTATCCACTCGTCTTACTTGCTGAGAATGAAATAGGCTATCAAAATTTATTAAAGATTTCTAGCAGCATTATGACGAAGTCAAAAGAAGGTATTCCGAAGAAGTGGCTTGCTCATTATGCGAAAGGATTAATTGCAATTTCACCAGGGAAAGACGGAGAGATTGAACAGCTATTATTAGAAGGCAAAGAGAGTCAGGCTGAAGAAGTAGCTCGTACGTATCAAAATATGTTCAGCAATTTTTATATAAGTTTGCAGCATCATGCGATTCAAGATGAACTGCTTTTACAAGAAAAACTGCCTGAATTTATTAATAAGGTAAACGTTCCAGTCGTTGCAACAAATGATGTTCGCTATATTAATCAAAGTGACGCACTTGTTCATGAATGTTTATTATCTGTTGAAGGCGGAACGAAAATGACTGATCCAGATAGACCGAGAATGAAAACAGATCAGTATTATTTAAAGTCGTCGGATGAAATGGAAGCACTATTTTCTCATGCTGAGGAAGCGGTTCAAAATACAATAACAATCGCGGAACGTTGCCAAGTAGAAATTCCTTTCCATGTAAATCAACTACCGAAGTTTCCAGTTCCATCTAACGAGACGAGTGATATGTACTTGCACCGTGTTTGTGAAGAGGGCTTGCAAAAACGATATGGCGTACCGAAAGAAGCTCATATAAGACGTTTGGATCATGAATTAAATGTTATTTCTCGTATGGGATTTAGCGACTATTTCCTCATAGTATGGGACTTTATGAAATATGCACATGAAAATCATATTTTAACTGGGCCAGGCCGTGGATCGGCAGCTGGTTCACTCGTTTCTTACGTATTGGAAATTACAGATATTGATCCAATTGAATATGACTTATTATTTGAAAGGTTTTTAAACCCTGAACGTGTGACACTTCCAGATATTGATATTGATTTTCCAGATATAAGACGTGATGAGATGATTCGATATGTGAAAGATAAATATGGTCAGCTTCGTGTTGCTCAAATTGTAACGTTTGGAACTCTTGCAGCGAAAGCCGCAATTAGAGACATTTCTCGTGTAATGGGGCTCCCGCCAAGAGATATTGACATATTTTCAAAACTTATCCCATCAAAGCTTGGTATAACGTTAAAAGATGCATATGAGGAATCGCAATCGCTCCGTGAGTTTATACAAGGGAATCTTTTGCATGAGCGTGTGTTTGAAATTGCAAAACGTGTAGAGGGATTACCGCGTCATACGTCTATTCATGCAGCTGGCGTTATTATGAGCCAAGAACCATTAACGGGAAGTGTAGCGATTCAAGAAGGGCATAACGATGTTTATGTTACGCAATATCCAGCTGATGCATTAGAAGAACTTGGGTTGCTCAAGATGGACTTTTTAGGCTTACGTAATTTAACGTTACTTGAAAATATCATAAAGTTTATTGTGAAAAAAACTGGGAAACAAATTGATATAAGAAATTTACCTCTTCAAGATGAAAAGACGTTTCAATTGTTAGGAAGAGGGGATACAACAGGTGTATTCCAGCTTGAATCAGGCGGTATGCGAAATGTACTTCGTGGGTTAAAACCGAATGAATTTGAAGACATAGTCGCTGTTAACTCGTTATACAGACCAGGACCGATGGAACAAATTCCAACCTTTATTGAATCGAAACATGGGGAAAGACGAATTGAATATTTACATCCGGATTTAAAGCCGATTTTAGAACGAACATACGGCGTAATTGTATACCAAGAACAAATAATGCAAATCGCATCGAAGTTAGCTGGGTTTTCGCTTGGAGAAGCGGATTTACTGCGCCGTGCAGTGAGTAAAAAGAATCGTGATATTTTAGATCAAGAACGTAAGCATTTTGTTCAAGGTTGTTTGAAAAATGGATACGACGAGACATCTTCAGAACAAATTTACGATTTAATTGTAAGATTTGCGAATTACGGTTTTAACCGAAGTCACGCTGTAGCTTACAGTATGATCGGATATCAGCTTGCATATTTAAAAGCAAATTATACGCTGGAATTTATGACGGCGTTATTATCAAGTGCAATTGGAAATGAAGATAAGATTGTGCAGTATGTACGAGAAACGAAGCGGAAAGGTTTTCACGTTTTACCGCCGTCTCTTCAGAGAAGTGGTTACAACTTCCAAATAGAAGGGAATGCGATTCGATATAGTTTACTTTCGATTCGGAATATCGGAATGGCTACAGTGACTGCACTACTCGAAGAACGAGAGAAAAAAATGTTCGAAGATTTATTTGAGTTTTGTCTTCGTATGCCATCAAAATTTGTAACAGAACGAAATTTAGAAGCGTTTGTCTGGTCTGGATGTTTTGACGATTTTGGTGTTTCGAGGACGACTTTATGGAAAAGTCTCAAAGGAGCGTTAGAGTATGCAAATCTTGCGCGTGATTTTGATTTAGGGGATTCTGTTCCGAAATCAAAATACGTACAAGGAGAAGAGCTATCCTTTATTGAACAGTTAAATAAAGAGAAGGAAGCACTCGGTTTTTATTTATCTAGCTATCCGACAGCGCAGTATGCGGAGTTAGGAAAAGAATTAGAAATCCCATCTCTTGCTCAGGCGATGCGACATAAGAAAAAAGTACAAAGAGCAATCGTATATATAACGAGTGTGAAAGTTATTCGTACGAAAAAATTGCAAAAGATGGCGTTTATTACATTCTGTGATCAAAATGATGAAATGGAAGCCGTTATTTTTCCAGAAACGTATATACATTTTTCGCACAGGATAGAAGAAGGGGCAATTGTTTTAGTTGATGGTACGATTGAGCAAAGAAATCATAAGTTGCAATGGATCGTGAATGGACTATATCCACTAGAAGAAATGGATGCTTATGAAGAAATGAAAGAAGCATCTGTTTACGTGAAATTGCCGTCTCAATATGAAAAAAAGCTTGTAAATCAGGTTACAAAAATATTGTTTGACTATTCAGGTTTTGTGAAAGTACTAATTTATTATGAAAAGGAACATAAAATGGTACAATTATCTCGAAGTTTATCGATTCATCCAAGTGAAGAATGTCTAGGAGCACTTCGTGAAATTGTCGGTGACGAAAATGTCGTTGTGAAAATATAATGGACAATTTCCCTACACTTCGATTATTATAGTAGTAGTGTTCGTGGTCAGACCACTTGGAGAAATTGATATCAGCAAGAATAATTTGAGGAGAGTGGATAGTTTGTCAACACTTCGTGAAGAAGCACTTCACATGCATAAAGTGCATCAAGGAAAATTAGAAACTGTATCAAAAGTAAAAGTAGAAAATGCAAAAGATTTAAGTCTTGCATATTCTCCAGGGGTTGCAGAGCCTTGTAAAGAAATTTATGACGATAAAAGTAAGGTATATGAATATACAATGAAGGGAAATATGGTAGCAGTTGTGACAGATGGAACGGCTGTACTTGGTCTTGGTAACATTGGACCTGAAGCATCTCTTCCAGTAATGGAAGGTAAAGCTGTATTATTCAAGAGCTTTGCTGGTGTAGATGCATTCCCGATTGCCTTAAATACAAACGATGTAGATAAAATTGTTGAAACTGTAAAATTAATGGAGCCAACTTTTGGCGGTGTAAACTTAGAAGATATCGCAGCACCAAACTGCTTCGTTATTGAAGAACGTTTGAAAAAAGAGACAAACATTCCGATATTCCATGATGATCAACACGGAACAGCTATCGTAACAGTAGCAGGCCTTGTGAATGCGCTGAAGTTAGTTGGAAAGAAAATGTCTGACATTAAAGTTGTCGCAAATGGTGCAGGTGCAGCAGGTATTGCAATCATTAAACTTTTATATCGCTATGGTGTACGTGACGTTATTATGTGTGACCGTAAAGGTGCAATCTATGAAGGTCGTCCTGTCGGTATGAATCCGGTGAAAGATGAAGTTGCAAAATATACAAATAAGAATCGTATAGAAGGTTCTTTAGCTGACGTTTTACAAGGTGCTGACGTATTCATTGGTGTATCTGCAGCAGGTGCATTAACTGAAGAGATGGTTCGTACAATGAATGACGATGCAATTATTTTTGCAATGGCGAATCCAGTTCCAGAAATTATGCCAGAATTGGCAAAAGCAGCGGGCGCAGCTGTTGTTGGAACAGGTCGTTCTGACTTCCCGAACCAAGTAAATAATGTACTAGCGTTCCCAGGTATTTTCCGCGGTGCACTTGATGTACATGCGACACAAATTAATGAAGAAATGAAGATGGCAGCTGTACAAGCCATTGCGGAGCTTGTATCAGAGGATGAGTTGAATGCAGATCATATCATTCCAGCGCCATTTGACGCGCGTGTAGCGCCTCAAGTAGCGGCTTACGTTGCGAAAGCAGCAATGGAGACAGGAGTGGCTCGCCGTCAAGTAGATCCAAATGAAGTCGCTGAGAAAACAAAACAATTAGCGCTGATTGGTAAAGAATAAGCGAGGAATTTCCATTGACATCATCAAATACAAAAGTATATCTCGAAATTGTAAAAAAAATCCGTTCCATTATGGAAGAGGATTGTTTAGTAGCAGGGGATCGTTTGCCATCTGAGCGTGAGTTAAGTTCACGCTTAAATGTTGGACGTTCCTCTGTAAGAGAAGCATTACGTGCTTTAGAACTGGTAGGATTAATTGAAACGAGACGTGGTGAGGGGACGTTTATTCGAAACTTTTACGATAACGGTCTTGTACAATTAATTGCTCCGTTCTTGCTGCAAGATGAGAAAACAATTCGTGATTTATTACAAACAAAACAATTGCTTGAGAAAGATATGATTCGAATTGTATGTAATTTACCGAAAGAAACGTTTTCTAAAGTACTAAGTAAATTACACCAAGTGCTTGAAGAAAATGAAAGCTCAATTCCAATGCTTCATCAAACGTTTTTTAAAACACTTATTGAACAATTCGATAATTATTTACTATATCGCATTTGGATGATCGTAAATGATTACGTTGCAACTCTTTCTTGTGAAGTTTCAGGAGATTCTATTGAAATGTATAGAAAGCTTTATGCTACTTTGGAAGTGAAGCAAGAAAATGATGCACTAAAAATTTACGATGAATTAGTAGAGAATATACAGTTTCACTCGTAATGTATAAAATTTGTCGAAATGACCATGACACGTTATGACAAACATTCTACCGCATAGCGGTTAAAGTTAAACGTAAAGAGAGAGGTTATTAGACAGATTGAGAAGATAAGGCTAACATCAAACTTTGGTGTTAGCCCCATTTTCTTCTTACGCTAACCTTAGCTCTCAACGAAGGGGGTCAAATTGTGCTAAGAGATTTATTCGTGAAAAAGAAAAAGTACGCTGCAATACCTTCAGAACAAGTACGAAAAGATGTACCAGATGGTGTTATGACAAAATGTCCAAAATGTAAAAAAATCATGTATACGAAAGAGCTTCTGAAAAATTTAAAAGTATGTGTGAACTGTGGATATCATCATCCTATGAATGCATGGGAACGCCTTGATAGTATATTGGACGAAGGGTCATTCCGTGAGTATGACAAAGAAATGGTTTCATTAAATCCACTCGAGTTTCCGGGATATGAAGAGAAATTAGAGAACGATCGTAAGAAGACTGAATTGAATGAAGCGGTTGTAACTGGTGAAGGAACAATTGATGACATGCTTGTTGTTGTTGCAGTAATGGATTCTCGTTTTCGAATGGGCAGCATGGGATCTGTTGTAGGAGAGAAAATTGCCCGTGCGGTTGAAAAGGCATACGACTTACAAGTTCCATTTATTATCTTTACTGCGTCGGGTGGTGCTCGTATGCAAGAAGGGATATTAAGTTTAATGCAAATGGCAAAAACAAGCGTAGCTTTGAAAAAGCATAGTAATGCAGGAGGGTTATTTATTTCTGTTATGACTCACCCGACGACGGGCGGGGTTTCAGCAAGTTTCGCTTCACTTGGTGATTATAATCTTGCAGAGCCAGGTGCACTTATCGGATTTGCTGGTAGGCGTGTAATTGAACAAACAGTGCGTGAGAAACTGCCGGACGATTTCCAAACGGCAGAATTTTTACTAGAGCACGGTCAATTAGATGCGGTTGTGCATCGTGATGATATGAGAGAATCACTCCGTAAGATTTTAGAAGTTCATCAAGGAGGGGAAATGGCTGTATGGCAGAGTTAGAATTTGAGAAACCAGTTGTTGAGCTAAGAAATAAGATTCGTGAACTGAAAGACTATACGAAAAACAGCCAGATGGACTTCAGTGAGGAGATTCGTATTTTGGAAGACAAGCTAGAAAAACTAGAGGAAGATATATACGGCAATATGAAAGTATGGGACCGTGTTCAAATTGCTCGTCATGCAGAACGACCGACAACGCTCGATTATATTGAGCACTTATTTACTAATTTTTTTGAATGTCATGGAGATCGCCTATTTGGCGACGATGCAGCGATTGTCGGCGGCATTGCGAAATATAAGGGGATGCCTGTAACTGTAATTGGGCACCAACGCGGAAAAGATACGAAAGAAAATATTCGTCGTAATTTTGGGATGCCTCATCCAGAAGGATATCGAAAAGCACTGCGTCTAATGAAACAAGCGGAGAAGTTCAATCGTCCAATTATTTGTTTCATTGATACGAAGGGAGCTTATCCTGGTAAAGCAGCTGAAGAACGTGGACAAAGTGAGGCAATTGCCCGTAATTTATTTGAAATGGCGGGTTTAACTGTACCTGTTATTTGTATCGTTATCGGTGAAGGTGGTAGCGGTGGTGCGTTAGGTCTTGGAGTAGGAGATTACATTCATATGCTAGAAAATTCCACTTATTCTGTTATTACACCAGAGGGTGCGGCGGCAATTCTTTGGAAAGATGCTGGTAAAGCAAAAGAAGCTGCAGAAGCGATGAAAATTACAGCATTAGATTTGAAAGAATTAGGTGTAATTGACGAAATTATTCCAGAGGCAAAAGGCGGAGCGCATCGTAATGTTTTGAAACAATCAGAAAATATAGATTTAATGCTTAAGAAAACTTTTGAACAATTAAGCGGAATTTCGAAAGATGAATTAATCGAAAAACGTTATGAAAAATATATGAAAATTGGGCAAGTTTCGTTTTCAAACGCTTCCATTGGGATAAAATAAGAAAAGCGTGCGTTCCTCTTCGCGAATGCACGTTTTTATTATGAAAAGACACATCTTCTCCATTGTGTTTTTATATTTTTTCGTGTTATTTTATTATAAGGCAAATAATCTTTATGAGGTGAGTACAAATGAAACGTATTGGTGTATTAACAAGTGGTGGAGATTCACCTGGTATGAATGCTGCCATTCGTGCAGTTGTTCGTAAAGCGATTTTCCATGATATTGAAGTATATGGTATTTACCATGGATACGCTGGTTTAATTTCTGGTCATATTGAAAAATTAGAACTTGGTTCTGTTGGCGATATTATCCACCGTGGTGGTACAAAATTATATACAGCAAGATGTCCTGAGTTTAAAGACCCAGAAGTACGACTAAAAGGAATCGAGCAATTAAAGAAACATGGTATTGAAGGACTTGTTGTTATTGGTGGAGATGGTTCTTACCAAGGCGCAAAAAAATTAACTGAGCAAGGATTCCCATGTGTAGGTGTACCAGGTACAATCGACAATGATATCCCTGGAACAGACTTCACAATTGGTTTCGATACAGCTTTAAATACTGTTATTGATGCAATTGATAAAATCCGTGATACAGCTACATCTCATGAACGTACATATGTTATCGAAGTAATGGGACGTCACGCTGGAGATATCGCATTATGGGCTGGTTTAGCTGATGGTGCAGAAACTATCTTAATTCCAGAAGAGAAGTATGACATGGATGATGTTATCGCTCGTCTAAAACGCGGTAGTGAACGTGGTAAAAAGCACAGTATTATTGTTGTAGCTGAAGGTGTTGGAAGTGCAATTGACATCGGTAAGCACATTGAAGAAGCGACAAACTTTGATACTCGTGTAACTGTATTAGGTCACGTACAACGTGGTGGATCACCAAGTGCACAAGACCGTGTATTAGCTAGTCGTCTTGGAGCAAGAGCAGTTGAATTATTAATTGCTGGTAATGGCGGACGTTGTGTTGGTATTCAAAATAATAAACTTGTTGATCATGACATTATCGAAGCGTTAGCTCAAAAGCATACAATCGATAAAGATATGTATCAATTATCTAAAGAATTATCTATCTAATCGGCTTAATGTCGTGTATTTGGGAACGGTTTCATAATTTTCGGAGGTGCAATATGCGTAAAACTAAAATTGTATGTACTATAGGTCCTGCTAGTGAAAGTATTGAGAAATTAGAGCAATTAATGGAAGCGGGTATGAACGTTGCTCGTTTAAACTTCTCTCATGGTAGCCATGAAGAGCATGGAGCTCGTATTAAAAATATTCGTGAAGCTTCAAAGAAAACTGGTAAAACAGTTGGTATTTTACTTGATACAAAAGGTCCAGAAATCCGTACACATGACTTTGTAGACGGACAAGCTGAGCTTGTAACAGGTGCAGAAGTAATTCTTTCTACTGAACAAGTGTTAGGAACTGCAGAGAAGTTCTCAGTATCTTATGCTGGTCTTTATGATGATGTTGACCCAGGTTCTCGTATTCTAATCGATGACGGTCTTATCGAACTAGAAGTAATCGAAAAAGCTGATGGAAACATCCGTACAAAAGTATTAAACAGCGGAACTGTAAAAAATAAAAAAGGTGTTAACGTACCAAACGTAAGCATTAAGCTTCCTGGTATCACTGAAAAAGACGTAAAAGATATCGTTTTCGGTATCGAGCAAAAAGTTGATTTCATCGCGGCATCTTTCGTACGTAAAGCATCTGACGTATTAGAAATTCGTGAATTATTAGAAGGACATGACGCTCAATACATCCAAATCGTACCGAAAATTGAAAACCAAGAAGGTATCGACAACATCGATGCAATCTTAGAAGTTTCTGACGGTTTAATGGTTGCTCGTGGTGATATGGGTGTAGAAATTCCACCAGAAGAAGTACCATTAGTACAAAAGCGTCTAATCAAAAAATGTAACGTATTAGGCAAACCGGTTATTACTGCAACACAAATGTTAGATTCTATGCAACGTAACCCACGTCCAACTCGTGCGGAAGCAAGTGACGTAGCAAACGCAATCTTCGATGGAACAGATGCAATTATGCTTTCAGGTGAAACTGCTGCGGGTCAATACCCTGTAGAAGCTGTAACAATGATGGCTAACATTGCAGTGCGTGTTGAAAAATCATTACAATATGAAGATATGTTCAAAAAACGTATTAAAGAGTTCACTCCAACAATTACAGATGCAATTAGCCAATCTGTTGCGCATACAGCACTTGCTCTTGATGTAGCTGCAATCGTAGCTCCAACAGAAAGTGGACATACTGCGAAAATGATCTCTAAATACCGTCCAAAATCTCCAATCGTAGCTGTAACATCTGACGAGCAAGTAGGACGTCGTCTTGCACTTGTTTGGGGTGTACAAGCGTTTATGGCTGGAAAACGTGCAGCGTCTACTGATGAAATGTTAGATACTGCAATTCAAACAGGTATGGATGCAGGTTTAATCGGACTTGGAGATACTGTAGTAATCACTGCTGGTGTACCAGTTGCTGAAACTGGTACAACAAACTTAATGAAAATCCACGTTGTTGGTGAAGAAGTTGCTAAAGGGCAAGGAATCGGTCGTAAAGCTGCAAAAGGTAAAGTAGTTGTAGCGAAAACAGCTGCTGAAGCTGTAGCGAACGTAAACAAAGGTGATATCCTTGTTACAACAAGCACTGATAAAGATATGATTCCTGCAATTGAAAAAGCTGCTGCTCTAGTTGTAGAAGAAGGTGGCTTAACAAGCCATGCAGCTGTTGTAGGTGTATCAATCGGTATTCCTGTTATTGTTGGTGTAAACGGCGTAACAACAACTTTAAAAAGTGGCCAAGAAGTAACAGTTGATGCAGCGCGCGGAATTGTTTATAATGGACATGCGGAAGTGCTATAAGAAGTAATACGGAGAGAAGGATCGGAGTCCTTCTCTTTTTTTTACACAAAAAAGATCGAGATGGCTTTAAATACCTGAAATAGCTTCGAAAAACGTTTATTATAATGTTTGGTGGAAGAGGGTTATTCATCCTTTGTAAAGCTTGTATGAGCGTTGTAAGGGGGTATAATAAGGGGTTTTGTAAGGTGATGGTGGAAAGTGATACTTTAACCTTTTGAATGAAATATGAAGGGGTGCGAGCAATGAAGTGGTTACTATTCTTACTTATTGTAATACCGGCGATTGAGATTACCGTATTGATAGGATCGAGTCATGTAATAGGTTTATGGTCTACGTTCGCTATGATTGTATTTACGGGTATTGTGGGTGTATATTTGGCGAAAAGACAAGGGTTTAAAGTGCTTAGAGAGATTCAGTTTAGGTTAAATAGAGGAGAAATGCCGGGTGATACGGTTCTAGATGGTATTTTTATATTCGTGGGAGGTATTCTTTTAGTGCTACCTGGATATGTGACGGATATAATAGGTTTTATCTGTGTTGTTCCTGTAACGAGGGCTTTATTGAAGCCGGTTGTTATGAAGTGGATTGATTGGAAATTTAGAAAGAGAACTACTATTATTGTTCAGAAATAACGCGTAGATTATAGCGATCTGCGCGTTATTTTTTTTGTTTGCTATTTATGGTCAATTGTTAGCTTCCTGTTCTGGCTGGATTGTTCTTAGTTATTAAACGATAGGATAAAGAGGGGATCTTGTGAATGAAAAGTGTTACATTAGGATGATGTTCTTACTTGTAGTAAGAATCTACTAGTGAGCAGAAGTTAGATAGGAGAAGAAAAATTACTGATTAAAGGGTTCGTCTGCCTTGTTTTGTATATTTATTCATTTACATAAAAAGTAATAAATGTAAGTAATAATTATAAAGTGAATAGAATAAAAATGTATTTCTGACCTAAAATATGCGTTTTTATGCAAAAAACAAGAGAATTATCCGTTTTTAGGAAATTCTCTTTTAAATGTAGGTAGTACAAAAAGTACAGTGAATAATCAGTGGGAATTTCCCACTGATTACAGTTGATTTTTTGTTGTGTATGAATTAGAAAATATTATTTTGATGGTGAGCCCTTAATGAATTTCCATAAGTCGTGGAATACATGAGCTTTGTGTAATGTATTAAGTAGTACTAATATGACTGGACCGATGATTAATCCTAAAAAACCAAAGAGCTTAAAGCCGACAAATAGAGCGATGAGTGTCGCTAATGGATCGAGTCCAATATTAGATGAAAGTACTTTTGGCTCCATGATTTGTCTTTGGACAATCACGACGATGTATAGGATGAGGAGACCGATGGCGAATGCAGTATCGCCTGTGAAAAATACGTATATAACCCAAGGGACGAAGACAGCTCCAGTTCCTAAATACGGGAGTAAATCTACAACCCCTGTAATAATCGCGATAGTAATTGCGTATGGCACGCGTAATATTAAAAGGCCGATTAGTACAATGATAGTTGTCATAGATACGAGGGTAAGTTGCGCTTTAACAAAACCAAACAAAGCCTTTCTTAAATCGACAAAAATAGTTTTTCCGTATCCATGTACACGATTAGGTAGAAGTTTCCTTACTTTATGAGCAAGACGGTGCCAATCGTAACTAATGAAGAAGGTGGCTAATAAGATGAATACAAGGACAGTTAAAGTTGTTGGTAATGCACTAATGAAATTTGTTAATCCACTTATAATGGCGGTTAAAAGTTCTTTCATTTGTGTCGTTGCTTCGGTGCCTAAGTTTTGAATGTTTTGCGTAATAGTGTATCGTTGTGGTTCTCCAAGATGATTAAATTTAGAAATTAAATCATCATAGAGAGGCATAATATGATTAAGTGCAAATTGTTGGGCGAATGCAACGATATCTGGAAACTTCACTGTAACAATTTGTAGTAAGTATGTTGTGGCAGATATTGCTTCAGTTACAAGGTATGTAACAAGTCCGACGATAGCTCCGAATACGAGAATTAAGCTAACGAGTACCGCTAATGCGCGAGGAAATTGTAGTTTTTGATTAAGGAAGTTGACGACAGGGTTAATCAAATAAGCAAATGCAAAAGCGATAATAAAAGGGTAGATAAGGCCTGACATGTACAGCAATGCATAGAACCCAACTACCGTTGCTACAATGACAAATATGAGTCGTAATATCATATATAGTAAGTTTCGGTTCAAAGATGTATACCTCCCATTCCAATTTGGATTATCCTAATTCGTTCAACTTATAACGAGTGAGATTCACTGATCAAAGTTTCACTTTATGTTATAGTGGAATGATGGATTTAGCCTGCTTTTGCAGCGGATTAATGACTACAGAAGCTTGTTGGTGATGCTTCTACTATATGGTAAAAACTTCATTTTCTCTCCTTTTTATTTTACCTGTTTCTTATTATAAAAGAAAGGAGAGACATCCGCTTTTAAATGTATCTGCATGCTTTGTTTTTTTCTGGTTAAAGTCTTGTTTGTAATTTTGAAATGTATAAAAATCAATTCGTTTCTTTATTATAATTAATAAATATAATTCGATATAGCATGTATAACGATAGGTTTAAAGGTATTTTTGTTTGGAAACAAGTTCATTATTTTCAGAAAGGAAGTGCAATCATGATTAGTCAGTCAACGTTATTTTTATTCATACTACTTATTATAGGACTTATTGCTAAAAATCAATCGCTTACTGTAGCTGTTGGAGTGTTATTTTTATTGAAATTTACGTTTTTAGGAGATAAAGCTTTTCCTTATTTACAAACGAAAGGAATTAATCTCGGTGTGACGGTTATTACAATTGCGGTGCTCGTCCCAATTGCGACGGGGGAAATAGGGTTTAAACAACTCGGAGAAGCGGCGAAATCATACTATGCATGGATTGCTTTAGCTTCAGGAGTAGCGGTTGCTTTATTGGCGAAAGGTGGGGTGCAATTATTAACGACTGATCCTCATATTACAACCGCACTTGTTTTTGGGACAATTATAGCTGTAGCTTTATTTAACGGAGTCGCTGTAGGTCCATTAATTGGGGCTGGAATTGCCTATGCAGTTATGAGTATTATACAAATGTTTAAATAAGGAATTTTATAGTAATATAAAATTTTTGAATTCTTTCTGTTCACAAAAGTCAGATAATTGTTTATAATAGGATTAGAAACTTTGAAAAGTTACATAACAGCAGAGACTTTACACCAGATAAAATAAAAACAACATAAAACAATTTTATAATGATATTGTTTTATGTTGTTTTTATCATAAAACTCTTCGGAATTTATTTTCCTCACTAACTTGTTGTTCTGAGCGTGAGGATTCGGGGAGACATTCACGCTCATGCTTTCCATGTAAGTAATGGACAATAAGAGGGGAACATCGCAATAAATTTGCATGAACGTGCATTTTGCTTGCCTAAAGAGTGAACGAGCGTTCATAATTTATAAGGGGAGCAAATAGATATAAGGAGCAAGGTTGGGAGAATTTTCAGGAAAAGGAGAGAATGTCATGACTGTTATTCGAGGTTTAGAAGGGGTAGTAGCAACAACATCATCTGTGAGCTCTATTATTGATGATACATTAACTTATGTTGGGTATAATATTGATGATTTAGCGGAGAATGCTACATTTGAAGAAGTAGTGTACTTATTATGGCACCGCAAGCTTCCTAACGAACAAGAACTAGCGGAATTTAGTGAAACTGTATCTGAATACTATAAAGTACCAGGTGAAATTTTAACATATTTGAAACAAGTAGATTTAAAAATCGCGCATCCGATGTCTGTTTTACGAACTGCGATTTCCATGCTATCATTATACGATGAGAGCGCTGAAATTATGGATGAGAAGTCCAATTATTTGAAAGCGGTTAAATTACAGGCTCAAGTCGGAACTTTAATTGCGGCTTATGCAAGAATCCGTAAAGGTTTAGATATTGTTGAGCCGAGAAAAGATTTATCATTAGCTGCAAACTTCTTGTACATGTTAAATGATCGTGAGCCAAATGAAGTTGAAATTGAAGCTTTTGATAAGGCGCTTGTACTTCATGCAGATCATGAGTTAAACGCTTCTACATTTACTGCACGTGTTTGCGTAGCTACACTTTCAGATGTATATTCTGGTATTACAGCAGCAATCGGTGCATTAAAAGGTCCTCTTCACGGCGGGGCAAATGAAAATGTAATGAAGATGTTAACTGAAATTGGCGAAGAAGAAAATGTAGAATCATATATTCATAATGCTCTTCAAAATAAAGTGAAAATCATGGGCTTTGGCCACCGTGTGTATGAGCATGGTGATCCACGTGCAAAACATTTACGTGAAATGTCTAAGAGATTATGCGTGCTTTTAGGAGAAGAGAAATGGTATAATATGTCTATCAAAATTGAAGACATTGTAACAAAAGAAAAAGGTCTTCCACCAAATGTTGATTTCTATTCAGCTTCTGTATACCATTGTTTAGGAATTGATCATGACTTATTTACACCTATTTTTGCAATTAGCCGCATGTCAGGCTGGTTAGCTCATATTCTAGAACAATATGAAAATAACCGTTTAATCCGTCCACGTGCTGATTATAATGGACCAACACATCAAGTGTATGTTCCAATTGCACAACGATAAGCGAAAAACACTATTTCGATAGTAAAAATACGCTTTCAAAAGTCTGATTTTTCCGGGAAGATGTAATGATTAGAATATTTAAATTTGACTAACGGTTTGAACTGAGGGGTTATTCCCTCAGTTTCATACATATGAAATTTCAAACATGGGGGTTATCACATTGACGACAGGTGAAAAAATTACTGTAACTAATGGTGTTATGAATGTACCAAACAATCCGATTATTCCATTTATCGAAGGAGATGGAATTGGTCCTGATATTTGGGCTGCAGCATCTCGCGTAATAGAAGCAGCAGTTGAGAAAGCTTATGATGGTGAGAAGAAAATCGTTTGGAAAGAAGTGCTTGCAGGGGAAAAAGCATTCAACCAAACAGGCGAGTGGTTACCAGAAGAGACTTTAAATTTAATTCGTGAATATTTAATCGCAATTAAAGGTCCACTTACAACTCCAGTTGGCGGTGGTATTCGTTCTCTAAACGTTGCGCTTCGTCAAGAATTAGATTTATATGTATGTCTACGTCCAGTTCGTTACTTTGAAGGTGTTCCTTCACCTGTAAAACGTCCGGAAGATACTGATATGGTTATTTTCCGTGAAAATACAGAAGACATTTATGCTGGAATTGAATATGCACAAGGTTCTCCAGAAGCAGAAAAAGTTCTTGCTTTCTTAAAAGAAGCAATGGGTGTTAATAAAATCCGCTTCCCAGAAACATCAGGGATTGGTATTAAACCAATTTCAGAGGAAGGGACAAAGCGTCTTGTTCGTGCTGCAATTCAATATGCAATTAACGAAAAACGTTCTTCTGTTACATTAGTTCATAAAGGAAACATTATGAAATTTACAGAAGGTGCTTTCAAAAACTGGGGTTACGAAGTAGCGGAACAAGAATTCGGCGACAAAGTATTTACTTGGGCTGAATATGATCGCATTGTTGAAAAAGATGGAAAAGATGCAGCGAATAAAGCGATGGCAGACGCAGAAGTGGCTGGGAAAATCATCGTAAAAGATTCTATTGCAGATATCTTCTTACAACAAATTTTAACTCGTCCACGTGAGTTTGATGTTGTTGCAACAATGAACTTAAACGGAGACTACATCTCTGATGCACTTGCTGCGCAAGTAGGTGGAATTGGTATTGCACCTGGTGCAAACATTAACTATGTGACTGGACATGCTATCTTTGAAGCTACACATGGTACAGCTCCAAAATATGCAGGTTTAGATAAAGTAAACCCATCTTCAGTTCTTCTTTCAGGTGTACTATTATTAGAGCACTTAGGATGGAACGAAGCTGCGAATTTAGTAACTGATTCAGTTGAGAAAACAATTGAATCAAAAGTAGTAACTTATGATTTCGCACGCTTAATGGAAGGTGCAACAGAAGTGAAATGTTCTGAGTTCGCTAATGAACTTATTAAAAACATGGATGTAGCGATAATCAAAAACGCATAATTAAAGCGGGGGGTAAATTATGACAATCAAACGCAAGAAAGTTTCAGTCATCGGTGCAGGATTTACAGGAGCAACAACAGCATTCTTATTAGCACAAAAAGAACTTGCAGATGTTGTATTAGTGGACATTCCACAGCTGGAAAATCCAACAAAAGGGAAAGCGTTAGATATGTTAGAAGCGAGCCCAGTACAAGGTTTTGATGCTAACATTATTGGTACATCTGATTACGCAGATACTGCTGATTCTGACGTTGTCGTTATTACAGCTGGTATTGCGCGTAAGCCTGGTATGAGCCGTGATGACTTAGTAGCAACAAACTCTAAAATTATGAAAAGTATTACGCGCGACATTGCAAAACATTCACCAAATGCGATTATTGTTGTATTAACAAATCCGGTTGATGCAATGACATATTCTGTATTTAAAGAAGCAGGATTCCCGAAAGAGCGTGTTATCGGTCAATCGGGCGTATTAGATACAGCTCGTTTCCGTACATTCATTTCACAAGAATTAAATCTTTCTGTGAAAGACATTACAGGATTTGTTCTTGGTGGACATGGTGACGATATGGTACCTCTTGTACGCTACTCCTATGCAGGTGGCATTCCGTTAGAAACATTAATTCCGAAAGAACGTTTAGAAGCAATCGTAGAACGTACACGTAAAGGTGGCGGTGAGATTGTAGGCTTATTAGGGAACGGTAGTGCATATTATGCGCCAGCAGCTTCTTTAGTTGAAATGACAGAAGCAATCTTGAAAGATCAACGCCGTGTATTACCTGCTATTGCATACCTTGAAGGTGAGTATGGTTATAGTGACCTTTACTTAGGGGTACCAGTAATTCTGGGTGGTAACGGAATTGAAAAAATTATTGAATTAGAACTTCTTGAAGATGAAAAAGAAGCGTTAGATCGCTCTGTAGAATCTGTACGTAACGTTATGAAAGTTCTTGTTTAATAATTAAATATAAGCGGAAAAAGATTCGGGGCCCCGAATCTTTTTCTACTATATATTGAAATGTTTTTTTGAAATAATATGAAAACGCTATCATTTGGTGTATCCTATAATGAAACTATAGACGTATACTATATATTGCCCTCATCATAGTAAATTTCGGATAAGGTATCGCTTTTAGTAGGATAATAAGGTGAAAAAATCGGAGGGGGTTGTAACATGTTAAAGAAAAAAGTTCAAATTGGTCGTAGAATGGATGAAATTACAGTAGGAGAGAAATTATCTATCACTGAAAAAATTGAGGATAAAGATTTGTTATTGTACTTAGGGTTAACGAATGATGCCAATCCATTATATATTCAGCATGATTACGCATCCCAAACTCCGTATGAAAAGCCGATTGTACCAAGCATTATGCTAACGGGGCTGATTACAACGGCGGTTACGAAATATTTACCAGGTCCAGGTAGTCATATTACTAGGAAGGACCTTACGTTCGTGAAACATGTTCACCATTATGAAACGTTACAAATCCACTTTGAAGTTGTGACTGTTTCAGAGGAGGAACATACAATTGATATGCTTGTATTTGCTCATGATGAAAAAGGAGAAACTGTTGTAAAAGGTTCATTAACAGTAACACCACCTTTTAAATCTGTTTCTATTATGGAAAAAGCATTAGATAATTTTTAAAACATGAAAGTTAGAATGATATAAAAGTAGCGCTAGTCATATTCTTATTAAGGATATGCTAGCGCTACTTTTTGTTTGGAAAGGGTGATATAACTGTGAAATGGGAAAGGGAAGACATTATTTTTGAAACGATAAGAGAAGCTGAAGTATGGGCCGATTCAATCGCGAATGAAATGTACGGGAAAGTATTTGATGGATATGAAACACCGGATTATAAAATAGCGTATGCTCTTTCGTTTTTCCTAGCGCAAAATCGAGATTTTATAGTTCATACGGAAGTGAGCTTTAAAAAAGAGAGAGCAATCTATAAAGTTTGGAAAAATCCTGTGTAGCTGAAGGTGAATCATAATTACTTCTATTTTCTCAATTTTACACAAACGAGCTCCATGAATAGACAATTATATTGAGGGGGACCTTGTTTTCTAGTATGATGAGAATAACGGGGAAAATACTAGGATGAAGAAGGTTTCAAGTCTATAACTTGGAGGAAAAGAATGAACAATCGTATTTTAGTAGTTGATGATGAGGAATTTATCTTAACTTTAATTGAATTTAATTTACAACAAGCTGGGTTTGAAGTTATAACAGCGATGGATGGAGAAATGGCGTTTCAAAAAGCGACAACAGAACGTCCAGATTTAATTATATTAGATTTGATGCTTCCGAAAATGGATGGTATGGAAGTTTGTAAAGAATTACGATTGCAGCGTGTTATGACGCCGATTTTAATGCTAACAGCAAAAGATGATGAATTTGATAAGGTGCTGGGTCTTGAGCTTGGGGCTGATGATTATATGACAAAGCCGTTTAGCCCAAGGGAAGTTGTTGCTCGTGTGAAGGCGATTTTGCGCCGTACGAAATTACAGCAAGAAGAACAAGTTTCGGAAGCACCAGATGAAGATAGTATCCTAATTGCAGAGCTTAAAATTTTACCGGAGTTTTATGAAGCGTACTTCCAAGGAAGGAAACTGGAATTAACACCGAAAGAATTTGAATTACTTGTTTATCTTGCGAAAAATAAAAGTCGTGTATTAACTCGTGATCAATTATTGAGTGCTGTATGGAATTATGATTTTGCCGGTGATACAAGAATTGTTGATGTCCATATTAGCCATTTGCGCGATAAAATTGAACAAAATACGAAAAAACCGACGTACATTAAAACGATACGTGGTTTAGGTTATAAATTAGAGGAGCCAAAAGGGGATGAATAAATTTCGTTCCAGGCTTCTTTTTACATTTGTTTCTCTTATCGTTTTTATTTTAGTTGGACTAGGTGTATTATTAGAAACTGTATTTGAAAACTACTATATAGACCATGCTAAAGAGAGAATGGTAAAAGAGACACAGTATGTTGCGGTATTAGCAGAAGAGCAAGGGTTTGATGCTGTTTTAAAAAAGCCTTATGTATTTGAAAAGTTAGAGGAAAAAATACCAGCTTCTATTATATTTGTGGATGAAAAAAAGAAAGTTCAATATAGCAGAGGACAACAATCTGCATTTAGCCAAGAGATGATTAAAGAACTTTCTTCTGAAACAGCAAAGCAAAGAAATAAAGTCATTACGAAAGAAGCAGATCAAAAGAATGAATTTTATCATGCGGTGTTCGTCCAGGATGTAGAAGGGAAACAAGGATACATTTTGGTGAAAAGTACAATTGATACTTTGAGGGACGTTCACCAAAAAACGTGGGGATTATTAATTATCGGATTTGTCATTGCTTGTCTCGTAGTTGTATTCCTTGGGGTGAAAATTACAGGGCAATATATTAGACCGATTGAATCAGTCACGAAAGTTGCGATTGAACTAGCGAAGGGTAATTATAAAGCGCGTGCATATGAAAGTCATTCGGATGAAACAGGAATGCTGAGTAAAGCAATTAATATTTTAGCGCGCAATTTACAAGAGATGACACTCGAACAAGAAATGCAACAAGATCGTTTGCACACATTAATTGAGAATATGGGAAGCGGAATGATATTAATTGATAGCCGTGGTTATATAAACCTTGTAAATCGTTCTTATAAGGAGACTTTCCACGTAACTGATGAAGAATATTTAAATCGTTTATATTATGAATCGTTTCATCATACGGAAATTATTGAGCTTGTGGAAGAAATTTTTATGACAGAAGTGAAAGTGCGTAAACAAATGTTATTGCCGCTTGGTATTGAGCGAAAGCATTTCGAGGTATATGGAGCGCCAATTATTGGGACGAACCATGAGTGGAAAGGGATTGTTCTCGTATTCCATGACATTACTGAGCTGAAGAAATTAGAACAAATGAGAAAAGACTTTTTAGCCAATGTTTCTCATGAATTGAAGACACCGATTACTTCTATTAAAGGCTTTTCAGAAACGCTCTTGGATGGGGCGATGGATAACAAAAGATTTTGTGAACATTTCTTGCATATTATTCTAAAAGAAAGTGAACGCATGCAAGGATTAATTGAAGATTTATTAGATTTGTCAAAGATCGAGCAACAAGGATTTAAGTTAAATATGGGTACGGTTGATATGAAGGGACTTCTTGAAGACATACACATGGTGCTTGATAATAAGGCAGGCGAAAAAGAAATCTCTTTACAAGTGAATGTATTAAAACGTGTTTCTGTCATTGGAGATCCAAGTCGTTTGAAACAAATCTTTATTAATTTAATTAATAATGCAATCGTATATACACCTGCTGGAGGCATTGTTTCTGTAGAGTTAGCAGAAGATAAATATAATGCTTATATAAAAGTATCAGATACTGGAATTGGTATTAGTAAAGAAGAAATCCCTCGTATATTTGAACGTTTTTATCGAGTTGATAAAGCGAGAAGTAGAAATACGGGTGGAACGGGTCTTGGTTTATCAATTGTAAAGCATTTAGTTGAAGCACATCAAGGTACGATTACAGTGGATAGTGAGGTTGGGGAAGGAACAACATTTACAGTTGTTTTACCAAAATCAGCCACTGAAAAATAGGATGAAGGATATTTACAATATATTAACAATGGCTTAATTAAATATTAATAAAGCTCTGTTAATATAATATATGAAAACCCCTTCATCCAAGGAGTAATTTTGGACGAGAGTAGTTATGCTATTCTCGTCACTTCCCTTTTATGCCAATGTAAGTCTGTTTATATATGATAGAAAAAAACCGTTATTTTTCTTCTCTCTATTAGTCATGTTAATATAGAGAGAGGAAAAGAACGGTTTTTTTTCTGTGGAAAAATCGTTTCAAATTTGTATGGGGAGGTTTGTAGTTTGGAAAAAAAAGTCGTATTAGTAGATGGTAATAATATCGCGTATCGTGCTTTCTTTGCACTACCGCTTTTAAATAACGACAAAGGTATACATACGAACGCAATTTATGGTTTTACGATGATGTTAATGAGAATACTCGAGGAAGAAAAACCGACGCATATGCTTGTGGCGTTTGATGCGGGGAAAACAACATTCCGTCATAAAACGTATAGTGATTATAAGGGAGGGCGTCAAAAGACTCCACCTGAGTTATCAGAGCAATTCCCGTTTATTCGTGAGATGCTTGATGCATTCAATGTACCGCGTTATGAGCTGGAAAATTATGAAGCGGATGACATTATGGGGACGTTAGCGAAAGAAGCGAGTGAGCAAGGGTTTCATGTGAAAGTTATTTCAGGAGATAAAGATTTACTGCAACTTGTTTCAGATAATACACTCGTTTGTATTCCTCGCAAAGGGATTACAGAAGTAGATGAATATACGAAAGAAGCTTTATTTGAGAAATATAGCTTATCACCAAAGCAAATTATCGACATGAAAGGTTTAATGGGGGATCAATCAGATAACATTCCAGGTGTACCAGGTGTTGGTGAAAAAACTGCGATTAAATTGTTAACACAATTTGAAACGGTAGAAGCGGTATATGAAAACTTAGATCAAGTAAGTGGCAAGAAATTAAAAGAAAAGTTAGAAGCAAATAAAGAACAAGCTCTTATGAGTAAAGAACTTGCGACTATTATTACAGACGCACCGATTACTGTGCATGTAGATGATATGGCATATAAAGGGTATGAACCAAGCGATTTAATTCCAATGTTCGAGAATTTAGGATTTACATCCCTTTTAAATAAATTAGGTGTTACACCGGAGGAAACGGCTCCAGCTGAATTAGATGATATTTCATTTGATATTGTAGAAGAAGTTACAGAAGAAATGCTTCAGCAAGATAGTGCGCTTATTGTTGAAGTACAAGAAGATAACTATCATAAAGCCGATATTCAAGGTTTTGGTATTCAAAATGAAAACGGTTGTTACTTCATTCCGGCCGATGTTGCTCTTAAATCAGATGCTTTTAAAGAGTGGCTTGCAAATGGGGAAATGAGAAAACATACATTTGATGCGAAGCGTGCTATCGTTGCCCTCAAATGGAATGGTGTAGATATTCAGGGAATTGATTTTGATTTATTAATTGCCGCTTATTTACTTGATCCAGCTGATACCGATAAAGATTTCCGTGCTGTTGCGAAAATGAAAGAAACACATGCGGTAAAATCTGACGAAGAAGTTTACGGGAAAGGTGCGAAGCGTGCTGTTCCGGAGCAAGAGGTAGTAGCTGAGCATGTAGCTCGTAAAGTGCATGTATTATATGATGTGAAGCAAACATTCGAGGAAGAATTAGAAAAGAATGAGCAATATGAACTATTTACAGAGTTAGAATTACCTCTTGCTCGTGTACTAGCTGACATGGAAGTGAAAGGTGTTACAGTTGATACGGAGCGCCTTCGTAATATGGGAGAAGAGCTTGCGGGTAGATTAAAGGAAATGGAACAAGAGATTTATGAGCTTGCAGGAACGGAATTTAATATTAATTCACCGAAGCAACTTGGGGTTATTCTGTTTGAAAACTTAAATTTACCTGTTATTAAAAAGACGAAAACAGGTTATTCTACGTCTGCTGATGTGCTAGACAAGCTTATGGATCATCATGCAATCATTCCGAAGATTTTACACTACCGTCAATTAGGAAAACTAAATTCTACATATATTGAAGGGTTATTAAAAGTTGTACATGACGATTCATCTAAAATTCACACTCGCTTTAACCAAGTGTTAACGCAAACGGGACGACTAAGTTCAACGGAACCAAACTTGCAAAATATCCCGATTCGATTAGAAGAGGGAAGGAAGATTCGTCAGGCGTTTATTCCTTCAGAAGAAGGATGGATTATGTACGCAGCTGATTATTCACAAATTGAACTTCGTGTGCTTGCTCACATTGCAAAAGATAAAGGTTTAGTTGAAGCATTCCAACATGACATGGATATTCATACGAAAACAGCTATGGATGTATTCGGTGTTGGAAAGGATGAAGTGACATCTAATATGAGACGACAGGCAAAAGCTGTAAACTTCGGCATTGTATACGGTATTAGTGATTACGGCCTTTCACAAAACTTAGGAATCACGAGAAAAGCGGCAGGGGAATTTATTGAAAGGTATTTAGAAAGCTTCCCTGGGGTACAAGAATATATGGCTGACATTGTAAAAGATGCGAAGCAAAAAGGATATGTTTCAACGTTATTAAATCGCCGTCGTTACATTCCAGAAATTACGAGTCGTAACTTTAATTTACGTAGCTTTGCAGAGCGGACAGCAATGAATACACCAATTCAAGGTAGTGCGGCTGATATTATTAAAAAGGCTATGATTATTATGGCGGATCGCTTAGAAGAAGAAGGCCTACAAGCTCGCTTACTTCTGCAAGTACACGATGAATTGATATTTGAAGCACCAAAAGAAGAATTAGAAAAATTAGAGAAGCTTGTACCTGAAGTAATGGAGCATGCAATTGAACTAGCGGTTCCGCTCAAAGTTGATTATTCTTACGGTCCAACTTGGTACGACGCGAAATAAGGAAGTGATGAAATGCCTGAATTACCAGAGGTTGAAAATGTTAGACGAACGCTTGAAAATCTTGTAACAGGAAAAACGATTGCAGATGTTATTGTAACTTATCCCAAAATAGTAAAACGACCGGATGATGCAGAAATCTTTAAAGACATGCTGAGAGGCGAGAAAATCGAGAATATAAAGCGAAGAGGTAAGTTTTTGCTTTTGTATGTAACGAACTATGTAATTGTTTCACATTTGCGTATGGAAGGTAAGTTTTTACTTCATCAAGAGGATGAGCCAATTGATAAACATACACACGTACGTTTCTTATTTACAGATGGAACTGAATTACATTATAAAGATGTGCGAAAGTTTGGTACGATGCATCTCTTTAATAAAGGTGAAGAGTTTGCTCAAATGCCTCTTGCTGATTTAGGACCAGAGCCATTTGATGCTGAATTGACACCGCAGTACTTACAAGAAAGATTACAAAAGACAAATCGCAAAATAAAAGTCGTATTATTAGATCAGCGTCTTTTAGTAGGGCTTGGAAATATATATGTAGATGAAGTATTATTCCGTTCGCAAATTCATCCAGAACGAGAAGCTGCATCTTTAACAGAAGAAGAAGTAGAAAGAATTTATGAGGCGACTGTTACAACGCTGGGCGAAGCGGTTAAGCGTGGCGGAAGTACAATTAGAACGTATATTAATTCGCAAGGACAAATTGGTTCGTTCCAGGAACTTCTAAATGTATATGGAAAAAAAGGAGAACCGTGTGTGACTTGCGGTACGATATTAGAAAAAACAGTTGTTGGCGGCAGGGGAACACATTACTGCCCAATTTGCCAACCTAGAATATAGAAAAGGGATAACATCGGATAGGCATTTGTCATATACATAGAGCAGAGCTATGTATAAGGGAGGAGCTTACCGATGTACCTTTATTTATCTCTTATTTTATTAGCTTTTACATTAAGCTTAGATAGCTGTAGTGTAGGGCTAACATATGGGTTAAGGAGCGTAAGAATTCCACTAAGATCAATTATGATTATCGGGATCTGTTCAGCAGCTGTCATGCTTGTTTCCATGGGAATTGGACATATGATCGCGAAAATATTTTCACCTGTTATCGCAACGCGTATCGGTGGGCTTGTTCTTATTGGAATAGGTATTTGGGTATTATATCAATTTTTTCGAAGTGATAAAAAAGAAGATTCGAAGCAAGAAGAGAAGGTTTGGAAACTAGAAATTGCTTCTCTAGGGTTAGTGATTCAAATTTTGCGGAAGCCGACTGTTGCGGATTTTGATAAATCAGGAACGATCTCTGCAGGAGAAGCACTACTTCTCGGCATTGCTCTTTCAGTAGATTCGTTTGGTGCTGGAATTGGTGCATCTTTATTAGGCTATACACCTGCGATGATGGCGATATTAGTCGCGGTTATGAGTTCTTTATTCTTATTTATTGGAATGAAGCTCGGTACGGTTTTATCGAATATGAAATGGTTACAAAAATTTACATTCCTGCCTGGGGTATTACTCATTATTATTGGAATTTGGAAAATGTAAGTATGGGCGTGGAACGTTAGTTTCGCGCCTTTTATTATGAGGAGGATTATTATGACAGTAGTAATTGGATTAACAGGAGGCATTGCAAGTGGAAAAAGTACGGTATCAGAAATGTTTCGTGAAATGAGTATACCGGTTATTGATGCAGATATTATTGCTCGAGAAGTTGTAGAACGAGGAAAACCAGCATATAACAAAATTGTAGAGGTTTTCGGAACGGAAGTGTTACAAAAAGATGGAGAACTGGATCGACCGAAGCTTGGAAGTGTCGTTTTCTATAATGAAGAAAAACGATTGCAGTTAAACGAAATTGTTCACCCTGCAGTGCGTGAAGAAATGAATGCACAAAAGGAGATGTACATAAAAGAAGGTATGCAAGCGGTTGTGTTAGATATCCCTCTTTTGTTTGAAAGTAAATTAACAAATCTTGTTGATCGTGTTTTAGTTGTAGCAGTTACGCCCAATACACAATTGGAACGTTTAATGAAACGAAATAACTTTTCAGAAGAAGAAGCAACGGCGCGTATTCAATCTCAAATGTCATTAGAAGAAAAAGTAAAGAAAGCAGATGAAGTAATTTATAATGATGGCACAATTGCTGAAACGAAAACACAATTAGCGGCTATTTTGAAAGAATGGAACATTATTGATTAAAAAATTGTGAAATTAATGAAAATGCTTAGTGACATATCTCCTTTTTGTGTTATACTATTATTGGGATTGGAGATAAATAGTATAACGCATTCAAGGGGGATAACATATTATGACTCGTGTGGCAATTAATGGATTTGGACGTATTGGGAGAATGGTGTTTCGTCAAGCAATAAAAGAAAGCGCATTCGAAATTGTAGCAATCAACGCAAGCTATCCGTCCGAAACGTTAGCACATTTAATTAAATATGATACAGTACATGGTAAGTTTGACGGAACAGTGGAAGCATTTGAAGATCATTTATTAGTAGATGGGAAAATGATTCGCCTTTTAAACAACCGCGATCCAAAGGAATTGCCTTGGAAAGAATTAGGTGTTGAAGTTGTAATTGAAGCAACTGGTAAATTTAACTCGAAAGAAAAAGCAATTCTTCATGTTGAAGCTGGAGCGAAAAAAGTTATTTTAACAGCACCTGGTAAAAATGAAGATGTAACAATCGTAGTTGGTGTGAACGAAGACCAATTAGATATTACAAAACATACCGTTATTTCAAATGCATCTTGTACAACAAACTGTTTAGCGCCGGTTGTAAAGGTGTTAGATGAGCAGTTCGGAATTGAAAACGGTTTAATGACAACTGTTCACGCTTATACAAATGACCAAAAAAATATTGATAACCCACATAAAGATTTAAGAAGAGCGCGTGCTTGCGGACAGTCTATCATTCCGACAACGACGGGTGCTGCGAAAGCGCTTGCAAAAGTTCTTCCGCACTTAAACGGAAAACTTCATGGTATGGCACTTCGTGTACCAACACCAAACGTGTCTCTTGTTGATTTAGTAGTAGACGTAAAACGTGATGTAACAGTTGAAGATATTAATGAAGCATTCAAAACTGTTGCAAACGGTGCGTTAAAAGGAATTGTAGAATTCAGCGAAGAGCCTTTAGTGTCTATCGACTTTAATACAAATACACACTCAGCTATTATTGATGGTTTATCTACAATGGTAATGGGTGAGCGTAAAGTGAAAGTACTTGCTTGGTATGATAACGAGTGGGGCTACTCTCGTCGTGTTGTAGATCTTGTAACGTTAGTTGTAGATGAATTAGCAAAACAAGAAAATGTACAACATATTTAAGTGAAATAGGGGGAGGGCAAGTGAATATTTGCCTTCTTTTTTTATTTTTTTCTGAAAAGAAAAAAATTATAGGAGTATATTTTCAAATAGTGGACAGACCAAAAAACGTTGTGATTACTGTATTTGTGAATCATTTATTTTTTTTGGGGAAAAGTAAAGAGGAAATTATGACAGAAAATCGAAAAAACTGTTGTTGCAAAATGAAAATAAACAAAGTATACTAACACTCGTAAACTTAAGAGCTGAGGTACGTAGTCACTACTTAAAGGGTTAGGACCTCTCTGGACTAACTTTCCCCCGTGGTAGTGGAGCAAGCCAAATTGCAAATTAGTTTTCAATTCGAACAGTTAGAATAAATTTACAAGGGGGAACTGTAGAATGGATACTATGGATACGATGGGTCGTCACGTGATCGCTGAACTTTGGGATTGCGATTTCGACAAGCTTAATGACATGCCGTATATTGAACAATTATTTGTGGATGCAGCACTGAGAGCTGGTGCTGAAGTGCGTGAGGTTGCTTTCCATAAATTTGCACCACAAGGTGTAAGTGGAGTAGTAATTATCTCGGAATCACATTTAACAATTCATAGCTTTCCGGAGCACGGTTACGCAAGTATTGATGTTTATACTTGTGGGGATCGTATTGATCCAAATGTTGCTGCAGAATATATTGCAGAAGGTTTAAACGCGAAAACGCGTGAGAGCATCGAGCTTCCTCGAGGCACTGGTAGCTTCGAAATTAAGCAGAGAGAAACAAAAGCTCTTTAAAAAAGAACATAATTGATTTAAAATGTAAAGAGGTGTATAATGCACCTCTTTTTTAGTTTATATAAAATAGGATCACGATATGTAATAACTTAGAGTGGTCATTGTAGAAGAATGAGTTATATAATATTGTATATATATTTTCACATGTAGGTGAGTAGCGAAGAATAAAGATTATATTGTAAAGGAGTGAATGAATTGCGTTGTCCATCCTGTTTTCATAATGGCACAAGAGTGTTAGATTCGCGTCCGGTAGACGAGGGGCGCTCTATTCGAAGAAGAAGAGAGTGTGAAAGTTGTTTAAGTCGCTTTACGACATTTGAAAGAGTAGAAGAATCACCTCTTATCGTTGTTAAAAAAGAAGGAACACGAGAAGAGTTTAATAAAGAGAAAATTTTACGCGGTTTAATTAAAGCGTGTGAAAAAAGACCTGTATCTTTAAGGCAGTTAGAGGAAGTAACACAAAGTGTGGAGCGTGAACTTCGTAACTTAGGTATATCAGAAGTGAAAAGTGATATGATTGGTGAAATTGTTATGGAAGAACTTCGTGATATTGATGATGTTGCTTACGTACGTTTTGCTTCTGTGTATCGTCAATTTAAAGATTTAAATGTATTTATTGAAGAATTAAAAGATATACTGCAAAAAGAGAGAGAGTAGAAAGAACCTCTTTATATACTGTAAGTAAACGAGATAAGAGAGCTAGAAGCGGAAGCTAATAGCTCTTTTTCGCTAATAAATTATATAATAAGGATAGAACGAGTGAAATATAGGTTAGATTGGATGAGAGAAAGGAAAAGCAAGAATGGAAAAACAGTCATGGATGGAGCTATTGCCGATTGATCGTTATAAAGTAAGTGCAAAAGGGTTGTTACATAATTACGACCGGAAAGTATTAACGATGTTGTATCAGCCGTTAATAGGTAGTAGAGCTTTTAGCTTATACATGACGCTATGGGGAGAGTTAGAGCAAGATCGTGTGTTTGGAAAAGAGAATACACATCACTCCCTTATGGTGACTATGCAAATGCAACTTCCTGAAATATATGGGGAACGAGTAAAGTTAGAAGCGATTGGTCTTTTAAATGTATATATTAAGAAAGAAAAAGATATTCGAATGTTTATATATGAATTGCAACCACCTTTATCTCCGAAGCAGTTTTTTGATGATATTGTTTTAAGTATCTTTTTATATAATCGCTTGAGTCGGACAAAATACAACCAAGTAAAGCAATATTTCTTAGAGGAAGAATTCGATTTTGCTTCTTATGAAAATGTTACGCGCTCCTTCAACGATGTATTTGATTCGTTTAACCCAGGTCAGTTTGAACATGCGCAAGAAGAACTGCGTATCCCGAAAACGACAACTATGCCAAATAACGAGAATGGGGATGCACCGAAAGTTTGGAATGATTTCTTTGATTTCTCTTTATTTGTAGACGGACTATCAGCGCTTGTTCCTAAAAAGGCGATTACAGATCAAGTGCGAGAATGTGTCATTACACTCGCTTATGTGTACGGTGTGGATGTGTTATCGATGCAAAATATCGTTCTTGGCGCAGTGACAGAGAGGCAAACTATTGATATCGAAAGGCTTCGGAAGGGAGCACGCGATTGGTATCAATTTGAAAATGGTCAAGCACTACCTGTATTAAGTGAAAGGGTGCAACCTCATGCTGCTCGTACAATGAAAGAGAAAGAGCCATCTACGCAAGAAGAGATGCTAATGAAGCAGTTAGAGGAAATCTCGCCAAAACAACTATTGAAAGAGATTTCAGGCGGTGCAGAGGCAACGAAAGCGGACTTGCAAATCGTTGAGGATGTAATGATAAATCAAAAATTAACGCCAGGGGTTGTGAATGTACTTATTTATTACGTTATGCTACGCTCAGATATGAAGCTTGCTAAAACGTATGTCGAGAAGATTGCTGGACATTGGGCACGAAAAAAGGTCGGTACAGTAGGCGAAGCAATGGCGCTAGCGAAAGAAGAGAATCGTCAATATCAAGAGTGGGCCGAGACGAAGAAGAAAGGCCGAACAGCTAAGAGAACGGTGCGTAAAGAAATGGTGCCTGATTGGCTTAAAGAAGAACCGAAAGAACAAGCGAAAGAAACTGTGGAAAATGACGTAAGTGTGGAAAAAAAGGCAAGTATGTTAGAAGATGAACGAAAACGATTAGAAGAAGTATTGAAAAAATATAAGCGTGATTAATAGAAGAGAATGAACGCTCTTTGAGGTGAGGAAATGGAGCATATTCAAAATTCGTTTGCGAAGTTAATGGAAAATAAAAACTTTAAAAATAGATATGAAGTGTTAAAAGCGGAAGTAATGGCGCACCCACGTGTGAAAGAATTTATAGACGAACATAAAGGTGAAGTAACGACTTCGATGATTGAACGAAGTCTTGTGAAGTTATATGAATACATTGGACAAAGTGTAGGGTGCGCTGATTGTCCAAATTTAGGGTCATGTAAAAATATGCTGCAAGGATATGAGCCGAAGCTTGTCATTCAAGGTAAGATGATTGATATTCAATACGATCGCTGCGTAAGAAAAGTAGCGTATGATGAGAGAAAGAAACATGAAAAACTCGTTCAAAGCGTGTATATGCCAAATGATATTTTACAGGCGTCTATGGAAAACTTAGACCCTTCAGGTTTAGATGCACGTATTGAGGCGATTGGTGCAGCGAATGAATTTTTACGTGCATATGAACCAGGGAAAAAAGTGCAGGGCTTATATCTTTACGGTAAATTTGGTGTAGGGAAAACATATCTTTTAGGGGCGATTGCAAATGAGCTTGCTCTAAAGAAAATAAGTTCGATGATTGTATACTTCCCGGAATTTTTACGTGAAATTAAAAGTTCGATTCAAGATAATACGATTGGGGAAAAGATTGATGCGGTAAAACGCGTACAAGTATTAATGTTAGATGATATCGGAGCGGAAGCAATGTCAAGTTTTGTACGTGACGATGTTCTCGGTGCGATCTTGCAATTCCGTATGTTAGAAAACTTACCGACGTTCTTTACGTCTAACTTTGATTTCAAACAGTTAGAACATCATTTAACGTATACACAGCGCGGTGAAGCAGAAGAGATGAAAGCGGCCCGTATTATGGAACGAATTCAATATTTAGCGAAGCCAATTTCTATTGGTGGAAAGAACCGTCGTCATAAGTAAAGAGTAAGCTGAGAAGCTTGCTCTTTTTTATCCCGCTATTGGCGGGCAGTAAGACTCCCACCTCAAAATTCGGCTGTAAAGCAAAGAAGTTAGGTGGAAGCCCTGCTGCCCGTAAAAGCCCGATTGGTGCGGGCTAATAATCAGTGGAGGATGGACAAAACCTCCACTGATTAAAGTTTCACTTTATTTTAATCATTTTTTCAGAGTAGCTTGTATCATTTTTTTCTCCCTCCCTTAATATATATAAAATTAGCAAGCCATATCGAGTGGATGTTCTAACGATGGGAGATAGGTTTCTACTAAGAGTGAACTTCCATAGATCGGACTCTTATAGGATTTGTAACGTATAGGTGCAATCCTTTAGAGCGGGGATAAAAGGGGGGACAAAAGTGATTGAAATTTGCTTCGAAGAAAAAAATGATGCTGTGCACGTATACAGACAACTAACGAAAAGAACGGAATCCTTATATAAGGAAACAAGTGTATATTTAAACGAACAAAAGGTTGTTATTCATATACCATTATGTGAATCGAATTATATTGAAAAGGTTTTATTGCCAGTATTACTATATTTCATTATGAATGTGAAACAAAATGAATGGATTCATACCATTTTAAAGGAAAAGTTTTTTTATGAAGAACAAGAAGAGTGTCATCAAATATTGCATATGGCACATGAGATTTTAAAGGAAAGAAGAAAAGGAGTAGTTCGTGATTTAACACGTCAAAAATTTGAATCTTATATTGCGTCGTCTTTGAATGATTGGCTTTGTGATCCGCTCTCATTCTCGTTTTCATCATACGTTCGTTTTCGTCTTCGTACATACAGGGAAATGGTAGCTAAGCTTGCTGAAGTTGCAATTGATGAGTATAAGATGGAGCAGGAATATCAAATGTTCATTGAGACACTTCGCCAACAAGTAAGTAGCCGGAAATCACGTTTGTCCTGTGTACATCTTATTTTTGATGAAAGTTTTATTTTCTATGATGATAAAGGTAGACGTTTAAAACAGGAGAAATTGGTTCAATATATAGATGAAGAATTATTAAAGAAACAGGATGTATATATCGATACGAAAGTAATTGCACCACTTCTTTCTATTTCGCCGAAAAAGATTTATTTATATACGAAAGAACAAGATCATAATATGATTATTACTTTGCGAAATGTATTTCAGGAACGAGTGCAACTACATGGATTACATGAATTTGAGCGCAACGTGAAAAATTTAAAAAATAAAGGTAACGCCCTTGATTTTCTAAGTTTTTGAGCATATAATTACCTACATAAATGAAATATATTGAAATGTCATGATGAGGACATGAGTAGTTTTCTACGATTTTCAGAGAGGGAAGCCTTAGGGTGTGAGCTTCCTAGTACGGGATAATTACTTACCACCTCTAAACATTAGCAGTGAACGATTTTTCTAGTAATTGCTAACGGACAACACCGTTATGTTGAACTTGAGCAATTAACAATCATGTTAATTGGAACAAGGGTGGAACCACGAATTCAACACTCGTCCCTTTTTACGGGATGAGTGTTTTTTATTTTGAGAAAAAGAGGAGTGACCAGTGATGGCAGATGTAGTTAAAATTACTTTCCCTGATGGAGCTGTGAAGGAGTTTCCAAAAGGCGTAACAACTGAAGAAATCGCAGCTTCTATTAGCCCAGGCTTAAAGAAAAAAGCTGTGGCTGGAAAATTAAACGATGAGATGATTGATCTTGTTACACCAATCGAAGAAGATGGTGCAGTTTCTATTATTACATTAGATTCTGAAGATGGCTTATACATTTTACGCCATTCAACTGCCCACCTTTTAGCACAAGCGTTAAAACGTTTATATAAAGATGTTAAGCTTGAGCTTGGCATTGGTCCAGTAATCGAAAATGGCTTCTACTACGATATTGATATGGAAGAAGCAATTACAGTTGAAGACTTCAAGAAAATCGAAAAAGAAATGCAAAAAATCGTAAACGAGAACTTAGAAATCGTTCGTCATGAAGTACCACGTGCAGAAGCACTTCGTCGCTTTGAAGAAATCGGCGATGAGTTAAAATTAGATTTAATTAACGATCTTCCAGAAGATGCAGTTATTTCAATCTATGAGCAAGGCGAATTCTTCGACCTTTGTCGTGGTGTTCACCTTCCATCTACAGGGAAAATTAAAGTGTTTAAATTATTAAGCGTAGCGGGTGCTTACTGGCGCGGCGATAGCAATAATAAAATGTTACAACGTATTTACGGTACTGCATTTGTTAAGAAAGCAGAATTAGATGAGCACTTACGTATGCTTGAAGAAGCAAAAGAGCGTGATCACCGTAAATTAGGTAAAGAATTAAAACTATTTACTAATAGCCAAAAAGTAGGACAAGGTTTACCACTTTGGTTACCAAAAGGTGCAACAATTCGCCGCATTATCGAGCGTTATATCGTTGATAAAGAAGCAAGCTTAGGTTATGATCACGTATACACTCCAGTATTAGGAAGCAGAGAGCTTTATGAAACTTCTGGTCACTGGAACCATTACCGTGATGGCATGTTCCCATCAATGGAAATGGATAATGAAGAATTAGTTCTTCGTCCAATGAACTGCCCTCACCATATGATGGTTTATAAAAATGATATTCACAGTTACCGTGAATTACCAATCCGTATTGCGGAACTTGGAACAATGCACCGCTATGAAATGTCTGGAGCATTATCTGGATTACAACGTGTACGCGGAATGACTTTAAACGATGCGCACATTTTCGTTCGTCCAGATCAAATTAAAGAAGAGTTAAAACGTGTTGTAAACTTAACTTTAGAAGTGTACAAAGATTTCGGTTTAGAAAACTATTCATTCCGTCTATCTTATCGTGACCCAGCAGATACTAAAAAGTATTATGCAGATGATGAGATGTGGGAAAAAGCACAAGGTATGTTAAAAGAAGCTATGGATGAAATGGGTCTTGATTACTATGAAGCTGAAGGTGAAGCGGCATTCTATGGTCCAAAACTTGACGTTCAAGTTCGTACTGCTCTTGGAAAAGACGAAACACTTTCAACTGTACAATTAGACTTCTTACTTCCAGAACGCTTTGAATTAGCTTACGTTGGTGAAGACGGTAAACAACATCGTCCAGTTGTAATTCACCGTGGCGTTGTATCAACTATGGAACGTTTCGTAGCCTTCTTAATTGAAGAATACAAAGGCGCATTCCCAACTTGGTTAGCTCCAGTTCAGGCGCAAGTAATTCCAGTTTCTCCGCAAGTACATTTAGACTATGCAAAGAAAGTACAAGATGAATTACGACGTGCTGGTATCCGTGTTGAATTAGATACTCGTGAAGAGAAAATTGGTTACAAAATCCGTGAAGCACAAATGCAAAAGATTCCGTACATGCTTGTAGTAGGTGACAATGAAGTTACTGAAAATGGCGTTAACGTACGTAAATATGGTGAACAAAAATCAGAAACAATCGCATTAGATGCGTTTGTTGACATGATTAAAGTAGAAGGAAAACGATAAGAAAAAGCCGCGGTATACCGCGGCTTTTTTATGTATTATGAAAAAGAAAATCTAGAAAAAATAACCAAACAATACTTATCATAAAAAAGTATTGCAAGTATGCTAGTTGTTTGTTACAATATTTCTTGTTGTTAGTAAAACACATCGCGTCTTCTTGACAGACGTCATGTCCTATGATAAACTCATCAAGGATAATAGAATATGGTTTTGACAAGTAGAAGCACCCGCTTCTCACCTGATGGACGCATTCGCAGTTAGCAGGTAAATGTATTTCTTACTAAAGATATTACAAGTGTGGGTGCCGTGTGCCCGCACTTTTTTTGTTCGGGTTCTACAATTGCAAAACGTATTCTAAGAAAACCTTGGAGGTGGCTTACTATTAGCAAGGATATGATGATTAACGAGCAAATTCGTGCACGTGAAGTACGCTTAGTTGGCGCAAACGGCGATCAACTTGGAATCAAGTCTCGTAATGACGCTTTAGACTTAGCTGCAGGTCTTAATCTTGATTTAGTATTGGTTGCTCCAAATGCGAAACCGCCAGTATGCCGCATTATGGACTACGGTAAATTCCGCTTTGAGCAACAGAAGAAAGAAAAAGAACAGCGCAAAAATCAAAAAGTAATTAGCATGAAAGAAGTTCGTTTAAGTCCAACAATTGATGAACATGACTTTAACACAAAACTTCGTAATGCTGTCAAGTTTTTAGAGAAAGGCGACAAGGTTAAAGCGTCAATTCGCTTTAAAGGACGTGCCATTACTCATAAAGAAATCGGTCAACGTGTTTTAGATCGCTTCTCAGAAGCTTGTGCTGAAGTTAGTACAATTGAATCTAAGCCTAAAATGGAAGGACGCAGTATGTTCTTAGTTTTAGCACCGAAAAACGATAAGTAATAGATAGAGGAGGAAATACCTATGCCTAAACAAAAAACTCATCGCGGCGCTGCAAAGCGTTTCAAAAAGACTGGATCTGGTAAACTGAAGCGTTCTCACGCTTACACAAGCCATTTATTCGCTAACAAATCTACAAAAGCTAAACGTAAACTACGTAAAGCTGGTGTAGTTAGCGCTGGTGACTTCAAACGCATTCGTCAAATGCTTGACAACTTAAAATAAGTTCGGCTGATATATAGAACAAACTAGGAGGTAATATTATGCCAAGAGTAAAAGGTGGTACAGTTACTCGTCAACGTCGTAAAAAAGTTATAAAATTAGCAAAAGGTTACTACGGTTCTAAGAGTACATTATTTAAGGTTGCTAACCAACAGGTTATGAAATCTCTAATGTATGCATTCCGTGACCGTCGTCAAAAGAAACGTGACTTCCGTAAATTATGGATTACACGTATCAACGCAGCAGCTCGTATGAATGGTCTTTCTTACAGCCGCTTAATGCACGGTTTAAAAAATGCTGGCATCGAAGTTAACCGCAAGATGCTTGCTGACTTAGCTGTTCATGACGAAAAAGCTTTCGCTGAATTAGCAACAGTTGCAAAAAACAACATTAACTAATTAATTAGTTGAAACCTTAGAAGATTTTTCTTCTAAGGTTTTTTTATTTACATTCATTGTAAATATTCAATGATTTGCAAAATCCTTTACTTATTATCGTTATCGATATGACAAAATCAATGCGAAAACTATAGCGATATAGAAGAATATGTTTATAAAGTCGGGAGAATCCTCCTGGCTTTTTTTATTTATGCTCCTTTGGAAAGAAGAGTATCTTTCCTAGCAGAAACGACACTGCTATAATGGAGAGATGATATGGAACTTTCATCAGATGAATAATCTAAGAACGATGATTGAAACGTATTTGTAAATTAAGGACAAGCTATTTTGGAAAGAGGTAAATAGCTGACTTATTAATAAGAAACGAAAAATAATAATGAACTTTGAGATGAAACAACATTGTTGCGTAAAATGCGATGTTGGAGGAGGACAATAGAATGGACTTACTACAACTATTTAAACTACAAAAAGAATTAGATGACCGTATTGTGAAAGAACATGACTTACAACCGAAAAAATTGTTAAAAGAAAAAATGTTAGCTCTTCTTGTAGAAATTGGAGAACTTGCAAATGAAACACGTTGTTTTAAATATTGGAGCAATAAACCAGCATCAGAGCGTGAAGTAATATTAGAAGAATACGTAGATGGTTTGCATTTTATCTTATCAATCGGAATCGATTTAGGAATTGATAAAAACTTCTTATTCTATAAATGTGCACAAACGAATAAAACACAAGTGGAAATTTTCTTAGACACATATGCGAAAGTAATTCGTTTTACAGATCAACCATCTATCACGAACTATATTGAATTATTTACAAGCTATCTTCGACTTGGACAAGCACTTGAATTTGAACAAGAAGAAATTGAAAAAGCGTATTTAGATAAAAATGAAGTAAATCATCAGCGTCAAACACAAGGATACTAATTTAATTTTTGAATATTTCAATTTCCTTTTGTATAATAAGGTGACTGAAGAAAAAGGAGGGTGTTGGCAATGACAAAATTAGACGCGACATTGACAATGCTAAAAGAGTTAACAGATGCACGTGGTATTGCTGGTAACGAGCGTGAACCACGTGAAGTAATGAAGAAATATATTGAGCCGTTTGCGGACGAACTTTCTACTGATAATTTAGGAAGTTTAGTTGCGAAAAAAGTTGGGGAAGAAAACGGCCCGAAAATTATGGTTGCAGGTCATTTAGATGAAGTTGGCTTTATGATTACGCAAATTGATGACAAAGGCTTCCTTCGTTTCCAAACAGTTGGTGGCTGGTGGTCACAAGTTATGCTGGCACAGCGCGTGACAATTGTAACGCGTAAAGGAGATGTAACAGGTGTAATTGGTTCAAAACCACCACACATTTTACCTCCAGAAGCTCGTAAAAAGCCAGTTGATATTAAAGACATGTTTATCGATATTGGTGCTTCTAGCCAAGAAGAGGCAATGGAGTGGGGCGTAAGACCAGGAGATCAGGTTGTACCTTACTTTGAATTCCAAGTAATGAAGAATGAAAAGATGTTACTTGCAAAAGCATGGGATAATCGAATTGGTTGTGCAATTGCAATTGACGTATTAAAACAATTAAAAGATGAAAAACATCCAAACGTTGTATACGGCGTTGGGACTGTACAAGAAGAAGTTGGTCTTCGTGGTGCGAAAACATCTGCAAACTATATTAAGCCAGATATCGCATTCGCTGTAGATGTTGGTATTGCTGGTGATACACCAGGTGTAACGGCAAAAGAAGCGCAAAGTAAAATGGGCGATGGACCGCAGATCATTTTATATGATGCTTCTGTTATTGGTCATACAGGTTTACGTGACTTTGTAGTTGATGTTGCTGATGAATTACAAATTCCATACCAGTATGATTCTGTAGCCGGCGGTGGAACAGATGCAGGAGCAATTCACATTTCTGTAAACGGTATTCCGTCTATGGCGATTACGATTGCGACACGCTACATTCATTCTCATGCGGCAATGTTACACCGTGATGACTATGAAAATGCAGTGAAGTTAATTGTAGAAGTTATTAAACGTCTTGATAAAGAGGCTGTACATAACATTACATTTAATTAATAGAAAAAAGCGAAGGATAACCTCCTTCGCTTTTTCCATTTTTAAAACGGTCTTTCTAACCCTGCTGCAGTATGGGCTCCTAAAATAATTAAGCGAGTTAATTGCATTGCCATGAAATGTGGGGTATAAATCATGCCTCTTTTTAACCATGACATAATCATTCCGATATGAGCGCCTGTAACATAACTAATAAGAATATCACGAGGGACCATAAGGTCTTCATCATCTGGCTGGGAAATAGATAAGCTTAATGTTAAATGTGTTTGAATTGTTTTCATCATTTTATAAGAATAGTTTCCAGTTGCCTTATCGCCGAGCATAACGTTATAGAAATTAGTATTTTCTGCGATATGCTCAAACAAAGCTAAAAAAGTTGGATGCGGTGAATCAAAAGTGAGCTGAAAATCTTCTTTATTTCGATTTTGTGGTTTAATTACTTCAGCTAATTTTTCTAGCATTTCTTCTATGCTTTTGTCTAATAAATCATATTTATCATGGTAGTGGCTATAAAATGTAGCGCGATTTACAGGGGCACGTTCCGCGATATGTTGCACAGTTACATTTTCGAAGCCCTTTTCGCCTACTAAAGCGACAAAAGCATCCTGTATGAGTTGTCTTGTTCGTTTTACACGTGGATCATTTGTATTTTTAATAGACATTTTTACTTCACCTCGTTTAATTTTTTTAACTTAAACAACACATATATAGTGTAATGTTGCTTAAACAACATATAGGTTTAAATTGTTGGTTGTAGATTCGGGATAATTATTTATAATTATAAATGATAGTCCTTTAGAAATCAGCACCGCTAGGATGCAGACAAAACATAGTTTGCGTCGTAAAAGGTGTGCTTTTTTTGTTTAAAGGTTAATATAATTAACAATTAAACAATATAAACAATAAGGATGTAAATAGTTTAGAAAAAAATTATATGCGATATAAGGAGAGGAATGCAATGAATCAGTTTCGAAGAATGGTAATTATCAACATTATCACATTAATTGTATTAGTTGGCGGCGGTATCGGCGGTTATTACTACTACAATCAAGCAGAAAATTATTTAAAAACAGACAATGCAAAAATTGACGGAAAGGTAATTCCGATTGCATCACCAGTAGCAGGTAAGTTAACAGACTGGAAAGCTGAAGTAGGAAAAAACTACAATGAAAACGATAAATTAGGTGCTGTCACTGTAGCGGGAGCAAATGGTGAACAAACAGTAGACGTAACAATTCCGCAAAATGCTACAGTTGTACAATCAAATGCAACAACAAATGCGTTCGTTGGAGCAGGTAGCCCAATTGCATACGCATTTGATATGAGTAATTTATGGGTAACAGCAAACATTGAAGAGACAACTATTGATGATGTTCAAAAAGGCCAAACAGTAGATGTGTATGTAGACGCATACCCAGATACAACGTTAACAGGGAAAGTAGAACAAGTTGGATTAACAACAGCGAATACATTCTCGATGTTACCATCAAGTAACGCAACAGCGAACTATACGAAAGTAAAGCAAGTTGTACCAGTTAAAATTTCTTTAGATCATAGTAAATCAGTAAATATTGTTCCTGGAATGAATGTGTCAGTTCGTATTCATAAGTAAGGGGGAGATGAGATGTCCTCAATTGCAATTGTAGGATATGCACTATTTTGTATAATCGTCTTCTTCCTTGTAAATCGTCTTTTACGAAAGAAAAAAACGAATATGGGAGAAGAACAAGTCCCAGCCGTAAGTAAAATAGAGGTAACTAAAGCAGAAACAGAACTTGAACAAAAACAAGAAATAGAAGCTTCTAACGTAGTGGAATTAGAAACAGGAAAGCAAGAGCAAGTAAAGCAGGAAAAAGAAATGCTGAAGAGACAATTGCCGGTAGAGAATGTGAATGTAAAGGCAGTTGTAGCTGTATTAATTCTTGGTATGTTCGTTTCTATTTTAAACCAAACAATCATTAATGTTGCATTGCCTCCATTAATGAACGAATTTAACGTATCAACTTCAACGGCCCAATGGTTAATTACAGGCTTCATGCTTGTAAACGGAATTTTAGTACCGATTAGTGCCTTTTTAGTTTCACGATTTACGTATCGTAAATTATTCGTAGCGGCAATGTTATTTTTCACGGTAGGATCTATCATTTGTGCTACATCAGGTAACTTTACAATGATGATGACGGGCCGCATTATTCAAGCGGTCGGTGCAGGTATTTTAATGCCGGTTGGTATGAATATCTTCATGACATTATTCCCGCCTCATAAGCGCGGAGCAGCGATGGGATTACTAGGGGTAGCAATGATTTTAGCGCCAGCTATAGGACCAACTGTAACAGGTTGGGTAATTGAAAATTATAGCTGGAACTTAATGTTCTACGGTATGTTTGTGATCGGTTTAATTATTACGTTCTTATCTTTAAAATTCTTCACACTAGCACAGCCGGTGTCTAAAACTAAGTTAGATGTATTTGGTGTTATTAGTTCAAGTATTGGACTAGGTAGCTTATTGTACGGATTTAGTGAAGCTGGAAATAATGGCTGGACTAGTGCAGAAGTTATTATAACACTTATCATCGGTGTCATTGGTTTAGCAGTATTTATTTGGAGAGAGTTAACAACGGACAATAAAATGCTTGATTTACAAGTGTTTAAATATCCAACGTTCACTTTCACATTAGTAATTAATGCAATCGTAACGATGGCATTATTCGGAGGTATGTTATTACTTCCAGTATATCTGCAAAATATTCGCGGCTTTACGCCGATGGAATCTGGTCTACTACTCCTTCCGGGATCATTAATTATGGGGATTATGGGCCCAGTTGCAGGTAAACTATTTGATAAGTATGGTATTCGTCCGTTAGCAATTGTCGGATTAGCCATTACAACATTTGCGACATATAAATTTACAACGTTATCAATGGATACACCGTATAGCGTTATTATGACGGATTATATTATACGTTCAATTGGTATGTCATTCATTATGATGCCAATTATGACAGCTGGTATGAACGCATTGCCGATGAAATTAATTTCTCACGGTACAGCAACGCAAAATACGTCAAGACAAGTAGCTGGTTCAATTGGAACAGCGATACTAATCACACTTATGACGCAACAAACTACTGCTCACGTAGCGGATTATGGCAATATGTTAACAACGTCAAACCCAATTTTAGTTGATAAAGTACACGGTATGGGCCAAAGCTTAGCGGCATTAGCCGGGTCAGCTCAAGCAGGAGATGCGATGAGTACGCAACTATTATTCGGACAAATTTCAAAGCTATCTGCAATTAACGGTATTAACGATGCCTTCTTAATTGCAACGATATTAGCAGGTATTGCTTGGGTGTTATCGTTCTTCTTACCATCAGGCAATAAACGAAATAGAAAAGCAGGGAATTAATTTCCCTGCTTTTCTATGTTTTTATGTAGTTAAATATAAAAGATGATAAGCAGTCAAAGAGCATAATCCCGTTATAAACAAAATTATCCCCATAGAACGAATATGTGTGAATTGTCTTCCGCTTATAATAGCTAATAGTCCAGCTAAAGAGAAGAGACACCAATATAAAGTTCCTGAAATGGGGAGCATCCGCTCTAAATCTATTCCATAACCTATACAAATGATAGGAACAACGATAAGCAATATGCTAATCAATCCTGCTATGAATGTAAAAAAATTTCGATATTTAATTCCAGCAACAATTAAAAAAATGCCCACGATGACTTCACATAGCATCAAAATAGGGCCTAAGATAATCCAAACTAACAATCCGGTAACTTCCATGTGTAATAACTCCTTAACGAATGAAATATGAATCAGGCATAGACATGAGCTGATAACAAATAGCTGCGAACAGTCCTACCGAGAAAATAATGAATCCCATATTACGTATACTTTTAATTTTTGAAGGTGCCCCATTAATCCCTGCTAATAAACCAGCTAGAGAGAAAAGCACCCAATATAGAACCGCTGGAATATGAAGAATATCCTCTCCGCTTATACCTTTGTTCAAAAAAATAAAAGGCATTATAACGAATGAGCAGCAAATAATCCCCATTAAAATAGCAAGGAATTTACGATGAATAATTCCGGTTACCACTAAAAAAATACCACCAGCAATTCCGCACAACATGAGAAGCGGCATAAAAATCATCCAAATAATACTGAACATATACAAACTCCTTTATATTAATTAAGTAATATTTTACTACATGAGGTTTATTTTGGATATCTTTAATGAATATGAATAACTTGATAGGAATGTATGGATGATGTGTTATTAGCTCTTTGAAAAGCTAGGGGATAGTGTGATGGGAGAAGAGTTTGAAGCTGTTATAAAAGAGTAAAGAGAGGTAGCGTGATGATACCTCTTTTTTACGTTGAAAAGGCGATTATATTAGTCAAAATATGTAATAGTATAGCTGGAATAATAGATTTAGTTTGTTTGTACAATAAACAAGCAAATATTCCCGTCATAAATGCGCTAACCATAATTCCCACAGAGTACGTATGAGCAATACCGAAAATTAAACTTGAGAGAATTACAGCTGGCCAAATGGTAAACTTCTCTTCGAAAAAACGAAGAAGAATACCTCTGCACACAAGCTCTTCAAAAATAGGTGCAAAAATCCCACCAGCTAGAAGTAAGAGAAGTGGATAGTGCTCTAGTGTTGAAAGTTGCAATGCATCAGACTGTTCTTGTACGGATGAAGGGAATGATTTATCTAATACAAACATATCTACAAACAGGGTGAGTACATAATAAATGAGAACATAGATGTACATCTGAAAAGATTTTAAAACTCGAAAATCGAATGTGGGTAATACTAGTTCTTTCAGTGGTTTATATTTCATGATATATACGATTAGTAAAAGTAGGGCAACTAATTCATAACTTACATTTTCTATAGATTCAAGCAAAGGTTTATTTGTATCTGGGTTAATGTATCCATATAACTCAATAGGTAAAAATGTAAAGAGTATATTTATTAATGAGAGACATGGAAAGAGAATGAATAAAACTCCAAGAAATTGTAACCATGACATGGAGTTTTTCTGTTCGTGTGGAATTTGTGCAGCGGGTTGCATATGTTCAAATCACCTCTTTATATTTATATATAAAATTATAGTTGATTTGAATTTGGAATGTTACGTTTAAATATTACATACAAGATTTAAATTTGAAATATTCCGTGTGTTTTTTAGGGGGAAATAATAAAAGAGGTATCACCCTATAGTGATGCCTCTTTCTCAATGATAACTATGTTCTGCTTTGGGATTCGATTTCGATTGCTCTATTTGTAATTCACGCTCTACCAATCGGTCTAATTGCTGAATTGCTTTTAGTGCCTTTTCATAAGAAATAGTTCGGTAATGGTGTGCTCCGCCCGGTTCTTCATCGGCTTCATCTGCCCACTTAATAATGTTTTGTAGAGGTGTTCTTTCAAGTGATTGTTCTACTAGGAAAGAATCAGTATGCAATAGAATTGCAACAGAAATTTCTTTTGCTAGTTTTGGATGTTCTCCTAGTCTAATAAGCAACTTGTGAGCTCTTTCCGCTCCTTTAATTGCATGTATATCATTCTTTTTATATAAGTCATAGTCCCATTCGCCGCCTGTGTACCATGTATGATGTCCGATATCGTGAAGGAAACCAGCCTTTGTCGCAGCATCGACTGAGGCGTGATGCTTTTTGGCTAAGTGAAACGCATGGTAAGCGACAGCGATCGCGTGGACCATTCCAGAACGATTTACATATTTTTGTGTAATGTGGTGTTTAAAAATTTGTTCAAGCGTAATACGGTGCATAAAACATTCACTCCTTTTATCTAATGGTGTATATGAAGAAAATCGATCGGTTTAAATGTATTTTGAACATTGTACTCCATCAATCAGCGTTAGTAAAGTAGAAATGTTTAGGAGAAGAAAAATTTTATAGACATAAAAAGATCACCTTAATTTTTTCTAAGGTGATCTTTTTATTGTTTATTTTTTTAATCCTTGCTCCAGTGTTCCTAACATTTCGTGTTTTTCATTTTCATCAGCATTTTTCCAAATGACTTCGAATAAAACGCCAAGACCTGGAAGCATTTTTTCTTCACCGCTTTGAATTGCATCGACAATCGTTTCTTGTAATTGGTCTTGTGAATTTCCAGATACATTTGCTAATACAGCGCCGCGTAAATTAAAACTCATTATCTTCACCTCTTCTTCAGAATTGAAACTGACGTTAGTTTTTGTTCTTTTTTATGTAAATATGTATGAAAAATAGGCTATAATGATAAGACAAGAAGAGAGGGAAATACATATTATGAAAAACATTGATTCAGTACAGAACCCGCGTGTGAAGCAGTGGAAAAAGCTGCAGACGAAAAAAGAGCGCGATAACAAAGGTTTATTTTTTGTAGAAGGATTCCATTTAGTAGAGGAAGCGTTAAAGGCAGGAGTTGTAACAGAACTTATCGTTTCAGATCAGACAGATCTTCCGAAAGATTGGACAGTTAATGATGTTGAAATGTATATTGTGCCTGAAGCAATTGTAAAAGTACTTCGCGAAACAGAAACAACGCAAGGCGTATTTGCTGTTTGTGAGAAACATGAGAAAGAAGTAGCTCTTACTGATGGGAAATTTCTTTTATTAGACGGCCTTCAAGACCCAGGTAATTTGGGAACGATTATTCGTACAGCTGATGCAGCTGGTATTCATGCCGTTGTGCTTGGAGAAGGGTGCGTTGATGTTTATAATAGTAAAGTATTACGCTCTACACAAGGTTCTATTTTTCACTTACCGATCGTAAAAGGGAACTTAGAAGAATGGGTAGACAAGTTAAAAGAAAATAACGTCCCTGTATATGGAACGGCTCTTGAGAATGGAGTTCCATTTGGTGAAGTAACACCGGCTGGAAGTTTTGCATTAATTGTAGGAAATGAAGGAAGCGGCGTACGCCAAGAAATTCTTGCGAAAACGGATCAAAACCTGTATATTCCGATTTACGGCGGGGCAGAATCATTAAATGTTGCGGTTGCAGCAGGGATTTTAACGTATTATTTACAAAGCCCAGTTGCGAACAAATAAAAAACTTCTTATAATAAGTTGAAGTATATGTTTGTAATGAACATACAATAAAAGTTAAATAACGAAAAACGTTGATAGAGAAGAGTAGCTTACAAAATCGCCATATAGGGAGAGAGTGCCGTAGACTGAAAGCATTCTTATGGTAGATGGAAGTGAATTCACCTCTGGAGTTGGCGCCAGGACCATTTATATGTAAAGGCGTTCCGGTCAGAATTGATCGTTATAACTAATGAGTGGGCAGACATGTTCTGTCAATTTAGGGTGGTACCGCGAATTTACCTCGTCCCTTTTTGGGAGCGAGGTTTTTTTATTTTTAAAATTAGGAGGGTTCCAAATGGAAGCACGTTTAAAAGAGCTAAAGCAAAAAGCGTTAGAGCTTATTGAAGAAGCGAAAGAGCTAAAGGGCTTAAACGACGTACGCGTAGCGTATTTAGGGAAAAAAGGTCCAATTACAGAAGTATTACGCGGCATGGGAAAATTATCAGCAGAAGAGCGTCCACGTATGGGAGCATTAGTAAATGAAGTACGTGAAGCGATTCAAACGCGTCTAGAAGACAAAATTGGCAACTTAGAAAAAGCAGTAATTGAGGCGAAATTAGCTACTGAAACAATTGATGTTACACTGCCAGGTCGTCCTGTTGAAACAGGTTGTCACCATCCGTTAACAGCAGTTGTTGAACAAATTGAAGATGTATTCATCGGTATGGGTTATGAAGTAGCTGAAGGAACAGAAGTAGAAAAAGACTACTACAACTTCGAAGCATTAAACTTACCGAAAGATCACCCAGCGCGTGATATGCAAGATACATTCTATATTACAGAAGAAACGTTATTACGTACACATACATCTTCTGTGCAAGCACGTACGATGGAAAATAATAAAGAAAAAGGCCCAATCAAAATTATTTGTCCTGGTAAAGTGTATCGCCGCGATGACGATGATGCGACACATTCACACCAGTTCATGCAAATTGAAGGTCTTGTAATTGATAAAAACATTCGTATGAGTGATTTAAAAGGTACACTGCAAGTATTCGTGAAAAAGATGTTCGGTGAAGACCGTGAAATCCGTCTTCGTCCAAGTTTCTTCCCATTCACAGAGCCATCTGTAGAGATGGATATTTCTTGTATGATGTGTCACGGTAAAGGTTGCGGCACTTGTAAAGGAACTGGCTGGATCGAAATTTTAGGCGCAGGTATGGTTCACCCGAACGTACTTGAAATGGCTGGTTATGATTCAAAAGAATATCAAGGTTTCGCATTTGGTATGGGCGCAGAACGTATCGCAATGTTGAAATACGGCGTAGATGACATTCGTCATTTCTATACAAATGATGTACGTTTCTTACAACAATTCAAACGAGCGTAAGGGAAGGAGAGGATAAATATGTTCGTATCATATCGTTGGTTACAAGAGTATGTAGATATTAAAGATGTAACAGCACAAGAACTAGCAGACAAAATCACGAAAAGTGGTATTGAAGTAGAAGGTGTTGAAGTATTAAATAAAGGTGTAAAAGGTGTTGTAGTTGGTCACGTATTAGAATGTGAAAAACACCCAGAAGCTGATAAATTAAGCAAATGCTTAATCGATATCGGTGAAGAAGAGCCAGTTCAAATTATTTGTGGAGCTGCTAACATTGCAAAAGGTTTAAAAGTACCAGTTGCAAAAGTTGGCGCTGTACTTCCTGGTAACTTCAAAATTAAAAAAGCAAAACTACGTGGTGAAGCTTCTCACGGCATGGTTTGTGCTCTTCAGGAGCTTGGCATTGATGGGAAATTAGTTTCAAAAGAATACGCAGATGGTATTTTCATCTTCCCAAGTGACGCTGAAGTTGGTGCAGATGCACTTGAAATTTTAAACTTACATGATGAAGTACTTGAGCTTGGTTTAACACCAAACCGTGCAGATTGCTTAAACATGTTAGGTGTTGCATATGAAGTAGCTGCTATTTATGGCCGTGAAGTAAAACTTCCGGCTATCGACTTACAAGAAACAGCAGAAAAAACTTCTGACTACATTTCTGTAAGTGTAGAAGCGAAAGAAGAAAACCCATTATATATTGCAAAAATGGTGAAGAACGTAAAGATTGGTCCATCACCAATGTGGATGCAAACGCGCCTTATGGCAGCTGGCATTCGTCCAATTAGCAATGTAGTTGATATTACAAACTACATTTTAATGGAATACGGTCAACCGTTACATGCATTCGATTACGATAAATTAGGTTCAAAAGAAATCGTTGTTCGTCTTGCAAAAGAAGGCGAAAAAATTGAAACGCTAGATGATCAAGAGCGTACGTTACAAGAACATCATCTTGTAATTACAAACGGTACAAAAGCTTTAGCTGTTGCTGGTGTAATGGGCGGAGCTGATTCTGAAGTTACAAATGAGACGGTAAACGTTTTAATCGAGTCTGCATACTTTGCAGGTCAAACTGTACGCCGTACATCAAAAGACTTAGGTCTTCGTAGTGAATCAAGTGCACGTTTCGAAAAAGGAATCGACCCAACACGCACATTTGAAGCGATTCAACATGCAGCTGCTTTAATGGCAAAATACGCTGGCGGTGAAGCACTTGAAGGTGTAGTAGAAGCTGATAACTTACAAGTAGAAGAGCGTACAGTATCTGTTACAGCTGAGAAAGTCAACCGTGTATTAGGTACAGATATTTCTGCAAGTGAAATGGGTACAATGTTCACAAACTTAAAATTCCCATTTACAGAAGTAGAAGGAACATTCCATGTAAATGTACCAGCACGTCGTCCTGATATTACAATTTCAGAAGACTTAGTAGAAGAAGTAGGTCGTCTGTACGGTTATGATCACATTCCAGTTACATTACCTTCTGGAACGATGACACGTGGTAAATTAACATCAGCACAAACGAAACGTCGTAAAGTACGCCGCTTCCTAGAAGGCGCTGGTTTATATGAAGCAATCACGTATTCATTAACAAGCGCTGACAAAGCGAAACAATACATGGTTGAGCCGAATGAAAAAGCTCCTGTAAATCTTGCGCTTCCAATGAGCGAAGAGCGTAGCCAACTTCGTTTAAGCTTAGTGCCACAATTGTTAGAAGCAGTTTCATACAATGTTGCACGTAAAAACGACAGCGTTGCTTTATATGAAGTAGGTTCTATCTTCTTACCAACTGAAGCAGGAGAGCTTCCGAAAGAAGAACAACATCTTGCAGGTGTTATGACAGGTCTTGCTCTTCACCATGCATGGCAAGGTGAGAAGAAAGTTGTAGACTTCTTCGTTGTGAAAGGTGTGCTAGAAGGATTATTCGACGTACTAGGCGTTGCAAACCAAATCACATATGCACCAGCAAAACGTGAAGGTATGCATCCAGGCCGTACAGCTGACATCGTATTAGATGGTGAAGCAATCGGGTTCATCGGTCAATTGCATCCGGAAACAGAAAAACAATTAGATGTGAAAAATACATTCGTATTTGAATTATCTCTTGCAAAAGTATTCGGTGCAGACGCTGAAGAAACTTACTACTCAGCAATTCCACGTTTCCCATCTATGACACGTGATATGGCTGTTGTAGTAACAACAGAAACAAAAGCTGGTGAAATGAAGCAAGTCATTGCTGAAGCTGGCGGAGAACTTCTAAAAGAAGTAACACTATTCGACTTATACGAAGGTGAAAAAATGGAAGAAGGCAAGAAATCACTTGCATTCTCTATGAACTACTTCGATGCAGAACGTACATTAACAGACGAAGAAGTAACAGAAGCACATAGCCGTGTATTAACAGCGGTAGAAGAGAAATTTGGTGCGGAGTTACGTAAGTAATTGAAAATTGCCGGATTTAATTCCGGCAATTTTTTTATTGGAGCGGTTGTCGAGTGTTATCGGTAATTCGATATATTATAAAAATCGCCGATATATAGCAAGGTATCTTGCATCTTTCCCTCGAATGTAGTACATTAATTTTAGTTTAACAAAACGAAAGACGATGATAAGGAAAAGTAGTATATACTATAATCCAAAGCGAGTCAGGGGCGGTGAGAGCCTGATGAGGCGGTATATGTGAAGAACACCTTGGAGTTGCTAACCGAAATTGAAACTTGTATTCAAGAGTAGACTTAGACGGGAATCCGGCCTGTTACAAACCGGGAAGTATGTATTACATACGAGTTAAAGTTGGTCTTTATGACAAATTGGGTGGTACCGCGAAGTTTAACCTTTCGTCCCTTTATGGATGAAAGGTTTTTTTGTATTTAAATATATCAGCAAAGGAGAATTTTACTATGGAAAACACATTAGTAAAAAGTCTGTATAGAGATACAGATAAATACGCAGATCAAACAGTACAAGTATCAGGTTGGATTCGGAACTTACGTGATTCAAAAGCATTTGGTTTCATCGAATTAAACGACGGTAGCTTCTTCAAAGGTGTTCAAATCGTTTTCGATACAGAATTAGAGAACTTCAAAGAAATTGCAAAGCTTCCACTTAGCTCTTCAGTTAAAGTAGAAGGTAAAGTAATTGCAACGCCTGGAGCGAAGCAACCATTTGAAATTAAAGCAGAAAAAATTGATATCGAGGGCTTATCGGATTCTGATTACCCACTTCAAAAGAAGCGTCATACGTTTGAATACTTACGTACAATCGCTCACTTACGTCCAAGAACAAATGCATTCTCTGCAACGTTCCGTGTACGTTCTATCGCAGCATTTGCGATTCACCAGTTCTTCCAAGAGCGTGGTTTCGTACATGTTCACACACCAATTATCACTGGTAGTGATACAGAAGGTGCAGGGGAAATGTTCCGCGTAACAACGCAAGACTTAAACAACGTACCAAAAGGTGAAGACGGACAAGTTGACGAATCAAAAGACTTCTTCGGCAAAGAAACAAACTTAACAGTAAGTGGACAGCTGAATGCTGAAGCTTATGCGTTAGCGTTCCGTGATGTGTACACATTCGGACCTACATTCCGTGCAGAAAACTCAAACACAACTCGCCACGCAGCGGAGTTCTGGATGGTTGAGCCTGAGATTGCATTCGCTGAATTAGGCGATGTAATGGATCTTACAGAAGATATGCTGAAATATGCAATGAAATACGTACTAGAGCATGCACCAGAAGAAATGGACTTCTTCAACAGCTTCGTTGATAAAACAGTTCTAGAGCGCATGAACAACGTAATCAACTCTGACTTCGGTCGCATCACTTATACAGAAGCAATTAAAGTACTTCAAGAATCAGGTGCTGATTTCAAATACCCAGTAGAATGGGGTATTGACTTACAAACAGAGCATGAAAGATACTTATCAGAAGAAATCTTCAAACGCCCTGTATTCGTAACTGACTATCCGAAAGACATTAAAGCGTTCTACATGCGTATGAACGAAGATGGTAAAACAGTAGCTGCTACTGACCTTCTAGTTCCTGGAATCGGCGAATTAATCGGCGGTAGCCAACGTGAAGAAAGAATGGACGTTTTAGTAGACAGAATTAAAGAATTAGGTATGAACGAAGAAGACTACTGGTGGTACTTAGAACTTAGAAAATACGGCGGTACAAAACACGCTGGATTCGGTCTAGGTTTCGAGCGCTTCCTAATGTACATCACTGGTATGGCTAACATCCGTGACGTAATTCCATTCCCAAGAACTCCAGGTTCTTCAGAATTCTAAAATGTAAAAAAGCGAGAGGATTTCCTCTCGCTTTTTTTATTGGAAGGGGTGTAACTACAAGCCGAATTTTATAAAGTATTTCACGATTGGAAAAGATGTTGTTCATAGTTCCCTTCCCACTTCATATATAAGTAAAACGAATGCGACATTTATAGGGAAGGGGTTTTTGTACAATGGGAGAAATTCCAAGTCATACAAAGTGGACATTGCGTGACAAGTATATAGTAATTACTGGTGCAACAAGTGGTATTGGATTAGCGGCAGCTAAGGCATTTGCGGAGCGCGGTGCCAAGCTAGGAATTATTGCACGCAACGAGGCAAAAGCGAAGGATGCTATTACTCAAATTAAGGATGTAACGAATGGGAATGTGGTGGTAGATTTATTTCTGGCTGATATGGCTTCCCAACAATCTATACGCCGGGTAGCTACTGACATTTTAGAAAGGTGTCCGAGAATAGATATATTAGTGAATAATGCGGGTGCTTTATTTCAAACAAGGCAAATTACGGAGGACGTTTTGGAGATGACCTGGGCGGTAAACCATTTAGGTCCATTCTTACTCACTAATTTGTTGTTGGAGCGTTTAAAAGAAAGTGCTCCTGCTCGTGTTATTACCACCGCATCTCATGGTCACAAAATGGCTAAAAAGGGAATTGATTTCGGTGATTTAGATGCAGAACAACTGTATCGCGGTGTTAAGAAGTTCATGGGCGGTCCTACAATGCGTTATGCTCAAACAAAACTAGCTAACATTTTATTCACCTCTGAATTGGCACAGCGGTTGGAGGGAACGGGTGTTAGTGCTTATAGCTTTGACCCGGGGCTAGTGAATACGAATTTTAACCAGGACAATGGTCTGGTTGCTCGCTTAACTATGGCAGCAATGAAACCTTTCTCTCGTACACCCGAGGAAGGTGCTGAAACTTTAATATGGCTAGCAGAATCAAATGGATTCATTGACCATAGTGGTTATTACTATGCCGATAAGCAAATAGGAAAAATGTCTGAAGCTGCCTTGGATAAGGATGCCGCAAAACGTCTATGGGATATTAGTGAAAAACAGACAGGAGGATAAAAGAGTAGCCAGTATATGTTCAGATTGTTACGCTGAATAGTTTTTTACTCTTAAGTAAAAAGTAATCTTGGGGGTGATTGTAATGAGTAAGAAAGTGAAAACAGACCATTCTAGATCAAGCTTAGGTTCTTCAGAAGTAGAAGGACAAGGTACGACTACGCATGAAACGGGTTCTTATAAAGTACCTTCATCAAATAAGAAGCAGAAACGAAGCTAACATAAAAAGGGAGAGTCTTGGCGGCTCTCCTTTTTTATATGTATTACATCTTGTTGTTATGAATCTCTTGTGTAATCTTATCTACATCTTTGTCTAATCGATCTAAATAGAAAAGCCACAGTAAGCTCATGAGCACGTAATAGATGGCCATCACACAAAGATTATCAGATATATTTTCGAATGTGGATTTAGTAGTGAAAAAAGCTCCCCAAATGGTAGAAATAGTGAGGTAAGAAAGTGGGCCCACGAGGTGTACTAAAACATATAATAACTTTTTAACTTTTACAGCATTCATAGGAATTCCCTCCTTATGTAAACAATCCTCTTTTTCTAATCATAAATTCGAGTTCCTCACAGAAGTATTGTAGTTTTGCTGGATTGTGTATTAACAAGAGAGCATCGTGTTTCCCGATGAACTTTCGAATCCGAAAGTTTAATAAGAAAGATCGACCATAGCGCTCTATTAAATCGTTGAACGGTGGTTGTTCACTGAGTAGTGAATGTTTTCTCTAATTTTGAACTGTCTTTCGTGTGGATCACCTAGTAAAATATTTAGAATCATTTGTAGAAGTAGCAATGGGACCCTCTCCTTAGTTCAAATAATCTGTATATTTATATTGTAACAAAAATATAAGGGCGATAGTAGGATGAAACAAAAAACAGGAGTTTGTAGGCTCCTGTTTTTGTCGATACTATTTTAGTAAGCGAAAGGCCTTTTCCGTATTAGCAAAATGCAGTTTCACAAACTCAGGTAATCTCTCTTTACCAAGCTTTTGAATTAATTTAGCAGCGGCAATATCAACTTGTTTACCAGCACCTTTTGGAAGTGGCATACCAGCTTTTTTACTTAGTTCATCAAATTGTTTTACGAATGAGTAACGAGCTAAAATGGAAGCAGCAGCTACTGCTAAATGGACGCTTTCGCCTTTCGTAGCGAAATACACATTTTCACGCTGTACCTGTTTTTGTTTCGCTAAATATTTATAGTATGTATCAGGCTGTGTAAATTGGTCGATTAAGATGCCTTCTGGTTTTGTAGGTGCAATTTTTGCCAATAAGTTTGTAATTGCTTTATTATGCAGTAAAGCTTTTAGTTTACCTTGGTTGTTTCCTTTGTCAAATAGCTCATTATATTTTTCATTGTGAAGAACGAGAGAGCTGTAAGGAACAACGTGAAGGAGTTGTTTTGCAATCTCAGCAATTTGAGCATCGTTTAAGTTTTTGGAGTCTTTTACACCAAGTTCTTTTAAAAGTGGAATTTGCTTCGCATCCACATATACAGCAACTACTGTCATTGGTCCGAAGTAATCACCAGTACCTACTTCGTCTGATCCTAGAATAGACATTGTACCGATGGAAGCGGGCGGCGCATAACGATGTGAATCAACCGATTTTTTCACATCTGATTTCGGTGTTTGAGAGACAGTTTGCCAACGAGCAGCTTCAGCTTCAGCACGGCCTCCTTGGAACATTACTTTTCCAGATTTATACGCTGTAATCGTGCAAGATGGCACCTTTGCCATGAAGACACCGCCTTGCGGAATTTTCGGGCTAAGCGCTTGTTTATACTGTTGTTTCATGTCTTCAATTGCACTAGAACTTGTTTGTATTACGATAGAATTTGACAAAATGGTCGCTCCTTTTTTAATATTGTTATTTTTATCATATCGGATTGTTCTTTCTGTTTCCATATTATGATGGTTCATGGTATGATAAACTTTAGGATTCTGTACGTGATTGGAGGCCGGTGAGTTGTCACAACAAAAGGGAAATAAAAGTCGAATTAATGTAGAAATATATGGTCAACAATATTCAGTTGTTGGCGATGAAAGTACAAGTCATATCCGCATGGTAGCAGCGATTGTGGATGATAAAATGCGCGAACTCAATGCCAAGAATCCTTCGCTTGATACGAGTAGACTAGCGGTATTGACGGCGGTAAACGTCATACACGATTACATAAAATTAAAAGAAGAACATGAGAAATTGAAAGAAAGTATGACACAAAAAGGAATTGAATAGCATGATTGATATTATTATCATTTTACTGCTTGTTATGGGATTCTTCCTCGGTTTACGCAGAGGATTTATTTTGCAACTTGTAAAGTTAACAAGCTTTATTATCGCATACCTCGTTGCATACTGGTACTGTAAAGATTTAGCGCCAGCACTTGCGAAAATTATTCCGTATCCATTTGATAAGAATGTTTCTGTTCCAGAATGGATAGATGCGAATAATATTGAGGGTGTCTTCTATCAAGCAATTGCGTTTATTGTATTATTTATTATTACAAAAATCGCACTTTCACTACTTGGTAATTTACTGAATATGTTTGCAGAAATCCCAGTTTTAAAGCAAGTCAATGCGGTTGCTGGGGCACTTCTTGGCTTTTTAGAAGTGTATATCATTCTGTTTGTCTTAATTATTGTTGGATCAATTCTTCCAATTGAACAAATACAAACACCATTACAAAAATCATCAATTAGCAAAATAATTGTAGACGATACACCGATTCTTTCTGAAAAGGTGAAGGAACTATGGCAGACAGGTAGCAGAGTGTAACTTCTCTTTTTTCGGAAAGAGAAGTTTTTTTCTATGAAAGAAAGGCGGGGTAATGATGAAAGTGAATAAAAAACAAGTTATCAAATTACTAGAGACAATCGGCCTGTTTATGGAACTGAAGGGCGCGAATCCATTTAAAATATCTGCATTCCGTAAAGCGGCGGCAGCACTAGAAAGTGATGACCGTAGTCTTTCTGAAATTGAAGATTTCACAAAGATTCCAGGTATCGGAAAAGGAACGGCAGCAGTTATTCAAGAATATATAGAATCGGGAACATCTGAAGTACTACAAGAACTTGAAAAAGAAGTACCAAGCAGTTTATTACCACTATTAAAACTACCAGGCCTTGGTGGTAAGAAGGTGGCTAAGTTATACAAAGAACTTGGTGTTGTTGATATGGAAACGTTAAAAGCTGTTTGTGAAGAAAATAAAGTACAAGCTTTAGCGGGATTCGGTAAGAAAACAGAAGAGAAAATATTAGAAGCAATTGATCAAGTAGGCTCTCGTCCAGAGAGGTTACCAATTGCGATGGTATTGCCTATTGCCGGGGAAATAGAGGAGAAATTGTCGAATGTTGCTGAAATAATTCGTTTCTCACGCGCTGGTAGTTTACGCCGTGTTCGTGAGACAGTGAAAGACTTAGATTTCATCATTGCAACGACAGAGCCAGCAGTAGTACGTGAACATTTACTACAATTTGATAATATGATTGAAGTGATTGCAAGTGGAGATACGAAAGTATCTGTTCGTCTTCAATATGAATATGATATTTCAATTGATTTCCGCTTAGTAAAACCAGAAGAATTTATTACAACTCTTCACCATTTCACAGGATCAAAAGACCATAACGTAAAAATGCGCCAAATCGCGAAAGATAGAGGCGAGAAAATTAGTGAATATGGTGTGGAAATCTTAGAGACAGGTGAAGTGAAAACATTCGAAACAGAAGAAGCATTCTTCGCCCACTTTGGCCTTCCATTCATCCCACCAGAAGTGCGTGAAGATGGAAAAGAAATTGAATTAATTAAAGAGTATCCGAACTTAATTCAGTTCTCTGATATACAAGGTGATTTACATATGCATACAACGTGGAGTGACGGTGCTTTTTCAATTGAGGAAATGGTACAAGCATGTCGTGCTCGTGGGTATAAATTTATGGCAATTACTGATCACTCGCAATACTTGAAAGTAGCGAACGGTTTAACGAAAGAGCGTCTTCGTGAACAAGCGAAAGAAATTGAACGTATGAATGAAAAGTATCCAGACATTACAATTTTGCGCGGAATCGAAATGGACATTTTACCAGATGCGACACTTGATTTTGACGATGAAGTATTAGCAGAACTAGATTATGTTATTGGAGCGATTCATTCTAGCTTCTCACAAGACCGTGAAACGATTATGAAACGTCTTCGCACTGCACTTGAGAATAAGCATGTCACGATGATTGCTCATCCGACAGGACGTCTTCTTGGGCGCCGCGAGGGTTACGATGTAGATACAGATTTATTAATCCAGCTCGCAAAAGAAACAAATACAGTTTTAGAATTAAATGCAAATCCAAACCGTCTAGATTTAAGTGCAAAATTATTAAAACAAGCACAAGATGCGGGTGTAAAAGTAGCGATTAATACGGATGCTCATACACTTGAAATGTTAGAAGATATGGAAACAGGTGTAGCAGCAGCGCGTAAAGGTTGGATTCAAAAAGATAACGTAATTAACACATGGGATATTGAACGTTTATTAGACTATATTAAACGTAATAAGTAATACAGGGGGGACCTGCAACATGTTAGAACGAACGTTGCGTGTATTAGAATACAATAAAGTAAAAGAACAATTACTTGAACATACAGCCTCTTCACTTGGGCGTGATAAAGTGAAGAATTTAGTGCCAAGCACAGATTTTGAAGAGATTGTGGAACTGCAAGAAACAACGGATGAGGCAGCGAAAGTTATCCGTTTAAAAGGACATGTACCACTTGGAGGGATCTCTGATATTCGTTCAAATATTAAGCGTGCGAAAATTGGAAGTATGTTAAGTCCTCATGAATTAATTGAAATCGCAAGTACGATGTACGGTAGTCGCCAAATGAAACGTTTCATTGACGATATGATTGACAACGGCGTTGAGCTTCCAATTTTAGAAACACATGTCGCGCAAATTGTGTCTTTATATGATTTAGAAAAGAAGATTACAAATTGTATTGGTGACGGCGGTGAAGTAGTCGATAGCGCAAGTGACAAATTGCGTGGTATTCGTAACCAAATTCGTACTGCGGAAAGCCGTATTCGTGAGAAATTAGAAAACATGACGCGTTCTTCAAACTCGCAAAAAATGTTATCAGACGCAATTGTAACGATTCGTAACGAACGCTACGTAATCCCGGTAAAACAAGAATACCGCGGCGTATATGGTGGTATTGTTCACGATCAATCTGCTTCTGGACAAACGTTATTTATCGAACCGCAAGTAATCGTGGAATTAAATAACGCACTTCAAGAAGCACGTGTGAAAGAAAAACAAGAAGTAGAACGCATTTTAATGATGTTAACGGAAGAAGTAGCAATGGAAGCTGATATCGTTCTATCAAACGTAGAAGTAGTTGCAAATCTTGATTTTATTTTTGCAAAAGCTCTTTATGCGAAGCGAATTAAAGCGACGAAGCCAATCGTAAATAATGAACGCTACATGGATTTAAAACAAGCACGCCATCCGCTTATCAATCCGGAAATTATCGTACCAAATAACATTATGCTCGGTAAAGACTTTACAACAATCGTTATTACAGGACCGAATACAGGTGGTAAAACAGTTACACTGAAAACAGTCGGTATTTGTGTCTTAATGGCGCAATCTGGTCTTCATATTCCGGTAATGGATGAATCAGAGATATGTGTATTTAAAAACATCTTTGCTGATATCGGTGATGAGCAATCGATTGAACAAAATTTAAGTACATTCTCTTCTCATATGGTAAACATTGTAGATATTTTAGAAAAAGCTGATTTTGAAAGTTTAGTCCTATTTGATGAATTAGGTGCTGGGACAGATCCGCAAGAAGGGGCTGCACTAGCAATTTCAATTTTGGATGAAGTATGTAACCGTGGTGCTCGCGTTGTTGCAACGACGCATTACCCAGAATTAAAAGCATATGGATACAATCGTGAGCAAGTTATTAATGCGAGCGTTGAGTTCGATGTGAATACATTAAGTCCAACGTACAAATTATTAATAGGTGTACCAGGACGTAGTAACGCCTTTGAAATTTCGAAGCGCCTTGGTTTGTCTGATCGCGTTATTGATCGCGCTCGTAACCATATTAGTACAGATACGAACAAAATCGAAAATATGATTGCAAAGCTAGAAGAAAGCCAAAAAAATGCAGAGAGCGAACGAAAAGAAGCGGAAGAATATCGTAAGCAATCTGAAAAACTTCATCGTGAATTACAGCGTCAAATTATTGAATTTAACGATGAGCGCGATGAAAAATTATTAAAAGCGCAAAAAGAAGGGGAAGAAAAAGTCGAAGCTGCGAAGAAAGAAGCAGAAGGCATTATTCATGAACTTCGTCAATTGCGTAAAGCACAGCTTGTAAATGTGAAAGACCATGAGCTTATTGAAGCGAAGAGCCGTTTAGAAGGGGCAGCGCCAGAGCTTGTGAAGAAACAAAAAATAAATGTGAAAAATACAGCACCGAAACAACAATTACGACCAGGTGATGAAGTAAAAGTGTTAACGTTCGGTCAAAAAGGTCAATTGCTTGAAAAAGTAAGTGATACAGAGTGGAGCGTACAAATTGGTATTCTGAAGATGAAAGTGAAAGAATCCAATATGGAATACATTAATACACCGAAGCAAACTGAGAAAAAAGCAGTCGCAAGTGTGAAGGGTAGAGATTATCACGTGTCGTTAGAGCTAGACCTTCGCGGTGAACGTTATGAAGATGCAATGATGCGCGTTGAAAAATATTTAGACGATGCACAGCTTGCAAGCTATCCTCGTGTGTCAATTATTCACGGTAAAGGAACAGGAGCGCTTCGCCAAGGTGTACAAGATTACTTGAAGAAACATCGCGGCGTGAAAACCTACCGCTACGGTGACATGGGCGAGGGAGGCCTAGGTGTAACAGTTGTTGAATTAAAATAGCAAACAACCAAACAAAAGGGGAAACCATTATATGTTTATGGACAAACTTGCAAAAGTATTGTTAGCTTGTTGCGGAATATTTTTGGTAATTGGGGTTATTTATTTAGTTGTTTTTGCGAAGTAAAGGAGCGTCAATCCATGGCATAATGATATTGCCATGGATTGACGCTTTTAATCTATAAGAAAAGGAATAAAACATGAAAATCAACCAATACATAAGCGAAGCAAAATCCTGCTCAAGACGTGAAACAGACCGTCTTATTAAAGCAGGCCGCGTGGCTATTAACGGTGAAATATGTACACACGGTACAATCGTGAGCGATGGTGATATTGTAACGATTGATGGACAGGTTATTGCAAAAGAAGAGAAAGAAAAGGTGTATATTGCCTTTCATAAACCAGTCGGAATTACTTGTACAGCAGCTGATCATATTGAAGATAATATTATTGATTATATCAATTACCCAGAGCGAATCTTTCCTGTTGGACGATTAGATAAAGCGTCGGAAGGACTTATTCTATTAACGGATGACGGCACGATTGCCAATCAAATTTTACACGGAGATCATGAGCACGAGAAAGAATATGTTGTCACAGTCGATAAACCTTTTACAGATTGGTTTATTAACGAGATGTCCAGTGGTGTAAAGATTAAAGATGGGATGACGAAGCCATGTAAAGTGACGAGAGTCGATCAATCTACATTTCGCATCGTCTTAACGCAAGGAATGAATAGACAAATTCGTAGAATGAGCCGTGCTTTCGGGTTTACTGTAACAAAGCTAAAGCGAGAACGCATTATGAATATAGAGCTAAATGAGCTTGAAGTAGGAAAATGGCGAAACATTACAGCGGAAGAATTAGAAATATTAATAGGTCAGTTATAGGGAGAAAAAGTTTTCTCCCTATATTTTTTTGTCAGAAAAAATAAAACTATTGATTTTTTAAAAAATAGCCCATATAATAAAAAACAACAAGTTTCGACAAGATATTTTATAAAAGTAATGATGAGGACATGAGTTGTTTTCTACGATTCTCAGAGAGGGAAGCCTTAGGCTGTGAGCTTCCTAATACGAAAAGACAAGCTTACCACCTCTAAACTTCAAGAGTGAACTGCATGCATGATGCATTGTAATTCTTGGCGGATAAAACCGTTATCAATTTACACGAGCTATAAAATGAGCTTATTTTGTTATAAATTCATTTTATTAGAATAAGGGTGGAACCACGATTTCAGCACTCGTCCCTTTGTTAGGGACGGGTGTTTTTTGCGTTCTTTTACGGGGAAGTATGCTTGAAAGAGGATATGTGACGGATTTTAATTCAGAATATTTTGTTAATTTACTATTTAGGAGGTTAGTAGAAATGAAATCATCTTTAAAGTTTTCTGAGATGTTCGCAATAAGTTTAATGCTATTTGCACTATTTTTTGGCGCAGGTAATATGATTTTCCCACCAGCGTTAGGACAAGGTGCTGGAACTGATGTATGGATTGCGTTGTTTGGTTTTATCGTAACAGGCGTTGGATTGCCTTTATTAGGGGTAATTGTTATAGCTTTAAAGGGAGATATTAATGAGCTAGCGGGACGTGTACATCCTATATTCGCACTTGTTTTTATCACTGCAATTTATTTATGTTTAGGCGTATTCGTAAGTGTTCCACGTACAGGAACAGTTGCTTACGAAATGAGTGTTGCACCGTTTTTACCAAGTGAAATAGCTGGTCAATCATATCCACTTGTTATCTTTACACTTATTTACTTTGCAGTAACGTTCTATTTAGCTTTAAACCCATCGAAATTAGTGGGACGCATCGGTAAAGTGTTAACTCCAATTTTGTTAGCTGTTATTGCAATTATCGTAGGTAAAGCACTTATTACACCAATTGGAGAATTTGGTGCACCGACAGAAGCGTATAGTGCTCCGCTCTTTAAAGGCTTTATTGATGGGTATTTAACTTTAGATGGACTTGCAGCACTTGTATTCGGAAATGTTGTAATTAATGCTTTAAAAGGAAAAGGCATTACAAATAAAAATAGTATTGCGAAAGTAACAATCTTTGCAGGATTTATTGCAGCGCTTGGTTTATTACTTGTGTATTTAGCACTTGCTTACCTTGGTGCTTCTAGCGTTTCACTTGGAATGGGAGTGAACGGGGGAATTATTTTAACAAACGTCGTTAATCATTTATTTGGTAGTTACGGAACTTTATTACTTGGTATCGCAATTACAGCAGCATGTTTAACAACTTCTGTAGGTATTGTTGCTGCTTGTGGAGAATACTTTTCTTCCTTATTACCGAAGCTTTCATATCAAAAAGTTGTTTTCATTTTCTGTGTATTAGCATTTATGGTAGCAAATCTTGGTTTAACTCAGTTAAACGCATTAGCATTACCAATCTTAATCGCAATTTATCCAATTGGGATCGTACTTATTGTATTGTCACTCGTTGAAAACTATGTTCGTCTTCCATTATCGATGTATGTAGGCGGTATTGTAGGAGCGTTCGCGATTAGCTTCTTTGATGGATTACACAATGCGAATCTTCAAATTGCGGCATTAGCACCTATTTTAGATAAGGTTCCATTATATAGTGTAGGGATTGGTTGGTTGGTTCCCGCTATAGTTGGTGTAGCGATTGGTTATGTAATTTCTATGTTCAAGAAACAAGAAGTTGCTGTAGAAAAATAGAGAAAAGAGGCTTTCTATAATAGAAAGTCTCTTTTTTTGTAGAAAAAGTCATACATAGAGAAATTCAGATATTAAAAAATTTATACGTAATATAGTTGACAAAAAATTTAACAGTAGGCTAAGATTGACTTAGTTGTGGAAATGTTGGAAGGGAAGTGACGGGAGCAAGGGAAGAGGTTTTCTATGACTATATCATTTTTGGAAGAAGGGGTGATAGAACAATAGAATAGGTAGTTTATTTTTTTTGTAGTCTGTTGAGAATGATAATCAGTAAAGTGATTGAATTATTTTAGAGTTCTTTTTATAGGGAATATTGAGGGATATTATATTTTTTGACCTCTAGTGAGAATGATAATCAACGATGCTTATATTACATAAAGTAATGACAATTAAATAAAGGTAGAAGAGATTATTTTTTTCTTATAAATTGAGAATAATTATCATTTTCAAATTATAAAACGAAAGATAAACAAGGAGGAAGTAAGCAAAATGAGAAAGTTTTCAGTATTACCCGCATTTATTATAACGTTAGTATGTATGCTAGCTTTTCTCGTAATGCCATCTGGACAAGCTTCAGCAAAATTAGCTGACGGTACTTACGATATTAACTACGTTATCAAAAAGGCGGAAGATGATTCGGCTTCAATGGCAAATGATTATTTTGAAAAACCAGCTAAGTTAATTGTAAAAAATGGTGAGATGAGAGTACAAATTCCAATGAATCATAGTGCTTGGATTACAGAATTCAAAGCACCAGAGAATGGTAATTTCGTTGATTCAAAAGTAATTAGCAAGGACGAAGCAGCAGATAAAAGAACGGTTGAATTTAAAGTTGATGATTTATCTAAACCGTTAGGAGTAAAAATTCATGTTGTTGTACCAAGTGCAAACTACGACCATCATTACACAATTCGTTTTGCATTTGATGCAAACGTAAAAGCTGTAGGTGGCGATAACAATGCAGCAGCTGTAACAAAAACGGATGATCAAACTAAAAAAGATGGACAAGTAAAAGAAGAGCAAAAGAAAGAAGAGAGTAAAGAAACACACAAAGATGCAAATAAAGGAACAAATGAAAGTGGCAAGGCTGAAAAAATAGATAACCCAAAAACAGGTGATGATGCCCGCATTGGATTATTTGCAGCGTTACTTCTTATTTCAGGCGTTTTCTTAATTCGTAAAGTGAAGCTAAATAAATAAATATTTCGAAGGGCGATGAATATATGTTTAAACAATTTAAAATGATTATTGCTGTATTTGCTGTTTTATTTACGTTTATCGCAACACTAGGTTTACAAGATGCAAAAGCTGCTACCCAATTAACTGATGGAAAGTATAATATTGCTTTTACTGTGTGGAAAGGCGATAAAGATGAAGCATCTAGAATGAATGGTTATTTTGAAAGCCCAGCAACATTAACAGTTAAAAATGGAAAACAATACGTTTCATTTAAAGTGAAAGATAGTGCTTCTATTAAGAGTGTACAAGTGGAGAAAGATGGCCAATTTGTAGAAACAACTGTGTTAAGTGAAAACAAAAAAGAGAATACTAGAGTCGTAGAATTGGAAGTCGATGACTTGTCAAAAAAACTAAACGGCAAGGTGAAAATTAACATCCCAATTATTAATTATAACGCTTCATATGATATTCGTTTTGTATTTGATGGGAACAGTATTAAATAATTGGAAATTTCTTAAAGAGGAGAGTCATTCTATTGAACAGGTATTTGAAAATTGTTGTTGCAATGTTTCTAACGATTTTTACATTCGTATCAACGCTACAACCACTTGCAGTTCAAGCAGCTACAACTTTAGCTGACGGTGAATATTCAATTGGTTTCAAAGTTTTGAAAGATACATCAGATGAAGAATCAATGATGAATCAATATTCTGTAAGCCCGGGGACTTTGAAAGTGAAGGATGGGAAAAAGAAAGTATCCTTTACGTTGACGCATAGTTCATGGATTACGAAGTTTGAAACAGAAAAAGGTAGTCAATTCGTTGATGTAAATGTAGTTAGTGAAGATAAAGAGAACGATACAAGAGTTGTAGAATTTGATGTAGAAGATTTAGAAAAAATATTAAATGCAAAAGTAAAAGTTGATATTGATGCTTTTAATTATCATCATTACTATGATATTCGTATTTCATTCGACCAAAATAGTATTACACCAATTCATGTAGAAAAACCAGATGAAAAAGAGGACCCAGCTAATAAGCCAGATCCAAATGAAAATCCGGATCCAAGTCAGAAGCCCGACCAAAAGCCTGACTCAGATCAACAACCAAATTCTAACACAATTAAAGATGGTGCGTACAGCATTCCATTTAAAGTGTTAAAAGATAAAACAGATGAAGAATCTAAAATGAATACTTACATGGTAAATCCAGGAGTATTGAAAGTAGAAAATGGTAAGAAAAAAGCGATTGTAACACTAAAAAGTAGCTCATTAATTAAAAATTTCCAAACGGAAAAAGATGGTGCATTTGTTGATGCAAAAGTAGTGAGTGAAGATAAAGAAAACGATACAAGAGTAGTAGAATTTGATGTAGATGATTTATCAAAAAAACTAAATACAAAAGTATTTATTGAGATGGCATCAAGAAATTATAAACAAACTCATGACGTACAACTTGTATTTGAGCAAGACAAACTTGAACCAATTAAAAATGAAGATAAACAACCAGACGGAGACAAACAGCCAGATGGAGACAAGCAACCAGACGGAGATAAACAACCAGACGGAGACAAACAGCCAGATGGAGACAAGCAACCAGATGGAGGCAAGCAACCAGACGGAGACAAACAGCCAGATGCTGACACAATTAAAGATGGTGAATACAGTATCGGTTTTAAAGTGTTAAAAGATAAAACAGAAGAAATTTCAATGATGAACACATATACGAAGAGCCCAGGCGTATTGAAAGTGAAAGATGGTAAGAAATATGTATCCTTCACATTAACGAATAGCTCATGGATTACAAAGTTTGAATTCGAGAAAAATGGTGCATTTGTTGATGCGAACGTATTAAGTGAAGATAAAAAAACTGACACAAGAGTAGTGGAAGTAGAAGTAGCTGATTTATCGGGAAAATTAGATGCAAAAGTGAAAGTAGATATCGATTCAATGAATTATCATCATTTCTACGACATTCAATTTGCATTTGATAAAGGTAGCATTCAGCCTTTAGACAATCAGGGCGGAAACGACAATCAAGGCGGAAACAATAACCAAGGTGGAAACGACAACCAAGGAGGAAACAATAACCAAGGTGGAAACGATAACCAAGGTGGAAACAACAACCAAGGCGGAAACAATAACCAAGGCGGAAACGATAACCAAGGTGGAAACGATAACCAAGGTGGAAACAACAACCAAGGTGGAAACGATAACCAAGGTGGAAACAACAACCAAGGCGGAAACAATAACCAAGGTGGAAACGACAACCAAGACAATAACACAATAATTGATCCCAATGCTCTTAAAGACGGTGAATACAGTATTGGTTTTAAAGTGTTAAAAGATAAAACAGAAGAAATTTCAATGATGAACACATATACGAAGAGTCCAGGAGTATTGAAAGTGAAGGATGGTAAGAAATATGTATCCTTCACATTAACGAATAGCTCATGGATTACAAAGTTTGAGTTTGAAAAGAATGGCTTGTTTGTCGATGCGAAAGTATTAGGTACAAATAAAGAGCAAGATACAAGAGTAGTGGAAGTAGAAGTAGCGGATTTATCGAAAAAGTTAAATGCGAAAGTGAAAGTGGATATTGATGCGATGAATTATCATCATTTCTACGATATTCAATTTGTATTTGATAAAGGTAGTATTAAAGCTTTAGGTAACCAAGGCGGAGACGACGACCAAGGTGGAAACGACAACCAAGGTGGAAACGACAACCAAAGTGGAAACGACGACCAAGGTGGAAACAACAACCAAGGTGGAAATAATAATCAAAATGGACAGACAACAGTTGATCCGAAAAATTTAAAAGACGGTCAATATGATGTTGCTTTTAAAGTGTTAAAAGATAAAACGGATGAGATTTCAATGATGAATCAATACGTTGTAAATCCAGCAAGATTAACAGTGAAAGATGGCAAAAAATATGTTGCGGTAACACTGAAAGATAGTACTTGGATTACGAAGTTCCAAACAGAAAACGCTGGCGCGTTTGCTGATGCAAAAGTAGTGAGTGAAGATAAAAATGCAAATACGAGAGTAGTAGAATTTGAGATTGATGATTTATTTGCGAAATTAAATGCAAAAGTAAAAGTAGATATCGATTCAATGAACTACCATCATTTCTACGACGTGCAAATTCAATTTGATACAAATAATATTGGTGCAGTAGGAACTATTAAAGAGGATCCAAAAAACGATCCAAAGAATGATCCGAAAAACCTGGTAATTGCACCGAAAGTAGATAATGTAAAAACAATTGTTACTCCTGATTTTAACCGAAATGCAGACGGTAAGAAGCAAAACGAAAATGTGAAGAACGATACGAAAAAAGAGAAAAACTCAAAAACAGCAGATACAGCACAAATCGGATTGTATATGTTGCTATTACTAGGATCACTTGCTTTATTAGTTCGTAAATATAAAGCGGGTAGACTGTAAAATTTGGAGTCTTGATGCATGAAACCGTGCATCAAGACTCGTTTCATATTGTACTGAAAGGAGTGGTGATTGAGAGTGAAGAAAATCATGAGTGTATTAATGGCTATCATTCTTTTATTTAGTATAGCTGGGTGCTCATCACCAAAAAAAGAAACGGCGAAAAAGGTAAAGAGTAATAGTGAGGAACGTGTTATTGCTACGACAGTTGCTGTGACTGAAATTATGGATGCATTAGAAGTAGATTTAGCAGGTATTCCCACAAGTTCTAAAACTTTGCCAAAGCGCTATAAAGGTTTACCTGAAGTTGGGAATCCGATGAGTCCTGATATGGAAAAAGTAAAATCAATGAAACCATCAGAAGTATTATCTGTTACAACGCTTGAATATGAATTGAAGCCAGTTTTCAAGGAAGCCGGTATAAAAGCAAACTTTTTAAATTTAACGAGTTTAAAAAATATGCAAAACTCAATTACAAATTTGGGTAAAAAATATGGGCGTGAGAAGCAGGCAGAGGTAGTTGTAACAAAGTTTGATAAAAAGGTTGCTGACATTCAAAAACAAGTAAAAGGGAAAAAAGAACCGACAGTTCTTATTTTACTTGGAGTGCCTGGAAGCTATTTAGTAGCAACAGAACACTCCTATATTGGGGATTTAGTAAAACAACTAGGTGGTAAAAATATCGTACAAGGTGAGAAAGTAGAATATTTAGCTTCTAATACGGAGTACTTAAAAAAAGCTGATCCAGATATTATTTTACGTGCAGCGCATGGTATGCCAGATGAAGTTGTGAAAATGTTCGATAAGGAATTTAAAACGAACGACATTTGGAAGCATTTTGCCGCAGTTAAAAATAATAGAGTGTACGATTTAGAAGAGCGTTTATTTGGAACGACGGGGAATTTAGCGGCTATTGAAGCTTTAGATGAATTAAAGAAAATGATGTATCCATGATGCATGTATAGATAAAGGAAGATTGAGATGAATAAAAAAATTTGGAGTTTCTTCATCGTCACAGTATTACTAGTTATTATGACTACTGTATCCGCTGTGAAAGGTAGTTTAGAAATAGGTGTCATTGATCTTTTTCAAGGTATATTTACAGGGACAAATGAAGATGTTGAAGTCATTAAAGATTTACGTTTCCCGCGCATAATTATTGCACTTTTCACTGGAGCGGCGCTTGCTGTTTCTGGTGTGCTTTTCCAAGCAGTTATGAAAAATCCACTTGCGGATGCTGGGGTTATCGGGATATCTTCAGGGGCCAGTTTTATGACGCTTGTTATCATTACACTATTTCCTCAGTTCTTTTTCTGGACACCACTATTCGCGTTTTTAGGCGGTGCGTTTGCTTGTTATCTCGTATATGCGTTTTCTTGGAAATCAGGTTTAAGTCCGTTACGAATTATTTTAATCGGTATAGCGATAAATGCGATGTTTACTGGTTTAAATGAATCTTTCGTTACGATTTGCGGATATTTCATTAAAAGTATTAAACAGACGACAACATCTAATATAACGATGAAGACATGGAGCGATGTGGAAGTACTTGTTACATATGGATCAATCGGTCTCATTCTTGCACTGTTTGTAGGGGCATGGTGTAATTTATTATCTCTACAAGATAAAACGGCTAAAAACCTTGGACTTCACGTGACGAGGGTACGCCTTATTATTTCGGCCATTGCGGTCCTTTTAGCAGCTGTATCAACTGCGATTGCGGGCGTTATCGCTTTCGTTGGATTGCTTATCCCGCATATTTCAAGGCAACTAGTTGGATCAGATCATAAAGTACTTATTCCATTTTCAGCCCTTGCAGGTGCTTTATTAATTTTAACTGCAGATACAATTGGCAGGCTAATCGTACCGCCTAATGAAATTCCAGCGGCAACGATTATGGCAGTTATCGGTGGTCCGTTCTTAATATTCTTGCTTAGAAAGAGTGATCGAGTTCATGGAAATTAAAAATGTAACCTTTTCTTATGATAATGTAACGGATCGTTTAAAGTCTGTTAGTAGTGAAATAGAGGTTGGAAAAATTACAACAATTATTGGTCCAAATGGTTGTGGAAAATCAACATTACTAGGTGTTATGTCGCGAAATCATGATCCCCGTAGTGGAGAGGTAATGCTAGATGGGAAAGCTATTAGCCAGTATAAGCCGAAAGAGTTTGCTAGAAAGCTAGCGGTCGTTCATCAGCAAAATGAGGCGCCAGCAGATATTACAGTTGAGAAATTGACGAGTTTTGGGCGTATGCCATATAAAAATATTTTTTCTACACAAACGGATGAGGATAGCGAAGCAATCGAAAGAGCATTGACGTGCACGAGACTACAAGATAAGCGTGATAAGCCAATACACGCATTATCTGGTGGAGAAAGACAACGTGTTTGGATTGCGATGACTTTAGCGCAAAATACGCCCATGCTGTTTTTAGACGAACCAACGACGTATTTAGATATTTACTATCAGCTTGAAATATTAGAGTTAGTGAAAGAGTTAAATGAAGTACATGGTTTAACGATTGTTATGGTATTACATGACATTAATCAAGCAATCCGTTATAGCGATCATATTATCGTTATGAAAGATGGAGAAATAGTTATGAAAGGTACGCCAAATGATGTTGTAACAGAAGATATGATTAAGAGCATATATGGTGTAGAGGTCGTTGTGAAATGCGATGAAGATACAGGATTGTATATGGTACCAATGGGGATTTGATAGGCGGTTAAATCCCTTTGGAAATCCGTTTTGAGGTGATAATTTGAGCGGCAAGAAAGAAAAGAAAAAGAATTCCTTTTTTCAAAGAATACTTACAGTTGCTTTTTTAGGCATCTTTTTCTACTCCGTGTATGAATTAGGCGGGGTGTTCATGGATTACTATGAAAATCGTAAAGTAATGGCTGAAGCACAAGATATTTATCAAAGGAGTCCGATGGAAGAAAAATCATCAGATGGAGCAGTACGTGCGCAGTTTCAAGCCTTACAAAAAATTAATCCAGAAATAGTTGGCTGGATTACGATGGATGATACGCAAATTAATTATCCGATCGTTCAAGCGAAAGATAATGATTACTATTTATACCGTAATTATAAAGGTGAAGATATGAGGGCAGGCAGTATTTTTATGGATCATCGTAACGATGTGAAATCTCAAAATCGAAATACGATTTTATACGGACATCGTATGAAAGACGGCTCTATGTTTGGGAGTCTTAAAAAAATATTAGAAGAAGATTTTTTTATGTCTCATCGCAAATTGTATTACGATACTTTGTTTGAAGGATACGATGTAGAAGTATTTTCAGTATATACAACGACAACTGATTTCTATTATATTGAAACTGATTTTGGAAGCGATGGGGACTATGCATCTTTTCTAGAAAAAATTAAGGAAAGGTCACTCTATAAAACAGATACAAAAGTGACAGCGGATGATCAAATTTTAACACTTTCTACGTGTGATTATGCACTGGATCCAGAGGCTGGTAGACTAGTCGTGCATGCGAAGTTGGTGAAAAGAAATTGAAAAAAGAAAAGGTATAGAAGTAGAGAAGATGTATTACCTCTCATACTTCTATACCAATTATTAAAACCGAAGTTATTGAGCCGCAGCAATTGGCATACGGACAATTTTAACATCATAGAATGAGATTTTATTATCGATAATAAAATCTGGTAATCCACCACGATGTGAATGCGCATCTTTAAAGGCTGTACTCTTCGTCCAACCTTGGAAATCTTCTTTAGCATTCCAACGAGTACTAATCGTTACTTCGTCATAATCAACTGTATTTTCAGTTAGAAGAACTTCTAATCCTAAGAAACCAGGCATCGTTTCAACTTTACCTACTTTATTAAAGCGCTCAATTAATTTATGTGCGTCACCTTTCGTAATTTTAGATGTATTTGTAACAATAATCATTTCTCTATTCCTCCTATAAACCTATCATTATTTTCATCGTTTCATATACATTAAATGATAATGAAAATCATTTTCAATGTCAATGGTAATGCTGAAATAAATAAGTTTTTTTTCGATTAAGCGAGAGGATGAGCTAGTTGTACTAGCAAAGCAATAATATGGTATAGTGAAACGAGGCTTTTTTTCAGCCTCGTTTTTTACATTGCTTCCTACTAATTAGAAAGCATTCAAATGGAAAGGAAGACATTACATGCGATCTGAAGTAACTATAAAAATAAAACCGAAGTTTATAAAAGAAATTAAAAGTGGATATCCACTTATTTTAAAAGATGCAATTCAAAATTTAAATGATGTACGAGAAGAAGGAACAATCATCAATGTAGTAGATGAGAAGAACCAATTCATCGGAAAAGGCTATTATGGAAAACAAAATAAAGGGTATGGTTGGATTTTAACTAGAAAAGAGAAGGAGGAAGTGAATCAATCTTTCTTTGAAAGTAAAATCAAATCTGCTTTACATAAACGAAAACATTTTTATAAATCAAATGATACAACAGCATTTCGTGCCCTAAATGGTGAGGGTGATGGCCTTGGTGGTTTAATCATCGATTATTATGACGGTTATTATGTAATAAGTTGGTATAGTGAAGGGATTTATACTTTCCGCGATGAAATTGTAGAAGCACTCCAAAAAGTAGCGAACTTTAAAGGTATCTATGAGAAAAAGCGTTTTGATACGAAAGGGAAATACATTGAAGATGACGATTTCGTAGCAGGAGAGCGCGGTGAATTCCCGCTTATCGTAAAAGAAAACGGTGTAAACTTTGCTGTATATTTAAATGACGGGGCGATGGTGGGTGTATTTTTAGATCAGCGTAACGTTCGAAAACAAATTCGTGATAAATATGCACAAGGAAGAACTGTTTTAAATATGTTCTCTTATACAGGAGCGTTCTCTGTATTTGCAGCACTTGGCGGCGCAAGTAAAACAACAAGTGTTGACCTTGCTAATCGTAGTTTAAGTAAAACGATTGAGCAGTTCAGTGTAAATGAAATTGATTACGAAGCACAAGATATTATTGTAGAAGATGTATTTCTATATTTCAAATATGCAGCTAAGAAAAAGATGAAATTTGATATGGTGGTACTTGATCCTCCAAGTTTTGCACGCTCAAAAAAATATACGTTCAGTGCAGCGAAAGACTATAAAAATTTATTAAAAGAAACAATTGCCATTACAGAAAATAACGGTGTTATCGTTGCCTCTACAAATTGTAGCGCGTTCGATATGAAAAAATTTAAAGGCTTTATCGATACTGCATTTAAAGAAATGAACGGTAAGTATAAAATATTAGAAGAACATTCTTTACCGGAAGATTTCCGTACAATTGATCAGTTTAAAGAGGGAGACTATTTAAAAGTAGTTTTCATCGAGAAAATTAAAGGTTAATAAAGAAAAAGGAGCTCAAGTTTAAATGAGCTCCTTTTCTTATTGAATGATATTTTGGACTCTGCCAACTTGCCCATCCTGCAATCGTACTTTAATGCCGTGCGGATGAGAGGGTGAGTTAGTTAGAATATCTTTTACAATTCCTCTTGTTAGCTTGCCTGTACGTTGATCTTGTTTTAATACAATATCAACTTCAAGACCTGGCGCGATGTTAGATCGTTTTTGCCCGTTCATTTATACACCTGTACGTCTACGTTGGTTGTTTGTTTTCTTCGTTTGTTGGTTTTGTAATTTTTTCGTTTCTTGACTTTGATTTCCATTATTTGAGCCGTTTCCATTTCCTTGCTTTTTCTTCGCAAGTTGTTCGCGCATTAAATCAGCTAAGCTTACTTTTTTGTTTTCTGACATGATAAGTCTCCTTTATATAAAGTTAATTATGAACAATCGTAGTGAATTTCATCATATCATTGTTAGGGAAGGAAGGGAAGTTGGTTTGAAAATTCATATAATTCTTTCCAGCATTCATTCGTTACGATACAATTGAATTGTTAATGTTTGTAAAAAAGGGGATAGAAATATGTCACATCATATTTTATTAGTTGAAGATGACGTCTCAATTCAAGAGATGGTTGAAACATATTTAATAAAAGAAGGCTTTCAAGTTACAATCGCATCTGATGGAGAAGAAGGAGTTAACGTATTTTTTAAAGGTTCATTTGATTTGATTATCCTCGATATTATGATGCCAAAGTTAGATGGTTTAGAGGTTGTACGTATTATTCGGGAGAAGAGTGCACTGCCGATTTTAATGATGTCGGCAAAAGATACAGATGTTGATAAAGCTGTTGGGTTAGGACTTGGAGCAGATGATTACATTTGTAAGCCATTTTCTATGATTGAATTGGCTGCACGTGTAAAAGCAGGTATTCGGAGGTCTACGAAATATTCGGTTACAGAAACAACAGAAAAGATGATTCAGATTGGTGATTTAACAATCGATCCAATTAATTTTACTGTGGAAAAAAACGGAAAGTCGCTCAAGCTTACTTTAAAAGAATTTGAGATTTTAAAACTGTTCGTAAAGAATCAAAATCGTGTATTTACAAAAGCGCAAATATATACGTTAGTTTGGAATGAAGAGTATTACGGTGACGATAACGTTATAAATGTTCATATGAGAAGATTACGTGAGAAAATTGAAAGTGATCCATCTAATCCAGAATACATTAAAACGTTATGGGGCATCGGCTATAAGTTGGAAGGGATGTAATATGGTCAATCTGTTAATTGGTATTATTTTTATATTGTTATGTGTTATTTACATACAGTATAAAATGAGAAAAACTAGCAGCAAAAATTTACGGTACACATATGAAAAATTAGAAGGTATTGTAAATGAAAAAACAGGTGAGAAGTTACTCATTATGACAGATGATCTAGAATTGCAAAAGTTATTAGTGGCAATTAATCATTTATTAGATGCAAAACAGAAAACGAATGCAGATCATGCGAAAGTGGAAATTTCGATGCGAAAAATGCTTTCAAATATTTCACATGATTTAAAAACACCACTAACAGTTATTCTTGGATATGCAGAAATGTTAAATAAGGATAAAACGATAAATGAGGAAGAGCAGCAAGTACTACTTGAAAAGGTACATGTGAAAACGCTGGAAGTGATGGAACTGATTCATAAGTTTTTTGATTTGGCAAAATTAGAATCTGGTGACAAGGCAATCGAGATGACAAAAGTAAATATGAATGAAGTTTGCCGCGAGAAGATTTTATCTTTTTATGATTTAGTGACGAAGAAAGGTTTTCATGTTCATATCGATATACCAGAAAGAAATATATATGCACTTGGAAATGTAGAAGTATTGGGCAGAGTGTTGAATAATTTAATTTCAAATGCGATTACATATGGAGACGATGGAAAGAGACTCGGTATGACTTTAAGAGATGATGAAACGAACGTGTATATAGACGTATGGGATACAGGAAAAGGAATTGATGAATCTCATATTGATAAAGTGTTTGAGCGTATGTACACACTTGAAGATTCGAGAAATAGATTGTACCAAGGAAGCGGTCTAGGGTTAACGATTACGAAAAGGCTTGTGGAAGCTATGGATGGAAAAATTCATCTTTCTAGTAAGCCGTATGAAAAAACGATTTTTACAGTTGTATTAGCAAAGATACAGTTTTAGCTTGTAGAGCAGTAGATTCTACAAGCTTTTTTTCAGCGTAAGGAATTTGTAAGGAACAGGTAAGAAAAAAGAGATTTCCGTTGTCTATTATAGAAATATAGAGTAGTGCGAAAGGGGAAAGTGACATGACATATATATTAAAAACGAACCGGTTAACGAAAGTGTTTAAAGGAAAAGAAGTTATTTCTAGTGTTAACATGCATGTGAAAAAAGGAGAGATTTACGGTTTTTTAGGACCGAACGGTGCTGGTAAAACAACGATTATGAAAATGATTACAAATTTAATAAAACCGACGAGCGGTGATATTGAAATTTTCGGTGAGAAGTTAACAGACACATCTTATGAAGTATTAAAAAGAATGGGGACAATTATTGAATATCCAATCTTTTATGATAAATTAACGGCGAAGGAAAACTTAGAATTACATTGTGAATATATGGGATATTACGATAAAGACGCAATTGACCATGCTTTAAATTTAGTGAAACTGCACGGTATAGATAATAAAAAAGTAAAAGATTTTTCATTAGGAATGAAACAACGACTCGGTATTGCAAGGGCGATCATGACAAAGCCAGAATTACTCATTTTAGATGAACCGATTAATGGTTTAGATCCAATTGGTATTAAAGAGTTACGAGACTTATTTAAAATGCTTTGCAAAGAATATGGCATTACGTTATTAGTTTCTAGTCATATTTTAGGTGAGATGGAACAAATGGCAGATACAATCGGTGTTATTCAAAATGGAAAACTAATAAAAGAAGTTTCAATGAAGAGTATTAACGGAAAACAAACAGAGTACATTGAAATCACTGTTCCTGACGTAAAACGTGCAGCTTATATTTTAGAAGATAAACTTGGTATAAAAAATTACAAAATAATGAGTGGAAACATGATTCGTATTTATGAAGTGGCGGCGACGCAGCAGGCAATTTCAAAAGCACTTATTATGAACGATGTAGAAATTGAAAGTATTAATAAGAAACATAGTTCCTTAGAAGAGTATTTCTTAAATGTAATGGATGGAGAGGGCATTCATGCCTAGTGGATTGTTAGTGAATATAGTAAGTGGATTGATCGTAATGTTCATAAGTGGGATTTTATATTATAGAAAACCTGAGCGGAAATGGATTTTAATTTTATTAGTGATAGGAATGTTAAGCGTAGTTACTGCTGGAATTAGAATGTTAGTAGCGTAGAGGCAGTTATATAAGGAATGGAGGCATAGTTTACATGTTTAAATTAATGAAGCTTGAATGGAAGAAACATCAATTATCTAGTTATTTTAAAAGTGTAGCAATTTGTATTATAGCAATTTTCACCGTAGTAAACCTCATGGCGTTGGGAGCGAAAGACGAGGTAGATGGGCTATTCTCTGACTTCACGCAACAAATGGTTTTAATAAACACTGTTATTAGGATAACATTCATTATTTTTAGTTCGGTCATTTTATCACGTTTAATAATTGATGAGTATAAGAACAAAACAATACAACTATTGTTTATGTACCCACTGCAAAGAAAAATGCTAATGAGGGCGAAATTAACAATTGTTTTTTGTTTTTGTTTTGTGAGCACGATTATCGCTACTTTCAGTATTAGTTTACTCGTATATTTTGTGAGTCCAATGATGGGGCTAATTGAAACGCCAGCTACGATAGGTGAAATAATAGCTATCGTTCCAGCTACTTTTATAAATGCATTTATGATATCTGGTATAAGTTTAATTCCTTTATTTTTTGGGATGAGAAAGAAATCGACACCGACAACAATTACTTCTGCAGTAATAATTGGGATGCTAATTAATAGTAACTTTGGTTCTGGAAACGGTCAAGTAAGTATGTTTAATTTTATCGTTATCCCAATAGTGCTCTGTTTATTAGGGATTTTTATTAGTTATCTTTCATATCGTAAAATCGACAAGATTGATGTGGCGTGAAGCAAGCTTAAAACAACAACGAACTGGGGTATGAATAGTGAAAAAAATAATAGTAATTGCAATTTTAAGTTAATTTCAGTGGCTTACATGAAAGGAGGACTATCATGCTACGTCTTATGAAGCTAGAATTGAAGAAGTTTAAGCTCGGATGGTATGTGAAGAGAGCGGTTATTGCGAATATCGTTATACTGGCACTACTAATCTTCGTTAGTATCGTTGCTCAAATAGAAGGGGATCCAAAAATAAGGGATCCGCAGATAATTTTGTCGATGGCTAGTGCGTTAGTAAGAGCAACATTTATTATTTTTGGTGGCGTACTAATAGCCAAGTTAATAATTGATGAATATAAAAGTAAAACAATACTACTCATGTTTTCTTATCCAATTAACCGAAAGAAAATGATGGCTAGTAAGTTGGCTATTACAGCGACATTAACATTTATAACAGTTATTTTATCGAACATTTTAGTAGTAGGAATTTTCTTTGGGATAGATAGTTATTTTTCAATTCTTCCTAATTCATTCACAGTAGATCAATTGATTCAAGAAGGGATAAATCTTATTCCTTTAGCCATTGCCACGGCAGGAATAAGCTTAATTCCTCTATATTTCGGGATGCGTAAACGTTCTGTGCCAGCTACAATCGTTTCTTCTATTATCGTTGTATTAATCGCAATTAATAACCCGCCCATATTTCCTATAGCGACGTTTCTTCCTCTTCAATTCACATTTGCAGCGATTGGAGTTGCGATTGCATATTACGGAATTAAAAATATAGAGAAGGAAGATATAACAGTATGACAAGAATACGTAAAAAAGAGTTGGCGTTATACCAACTCTTTTTTGTATATGTATGCTTCGTTACTACTCTGTAAATTTATAGTGTTTGCTTAAATACTCTTGCACTCCTGGAGAAATGTTAAAGTTATTAGGACCTTTATATTCGATAGTAAACTCTCCATCTTCAATTGTTTCAAAGGCGATTGCATAGCTATTCATTTTAGCATCGTAAGAAGTATTTTTGACTTCTGCATCTAGATCAAAGTATTTTGTAATATATTCTTTTGATTCCGTAACTGCTGTTTGTTTTCCCCAAGGGGTACCATAACTTGTGAAATAAAGAGATACACCGATAACTCCAATGATAGAAGTTAGTAAGAGAGTTCTTATTGTTATTTTTTTGTTTTTTGTATTCAATTTAGTTCCCTCCAATTAATATGAATTTATCTTAACGTATTTTCTCATAAAATACCATTTAGTAGAAAATAGTTTCACATGAAACAAGTTACAGAAAAAGACAAGGTGCATAAACACCTTGTCTTTTTCTGTCGTTACATTTGGGGAGCTTCCATTCCAGTAGCAGCCCATTCTTCTTTTGCAGGACCATAAACGCCAGGGACTGTTAAGCCAGCTTGACGCATTAAAACAGTCATCTGTCCGCGGTGGTGATTTTGATGATTGATGAGTGTCATTAAAAATATAGAATTCGGCATAGGACGACCAAAGAAGTTATTAATAGTAGCTAAGTCTTTATCAGTCCACTCACTTTGAAGTGCTTCAATAAAAGCCGTATTCACTTTGCGATACCCATCTGCAATTGTTTTTGCTGAAGTTGGTACAGGATAATCTTTCGTTTCTCCTTCAAACTTAAGTCCTGTCCCTGATAGCATAACAGGAAGTGCTGTAACGATATGCCAAGCGACTCTCCCTAAAGTCCAGTGCCCAGGTGCAATTTCCTGTGATAAAGATTCATCAGTTAATACATCGAGCATCTTTTGAGTAGACTCAGCCTCGTATGTCCATGATTGTAGAAAACCTTCAATAGTTTGGTACATATTTATCCCTCCTAGTTATGTTCATAGGTTACATTCGTGAAAAAAAGATAGTTTCCTTTTAACCTATCAGAACGAATAAAAAAGAGGCTTCTCATATTAAGAAGCCTCTTTTTTTAACCAACCTTCTTCCCACTCTTCCTCATCAACCATAAGAAATAAGGTGCTCCAAGTACAGCAACGACAAGGCCAGAAGGGATTTCTTTCGGATATGCAATCGTTCGTCCGAGTAAATCAGCAACGGAAAGAAGGATTGCTCCAAACAGTGCTGAACAAACGAATAGTCTTTGATGATTCATGCCAACAACGATCCGCGCTAAGTGCGGTGCAACAAGGCCTAAAAAGGCGATAGTACCGACAGCAGCGATATTGACTGATGCAAGTAGTGTCGCTAAAACAATTAGAGCAAGACGCGTTTTATTTACAGGCTGTCCGAGTCCGGTTGCTAAATCATCGCCAAGCACAAGAACGTCGAGTTGTTTCATTAAGAAAAATATAATTGGTACGAGAATCAGCGATGGATATAGAATGATATTTTCTAAGTGATTCCATCCTCTTGCATAAGTACTGCCTGACAACCACGTTAAAGCAGCAGCCACGTTTAAATTCGCCCTAACGATAAAGATTTGAATAATCGCTGAACCGAGCGCCGAAATGCCAATTCCTATTAAAGCAAGAGCTGTTGGACTAAATCCTGATTTCCATGAGAAGAAAAGGACAATTCCAACTGCAAGTAGTCCACCAATAAATGCACCAATTGGTAGGAAGAAACCAGGAAGTGCAGGGAAGACATACATAATGGTTAAAGCACCAACACCTGCTCCCGATGAAATACCAATAATAGAAGGATCAGCAAGTGGATTTCGTAATATACCTTGGAAAACAAGTCCGCTTATCGCAAGACATGCTCCAGCAATAGCGGCAACGAGCATTCTTGGTAAACGAAGATTCATCATCATATTTTTATCAAATTGTGTTAATTGTCCTGTTATGACATTTGTAATACTTTCGATATAAGAGTTGCTACCGATTGCAACGCCAAGAGAAATCGTCACAATACAAAGCATGATAGATATAATGATTACCTTTTTATAAGAGTAATAGCGAGAACTAGCTCCAGCTGCATTAGCTCCATTATCATTCATATATTGTTTCGATTTCATCATGCGATACACTAAATAAATAAGCCAAGGTGATCCAATCATTGCTGTAACTGCCCCAACAGGTAATTCTGCACCAGTTGGATCAATTAATCTACCAACAACATCTGCTCCTAGTAATAATATTGCTCCCCATAAGAATGAGGAGAGAAGGAGGGTAAAGTGTTGACGATAACCAATAAGGCGCATTAAGTGTGGTGCAACTAAGCCGACAAACCCAATCGGTCCAACAACAGTTACAATTACTGCTGTTAAAAAGATTGCAGCGATGAACGCGATAAACCGTGTTACTGCGGTTTTCTCTCCAAGTGAAACAGCTACATCATCGCCGAGTAAGAGGATATTAAGCTTACGTGACATGAATAGTAAAACTAGGAAAGAAAAAATAATGAATGGAAATGCGAATTGAACACCGTTCCAGTTATTTTGAATAAGGGACCCAGCTCCCCATAAAAACAAACCGGCTGTTTCATTTTCATAGAAAAGTTGCATCGTTCCAGTAAAAGCTGAAAGCATTAATGTAACGACCATACCAGCTAAAGCCATACGAAGTGGAGTGCCTTTTTTTCCGCCAGAAATACGGTACACAAATAAAGCAGTAATTGCACCACCGATAAATGTGAAAAGAAGAGAGTTAATTTGTAACCCTTTCGGTAAAAAAATAGTAGCGGTTACTAGAAAGAAATATGCACCAGAATGAATTCCCATTGTACTGGCTTCAGCAAGTGGGTTTTTCGTTAAAGTTTGTAAAATGACCCCAGATGCAGCAAGAGCCCCTCCAGCTAAAATAGCAATTACAGCTCTAGGTAATCGAAGCATGATTAAAGTTTGATGTTCTAGGGATTGGTTCGGTGAGATAAGAGCATCGATAATCATACTATAGGAAATGTTTGCTTGCCCTTGTCCGATATGAATAAAGAAAAGGAGGAGCAAGAGAGCTGCTCCTCCTCCGAATACAAGACTTGCTCGAAGTGTATGTTGTAAGCTATTCATCGTTTCATCACTTCTTCGCAGTCATTACATCTGCTACTTGTTTTGCTAAAGATTTTGCAGATTCAGGACCACCGAAAATCCAAGTGTCGCCTTTTAATTTATACATTTTGTTTTCTTTTTTGAACTTTAACTCTTCCCAAGCAGGGTTACCTTTTAATTGAGTATCAAAAATGTTATCTTCATCAGCTACAATGTAAATGAAGTTGGAATCTTGTACACTTTGTAATGATTCTACAGTTGTTTGTTTAAAACCATCTGCCTCAGATTTACCTGGTTCAAAAGTATTTGTTAAACCTAATTTTTTTGTAACCTGTAAAGCTGTAGAATTGTCAGTTAAAATACGGAATGTTGGCACATTTTTAGCTGTAAATGCTTGTGCCATTGCAATGTTTTTATCTTTTAACCCTGCTTTGTCAATTTTTGCTTTTGCATCAGCAAATGTTTTATCCATATCAGCTAATACTTTTTTACCTTCTTCTTCTTTTCCAACTGCTTTTGCAATTTGTTTAAATGTTTCTGTCATTTCTGCAAAGTGATCGTTATTGCTTGTTGATGGATCAAACATAACTGTTGGTGCAATTTGTTCTAATTCATTTTTAATAGCTTTACTACGGAATGATGCAGTGATAATTAAATCTGGTTTTAGACGGCTAATTTCTTCTAAATTCGGTTGTTGACGTGTTCCTACATCTACAACATCTTTACTTGGTTTTGTTTCTGTATTTACCCATTTATTATAATTCTTAATGTCTGCCATCCCTACTGGCTGAACACCAAGTGCTAATAAGTCTTCTGAATATACCCACTCAAGTACAACAACTTTTTTCGCTGGTTTATCTAACTTTGTTTCCCCTTCAGCATGTTTAATTGTTATAGCTTGATTTTTATTGTCCGCTTTTGTTTCTTTTTTCTCTTCTTTCTGTTGTCCGCATCCGACAACGAATAGAAGAACTACCATGAAAATGCTAAGAATTTTCTTCATCTTCTGCCCCCAAATGAATTATTTTATATGCAATGCACGATATTGAAAATCGTTATCAATTACAACAACCAAATCATACTATGAGGATATTTTAAGTGTCAATATTTTTTAAAAATTTCGACGAAAAATAACGAATTATACGAATTTTGATATATGAGATTGAAATCCATATGTGTATGAAAAATGCAGAAAAGGAATTTCGTTTAAGCAGGAAGGCGAATGTACAAGCAAAAAGAGAGAGTGTCGCATGTAATAGTTACTAGAATATACGGAATAAACCTGTGTTTATCTCCATTGATGAAAGTTTCTTTTTATTATTCGGTAGATGTATTTTAATTCGTTGTTTATATTTAAACGATTGAATTTGAAGGAAGGGATCAACATGTCTTCATGGCGCAATGATACGAATGGATATTGTGGGTGTAATCAAAACGGTGTACATGTTGATTCATGCTGTTTTAGTTGCGATGGGACAGTTCCTAAGCTTGGTCCAACAGGTCCAACGGGAGCGACAGGAATAATGGGAGCAACAGGCCCAACAGGTGACACAGGTCCAACGGGAGCGACAGGAATAATGGGAGCAACAGGCCCAACAGGTGACACAGGTCCAACGGGAGCGACAGGAATAACGGGAGCGACAGGTCCAACGGGAGCGACAGGAATAACGGGAACAACGGGAGCAACAGGTCCAACAGGAGCGACAGGAATAACGGGAGCAACAGGTCCAACGGGAGCGACAGGAATAATGGGAGCAACAGGCCCAACAGGTGACACAGGTCCAACGGGAGCGACAGGAATAACAGGAGCGACAGGAATAACGGGAGCGACAGGTCCAACGGGAGCGACAGGAATAACGGGAACAACGGGAGCAACAGGTCCAACAGGAGCGACAGGAATAACGGGAGCAACAGGTCCAACGGGAGCGACAGGAATAACGGGAGCAACGGGAGCAACGGGAACAACGGGAGCAACAGGGCCAACAGGAGCAACGGGAGTGACGGGAGCAACAGGAGCGACAGGAATAACGGGAGCGACAGGAATAACGGGAGCGACAGGAATAACGGGAGCAACAGGTCCAACGGGAGCGACAGGAATAACGGGAGCAACGGGAGCAACGGGAGCAACGGGAGCAACAGGGGCAACAGGAGCAACAGGAGCGACAGGAATAACGGGAGCAACAGGTCCAACAGGCCCAACAGGCGAAACGGGAGCAACAGGCACAAGTATAACGGCAACATACGCGTTTGCGAATAATACGTCGGGTACGGCAATATCAGTATTACTTGGTGGAACAAATGTCCCGCTTCCAAATAATCAAAATATCGGTCCAGGAATTACAGTGTCTGGGGGGAACACAGTATTTACAGCTGCAAATGCAGGGAATTATTATATTTCATATACAATTAATATAACGGCTTCATTGTTAGTCAGTTCGCGAATTACAATTAATGGCGCACCGCTTGCTGGGACTATCAATTCCCCTGCATTAGCAACTACATCATTTAGTGCAACAATTATTACGACTCTTGCGGCGGGGAGTGCAATTAGTTTGCAGTTGTTTGGTTTATTAGCTGTAGCAACATTATCAACGACTACACCTGGTGCCGTTTTAACGATTATAAGATTAAGTTAAGTAACGTGAACTCTCTTGTTTTTTTAAAATTAGGAGAGTTTCTACATATAATTAAGAAGTTAATGAAGTAAAGCATAGTTATATAAAAGTCAGAATATTATGATTGTAACGTTGTTATGACTATAATATAATGAAAACAACCATCATGAATGAACATTCATTTATTTTTTATGTATTTGAAGGGGGAATGAAGGTGGAAAAACCTTGGTTGAAAAGTTATCCAGAGGAAATTCCTAGTACTATTTCTTATGATATTCAGCCACTTCATGGATATTTAGAGAAAACAGCTTCTCGTTATCCAGAAAAGAAAGCGCTTCATTTTTTAGGCAAAGATGTTACATTTTCAGATTTCCATGACAAGGTAAAGAAGTTTGCGAATTATCTTCAAAGGCTTGGTGTTGAAAAGGGAGATAGAGTTGCGATTATGTTGCCGAATTGTCCGCAATCTGTAATCGGTTATTATGGTACTTTGCTTGCGGGGGGGATTGTAGTACAAACGAATCCTCTTTATACAGAAAGAGAGCTTGAGTACCAACTTCATGACTCGGGGGCAAAAGTCATTCTTTGCCTTGATTTAGTGTTTCCGAGAGTTACTAATGTTCAAAATGCCACAAAGCTGGAGCACATTATCGTAACTCGTATTGCAGATTTCTTACCATTTCCTAAAAATTTACTTTATCCATTTGTACAAAAAAAGCAGGCGAATCTTGTTGTGAATGTGTCGGAAAGCGAAACGATTCATCTATGGAAATCAGTAGAAAGGGAAAGTACTGCTGATGTTGAGGTTCCCTGTGATCCTGAAAATGATCTAGCTCTTTTGCAGTATACGGGGGGAACGACAGGATTTCCAAAAGGGGTTATGCTGACGCATAAAAACCTCGTTTCGAACACTTTAATGGGAGCACATTGGTTATATAATTGTAAAGAGGGAGAAGAAGTGATCCTTGGTGTCCTTCCGTTTTTTCATGTGTACGGAATGACAGCTGTAATGAATTTAAGTATTATGCAAGGGTATAAAATGGTGCTTATTCCGAAGTTTGATATGAAAATGGTTTTTGAAGCAATTAAAAAACATAAAGTTACACTATTTCCAGGAGCGCCGACCATTTATATTGCTCTATTAAATAGCCCTCTTTTAAAAGAATATGATATTTCTTCTATTCAGGCTTGTATTAGTGGCTCTGCACCGCTTCCTGTAGAAGTACAGGAGGAGTTTGAGAGCGTTACAGGTGGTAAACTAGTAGAAGGTTATGGATTAACGGAGTCATCACCCGTTACACATGGGAATTTCTTGTGGGAAAAACGTGTGCCAGGAAGTATTGGGGTACCGTGGCCAGATACGGAGGCAATTATCATGTCACTTGAAACAGGAGAGGCATTACCTCCAGGTGAAATCGGTGAAATAGTTGTTAAAGGCCCACAAATTATGAAAGGGTATTGGAATAAGCCAGAAGAAACGGCGGCTGTATTGCAAGATGGCTGGCTTCATACAGGTGATGTAGGATACATGGATGAGGATGGCTTTTTCTATGTGAAAGATCGTAAGAAAGATATGATTGTTGCTAGCGGTTTTAACGTATATCCTCGTGAAGTAGAAGAAGTGTTATATGAACACGAAAAGGTGCAAGAAGTAGTGACGATCGGTGTTCCTGATCCGTACAGAGGGGAAACTGTAAAAGCATTTGTTGTTTTGAAAGAAGGCGCTGAATGTTCTGAAGAGGAATTAGATCAGTTTGCACGTAAATATTTAGCGGCTTATAAGGTACCGAAAGTATACGAGTTTAGAGATGAATTGCCGAAAACGACAGTAGGGAAAATTTTGCGCCGCGTCCTAATAGATGAAGAGAAGAGAAAGAATGAGGATGAGCAAACGGGCTAAGGCCCTTTCTTTTTGAAAAAATAGGATTGACACTTTTCTAAATAGTCAGTATTATAAGAATATGAATGACTATTCATTCAGTCATCTTCTTGAAGGGGACAGTAAAGTGAAGAAAAATAGACCGAAATACAATCAAATTATTGATGCGGCAGTCATTGTGATTGCGGAGAATGGATACCATCAAGCGCAAGTTTCTAAAATTGCAAAGCAAGCTGGGGTAGCTGATGGCACGATTTATTTATATTTTAAAAATAAAGAAGATATATTAATATCCTTATTCCAAGAGAAGATGGGAGAATTTGTTGAAACAATTCGTCAAAAAACAGCAGGAATTGAAAGCGCTATAGCGAAGTTATTCATGTTGGTAGAAACGCACTTCTTGCTGTTATCACAAAATGATCCTCTTGCTATCGTTACGCAATTAGAGCTAAGACAGTCCAATCAAGACTTGCGCCTTAAAATAAATGAAGTATTAAAAGGCTACTTACAAGTTATGGATGAGATTTTAGAGACAGGTATAAAGCAAGGTGAGTTTCAGGCGGACTTAAATGTTCGTGTGGCAAGACAAATGATCTTTGGAACAGTAGATGAAGTTGTGACCAATTGGGTAATGAGCGATCATAAGTATGATCTGGTCGCACTTTCAAAAACGGTACATGGGCTACTTATTGCAGCTTGTGGTTATCGTCAATAATGGGAGGGATCATGTTGAAATTCCTATCTGTAAGAGTTGAAGACCATATTGCGGTGGCGACGTTAAATCACGGGCCAGCGAATGCGATGTCTTCACAAGTTATGCATGACGTTACTGAGTTAATTGACCAAGTGGAAAAGGATGATAACATTCGTGTTGTTGTTATCCACGGTGAAGGGCGATTCTTCTCAGCAGGAGCAGATATTAAAGAATTTACATCTGTTACTGAAGCGAAGCAAGCGACAGAATTAGCACAGCTTGGACAAGTTACGTTTGAGCGTGTTGAAAAATGTTCAAAACCAGTTATCGCGGCAATTCATGGAGCGGCACTTGGCGGCGGCCTTGAGTTTGCTATGTCTTGCCACATGCGCTTTGTAACTGAAAGTGCAAAACTTGGTTTACCTGAATTAACACTTGGATTAATTCCTGGTTTTGCAGGTACACAGCGCTTACCACGTTATGTTGGGAAAGCGAAAGCTTGTGAAATGATGTTAACGAGTACACCAATTACTGGTGCAGAAGCATTAAAATGGGGACTTGTTAACGGAGTGTTTTCTGAAGAAACACTTTTAGACGATACACTTAAAGTTGCAAAACAAATTGCTGGAAAAAGTCTAGCAACAACTCGTGCTGTGCTAGAGTTATTGCAAACGACAAAATCGTCTCATTATTACGAAGGTGTACAGCGCGAAGCTCAAATCTTCGGTGAAGTATTTACGAGTGAAGATGGAAGAGAAGGTGTAGCAGCGTTTTTAGAAAAACGTAAGCCTTCGTTTAGTGGTAGGTAGTTCAATTATTTTTTTAATATAAATTAACAGAATTTTAAAATTGATAGAATCTTTCTGAAAAAATAAGGGGGTAAATGGAATGAACATCTACGTACTCATGAAACGAACATTTGATACAGAAGAAAAAATCGTAATTAAAAACGGTGCAATTTACGATGGCGAAGCGGAATTCATCATCAACCCTTACGATGAATATGCGATTGAAGAAGCAATTCAAGTAAGAGACGCACAAGGTGGAGAAGTTACTGTCGTAACAGTTGGTGGCGAAGATAGTGAGAAAGAACTTCGTACAGCATTAGCGATGGGCTGTGATAAAGCGGTATTAATTAATATTGAAGATGATGTTGAAAATGGCGATCAGTTTACAACAGCAAAAGTACTTGCTGAATATTTAAAAGATAAAGATGCAGATTTAATTTTAGGTGGAAACGTTGCGATTGACGGTGCATCTGGACAAGTTGGTCCACGCGTAGCTGAAGCGTTAAATATTCCGTACGTAACGACAATTACAAAACTTGAGATTGACGGTACAAACGTGAAGATTGAGCGTGACGTTGAAGGTGATACAGAAGTTATTGAAACGACATTACCAGTTTTAGTAACAGCACAACAAGGTTTAAACGAACCGCGTTATCCATCGCTTCCAGGTATTATGAAAGCGAAGAAAAAGCCGCTGGAAGAAGTAGCATTAGATGATTTAGATTTAGAAGAAGATGATGTGGAAGCAAAGACAAAAACAATTGAAATCTATTTGCCTCCTAAGAAAGATGCAGGAAAAGTGTTACAAGGCGAGCTGCAAGATCAAGTAAAAGAACTTGTATCGTTGCTCCATACAGAAGCGAAAGTAATCTAATAAAATACGAAATTATATATGCAGGAGGGAAAATCTATGGCTCGTAAAGTATTAGTAATGGGTGAAGTTCGTGACGGATCGCTACGTAACGTTTCGTTTGAAGCGGTAGCAGCAGCAAAAACAATTGCAGAAGGCGGTGAAGTGGTAGGTCTTCTAGTTGGAGACAGCGTTACCTCTTTTGCAAATGAATTGATTCATTACGGTGCAGATCGCGTTGTGACAGTTGAAAATGATAAATTAAAATCATATACATCTGATGGTTACGCACAAGCGTTTTTAGCTGTATATGCTGAAGAAAAGCCAGAAGGTATTGTATTTGGACATACAGCACTTGGTAAAGATTTATCACCAAAATTAGCAGCGAAACTTGAAGCTGGTCTAATTTCTGACGTAACTGCTTTAGAAGTTGAAGGTGGAAATGTTATCTTCACTCGCCCGATTTACTCTGGTAAAGCGTTTGAGAAGAAGATTGTAACAGATGGTATCTTATTTGCGACAGTGCGTCCAAATAACATTGCAACTCTTGAAAAAGACGAGTCTCGCACAGGTGACGTGTCTTCTATTACAGTAGATGTGAAAGATTTACGTACAATCATTCAAGATGTTGTCCGTAAAACTGCAGAAGGTGTTGATCTTTCAGAAGCGAAAGTTATTATCGCTGGCGGACGTGGTGTGAAGAGTGAAGATGGATTTAAGCCATTAAAAGAGTTAGCTGATGTACTAGGTGGCGCTGTTGGAGCATCTCGTGGTGCTTGTGACGCTGAGTATTGCGATTACTCATTACAAATTGGTCAAACGGGTAAAGTAGTTACGCCAGATTTATACATTGCATGCGGTATTTCTGGTGCGATTCAGCATTTAGCTGGTATGTCTAACTCAAAAATAATCGTTGCAATTAATAAAGATCCAGAAGCAAGTATCTTCAAAGTAGCTGACTATGGTATTGTCGGTGACTTATTCGAAGTCTTACCTCTTTTAACAGAAGAGTTTAAAAAGTTAAAAGTACATTCATGATTTGAGTACCCTTGAGTTCCAAGTGAAGTACCCCTATATATAGAAAAAGGTGAGGGATCCCCTGTCCCTCATCTTTTTAGTATTTCATCCATATTTTTATATAGTATAAAGGAACATTTTTTTGTTACAATACATAACGATACATATTATTCGCCACGTATATAAGTTAATGATATACTCTTGGTAGAATATACTTGAAGGAGGAAATAAAATGGCAATTATAAACGCAAATGACCAAAGCTTCGCAGCTGAAACTAGCGAAGGTGTTGTATTATTAGATTTCTGGGCACCTTGGTGTGGACCTTGTAAAATGATCGCTCCTGTATTAGAGGAAATCGATTCAGAATTAGGCGAAAAAGTAAAAGTAGTAAAAGTAGACGTTGATGAAAATCAAGAAACTGCTCGTCAATTTGAAGTAATGAGCATTCCAGCTCTTTTCGTATTAAAAGACGGTAAAGTAGTTGATCAAGCGTTAGGTTACAAACCGAAAGAAGCATTAGTAGAATTAGTTTCTAAACACTTCTAAAATAAAGAAGCTGCCATTTGGTAGCTTTTTTTATTTTCTTTTTTACAACCTTTCCGTTACAATAAAAGAACGTATGTTGGGTGTTTTGGCATAGTATGTTTTTATGTGAAAATAAAAATGATAAGCATGTAGAAATGGAGGGAGACGAGTGCACGAGCATTTAAAAGAGAAGTTAGCAATTTTGCCCGATCAACCTGGTTGTTATTTAATGAAGGATAAGCAGGGAACGGTTATATACGTCGGAAAAGCAAAGGTACTCAAAAATCGTGTGCGCTCGTACTTTACTGGTTCACATGATGGGAAAACACTTCGGCTTGTTGGAGAAATTGTTGATTTTGAATATATTGTGACTTCCTCAAATTTGGAGGCTCTTATTTTAGAGTTAAATTTAATAAAAAAATATGATCCAAAATATAATATTCAATTAAAAGATGATAAAACATATCCTTTCATTAAAATTACAGCTGAAAAACAGCCACGCTTACTCATTACGCGAAACGTAAAAAAGGATAAAGGAAAATATTTTGGCCCTTATCCGAATGCGCAATCAGCTCATGAAACGAAAAAATTGCTAGATCGAATGTATCCGCTTCGTAAATGTTCAAATATGCCAGATAAAGTTTGCTTATATTATCATATGGGTCAATGTTTAGCGCCTTGTGTGAAAGAAGTAACGGAAGAGCAAAATAAAGAAATTGTAGATGAAATTATTAAGTTTTTAAATGGTGGACATAAAGAAATTCGATCAAAATTAGAAACAAAGATGTATGAGGCTTCCGAGAAACTAGAATTTGAACGGGCGAAAGAGTTGCGAGATCAAATTGCTCATATTGATGCAATTATGGAAAAGCAAAAGATGATTATGAGTGATTTAGTGGATCGTGATGTGTTTGGATATGCAGTTGATAAAGGGTGGATGTGTGTTCAAGTTTTCTTCGTTCGAAAAGGAAAGTTAATTGAGCGCGATGTTTCCATGTTCCCGATATATGATGAACCTGAAGAGGGTTTTTTAACTTTTATCGGTCAATTTTATGAAAACAGTAGTCATTTCAAGCCGAAGGAAATTGTTGTTCCAGGAAGTATAGATTCGGAATTAGTAGAGCGCTTTTTAGAGGTTGAAGCGACACAGCCGAAGCGTGGGAAGAAAAAAGATCTTGTGGAATTAGCAAATAAAAATGCAAAAATTGCACTAGAAGAGAAATTTCACTTAATTGAACGTGATGAAGAACGGACGATTAAAGCTGTTGATAATTTAGGGAAGCAACTCGGGATTGAAACACCATATCGTATTGAAGCGTTTGATAACTCGAATATTCAAGGGACAAATCCTGTTTCAGCAATGATTGCTTTTATCGATGGGAAACCAGCGAAGAAAGAATATCGGAAATATAAAATTAAAACGGTCCAAGGGCCAGATGATTACGAGTCTATGAGGGAAGTTGTGAGACGCCGTTATACGAGAGCATTAAAGGAAAATTTACCTTTGCCAGATTTAATAATTATCGATGGGGGAAAAGGACATCTCGCGGCTACAAGTGATGTTCTTGAAAACGAGCTTGGATTATATATTCCAATGGCAGGACTTGTAAAAGATGAAAAACATAAAACATCACATTTAATTATTGGGGATCCGCCTGAGCCTGTTATGCTTGCGAGGAATAGCCAAGAGTTTTATTTATTGCAGCGCATTCAAGATGAAGTGCATCGATTTGCAATTACATTCCATCGTCAATTACATGGGAAATCTGTTATTCAATCCGCGCTGGATGAAATTCCGGGAATCGGTGATAAACGAAAAAAGGTATTGCTAAAACATTTTGGTTCATTAAAAAAGATGAAAGAAGCTTCCATGTCGGAATTTGTCGAAGCGGGTATGCCGAAAAATGTAGCGGAGACAATTTATACTTATTTAACAGATAAGAAGACGTTGTAGTTTACAATGTCTTCTGTTTTTTGGTATAATTTCTGAAGATTTAAAATAAACACACCTGAATGAATATACAAAAAAGTCAACTAAACTTATATGTCTAGTTGACTGTAAGTAGATGCTACACTTCAATGAGATCTTTTATATCCCATTTAACAAGAAATGTAATAGAGTCTGAACGTTTTTTCTGTTCCTCATAGGACTCTGCAACGACGTTTCTTTGTCTTTGAATTTGCTCAGCGATAAATCCAGCTTCTAATTGATAAGATGAATGTCTTTTTTGTTTTTGACGCTCAGTAATAAGTGTACCTTTAAGTTGAAACTGCATTTCACGACGTTTATGTTCAACGATGCTTAAAGTGCCCCAACCAGCTTTTTCAAAAAACTGAATGACTTCTTCAATTGTTTCTAGCGGATATTTTCTCGCAAGGTTTCTACCGGCCCAGTATAAAATACCATCTAAATCGTTACCAATTAAATCAGTTAGTAATTCTTCACGTAGCAATTCATAAGCGAAGGCGTTCAATGAAACATCTTCTAAAGATGTTATATCGATTGTATTTTTGCTCACAATATTCCCCTCTTTCTATAGGGATTATTATATAACATTTTTCATTTATAAAAACAGATTTTTCTTTGGGGAAATCTGAATATATAAGAAAAAAAAAGAATTGGCAAATTATATGCAAATTATGTATACGTTTTCTTGACGCTTCGACAAAAATAGGGGTAAAATGAACTTGGAATCAAATTATGCTGAAATATTTCGAATAATTTTTTCAGTTTTTCTTATGCCAATAGTGAAAAAACATTATTGTTGTAAATTAATCTGAAAACAGCAGTCAAACATTCAAGGGGGTAATGGGGACATGAAAGGCCGCGAGTATACGTTTCGTAAGTGGCACTCATTAATGGGGGTCATCCCGGTTGGTGTCTTTTTGACGCAACATTTAATTGTAAACAACTTTGCAACAAGAGGAGCAGAGGCTTTTAACAAAGCTGCAGGCTTTATGGAGCTCCTTCCATTCCGGTATGCGCTAGAAATTTTCATCATCTTTTTACCTATACTGTACCATGCTATATATGGGTTATATATTGCATTTACAGCTAAGAACAATGCGGTATCTTACGGCTATTTCCGTAACTGGATGTTCGTCTTCCAACGAATTTCAGGTATCGTTACGCTGATCTTCATTTCTTGGCACGTCTGGGAAACTCGTATTCAAGCATTGTTAGGTAAAGAGGTAAACTATGATATGATGGCAGATATTTTAAACAACCCATTTATGTTTGGTTTCTATTTAGTTGGTGTTGTTTCAACAATTTTCCACTTTGCAAATGGACTATGGACATTCTGCATAAGTTGGGGAATTACAGTATCTCCACGTTCACAAAGAATCTCTACTTATGTAACATTAGCTATTTTCTTAGGTCTATCTTATGTAGGTGTGAGTGCATTATTAGCGTTCATCGATCCACAGCTAGCAAACCAGTAAGGAGTGGGAGAGCATGAAAGGGAAACTTATAGTAGTCGGCGGTGGCTTGGCCGGCTTAATGGCAACGATTAAAGCGGCAGAAGCAGGAGTAAATGTTGAACTATTTTCTTTAGTACCAGTAAAACGTTCACATTCTGTATGTGCCCAAGGTGGAATTAACGGTGCCGTAAATACAAAAGGTGAAGGGGATTCTCCATGGATCCACTTTGACGATACAATTTATGGTGGGGACTTCTTAGCGAACCAACCACCAGTTAAAGCGATGTGTGATGCAGCACCTGGTATTATTCATTTAATGGACCGCATGGGTGTTATGTTCAACCGTACGGAAGAAGGACTTCTTGATTTCCGTCGTTTCGGTGGAACACAACATCACCGTACAGCATTTGCTGGGGCAACAACTGGTCAACAATTACTATACGCATTAGATGAGCAAGTACGTCGTCATGAAGTAGCAGGACTTGTAACGAAATATGAAGGTTGGGATTTCTTACGAGCTGTTGTGGATGATGAAGGTGTGTGCCGAGGAATCGTCGCGCAAGACTTACAAACTATGGAGATAAAAAGTTTCCAAGCTGATGCCGTGATTATGGCAACAGGGGGCCCTGGTATCATCTTTGGAAAATCAACAAACTCTATTATTAATACAGGTACAGCAGCATCTGCTGTATATCAACAAGGTGCATATTATGCGAACGGTGAGTTCATTCAAATCCATCCAACAGCAATTCCTGGAGACGATAAGTTACGTCTTATGAGTGAATCTGCACGTGGTGAAGGTGGACGTGTTTGGACGTATAAAGATGGTAAGCCATGGTACTTCTTAGAAGAGAAATATCCAGCTTACGGAAACCTTGTACCTCGTGATATTGCAACACGTGAAATCTTTGATGTTTGCGTAGAGCAAAAACTAGGTATTAACGGTGAAAACATGGTGTACTTAGATCTTTCTCATAAAGATCCGAAAGAACTAGATATTAAACTTGGTGGAATTATTGAAATCTATGAGAAATTTACAGGTGATGATCCTCGTAAACTACCAATGAAAATCTTCCCAGCTGTGCATTATTCAATGGGCGGATTATGGGTTGATTATAAGCAAATGACAAGTATTCCAGGTTTATTTGCAGCAGGTGAGTGTGATTATTCTATGCACGGTGGTAACCGCCTTGGTGCCAACTCACTATTATCAGCAATTTACGGTGGTATGGTAGCAGGACCGAACGCGATTGAGTATATGAAAGGTCTTTCTAAATCATCTGATGCTGTTTCAGCTACTGTATATGAGCAAAATGAATTAATCGAAACAGAGAAATTTAACAATATTTTAACGCTTGATGGTAACGAAAATGCATATGTTCTTCATAAAGAGCTTGGAGAATGGATGACAGATAACGTTACAGTAGTTCGTGAAAATAAAAAGTTACTAGAAACTGATGCGAAAATTGAAGAGTTAATGGCGCGTTACAAACGCATTAACATTAACGATACAGCGAGATGGAGTAACCAAGGTGCTTCATTTACACGCCAACTTGCAAATATGTTCGAGTTAGCACGTGTTATTACGATTGGCGCATATAACCGTAATGAAAGCCGCGGAGCGCATTACAAACCAGAATTCCCAAATCGTGATGATGCAAACTTCTTAAAAACTACGATGGCAAAATTTGAGGGAGAAGGAAGTGCACCAGCATTCCATTACGAAGAAGTGGATGTTTCATTAATTAAACCACGTAAACGTGACTATTCCTCAAAACATGATGTAGCTGCTAAGGGTGAAGAGAAGGGGGATAAGCAACATGTCTGAGAAAACAATCCGCCTCATCATTACGAGACAAGATGGACCAGATGCACAAGAGTTTGATCAAGAGTTTGAAATTCCATATCGTCCAAATATGAACATTATTTCGGCACTGATGGAAATTCGTCGTAATCCTGTCGATTCAAAAGGAAACCAGACGACTCCGATTGCATGGGATATGAACTGTTTAGAAGAAGTATGTGGTGCTTGTTCGATGGTGATTAACGGAAAACCACGTCAATCATGTACAGCTCTTATTGACCAGTTAGAACAACCTATCCGCTTAAAGCCGATGAAGACATTCCCGATTGTACGTGACTTACAAGTTGACCGTAGCCGTATGTTTAATGCGTTAAAACGTGTTAAAGCTTGGATTCCAATCGACGGTACGTACGATCTAGGACCAGGTCCAAGAATGCCAGAGAAAAAGCGTCAATGGGCATATGAACTTTCAAAATGTATGACATGTGGTGTTTGTTTAGAGTCATGTCCGAACGTAAACAGTAAATCTGATTTTATTGGACCAGCACCGCTTTCACAAGCGCGTTTATTCAACTCGCATCCAACTGGTGAAATGCATAAAGCAGATCGCTTGCGTGCAATTATGGGTGATGGAGGACTTGCAAACTGTGGTAACTCTCAAAACTGTGTGCAATCATGTCCGAAAGGTATTCCATTAACAACTTCAATTGCAGCATTAAACCGTGATACAACAATTCAATCGTTCAAAGATTTCTTTGGTAGCGACAATAACTATTAATAAATATTGCCTCTTCGTGTTGAAGAGGCAATATTTATAAGTTTATTTTTCTGTTTATTCTGTTTATTTTAAGGGCGAAAAGGAGAGGGAACGATGAAGAGAATTTCTTATATTGAAGACTTTGAGCAATGGGAGAGTGGTTTTTTATTTTATAATCCTGTCAAAGTTCGTTTTGGTGAAGTAGATATGTTTGGACATGTAAATAATGTCGTTGCTTTTACATATTTTGAAGAAGCTCGTATCGCATTATTTAAAGAACTTGGATTTATGCAAGAATGGACACATGAATCATCAGAAACGATGATCGTTGTTGCAGATTTACAATGTAATTTCATTAAGCAAATTTATTTTGATGAACAGTTGAAAGTATATGTAAAAGCGGGGTCAGTTGGGAATTCTTCTTTAGATCTGCATTATATGGTGAAAAATGCAGAAGGAGAAGTTTGTTTAGTTGGACGCGGTATGATGGTCCAAGCATCGAAAAAAACTGGAAGAGGCGAACCGTGGCCTGAGGAATGGAAGAAATTATTACAATAATAGAATAAAAGAAAAATAAGAGAGCGATTCGCTCTCTTATTTTTTGTCCTTCGTTGCCTCTTCTAATGTTAGGTGGTGCTTATATATGTATGCGGCATATGGATTGCCAACGTAGCGTAAGTGCCACGGTTCGTATGAATACTCTGTTGTCTCTGTTTTATCCTCTAAATAACGAATGACAAATCCGAACTCATGGGCATGTTCTGCAACCCATTTTCCTTCTGCTGTCTCTCCGAAGATTGGTTCTAATTGGAATTTAGCAGATTTTGAGCTAATATCCATCGCTAGACCAGTTTGATGCTCACTTGTTCCAGGAATTGCACTTACCGAATCAGCCTCAGCTTTTCCTTGGCGCTTAATATATGTATTATGTAATGACTGTTGGCGTTTGTAAGAACGGTAACCTGAAACTGCTGTAAGTTCTAGACCCTCTTCTTTTGCTGCTTGGAACATTTTTTCAAGAGCGTCTGCAGCATCTTTGCGAAGTAATGTTTTCTCTTTATCTTTTGGACTAGTAAATGGTACGTTCGGTTTCGTTAAATCTTCTGGAATATATCCATCTGGTAATTTACGATGTTTATTGACTAATACAAGAGCAGAATCTGGATTTGTTACAACGGAAAATTTATCATCTAGTTTCTTTGCAGTATGATCAGCTTTTGGAAAAGCAGGGATTTCTTCTTTTGGATGGTTATTATGCTTTTGACTTTCGACAGCTTTCGCCTCGTTTTGCAGTGGTGATTTAGAACCAAAGTAAGCGAAAGATGTGATACCGATTACAATAGTAGCGGCAGAAATAATTATTATCTTTTTCATGATACCTTGTAATCACTGTCCTTTCTTAATAAAATATGTATCGTTTTTATTATAAGTCTAGTTTATTGAAAAAGAAATATAAGAGTCATAACGTAATAGAAATGCAAAGAAAATGTCAGAAAATGTGTGAAATTGTAGTATTTTTTCATATAATTCATTTCTTATCTTTCATGAAGCTCATTTTTTATGTAATATATGTATATAAGAAGATGTAGCGATTATAGAGAATAAAGGACTTCTTGTATAGACTAGGAGTGAATGGGAATGGATTTTGCAACAATTATTGGAATCATTTTAGGAGTATTAGCGGTAGTCGTAGGGATGGTCGTCAAGGGCGCTGACATAACAGCCTTACTAAATCCTGCCGCAGCACTAATTATTTTCGTCGGTACATTTGCTGCAGTGTGTATTGCATTTCCGATGAATCAACTAAAAAGAGTTCCAAAATTATTTAAAGTTCTTTTTGGTTCAAATAAAAAAGATTTAAGTTATGAACAGTTACTAGAATTATTTGTCCATTGGACATCTGAGAGTAGAAAATACGGTATTTTGTCTTTAGAACAACAATTAGATAAAATTCAAGATGAATTTCTTTTGCGTGGTATGAAGTTTGTGATTGACGGTGTATCTGCAGAAGACTTAGAACAAATTTTAGAAGCTGAATTAGAAGCAATTGAAGAAAGACATGCAAAAGGAGCTACTATTTTTTCGCAAGCTGGTACATATGCACCTACATTAGGGGTTTTAGGTGCTGTTATTGGTCTTGTAGCTGCACTTGGAAATTTAACTGATATTGAAAAGCTAGGACATGCTATTTCAGGTGCGTTTATTGCAACGATTTTCGGTATTTTTTCAGGTTACGTATTATGGCATCCATTTGCAAATAAATTAAAGCAAAAGTCTGCTGCTGAATTAGAGAAGAAACGTTTAATTATTGATTGTTTATTAATGTTACAAGAAGGTACATATCCGTTTATTATGAAGAACCGCATTTTAGGTGCACTTTCTGCAACTGAGCGTAAAAAGCTAGAAAAAGGAGCAGAAAAAAATGCGGAGTAAGAAAAATAGAAGAGGCAAAAAGAAAAAACATGATGAGCATATCGATGAAACTTGGTTAATTCCATATTCTGATATGTTAACGCTGTTATTTGCATTGTTCATCGTATTATTCGCAATGAGTAGTATAGATGCTGCGAAGTTTAAACAGATGGCAGTTGCTTTTCGAAGTGAGTTAGCCGGTGGAACAGGAAATAAAGAATTTTTAAGTGATCAAAAACCAAATGAGGAAAAAGAATTATCAGCAAGTAGCCTTGAGGCAGAACAAGCAAAAAAACAAGCGGAAGATAGAGCTAAAGAAAAAAAAGAAATGGATGAGTTGAAAGCATTACAAAAAAAGATTGATCAATATATTAATGAGAAACAACTATCCTCTTCTTTTCAAACTAAGTTAACTGAAAAAGGCTTAATGTTAACGATATTAGAAAATGTACTATTTGATTCAGGGAAAGCAGATGTGAAGTTGGAATCGTTAGGGATTGCAAAAGAGATGTCTAACCTACTTGTTTCAGCGTCACCTCGTGAAATTACAGTGTCGGGTCATACAGATACGGTTCCTATTGCAAATGCTCAGTTTGCATCAAACTGGGAGTTAAGTACACAGCGTGCAGTTAATTTTATGCAGGTGTTACTCCAAAATAAAGAATTGCAACCAGAAAAATTTAGTGCAATTGGTTACGGAGAATACCGTTCAATTGCACCAAATGATACACCAGAAGGAAAAGCGAAAAATAGACGTGTAGAAGTATTTATTTTACCTTTAACAAGAAATATGCAATAAAAGAGGATGGCGAAGGCCATCCTCTTTGTTATTTTGCATCAAATGATTTTAAATTGTCACGACGAATTTTATCTTTTTCTGCATCTGATTTTTTGAAATCATAGTCATATAAAGCGCCTTCCCAATCGCCATACATCGGATTAGGGAAAATGATGAATTTCTCACCAAATTGTGCTTTTGAATCTGCGACTGTTTGATTGCGATCTTTTACAGACTTTCCATCAAAACCAGTGAAATCAGATAAGTTGTCACCGAAGAATAGGACGATTTCATGTGTTTGAGAAACAAGTTCACGACGCTTTTCTTTCCCTTTTTCTTTCGGGTCTTGTAGTAATATATGTTCTTTCGTCGCTTGAGGAGCACCTACGCGCTCAAGGTTTTTAATTGTTGCATCTAGTTGATTTGTTTTACGATTTGAGATGTAGTAAATATCTACACCTTTAGACTCTGTATATTTTAAGAAATCAATAGCGCCTGGAAGAGCTTCAGCTTCAGCCTTATTAATCCAATCGTCCCATTTATAAGGATAGCCTTTTCCTGTTTTTACGCTCATTGCTTGATGAGGACTGTTATCTAAAACAGTTTCATCTAGATCAAGTACGATAGCAGGTTTTTTTTCTGTCCCTTTTGCAAGAGCTGCATCAAGCTTTAATTGACCAATATTGTAGCCTTGGTAGTAAAGTGCTTTCGTTTCACCAGCAGTTTGATACCATAAATCAGCCATCAATTGCTGGTCTGTTAATTTTACTTTCTCTTCTTTTGCCACTGTTTTCTCAGCTGTTCCTGAACATGCTACAAGCGATGTGGAAAGAACGGCTACAGATAATAAAGTGGTAATACCCCTCTTCATCTTCATATGTATCCTCCTTGATGTTAGAAAATCATTTTATATTATATATTAAAATATAATATTTTTCGCATTTTTTTTTATGAACATTTGCATATTGTCTTTTGTATATATAGTAGTTTGTCCTATAGTAGATAAGATGAATAAAAAAGATGTGATAAACAGTAAGTGGTTGAAGAAAAGGAATGTATGTAAGAAGATGGAATAAGGTTACTATATGCTGTTTTAAACAATCATATTATGAAACTGAGAATGCTATTGAAGGGGAGGATATATACATTGAGTTTACAAATTCAAAACTTAACAAAAATATTCGGAGAATCTAAAGCAGTTAATGGTTTGCAAATCTCGTTACCGAAAGGTGAAGTGTTAGGGTTACTTGGCCGAAATGGTGCAGGGAAAACAACGACAATTAAAATGTTACTAGGTTTATTAACGCCAAATGAAGGTTCTATTACGTGGGATGGAAAATCATTTGGTGATAGCGGGGTAACAATTGGATATTTACCAGAAGAAAGAGGACTATATACAAAAAGTAGAGTAATAGATCAGTTGCGATATTTTGGTAGATTAGAAGGAATGACGAAAAAAGAAGTGGATCTTGCAATTGATCATTGGTTAGAGCGCTTAGCAATTCCAGAATATAAATTTAAAACAGCTGGAGAACTTTCAAAAGGGAATCAGCAAAAAATTCAATTGATAGCTGCTCTTCTTCACAATCCAGAACTCCTTATTTTGGATGAACCATTTAGCGGACTTGATCCAGTTAATGCTGGAATGCTAGCTAGTATTATTGGAGAACAAGTACAGGGCGGAAAGACAATTATTTTATCAAGTCACCGTATGGAGCAAGTAGAGGCTTTTTGCCAACATGTATGTATTTTGAAAAAAGGTGAAGCAGTTGTAGAAGGACAGTTAAGTGATATTAAGAAGGAATACGGTTTTCGTAATTTAACGATTGAAGATATAGCAGAGAATGAAAAGGGATTAGAAGCTATACATGTTCCGTATGAAAAACAACAAGGCCTTCTTTATGTAAAAGTACAAGACGATGCAGAAGCTCTAAAGATTTTGCGACAATTGCAAGAACAAGGTGTTAGCTTACGACAATTTAAAATGCTAGAGCCAACGTTGAACGAAATCTTTGTAGAGAGGGCGAAATAAAGATGCGTAAATTTTCTCATGTATTTTCATTTTATTTTAGGGAAGCGTTTTTATCTAAAAAATCATTAATTACGAGTGCGATTTTATTTTTGGTTGTGTTTGGGATTTTTGCATTTAATCATTTTACTTCAGGCGATGATAAAAATAAGGATAAAGATAAAATTGCAGTTGTAGTAGAGAGTTCCACATACAAAGTACAAAAAGAAGAGCTAAATAAGTTATTGCCATCAGCAAAAATAACGGTCGGTTCAAAGGATGATTTTGATAAACTGCATAAACAAGTAGAAGAAGGCGATTTAGATGGTCTATTCCATGTGACGGAAAAGAATGGGGCTCCAGCAGTTACATATATGTATAATGGATTTCCAAGCCAAGCAACTTCTGCGATTATGGCAGGCTATTTAAAACAACAATATACAATGGTGACGATTGCAAAAAATAATGTTTCACCAGAAATTGCACAGCAACTACAAACAGAAATTCAAGTGAAGCAAGAAGCGATAAAAGACCGTACTTCTTCTTTCGGTATTGCATATTTCTTTACATTCGCTTTGTATATGTTTATTGTAGCTTTCGGAAATACAATTGCAATGAATATTGCATCTGAAAAGGCGTCACGTGTAATGGAAGTAATGCTTCCGAAAGTAAAGCCTCTTACGATGATGTATGCGAAAATTTTGGCGGTTGTTTCAACGGCGTTATTACAACTTGTAATATTGGCGTGTGGTTATCTTATTCCTTATTTGTTAGGTTGGGTCGATTTAGAAAGTGCATCATTATTTGGTGTTCCAATTGACTTTACAAAATTAGATGCAAAGGTTATAAGTATGTTTCTTGTTTATTTCATTACGGGGTATTTACTTTATGCGATGATGTATGCTGCGGCTGGAGCTGTTGTTTCTAAGACAGAGGATTTGCAAGCTGTATCTTTCCCGGTAATGATTTTGATCATGGCTGCATTCTTCATTAGTATTAAATCATTAAGTGATCCGAATAGTACTATTGTTGTTGTAAGTTCGTATGTTCCGTTTTTCACACCAATGGTTACCTTCTCGCGGATTGTAGCTGGTGAAGCAGGTATGTTAGAGATTATGATAACATTAGTAGTTTTATTGGCGACGATTGGTATATTAAATGCTATTACAAGCCGCATCTACGTAAACGGTGTAATGAATTACTCCGACAAAGTGAAGTTTAAAGATTTAGCGAAATTTATAAAGCGTCAATAATGGTAGAAAAGCATGATTTTCTAATGGAATCATGCTTTTTCTTTATGTATAAATTAAAAATAGTATATAATAATAAGAGTCGTCTTTTAATAGAATGAATAAAAAGGAGGGTGTGCAGATGGGAATTAGTAGTCGTTTTACAGTAGGTGTTCATATGTTAACGTTACTTGCAATAGATCGAAACTCTCGCTGTACCTCTGAATGGATTGCTGGTAGTGTGAATACAAATCCAGTTGTGATTCGTCGCATTACAGGAATGTTGAAGAGAGCAGGACTTGTTGATGTACAAGCTGGTAAAGGTGGTACGACACTTGCTCGTGATTTAGAAGAAATTACATTACTTGATGTATATAAAGCAGTGGAAGTTGTAGAAGAAGGACATCTATTTTCTTTCCATGAAAATCCCAACATTGAATGTCCAGTAGGAGCTAATATTCAATCAGTATTAGAGATTGTTTTAATACAATCGCAAGAAGCGATGGAAAACGTACTTGCAAATGTAACGGTAGAGCAGTTAGTTACAAATTTAAAGTCTAAAATTAAAGAATAAAAAAGCGAGCTTCCTCATAATGAGGGCTCGCCTTTTTTTATTCAGAAATATTGAAAATTCTATTTTTCAGTATTTAAAATGAATTTACCTACAATAGCTGCTACGATACCACCAAGAATTGGTGCAACGATGAATACCCATAATTGAGAAAGAGCTTCTCCGCCAGCAAATAAAGCTGGTGCGATACTACGAGCAGGGTTAACAGATGTTCCAGTTAACGGAATACCTAATAAGTGAACTAACACTAATGTGAAACCAATTACTAATCCAGCTAAAGAAGAACTTCCTTTTTTACCTGTTACAGCAACGATAACTAAAACAAATACGAAAGTTAAAATAAATTCAACTAAAAATGCTCCAGATAAACCAAGAGTTCCAAAACCATTTTGTCCTAAATTATCTAAAGGTGTTTTAGCAGAGCGTAAAATTGTTACTAACGTTGCAGTTCCTAATAAACCACCTAAAATTTGAGCTAATACATAATAACAAAGTTCCATAGCGTTCATTCTTTTGTTGATGAACATAGCTACTGATACCGCTGGGTTAATATGACATCCAGAAATTGTTCCAATGCTATATGCCATAGCCACGATAGATAATCCGAAAGCCATTGCGATACCTAAAGTTCCGATTCCTTCAATTCCGCCGCCAATGACAGCTACTCCAGTTCCGAATAATACAAGTACAAATGTACCAATAAATTCAGCGATTGCTTTTTTTAACATAATTTACCTCCTATTAATGCACATGAAACGTATTATAACATAGGTTTTAGTATAAATAGCTAATGAAATACTATTCTGATAAGGCGAAATAGGGGGACAATAAAAATAGATATGGTTCTATGAAGAAGAACCATATCTATTTTTATGCTGATTTTTTTGTTTAATGACTGGAACAGAACGGTTTAAAACACTATTTACGACCATTCCTAGCATGATAATCATCATCCCAATCAGTGACAGACCACTAGGGAATGAGCCATTTAAGAAGATAATTTCACCAAGCACGGTAAAGACCATCGTTCCAGCTTGTGTTGCTTCAACAGCTCCAAGTAAAGCAAGATTGTCTTTTGCTAAGTCAGTAGCGAAGAAGAATGTCATCGTCGCAATGACTCCGGAACATAATGCTAATAAAAATCCTTGCAACATTTGACTTGATGATGGAATACCAGTAGTGGAAAATCCGTATATACCAAGTAGAATTGTGATAGGGAGACTTCCAATTGCCATTCCTAATACACGTTGGAATGTATCGAGACGTCCACCAACAAGTTCCATCATTTTTCGGTTACCGAACGGATATAAGAAAGCCGCTAATACGACAGGTAAAAATCCCGAGATGAACTGAGTCATTGTAATATGACCTGCTGCAGTCGCTTGCATACAAATTACACCAAGTAAAATAAATAATGCTACATATAAACTGCGAAGTGGAATTTTTCCACGTACAAGTTTTGTACCTGATTTCGTTTCTATTTTAACGAAAAATAATGGTGATAGTAGTAAACCTGCTAATATCGTAACTTGCCAAGTTCCAGCAACGAGCCAAGCTGGAGAAAAGACAGCTGCAAAACTTAATAAAGAATAGAAACCAATACCTGCAACGGAACCCCATCCGATCCATGCTAATGGATGTTTCTTTAACTCTTCCCATAAAGCTCCTAAGTTTTTGCGAAATAAAACGATAAGGAATAAAATAGGGAGAGCAAATAAAAAACGGAAGGAAGCTGTCCAAGCCCAGCTTGTTCCAGATACGTTCATTGCTCTGTTAATAATAAAGGTTGCAGAAAAAAAGGCCGATGATAAAAGACCTAGTAATATTGCGCGCATGAAGTATGGCACTCCTTTCGGAATTGAGTATTTATGTATAGTATAATATACTTAAAGTGAATAAAAGTAAACTATTTTATATTTTAAGGTGGTTTTTATATATGAAAGAAAATGAAGATATGCAAACGAAAGAAGTAATTCAGCAAGTAGGTCAGTTATTAAGACAAATTCGAAATGAACAAAAATTAAGTTTAGAAGATTTAGCCCAAAAGACAGGTGTTAGTAAATTAACGTTAGGAAAAATTGAAAGAGGTGAAACGAATCCAACATTAGCTGTCATCTGGAAAATTACGAAAGGGTTATCGATTCCTTTATCGAGATTAATGGTTGTTGGAGAACCTGTAGCTGTTGCGCGCTGCGGAGAAGGATTTGCAGTAGATGTAGGACAAGCATGGTATTTAGAAACGATGTTCCGTTACACGAAAGAAACAGGGATGGAAATGCACCGAGCTTGTTTAAGAGCGAATAGTATATATGAACCTGAAGCTCATCATGAAGGAGCAATTGAGCTTGTAACAGTAATGAAAGGGAAAGTATTTATTCAAGTGGAGAATGATGTATACGAATTAAATGAGTTTGACTCCATTCAATTTGAAGCGAATAAGAAACATAGTTATAAAAATGAAGAAGATGAAGTGGCGGTATTACATTTAACGATGAAATATTCTTCATGAAAAAATCACCTATAGAAAAGAATTCTATAGGTGATTTTTTATATGCTCTTCTTAAGTATATGGAATGATACCAGTTAGTACGCGCGTGGCATAAATAATAAACAAATAAAATAAACTAAAAATCCTGTTCCGAAACATAAAACTGCAATAACCCAAAGGATACGAATGAGAGTAGAGCTAATATCAAAATATTCTCCTAAACCACCACATATACCAAATAGCATTTTATCAGTTTCGGATTTATATAACCTCTTCGACATATTATGATCCTCCCTTTTTTATATCACCGCTGTTATGTATGAGTGATACAGTATTCTTTTATTCTATATGGAAATTTATGAGAAGACTATTAGGTTATATTACATTTTTTTGTGAAAGGGCAATATAGCGTATTAATTGTCTTAATTTTCAGTTGATATTAAAATGAGGGTGTGACGTATTTTCTAATATAAGGTGGGGAAATGATAATGACATTGTATTGGTTGACTAATGTAAAGCTTGAAACAGGTTATACATATGAAGAAGCGAAAATTTTACAAACGGAAACGGAGATATGCAGTCTTCTTATTGAAGATGGGCGAATTAAAAGAATTATATCGGGAATCATTCACGAGGAAGGGACATTAACTTTTGATGCTAATCGTTTATTAGTTTTACCAGCTTTTGAAGAGATGCATATTCATATTGATAAAACATATTATAGTGGACCTTGGAAAGCTTGTATGCCAGCAGAAAATATTTTTACACGTTTTAATGAAGAGAAAACGATTTTACCAAAGCAATTAGCAACTGCTCAAGACAGAGCGGAAAATATGCTAGAGTTATTGCTTCGAAATGGCGCAACAAATATTAGAACGCATTGTAATGTGGATCCGGTTATTGGACTTGGTAATTTAGAGGCAACGTTAGCTGCATTAGAAACATATAAAAATCGGATGTCTGGTAGAATCGTTGCTTTTCCGCAACATGGATTATTACGCAGTAATTCTGTACAACTTGTGAAAGATGCGATGCGTATGGGTGCGAATCTAGTCGGTGGAGTGGATCCAGCTACAGTGGATAATGATATCGAAAAATCATTACATACGATTATGGACATTGCGGTAGAGTTTAATGCGGATGTTGATATTCATCTGCACGATGCGAATAATCTTGGAACGTTTACAATGAAGAGATTGGCAAGCTTAACGGAAGAAGCAGGATGGCAAGGTCGTGTAACAATTAGTCATGCGCTTGGACTTGGAGGTGTTACTGATAAAGAGGCTGAAGAAGTTGCAGAAAGATTAGCAGCCTTGAAGATTGATATCACTTCAACCGTTCCAATAGGCAAACAAGTAATCCCAATTCCATTACTAGATAAAAAAGGTGTTAAAGTTTCATTAGGCAATGATAGTATTACAGATCATTGGTCTCCGTTCGGCACAGGTGATATGCTGCAAAAGGCAAATCGATTGGCAGAACGGTTTGGTTGGGGTGATGAAAGGTCTTTAGGGAAAGCTCTTCGTTTTATTACTGGAGGGAAAGAAACATTAAATGATGAAGGGAAACGAGTATGGCCGAATGTAGGGGATGAGGCAAGTTTTGTTTTAACGAATGCAACATGCGCCGCTGAAGCAGTAGCTCGTCAAACAGAGAAGCGTGTAGTTGTATATAAAGGAAATATTGTTATAGGGGATTTAGATCAAGTGAAATCTAATAATCTTGTATAGGGGAATCGTTTAGACGTTTTTAGAAGGGTTCTAATTGTGAAAATAGAACCCTTCTTTTGTGTTCAGTAGAAACAGGATAACGCTATACTTCCTTATAGGAAAGCTAGAAGGGATGAAAAATTTGGACAATCAACATAATCAAAATCATATTATGGGAACTTTGCAATGGTTTATTTTTTTATTAGCAAACTCAATCGCGCTACCAATTGTCGTTGGCGGATTATTTCATCTTACGACGGAAGAAGTATTTTATTTAATGCAGCGTACGTTTTTCGTAGTTGGTATATCTTCATTTTTACAAGGATGGCTTGGACATAAGCTTCCGATTGCGGATGGACCAGCTGGATCTTGGGTTGGTGTATTTACCGTGCTAGCTTATGCAACTGTAGGGCAGGATCAATTACATAGTACGTTGCAAATTTTAGAATTAGGAATGATGGTTGCGGGAGTTGTTTTAATAGGACTAGGAGTAACGGGGTTTATCGGGCGTATTTTATTTTTATTTACGCCGCTCGTGACAGGGGCATTTTTACTTTTATTATGCTTACAATTAAGCGGTGTGTTTTTAAAAGGAATGCTAGGAATTACAGCTACTGTTTCTCAAATCGATGGATTTACAGCAATAATCGCGTTTAGTATATTTCTGTTCGTTACTATACTATCTAATTTTGGAAAAGGTTTTGTCAAAAGTTATGCAGTTTTAATAGGATTAATTAGTGGATGGATTATTTTTCTAATTGCAGGGAAAGTGACGATTCCGTCTCAAGTAACTCATTTTGTGCAACTTCCACATATATTTGCTTGGGGACTTCCAAAATGGAATACTGGCATGGCAGTATCAAGTTTTGTTATGGTATGTATTTTAGTTTCAAATACAGTGGCAGCTATTATAGCAATTAATCAAGCTACCATTCAAAAAGCAACAATTGAACAAAAACAGTTGAAGGATGGTACGTGGGTTGGAGGGATTTCACATATCATTTCCTCCGTATTTTCAACTGTAGGTGTCGTGCCGTTACCAGCAACGGCAGGATTTATACGCTTAACAAAACAAAAATATATACGATCGTTCTTAATGGCATGTGTGCTACTAGTCGTTATGTCGCTTTTTCCAAGTATTATTCGTTACTTAGCATCGTTACCATCCGCTGTTGCATCTGCAGTTTTAATGGCTTCGTTCGTACAGCTAATTGGAATTGGGTTAAATAATATAAAACAAGTGGAGCTTAATGAAAGGAATGTAACGATTTTAGGAGTTGCGATATTATTTGGTTGCGGTGTTATGTTTTTACCGTCTGGAGCACTCCAATCTTTGCCTTCTGTTATGCAATATATATTTGGAAATGGTTTGTTTGTAGGTACTGTTGTAAGTATATTGCTGGAACAAATATGGCGCATTAAAAAGTAAGCGGATAAAATGAGTGCACGCACTGTATAAAAGTCTAAAATAACATCAGAAATAAAGCCCATTTTCATTCACCACCTGCACATTTCGTTCATACAATATCTTGACTAAATAAACACCCAACTTACACATATACAGCTCTGGCTTAAGCAAGGAGGGTTATACCAGTTGAAGGAAAAAGCGTATCAATCTAAACCGTTACTCACAAAGAGAGAAAGAGAAGTATTTGAATTACTGGTTCAAGATAAAACGACGAAGGAAATTGCAGGTGAACTTTTTATAAGTGAAAAAACAGTACGTAATCACATCTCAAACGCAATGCAAAAGCTAGGGGTTAAAGGACGTTCACAAGCAGTTGTAGAGCTTCTTCGTATGGGAGAGCTCGAGCTATAAGAAAGCAGCCGACTTTTATACAAAGAGTCGGCTATTTTTCTGTTTGTTTCACGCTCTATATGAATGATAATAATGTCTCATACATAAATAGGTGGTAAGGAGGGGATATGTTGAAAAGGATATTGTTAGTTTCAACAAGTGCTCATGATATGAATGGACACCCGACTGGTTTGTGGCTTGAAGAGCTCGCGGCTCCTTATAATTTATTTAAAAAAGCTAAGTTCGATGTTGATATTGTGTCGATAAAGGGAGGTAGAGTGCCTATTGATAGAGTGTCTATTCCGAATGGCATACCTCGTGAATTTAAGCATGTTGCTTCTTTATTGCAAAATACGAAGCCGATCTCAACTGTTCATTTTTCGGATTATGATGCGGTTTTATTTGGTGGTGGGCACGGGGCGATTGTGGATTTTCCGGGGAATCCATATGTAGCAAATTTGATTGAGAATATGAATAACAATAACCGGATTGTAGCGGCTGTTTGTCACGGAGTAAGCTCTTTAGTTGGTGTGAAGAATAAAGATGGTTCGTTCTTTAGTGCGGGTAAGCGTATAACAGGTTATACAAATGATGAAGAAAAAGCTGTACATTTAGAAAAGCGAGTGCCGTTTTTGCTAGAAAGTAAATTGAAGGAAGAAGGAGCTTTATTTTATGTAGCTCCTAATTTCACATCACATGTTGTATTAGATGGGCATTTAATTACAGGACAAAATCCACAGTCTAGCGTGGAAATAGGTAAGGTTATAAAAAGAGCTGTAAATAAATTATAGAAAAAGTACCCGCTACTAACAAAAGTAGTGGGTATTTTTATGTATAGCGTAGATTGAAAATGTAATAAACTAAAAAGACGTAATGAGTATAATAACTTCATTTATAATCATTCATGAATTTGCTATACTATTTTGTATGGACAAAAGGGGAGGCTCTTTTAATGAGAAAAGTTGCGTGTGCAAATACTTATATTAATAAAATAAAGCCTGTTATTAGAAAAACGAGTTTTAGTCAATTGAAAATAGATGAAATTGCGAAATATATGGATATTAGTAAAGCTACTTTATATAAACGTTTTTCTTCGAAAGATGAGATTATTGAAGCAGTGGTAGAGGATTTCATGAACTATCTTCTTGAAGGTGATGCGGATAATCAAGATGAAAGTATGTCTTTTGCAGAACGTTTCCAAAAGACGTTTATCCATTCTTTAAAATGTGTGACATATATTTCTGATGTCTTTTTACAAGATTTGAAAGAGTCATATCCACATTTATCGGATCAGTTAGTCGCTGCACAACAAAATCGTAATCGTAATTTACAAATGTTTTTTGAATCAGGCATGGAACAAGGGTACTTTAATAAAATGAATGCGCAATTATTTATGGTGCAAGATGATGTGATGTTAAGACGCATTATAGATCACTCTTTTTGTATTCAGTACGACATTACGTTAAAGCAAGCGATACTTGATTTCTACAATTTGAAGAAGTATCAATTGTTTAAACCGAAATTTTTAGATGCAGTTGATGATTCTAAAATTGAAAAAGAAATTATAGCTAATTTACAAATGATTTCGTAAAAAAAGCAGATTTCCCTTAATATAAGGAAATCTGCTTTTTTAGTACATATTATTTTTGCAACTGTTTTAATACTAATTCCGCTACTGGACCACCTGAAGCAGGATTTTGACCAGTGATAACACGATTATCTTCTACAGCGTAAGCTTCCCAAGGTTGTGCAGCCTTTTCGTAAAGCCCTCCATTTTTAATGAGTTCATCTTCTGTTAAGAATGGAACAAACTGATCCAATTCCGCTAGTTTTTCTTCTTCATTTGAGAATCCTGTTACCCTTTTACCGCTAATTAAACGTTTTCCATCACTTAATGAGATATGAAATAAACCAGCTGCTCCGTGACAAACAGAGGAAACAATTCCGCCGTTTTCATAAATGTTGCGGCTAATATTTTGGAGTTCTTTGTTTTCTGGGAAGTCCCAGATAACGCCGTGACCACCCGCGTAATAAATAGCAGCGTAGTCTTCTTGATTCACTTCGCTCGGTTTCATTGTAGAACCGAGGCGATTCATAAATTCTTTCTTTTGATACCATTCCCAATCAACGTTTTCTGCCATTGCTAAACTATGTGGATCAATCGGCGTATAGCCGCCTTGTGGACTGACGTAATCTACTTCGTAACCAGCTTCTTCAACTTTTTTAACGAAATGTACAGCTTCACCAAGCCAAAGCCCAGTAGCGCGATTTAAGTTTGGATATTTTTCTACACTTGTTAATACGATTAATATTTTTTTCTTCATCATACTCCTCCTCAATACTGTTTCTTCTATATAAAGGTTCTTTATTTAATCAATTTTATGAAGTTAGACATTGCAAATTTGAATAATCATTTCAGTCCTCTTTATATCGGATTCGAAATTAGTGTATAACAATCTTTGAACAAAGTAAACTAAAAACACTAAATTAGTTTACTTTGTATATTTTCCGTTGACAAACTGTAATGCTGAAACTATGATAGTTCAATGGATATCGAACAACATACATGTTTCGTTTCAAATTCAGTTTGTTGCGCAATAAAGTGAAACTTTAATCAGTGGGGGTGTTCATCCCCCGCTGATTATTAGCCTTCACCAATCGGGCGTTTACGGGCAGTGGATCTCTCGCCTAACTTCTTTGCCTCAGCTGAATTTTGAGGTGGGAGTCTTACTGCCCGCAAATAGCGGGATAAATTATCATCTTTTATACATTTGATGAAGTTGTTTAGTAGTGATAAAAGAGCTAAACAACTTCATTTTTCATCTATAGTTTGAAAGTTTTAAAACTACAATTAGGAGAGGTGTTACACGTGGGGGAAGGTACAAGTAACCATTCAAAATGGTTTGTTTTCACATTATATTTTATTGTTTTGTTAGGACCGATGAACGCAGTTTTATTTAATGTAGCGTTAGAGGATATTGCTAATGATTTATCAATTAGTCAATCGAAAGTAAGTTGGATTGTAGTAGGGTATTCTTTAGTTGTTGGTATTGGTTCAATGGTATATGGGAAACTAGCGGATCGTTACAGTGTAAAAAAACTATTAATTATTTCAATCATCATATTTGTAGTTGGGTCCATTATTGGATTTGTAAATCAATCTTATGCGATTGTTATTTTCGCAAGATTAGTGCAGGCGAGCGGGGGAGCGGCATTTATTGCACTTAGTATGATTGCAGTGGCGAAATTAGTTGCTCCTGCTGAAAAACCAGGAGCGTTAGCGATGATTAGGTCTTCTATTGCATTAGCAATTGGTATTGGTCCGTTAGTTGGTGGAGCAATTACGAATACGTTAGGCTGGCCGTATTTATTTTTATTTATGGTTATTTCAGTGATTGGGATTTTCTTACTTGTGAAATTTATGCCGGAAGAAGCACAGCATACGGATGAAGAGTTTCATTTTGATTACATTGGAGCGGTGTTATTATTTGCATTAATTGCGACCGTTTTATTAGGCGTAAATATTAATAGTTGGCTATTTGTGCTATCTGTTGCTTTCTTATTTTTATTCACGGTTCGTATGAAGAAAGTAGAGTATCCATTTATTGACATTGAGTTGTTTACAAATAAACCATTTCTTCGTTTAATAGCGGTTGGATTTATAATTAATGTGGCGCTATGTGCTAGTTTGTTATTATTGCCATTACTGCTAGGGAGAGAGCACGACTTGTCTCCGTTCGTTATCGGAATTGTATTGTTTGTTGCATCTCTCTTTGGGATTGTATCTAGTTTTATTACCGGAAAGATTGTTCCTTCGTTTGGGAATGTGAGAATGATTAATGTAGCGTCTGTAGTTATGATTGTTGGCTTTTTACTTTTAGGGCTTATTCCGAATGGGAACTTTATTGTTATTTTAGTGGCGGTTATTTTAACATTTATGAGTTATTCGGCAATTCAAGTATCATTAAATACACTTATACCAAAAACGTTAAATTCTGCGAAAGTTGGAGTTGGTCTTGGATTGTACAACTTAATCAACTTTTTCGGGATGGCGTTTGGGCCCGCTGTAGCGAGCAAAATTATGGAGGCTACAAATAGTTATCGTTTAAATTTTATGTTAATTGTAGTTTTAATTTTAGCCCATTTTGTCTTATTAATAGGGATGTCTTCTGTTCAGAAAAAGATGGTGCGATGAATATGTGCTTTATCATAGAAGAAACCGACTTTCATATAGAAGGTCGGTTATTTTTCTGTCTTGCAAATTATGAAAAAAAGGAGCAAAATAAAAAAGGTCCTGATCTATACAGGTACAAATGAAAAATTTTATACAGGGGCACTTTAAGTTAGCGAACTTAAAGTGTGTAAAATATAATGATAAACATAAAATAAGATGATGAATGAGAAAACGGGTGATTAAGTTGAATAGAGCGATCGGTGTTATTGATTCAGGAGTGGGCGGTTTAACAGTAGCGAAGGAATTAATTCGTCAGTTGCCGAAAGAGCGTATTATATATTTAGGAGATACAGCACGTTGCCCTTATGGCCCGCGTTCTCGTGAAGAAGTGCGTCAATTTACGTGGGAAATGACGGAGCATTTATTAGATTTAAATATCAAAATGTTAGTTATTGCGTGTAATACAGCAACTGCGGTTGTGTTGGAAGAAATGCAGAAACAGTTGCCAATTCCAGTAGTTGGAGTTATTCATCCAGGATCACGTACAGCTTTAAAAGTGACAAATACGTACCATGTTGGGATTATTGGAACGATTGGAACAGTAAAAAGTGGTGCCTATGAAGAGGCGCTAAAGTCTATTAATAACCGTGTTATGGTAGAAAGCTTAGCGTGTCCACCTTTCGTTGAGCTTGTAGAGAGTGGGAATTTCGAAAGTGAAATGGCGTATGAAGTTGTAAGAGAAACATTGCAACCGTTGAAAAGTACTGACATTGATACACTTATTTTAGGATGTACACATTATCCGATTTTAGGTCCTGTTATTAAAATGGTAATGGGAGATCAAGTACAATTAATTAGTTCGGGTGATGAAACAGCGCGTGAGGTAAGCACGATTTTATACCATAGTAAGATGTTAAATGAGGGAGAAGAACAAAGTGATCACCTCTTCTTAACGACTGGTAAAATAGGTCTGTTTAAAGAAATTGCATCAAAGTGGTTCGGCCAGCCGATTGAAAACGTGAAGCATATTAATTTAGAAACAGAATAGTAGTAGATTCATATAAGAGAACCCCTGAGAAATCAGGGGTTTTTTCTGTATAAGTAGCCATAGCTTGTTCTAAAACATGAAACAGCTCGTATACATAATAGTACAAACTTAGATTCTAGGGGGGAATGGCATGCCTAAATCCACTTTTAAATGGGTTGTTGGTGCTACTGTGAGTGTGATTTTATTATCAGGGTGTGGCTTATTAAATCAAGAGAAAGCGACAGAACAAATTGATCCACCGAAAAAAGTTACGTATACAGAAGGTGAAAAGAAAGAAACCGCTAAAAAAGATAAACAAGGGCAAACAGTAAATAGAGAGTTATACCTCGTTGATAAAAATGGATATGTCGTACCGCAAACTATTGCAATGCCTACTCCGAAAGCGAATGAAGTTGTACAGCAAACGTTAGAGTATCTTGTGAAAGATGGACCAGTCACAAATTTATTGCCAAATGGATTTCGAGCAGTCCTTCCAGCGAATACGACGATGACCTTGAATTTGAAAAAGGGCGGGACAGCAGTAATTGATTTCTCTAAAGAAATGAAAAATTATTCAAAAGAAGAAGAGCGTCAAATTGTTGAATCAGTAGCGTGGACTTTGACTCAATTTACAGAAATAAAACAAGTGCAGTTCCAAATAAATGGTGAAAAGTTAGCGAAGATGCCTGTTGCGGGTACACCGATTGGTGAAGGTGTAAGTCGTGCGAATGGAATTAATTTTGATGATGAACAAGTAGCGGATGTAACGCATACAAAACCGGTTACACTTTACTTTATGGCGCAAAATAATAATAAGCAGCAATATTACGTACCGGTAACACGGCGCGTTGCAGAAGGAAAAGAAAATGATTACGCGACAATTGTGGATGAGCTTGTAAAAGGTCCGATTCAAGGATCGCTACTAAATGATTTTAATCCAGGAGCTAAGCTTATTACGAATCCGAAAGTACAGGACGGAAATATTACATTAAACTTTAATGAAAATATATTTGTGAACCCAGACAAAAATATGATTTCAAATTATGTGTTGAAATCGTTAGTCTTATCTTTAACGGAAAAACAAGGTGTGAAAAATGTTTCTATTGAAGTGAATGGGAAAGCAAATCTTATGGATGAGAAAGGTGAAAAGTTAACAAAACCTGTTGATCGTCCACAAAACGTGAATACAGGTAGTTTTTAATCGCGAATAATTTGATATACTTATGTAAGAAAGGGGAATTGCTTTTTGAGTTCCCCTTCTTTTATTGTTATACATATCGTACATTTAAATTTGGCTATACTAATAAGAGTAGTTATGAGGGGGTTATTTTTATGCGAGTAGATGGTAGAGGAAAAGCAGAGCTACGCCATATACATATTCATACAAATTATTTAAAACATCCAGAGGGATCGGTACTAATTGAAGTTGGGGATACAAAGGTAATTTGTTCAGCGACAATTGAAGAGCGTGTACCGCCGTTTATGCGCGGAGAAGGAAAAGGATGGGTAACAGCAGAATACTCAATGATTCCACGTGCGACAGAGCAACGTACAATCAGGGAGTCAAGTAAAGGGAAAGTAACAGGGCGCACAATGGAAATCCAGCGTTTAATTGGACGAGCATTACGTGCGGTTGTTGATTTAGAAGCGCTTGGCGAAAGAACGGTTTGGATTGACTGTGATGTAATTCAAGCGGATGGCGGAACGAGAACAGCTTCAATTACAGGTGCTTATGTAGCGATGGTATTAGCTTTTGAAAAATTATTGCAAGCAGACAAAGTATCTAAAATTCCGGTGAAAGATTATTTAGCGGCAACGTCAGTAGGTATTGTTGAAGAACAAGGTGTCGTTTTAGATTTAAATTATGCTGAAGATTCTAAAGCAGACGTTGATATGAACGTTATTATGACTGGAAAAGGTCAGTTTGTTGAAGTACAAGGAACTGGAGAAGAAGCGACGTTTAGCAGAGCTGAATTAAATGAACTGCTTGATGCTGCTGAACAAGGCATTTTCCAACTTGTTGAAAAGCAAAAAGAAGCATTAGGTGACATCGTATCTCATATAGAGTAGAGGTGGAAAATATGAAGCAAGTTGTTGTAGCGACGAAAAATCTTGGGAAAGTACGTGAGTTTGCTGATTTGTTTGAGAGATTTGACTTAGAAGTGAAATCTTTACACGATTTTCCTCATATTGAAGAAGTCGAAGAAACTGGTGAAACATTTGAAGAAAACGCAATTTTAAAAGCGGACAGTCTTAGTAGACAGTTGAATTCCATCGTAATTGCGGATGACTCTGGTCTTATTGTAGATGCCTTAAACGGGAAACCAGGTGTATATTCAGCTCGTTTTGCTGGAGAGCCGAAAGATGATCAGGCGAATATAGATAAAGTGTTACAAGAGTTAACTGACATCAATTTAGAAAAACGTACAGCTCGTTTTTACTGTGCGTTAGCAGTTGCTTTTCCTGAAGTGGATAAAGAGCCGGTTATTGTAAACGGAACGTGCGAAGGGAAAATTCTAGAACAGCGCCGCGGGGAAAATGGTTTCGGATACGATCCGATTTTTTATGTAGAAGAATATAAAAAAGCGATGGCTGAGCTAAGTTCGGATGAGAAAAACGCAATTAGTCACCGCGGACGCGCTCTTCGTAAATTAGAAGAAAAAATCCCAGAATGGTTTTTAGAAGAATAAGGGAGAGAGATTGATGAAAGCTTTAATCGTAAGCGATAGTCATAGCTCTGTGAAGGAATTACAGCAGTTAAAAGAGAAGTACGAAGAGAAAGTAGATGTCATGATTCATTGTGGTGATTCAGAGTTAACGTCTGCTCACGAAGAGCTGCAAGGTTTCCATGTTGTAAAAGGGAATTGTGATTATGCTAACTTTCAAGGTGAAATTGTAACTGATGTAGATGGAATTCGTTTCTTAGTTGTACACGGTCATCGTCATAATGTAAAAATGACGTTACAAACGTTAGCGTATCATGCAGAAGAAGTAGGAGCGCAAGTAGCATGCTTTGGACATTCTCATGTATTAGGGGCAGAATTAATTGATGGGATTTTATTTATTAATCCAGGAAGTATTTTGCTCCCACGCTCTCGTGTGGAAAAAACTTTCGCTTTATTAGAAATGGATGAAAATCATATAGAAGTTCGTTTTGAAACATTAGACGGACAGCTGGTGGAACAAGCAATTTTTAAAAGAGGATAAGGAAAATTATCCTCTTTTAAAAAAGTGTTGACTTTATAAGTAGTTATGAATATAATAAATATTGTCGATAGGGCAACAGCGCTAACGAAGAAAAATAAAATAACATATGCGGGTGTAGTTTAGTGGTAAAACAAGAGCCTTCCAAGCTCTGGTCGAGAGTTCGATTCTCTTCACCCGCTCCATGTCCCAGTAGCTCAGCAGGATAGAGCAACGGCCTTCTAAGCCGTCGGTCGGGAGTTCGAATCTCTCCTGGGACGCTAAGAAAACCTTGTTATCTTTTGATAACAAGGTTTTTTGTTTGTCTAAAAATTGATGTATGTGCAAGAGGTGTGAAAATACTACAATGGAATATATGATAATGAGTATATAAAGTAGATTAAAGTACATTAAAAACAGAGCACCGTTTATGCGCCCTGTTCCTCTTATTTAACTTAAAGAATCAATAGGTTTATGGTGGAACTCAAATCCATATCCAGATTCTCCTAATTGTTCACTTACAATGTTATAAAACTTTTTCCCATAAAAACTAAGTTCATTCTGCGAATACACTTGTATAATGAATTGTGTTCTTCCTATTGTACTTGGAACTTTTTCATGGATTTCATCACTTTCAATGAATCCTAAATATGTATTGATTTTGTCTTGTAGAAGTAAAATGTGCTCATCGTCAAGTTCTTCGCTTTTATTCCACTCTAAAGCATCAAAGATTGTTAAGTACACATTATCTTTATTATCCTCGTCTATTAAAACTAAATCGACTTGATCCGTATCGTGTAATGCCATATAAAAGCCTCCTTATTCTTCTTTTCTTATTACATTTATTTTCGTTGGTGGAATCTCTTCTAAATGTTCAAATGGTGGTTTGTTCCTACTTTTAACAATTGCACCTGATTCCGCAATTTCGGGGAAGGCTTTTTTCTGATTTTTAGTAAGGGGTGCAGTAGGTGACGATTTTAACTCCACTAAGTCAATCTTACCATTTGCGTCCTTGCCTCCTATATCTATACGAGTGCGTACGCCCGATTTTGTTTGTACGGTTATTTGTTCATTCAATTCAGATTTAGGTTTTTATTGTTTTATAACCTCGAAGATTTTTGTTTCGTATTCTTTACCTGCTAAGCTATTAGCTTTTAAAGTTTTCCGTTGTTTTTCTAGTATGGCTGCTGCATCTATTGCATTGGAAACTTTTTTGGCGCCTTTGACTACTTTTATTCCCTTACCAACAGGAGTAAGACCCGCAAAAACCATGACACCAGCACCAGTGCGTTCCCACCGTGAAAGTTTTTCGCCAGTGTCGGGGTCAATACCTTCTATAACGCGTCGTACATCATATTCACCCGATAACTCGCCCGCTAGGTCTCTAGTAACTTTCTCTAAGGATATGATATCCCCTATAATGCTATCTACGAATGCAGCGCATACTTAGCAATCGTTTATAACGATACAAACAAAATGCAGCAGCAAGGGATCGCATCGTTTAGCGTAACTGGCGTCGGCTCATTCACATTCAAAGAAAATAACGTTTCTAGTGTGATTGGGCAGCCGTTATCGGAACTTATCCCCGACAGTGTGTTACAATTAAACGAAGCGGAAAGCGAGGATCTCCAATTGACTGGACGTGTGATTAGTTGGACAGTTTAAGAAGGTTGTATAAAAAGGGAGATGGCGCAAAGATGGCGAAATCAAAAGAGAATGATTTAACGGAGAAATTGGCAGAAGGTCACCGGAAATATGGTGACGGCAACTTTACAGTACAGAACATCGGTGATGAAACTAACCCGAATTGGGCTGTCGTAAAAAATGTGAGAAAGGGATCGGCAGGCATTCGCGAAGAGGAAGATATATTAAGACTGCGATCAAAATATATAAAATAGTGCGGAAAGGTACGCCGAGATTCGCATTTTAAGACGATTATTTTTTATTCCGTGGATAAGGGGGATTCATCTAAATGCGTCAGAATTTTCGGTAGGGAATCGATAGAACAAAAAGGCATTCAACATTGATGTAGAACTACTATATAGCGTATAATAGTAAAACAAAAACGGTCAGTTGACCGCTCAAATGAACGTTCAGCAAACGATGAAAGAATCGTTTATATATCGTAGGTAATTGACGGGTCGGGAGTTCGAATCTCTCCTGGGACGCTAAGAAAACCTTGTTATCTTTTGATAACAAGGTTTTTTGTTGTTTTAAATTAGTTATTAATAAATTTTTCAAAGACAAAACCGTAATCTTTCACGTTATATTGCTTTTTCGTATCAACGAGCCAGTTAAAGGCGATATCGTTCATTTCTTTAAACTGTTCTGCTAAATTTACTTGTGCATTTGAAATACGGCTGAAAGCGTTAGATGCCATATCTAAACTTTTATGTGCATACTGCAATGTAATGTCGTTGTCGTATGAAATTTCTTCGATTTTAAGAAGAGCCTTATATAAATCTTTTAATTCTTCAATATGTTTTTTATGAACATCAATTGAGTAATGCTCATCTCCCATTTGAAATTTAATTTCTACATCTAAATCAATCGTTCCTGCAGTTTCGAGTGCTACGTTTTTAATTTGATATTTACTATAGCTAAAGCGGCGTAATGTACGTTTTTTGCTTGTGGCACTTGTACCATCTAGATGAATTAATCCTTTGTTTGTGAAACAATATTCATCCGATTTTGATTTAATAAGAAAGTAAATTTTCTCCCCATCTTCATGCATCACGTAATCATCAGCATCAACCTTATCATAATCTTTTGGTGTAATGACAGAACCTACATCGCTTAAACCTAAAACATCAGCAGCCATTTTTTTGAACATATATAATCCCCCTTATAAATTAAATTCTTAATTGTACAAAAATATAATATCATGATTTGAAGTCTTTTTTTGAAATCTTACAATTCTGTAAGGTAAGTGTAAGGAAGTTCGATGGTAACAAATTACTAATCCTCTATAATGAAGATAACAACGATAAATGAGGAGGAAGAGATGATGAAAGGATTAATCGTAACGGGTTTAACAGTAGCTTTTGGGTTTGTGGCGTATGAAAAGTTAACATATGTAATTGATGTTGTAAAACATTTAGTAGCGTAGAAAAAACTGCGATGAGAGGGAAAGGGAATGAGTGAATGAATGGAATGGTTATTTGGAATTATAGGTACTTGTAGTGTAGTGTTATTGTTCTTTGTCCCGAGTGGTATACTTAGTTCGACAACAAGTTTGTTCTTTTTAAGTTTGTTTGCTTGTACGATGCTTATTATTATGTTTTTAATGAAGCGAAGTAAACCGATCTTCTATTTTAGCATGATTGTTATGGCAATTATTGTTCTCCAAATTATTACCCTTGTTATATACCCCACAATTATAAAAGCTTTCCATTAATGATGAATCCTCTGCGTCTGTTGCTGAGGGTTTTTGTTTGTGAAAAATGAATTTCATTTAAAAGTTTGTTGCTTTTTTCGTTATAAAAATAGAATATTCCTATATTTCAAATAAATAATTTTGGAATGTTGTGTTCTCATTAAGCATTTGATATATTTACTTTGAAGATCATTAAAATCTAGAAAAAAGAGGCGGACGTATGGATAAAAAAGAAAATACGGTCGTATTGTTTCCACAACTATCAGAACGCTATATTGATAAAGGTTTTTTAGCGTTGAAAGAGCGGGAATTCGAAGATGCATTGCGCTGCTTTGAAATATTACGTCAGTATAATGCAGAAACGGAACAAACAGAATTAGCTTCCGTTATTTGTTTGCTAGAATTAAAACGTATGGAAGAAGCGAAAGAAAAATGTGAGCAGTTGCTTGAAACAGGAGCTGTATTATTTGGTGATATTCTTGAAACGTATGTAACTATTTTAGTTCAAACAAATGATTATGAAGGTGTCGTCGAAACTGTTGAGGAAGTTTTGCAAACGAAAGATATAATTCCTGAGCAAAGGGAAAAATTGGCGCAGCTTGCTTTATTTGCGCAAGGGATGCTGAGTGAAGAAGATATACCGCTAGTGGATTCGAATTTTGAATTGGGAGAATTTACCGATGGTCTTTTTGGAGAAAACTTTGGTCAAAAGCTAAGAGTGATCCAGAAACTTTCGTTAAAAGACCTGGATCTCGCACTTCCTACTTTAAAGAAATTTTTAATAGACGAAGATCAGCACCCTTATTTAAAAACTTCTATTTTGTATAAAATGGTAGAAAATCAAATAGAAGAAGAGATTGAAGTAGAGAAGTTTGGAAACACGATAAAGGTCATTCCAGCATTTGCAGGTCATAATGAGGAGCAATCCGATAAAATTATACATAAATTCTCAAATCGATTAGAGCAAAATTATCCAGATATATTTAGTACAATGGTTACATACTGGAAAGAATTACAAATTAGTATTTTCCCATTCCCTCTATTAATGGATAAAGTAGAAATTTGGGCTGCCGTCTTAGAGAGAATTGGAAGAAAGCGTTTCGGATTGGCTATTGATGAAGAAGAACTTATGACAGCATACAATATTGAGTTTGAGGAATTTCATATTGCCTATCAATGGTTACTGCGCATTGAAAGAGAAGGGTATTTGCCCGTATAATTATGAAAAAGAATCGTTCAGTTATTGAAACGAGCACATTCTATGTTATAATGTAAGGGTTGCAAAAGGCAGAAATCTGCCTGTTTGTAAGAGAAGAGGAGTATAATTCTCTTACTTAATATGTTTCATATTAGTCTCGAACAAAATATACCGTAGTTGTCTTTTAGACAATTAATAGATTGGAACATTGTATCTGAAAGCTTTTGCTAGAGGATTATTTGTACATTTGTTATTTCAAAAAAGAGATAATAAAAATCTTAATCTATAGAGGTATGTGCATACATTATTATAGTTGGAGGGAAAGAATAAATGTCTACAAAATGGGAAAAATTAGAAGGTAACGTTGGCGTTTTAACAATCGAAGTTGATGCTAAAGAAGTAAATAACTCTATCGACGCTGCATTCAAAAAAGTAGTAAAAACAATTAATGTACCAGGTTTCCGTAAAGGAAAAATGCCTCGTCCATTATTCGAACAACGCTTTGGTATTGAATCTTTATACCAAGATGCTTTAGATATCATCTTACCAAAAGCATACGGTGAAGCAATCGATGAAGCTGGTATCTTCCCAGTTGCTCATCCTGAGATTGACATCGAGAAATTCGAAAAAGGCCAAAACTTAATTTTCACTGCAAAAGTTACTGTAAAACCTGAAGTTAAATTAGGTGATTACAAAGGTTTAGCAGTAGAAAAAGTTGAAACAACTGTAACTGACGAGGATGTAGAGAACGAAGTAAAAGCTTTACAAGAGCGTCAAGCTGAACTAGTTGTTAAAGAAGAAGGAACTGTTGCAGATGGTGATACAGCTGTAATCGACTTCGAAGGTTTCGTTGATGGCGAAGCATTCGAAGGCGGAAAAGGCGAAAACTATTCTCTTGCAATCGGTTCTGGTACTTTCATCCCAGGTTTCGAAGAGCAAGTAATTGGTCTTAAATCTGGTGATTCTAAAGAAGTTGAAGTATCATTCCCAGAAGAGTACCATGCTGCTGAATTAGCTGGTAAACCAGCAACATTCAAAGTAACAATTCACGAAATCAAAACAAAAGAACTTCCTGAGTTAAACGACGAGTTCGCTAAAGATGCTGACGAAGAAGTTGCAACTCTTGATGAATTAAAAACAAAACTTCGTACAAACTTAGAAGAAGGCAAAAAGCACGAAGCTGAGCACAAAGTACGTGACGAAGTAGTAGAATTAGCTGCTGCTAACGCTGAAATCGACATTCCAGAAGCTATGATCGACACTGAGTTAGATCGTATGGTTCGTGAATTCGAGCAACGTTTAAGCCAACAAGGTATGAACCTTGAGCTTTACTACCAATTCACAGGTACTGACGCTGACAAATTAAAAGAGCAAATGAAAGAGGATGCACAAAAACGTGTAAGAATCAATCTTGTTCTTGAAGCTATCATTGAAGCTGAAAACATCGAAGTTACTGAAGAAGAAGTAACTGCAGAAGTTGAAAAAATGGCTGAAATGTACGGTATGCCAGTAGATGCTATCAAGCAAGCTCTTGGAAGCGTAGACGCTTTATCTGAAGATCTTAAAGTGCGTAAAGCTGTAGACTTCTTAGTAGACAACGCTGCATAATAAAATAACAAGGCGCGATTTTAATCGTGCCTTGTTTTATAAATATAGAAATATATTTATAAAACTTTTCGATGAAGAAGGAAAAGTTCCTTTGTAAGTCGAATATACATATTTCAAAAGTTTTAAAATTTTTTTATTTGTACATAACTAGTCATATTATTTGTATTTCTCGCCACGTAGTGACATAATATGTATTTACATACGATACATTTATCGTGTACATACGAAGGCAAGAGATTAGCACTTTGTAAGGGGTGTGAAAATATGTTTAAATTTAATGATGAAAAAGGTCAATTAAAATGTTCTTTCTGTGGTAAAACACAAACGCAAGTTCGAAAGCTAGTTGCTGGTCCAGGTGTTTACATTTGTGACGAGTGTATCGAGCTTTGTACTGAAATTGTACAAGAGGAGCTTGCGAAGGACGAAGAAGTAGAATTCAAAGATGTACCGAAACCGGTAGAAATTCGTGAAATCTTAGATGAGTATGTCATCGGACAAGATAACGCGAAAAAAGCACTAGCGGTAGCGGTATATAACCATTACAAACGCATTAATTCTAACAGCAAAATTGATGATGTAGAATTGGCGAAGAGTAATATTTCACTTATTGGGCCAACTGGTAGTGGTAAAACATTATTGGCACAAACATTAGCGCGTATTTTAAATGTTCCATTTGCGATCGCGGACGCAACATCTTTAACAGAAGCTGGATATGTAGGGGAAGATGTAGAAAACATCTTACTAAAATTAATCCAAGCAGCTGATTATGATGTAGAGAAAGCGGAAAAAGGAATCATTTATATTGATGAGATTGATAAAGTGGCACGTAAGTCCGAAAATCCATCAATTACACGTGATGTATCTGGTGAAGGCGTACAGCAGGCACTTCTGAAAATTTTAGAAGGTACTGTAGCAAGCGTTCCACCTCAAGGTGGTCGTAAGCACCCGCATCAAGAGTTTATTCAAATTGATACAACGAACATCCTATTCATTTGTGGTGGAGCGTTTGATGGCATCGAGCCTATTATTAAACGTCGCCTTGGTGAGAAAGTAATTGGATTTGGTGCTGAGAAGAAAAATGCTGATGTAAATGAGAAGCATGTTTTATCTCACGTTTTACCAGAAGATCTTTTAAGATTCGGTTTAATTCCGGAGTTTATCGGTCGTCTTCCAGTTATTGCGAACCTGGAGCCGCTTGATGAAGATGCTCTTGTAGATATTTTAACTAAACCGAAAAATGCACTTGTTAAGCAATTCCAAAAACTATTGGAGCTTGACGATGTTGAGTTAGAGTTTGAAGAAGGTGCACTAGTTGAGATTGCGAAAAAAGCAATTGAACGTAAAACAGGTGCTCGTGGACTTCGTTCTATTATTGAAGGCTTGATGCTTGATGTAATGTTCGAACTGCCATCTCGCAAAGATATCGAGAAGTGTATTCTTACGAAAGAAACAGTAGCTGATAATGAACCGCCGAAATTGGTGTTACAAGACGGTACTGTACTTGATACAAAAACATCTGCATAATGCGAAGAAGAAACAGCAATTTTTATAATTGCTGTTTTTCTTTATGTTTAGCACTATTCCTCCCAGGAAATACTAAAAGGTAAAACATAGCGGGAGGAAATGAATTATGAGCTGGACAAATATATTTTTACTTGTTCAACTTGTTTTTGGCGTAATTGTCGGATTGTATTTTTGGCACTTACTTCGAAATCAGCGAACACAAAAAGTTTCAATTGATCGAGAATCGAAAAAAGAATTAGAGCAGCTTCGTAAAATGCGTGAGGTTTCTTTAACAGAGCCACTTGCGGAAAAGGTACGTCCTACATCCTTTATAGACATTGTAGGGCAAGAAGACGGGATTAAGTCGTTAAAAGCGGCTCTTTGTGGTCCTAATCCGCAACATGTGATCATATACGGTCCGCCAGGTGTCGGAAAGACAGCGGCAGCACGCCTTGTATTAGAAGAAGCGAAACGAAATCCGAAATCTCCATTTCGTACAAATGCAACATTTATCGAACTTGATGCAACGACAGCTAGGTTTGATGAGCGTGGTATTGCGGATCCATTAATTGGTTCAGTGCATGACCCGATTTATCAAGGAGCAGGTGCAATGGGGCAAGCGGGTATCCCGCAACCGAAAAAAGGGGCTGTAACAGATGCGCATGGTGGTATTTTGTTCATTGATGAGATTGGTGAATTACATCCAATTCAAATGAATAAAATGCTAAAGGTGTTAGAAGATCGGAAAGTATTTTTGGAAAGTGCGTACTATAGTGAAGAAAATTCGATGATTCCAACGTATATACATGATATTTTTCAAAAAGGTTTACCTGCAGATTTTCGCTTAGTTGGTGCAACGACACGTTCACCAGAGGAAATTCCTCCTGCAATTAGGTCGCGTTGTTTAGAAGTGTTCTTCCGTGAGTTAGACACAGAAGAAATTCAAAAAGTAGCGAAAAATGCAGCTGACAAAGTGGAAATGCAAGTAGGTGAGAACGGTATCGAAATGATTGGAATGTATGCAAGAAATGGACGAGAAGCAATTAATCTCGTGCAAATTTCTGCTGGCATGGCGATAAATGAAGAACGACCTTTCATTAAAGATGAAGATATTGAGTGGGTTGTTCATTCTAGTCAGCTTACACCAAAGTACGAAAAACGTATTTATCCAATTCCAAGAATCGGTCTTGTGAACGGGCTTGCTGTATATGGGCCGAATACAGGTGCGTTATTAGAAATTGAGGTAACAGCTATTCCGGCGAAAGATAAAGGGTCAGTAAATGTCACTGGAATTGTAGAAGAGGAAAGTATTGGTAGCCAAACGAAATCGATTCGTCGAAAAAGTATGGCGAAAGGTTCTGTTGATAATGTGTTAACAGTACTTCGTTCTCTAGATGTGTTGCCAGAAGGGTATGATATACATATTAATTTTCCTGGTGGTATCCCGATTGATGGTCCTTCAGCAGGTATTGCTATGGCAACAGGTGTCTATTCAGCAGTGCATCGTACGTATGTGAATAATGAAGTAGCGATGACAGGTGAGATAAGTATCCACGGAGAAGTGAAGCCTATTGGTGGTGTGTACGCAAAAATAAAAGCTGCGAAAAAAGCGGGAGCTAAGAAAGTCATCATTCCGGCTGAAAACATGCAACCATTTCTGTATACAATAAAGGGAATTGAGATCATCCCTGTTCGCAAATTAAAAGAAGTATTTGAATTAACATTTGTGCAGGAAAATATGCATCGTGAGCTTGATGCACATACTGCTTTGGATGAAACAGATGCGCAATCAATGTGAGAATATACAATAATAAAAATTTGCCAGACTTCGTTTAAGTTTGTATGCTTAAGCGGAGTCTTTTTTCTTTTCGTGAGGCACAAAAAAACAGGGGATTTACAATTGCGAAGAATCTCTGCAATTGCATCTAGATGTATTGTAATATAAAATAGTTGAACAGGAGTTTAATTTATTATGGAGGTGCTATGTCTAGTATGAATACGAATGAAAGAATTGTGCCCCTCCTACCATTAAGAGGCATTCTCGTATATCCAACGATGGTTCTGCATCTTGATGTAGGACGTGATAAATCGATACAAGCACTAGAGCAGGCGGCAATGGATGAAAATATCATCTTTTTAGCAATGCAAAAAGAAATGAATATCGACGATCCGAAAGAAGATGACATATATAGTGTAGGTACAGTGGCGAAAGTGAAGCAAATGTTAAAATTGCCGAACGGTACGCTTCGTGTCCTTGTAGAAGGTTTACATAGAGCAGAAGTAGTAGAGTTTATCGAAGAAGAAAATCTGGTACAAGTTTCTATTAGAACAGTAACTGAAGAAGTAGAAGATGATTTAGAAGAGAAGGCTCTTATGCGTACGTTACTGGAGCATTTCGAACAATATATTAAAGTTTCGAAAAAAGTTTCAAATGAAACATTTGCAACGGTAGCTGATGTAGAAGAACCCGGAAGACTAGCTGATTTAATTGCTTCTCACTTACCGATTAAAACGAAGCAGAAACAAGAGATTTTAGAGATTGTATCTGTGAAAGAACGACTACATACACTTATTTCAATTATTCAAGATGAACAAGAGTTACTTAGCCTAGAAAAGAAAATTGGACAAAAAGTGAAACGTTCAATGGAGCGCACGCAAAAAGAATATTTCTTACGTGAGCAAATGAAGGCGATTCAAACTGAACTTGGTGATAAAGAAGGCAAGAGCGGGGAAGTTGAAGAACTTCGTGAGAAAATTGAACAGTCGGGAATGCCTGAAGAAACAATGCAGGCTGCACTGAAAGAATTAGATCGTTATGAAAAGTTACCTGTAAGTTCTGCTGAGAGTGGTGTAATTCGTAATTATATTGATTGGTTATTAGCTCTCCCATGGACAACGGCAACAGAGGATATGATTGACCTTGCTCATTCGGAAGAAATTTTAAATAAAGATCATTACGGTCTTGAAAAAGTGAAAGAGCGAGTACTTGAATATTTAGCTGTACAGAAGTTAACGAATTCATTAAAAGGACCAATTCTTTGTCTAGTAGGACCTCCTGGGGTTGGGAAAACTTCGTTAGCACGTTCTATTGCAACATCGTTAAATCGTAATTTTGTACGTGTTTCTCTTGGTGGTGTGCGTGATGAATCTGAAATTCGTGGTCACCGTCGTACATATGTAGGAGCGATGCCAGGACGTATTATTCAAGGTATGAAAAAGGCGAAAACAGTTAATCCAGTCTTCTTATTAGATGAGATTGATAAAATGTCTAACGATTTCAGGGGAGATCCATCAGCGGCGTTACTTGAAGTATTAGATCCAGAACAAAACCATAACTTCAGTGATCATTACATTGAAGAGCCATATGATTTATCGAAAGTTATGTTCGTTGCAACTGCTAATACACTTGCAAGTGTTCCGGGCCCATTGCTTGACCGTATGGAAATCATCTCGATTGCTGGCTATACAGAACTTGAAAAGGTGCACATTGCTCGTGAGCATTTATTGCCGAAACAATTAAAAGAGCACGGCTTGCGAAAAGGTAATTTGCAAGTACGTGATGAAGCACTTCTTGAAATTATTCGTTATTATACACGCGAGGCTGGTGTTCGTACGTTAGAGCGTCAAATTGCAAAAGTTTGCCGTAAAGCAGCAAAAATTATCGTTACAGCAGAACGCAAGCGCATTGTTGTAACAGAGAAAAATATTGTTGATTTACTTGGTAAGCATATATTCCGTTATGGTCAAGCTGAAAAAACAGACCAAGTTGGTATGGCAACAGGTTTAGCTTACACAGCAGCGGGCGGCGATACACTTGCAATTGAAGTGTCTGTAGCGCCAGGAAAAGGGAAATTAATTTTAACAGGGAAACTTGGGGATGTTATGAAAGAATCCGCACAAGCCGCGTTTAGCTATATTCGTTCTCGTGCAGAAGAACTTCATATTGATCCGGATTTCCATGAGAAAAACGATATTCATATTCATGTTCCAGAAGGAGCAGTTCCAAAAGATGGACCGTCAGCAGGTATTACGATGGCAACGGCACTTATTTCTGCACTAACAGGTATTCCTGTAAGTAAAGAAGTTGGTATGACAGGTGAAATTACACTTCGTGGTCGTGTATTACCAATTGGTGGTTTGAAAGAAAAAACATTAAGTGCTCACCGCGCGGGATTAACAAAAATTATTTTACCGGCGGAAAATGAGAAAGATTTAGATGATATTCCAGAGAGCGTAAAAGAAAACCTTACGTTTGTGCTTGCATCTCATTTAGACGAAGTATTGGAGCACGCATTAGTAGGAGTGAAACAATGAAAGTAACAAAAGCAGATATTGTAATTAGTGCCGTTAAACCGGAACAATATCCAGACAGTGATTTACCAGAAATTGCCTTAGCAGGTCGTTCTAATGTCGGGAAGTCTTCCTTTATTAATAAAATTTTAAATCGTAAAAAGTTAGTACGTATTTCTTCTAAACCAGGAAAAACGCAAACACTGAACTTTTTCTTAATCAATGAAATGATGCATTTTGTTGACGTTCCAGGTTATGGATATGCGAAAGTATCTAAAACAGAGCGCGCGGCATGGGGCAAAATGATTGAGACTTACTTTACAACACGTACGCAATTAGACGCAGCTGTATTAGTAGTTGATTTACGTCATCAACCAACAAAAGATGACATTATGATGTATGATTTCTTAAAGCATTATGAAATCCCAACAATTATTATTGCAACGAAAGCCGATAAAATTCCGAAAGGGAAATGGCAAAAGCATTTAAAAGTTGTAAAAGAAACGCTTGCTGTTGAAATTGGCGATGAAATCGTTCTATTCTCTTCTGAAACAGGACTTGGAAAAGAAGAAGCATGGAAAGCAATTCATAAAATGACAAAAACAAAAAACGCGTGACGAATGTCGCGCGTTTTTTTATTTACTAAACTTTTAGCGTACGTTTAATGTAACTTCAATATTTCCTCTTGTTGCTTTAGAGTAAGGGCATACACCGTGAGCGGCTTCTACAAGTTCTTGTGCTTCGGCATGAGAAACACCAGCAACATGTACGTCAAGTACAGCAGATAGTCCGAAACCACCATCTGTATCTTTACCGATAGAAACGTGTGCAGTCACTTCTGTACTTTCCACCTTCATACGTTTTGTACGAATTACAAGTTGCAATGCGCTATCAAAGCAAGCTGCATAACCAGCTGCAAATAATTGTTCTGGATTTGTTGCCTCTCCACCTGCACCGCCTAGTGCTTTTGGCATTTTTACATCAAGATTTAATATGCCATCATCTGAAACTACCTTACCGTTTCTTCCACCTGTTGCTGTTACTGAAGCAGTATATAATTTATCCATGTTTATTCCCCTTTTCTATCATTAATTGTTTTCATCGTTTCAATTAGTTTATTTAATTGGATTAGTAAAGAACGATATTCTTGCTCTGTAATTCCTAAGTTGGTAGCCATTGTTTTTGGTAATGAACAAGCTTTTTCTTTTAAATCTTTACCTTGTTCCGTTAATTCAATACAAACTTTTCGCTCGTCTTCTTTTGAACGAATGCGTTTTACAAGGTTTAATGATTCCATTCGTTTTAACATAGGTGTTAACGTACCAGAATCTAAAAATAGACGTTCTCCAATTTCTTTTACTGTTAGTCTGTCTTGTTCCCACAGTACGAGTAAAGTAATGTACTGGGGATACGTAATGCCCATTTCCTCTAAATAAGGTCGGTAAAAACGGGTAACCTCTCTAGAACAAGCATAAATAGAAAAACAAAGTTGGTTATCTAGATGCAAAGAATCTTCTGTCATGAATAACTCCTTTCTTTTTAAGTTGTGCACAATTTAATTTTGTAAAATCAATATAACGAAAAATAAAGACAATGTCAAATGCATTGCATTGAGAAAGTGAGTACTATATTTTGGAACAATCATACATATTTTCCTTCATGATGAAAGAAGATAGAAAAGATGATGTTATAATTAATATGGAATAGTTTCCATCACTTGATTATGAGGACTTTTTTTGGTAACGTACAAATAGAGTTATTATTTTATAATCATTATAAAGTAGAAAATTCTTTGTTAAACTTACTGAAGCTCCTTTATTACATATGGAGAATAAATAAAAAATAATCAGTTGTTCACACGATTGTCAGATTCATAAGAGGAAAGTTGTATTATGATAGTAGATAAAGTGATAAAACGGGTGAAGGGGGACATGCTGCGTGCATATTCTTGTTGTTAGTGTAAATTATCGAACAGCCCCTGTAGAATTTCGTGAGAAACTCACATTTCAGGCAGCAGAGCTAGAGCAAGCAATGACTACATTACAAAACCAAAAGAGTGTGCTAGAAAATGTCATTGTATCAACTTGTAATCGCACTGAAATTTACGCTGTTGTCGATCAATTACACACGGGACGGTATTACATTAAGAAGTTTTTAGCTGATTGGTTTCAGCTTGAAATAGAAGAAGTCGCACCATACTTGTCTATTTTTGAACAAGATGGCGCAATAGATCATTTATTCCGCGTAACGTGCGGTTTAGATTCTATGGTTGTTGGAGAGACGCAAATTTTAGGTCAAATAAAAGATAGCTTTTTAGAAGCACAACAAGTAAAAGCGACAGGTACAATTTTTAATGAGTTGTTTAAGCAAGTGGTTACGTTAGCAAAACGTGCGCACTCAGAAACAACGATTGGTGAAAGTGCGATGTCTGTTAGTTATGCTGCTGTTGAGCTCGGAAAGAAAATATTTGGCGATTTAACAGATTGTCATGTGCTTATTCTTGGTGCGGGTAAGATGGGTGAACTTGCACTGCAAAACTTATACGGAAGTGGAGCTCGTAAAGTAACAGTTATGAATAGGACGCTTACGAAAGCGGAAGTGATGGCTGAGAAATATATGGGACATGCAAAGCCTTTAAGTGAATTGCAATGTGCATTATTAGAAGCGGATATTTTAATTAGTTCAACGGGTGCATCAGAATATGTCATTACGAAAGAGATGATGACGAAAGTAGAGAGAATGCGCTCTGGTCGTCCGTTGTTTATGGTTGATATTGCAGTACCACGTGATATTGATCCTGCGATTGATGAATTAGAAGGCTCTTTCTTATATGATATCGACGATCTGCAAGGTGTAGTTGAAGCAAACCGTGCTGAACGTTTAAAAGAAGCAGAGAAAATTCAATTTATGATTGAAGAGGAAATGGTTTTATTTAAAACGTGGTTAAGTACGCTTGGTGTTGTACCGCTAATATCTGCTCTTCGTGATAAAGCGCTAGCAATTCAAAGTGATACGATGGAAAGCCTTGAGCGAAAAATACCAAACCTTAGTGATCGTGAGAAAAAAGTAATTAGTAAACATACGAAAAGTATTATTAACCAATTGTTAAAAGACCCCATTTTAGTAGCTAAAGAATTAGCTGCTGAAGAGGGAGCCGGCGAAAAATTAGCTTTATTTGCGAAGATTTTTGATTTAGAAGTGGAAGAAGCGGGAAATACGGAAGAAGTAGAACATAAAAGAGCGTGGACACCATCCGTTCCATCTTTATAACTTGGAAGGATGATCGGATGAGTTTTTTTAATAACAGTATTATTTATCATATTGCAATTATTTTATATGCTTGTAGCATTAGTTTATATTTTATAGATTATTTCCAAAGTAACCGAAAGGCGAACCGCTTTGCTTTTTGGTTACTTTCGATTGTATGGGTTCTGCAGTCTATCTTTATGTTGCTTAGGGCTACAGATTCAGAAACGAATCCTATTTTAACTTTATTATCAGGGATTTATTTTTATGTTTGGTTATTGATTACGATGTCATTAGTCATTAATCGATTTATGCGCATTGACTTTTTAGTCTTTTTTACAAATGTTGTAGCATTTGGAGTAAGCGCTTTTTCTATTTTTACACCGCTCGGAAAGATGTCGCCAGTACTTGCAGAGCAATTAGTTTCAGAACTTGTATACGTGCATGTCGGTATGGCGATTATTTCTTATGCAACGTTTACTGTATCGTTTATTTTTTCTATTATGTATTTATTGCAATATCGGCTATTAAAAAAGAAAAAGTGGAATGCGAGATTAAGAAGATTAGGAAATTTGCCGAAGCTTGAATCTATGTCTTACGGATTAAATTTATTTTCTGTTCCGTTTTTCTTATTAGCAATTATATTAGGATGCATATGGGGATATACAAAATTGGATAATTTCCATTGGTATGATACGAAAGTAATCGGGTCTTTTGTCGTTCTATTTACATATTGCGTGGGCTTATATTTAAGAGCGGCAGATGTGTTGCAAGGTAAGAAAATTGTGCAGTGGAATATCGGGGCATTTCTCGTAATGCTAGTTAACATTTTTCTATTAAGCAGTTTATCTAATTTCCACTTTTGGTATTTATAATGAGGAGAGAGAATTATGCGCAAAATTATTGTAGGTTCACGAAAGAGTAAACTAGCATTAACACAAACAAATTGGTTTATCGATCAATTAAAAGCGCTTGGTTTACCATATGAATTTGAAGTGAAAGAAATCGTCACAAAAGGTGATGTTATTTTAGATGTTACTCTTTCAAAAGTAGGCGGAAAAGGTTTATTTGTAAAGGAAATTGAACACGCGTTACTTACGAAAGAAATTGATATGGCTGTACATAGTATGAAAGATATGCCAGCTGTACTTCCAGATGGATTAACGATTGGTTGTACACCAAAGCGCGTTGACCCTCGTGATGCTTTTATTTCTAAAAACGGAGAATCGTTTAAAGACTTAGCAGAAGGTGCGATCTTAGGGACGAGTAGTTTGAGACGTAGTGCACAACTACTAGCTGCGAGACCAGATTTACAAGTGAAATGGATTCGCGGGAATATCGATACACGCTTACGTAAGTTAAAAGATGAAGATTACGATGCAATTATTTTAGCGACAGCTGGACTGCAGAGAATGGGCTGGGACGGGGAAGTTATTACAGAACATTTAGATGAAACTTTATGTGTACCAGCCGTAGGACAAGGTGCATTAGCGATTGAATGTCGTGAAGATGATAAGGATTTACTTCAGTTGTTAGCACATATTAATGATGCAGTAACAGAAAGAACAGTGGCTGCTGAACGAGTATTTCTTCATAAACTTGAAGGTGGATGCCAAGTTCCAATCGCTGGATATGCAACTCTTAAGGAAAATGATGCAATCGAATTAACAGCGCTTGTCGGTTCTATGGACGGTTCTGTTTTATTGAAAGAGATAGTAGTAGGCACTGATCCGAAGCAAGTAGGATTAGAGGCTGCGGACCGTTTAATTAAACAAGGAGCAAAAGAGCTCATTCTTGCTGCAAATAAGGAGCAACAATAAATATGGATGCTCTCGCTGGCAAAATAGTATTGGTTACACGTGCCCAGCATCAAGCGAAACAAATGAGTGTAGCAGTGAAAGAAAGGAGCGGAATTCCATTGGAAATTCCGCTTTTGCGTATGGAAGGCACATCTCATAGGCAAATTCAACGTATAACAAGGCAACTACATTCGTATGACTGGGTTATTTTTACGAGTAAAAATGGTGTAGCTTTTTTTCTAGATGGTTTAGAAAAAAAAATACCATTAACTATTAAAATCGCTGCGGTAGGCGTGAAAACAAAATTAGAGTTAGAAAAAAGGGGCTATCAAGTTCATTTTGTTCCGACCTCATTTGTTGCAGAAACATTTGCCGAAGAGTTTCTAAAAGAATTAAGTGGAAACGAGCGTATTTTATTTCCGAAAGGGAATTTAGCAAGAGATGTAATCCCGGTTAAACTTAGGGAGTTTGGTGTTTTTCTAGATGAGCTAATCGTATATGGTACGAAGGTGAATGTAGAGAAAAAACAAGAACTTATAACAGCATTGAAATTAGGGGAAGTAAATATTATTACATTTACGAGTCCTTCAACTGTTGATAGTTTTGTTCGTTTACTTGAGGGAACAAACTGGAGAGAATGGACGAAAAAATGTACAATTGCTTGTATAGGGCCTATTACGGAAAAAGAGGCGAACCTTTATTTTTCGAATGTTATTGTGCCAAAAGAGTACACTGTAGAAGCATTGCTGCAATGCATTTGTGAATCTATAAAATAAAAGAATGGGGATAGAAATCTATGAATTCTTTACAATTTAATCGTCATCGTCGTCTAAGACAAAGCGGAGGCATGCGTGCACTTGTGCGTGAAACATTTTTACATACAGAAGATTTTATTTATCCTATTTTTGTATTAGAAGGAGAAAATACTCGTAATGAAGTTCCTTCTATGCCAGGCGTATGTCAAATGTCTTTAGATTTATTGCGAGCTGAAATGCAAGAGGTCGTTGATTTAGGTATTCGTTCTGTTATTGTATTTGGTTTACCTGCTGAAAAGGACGAAGTTGGATCATCAGCATATTGTGAGCATGGAATTGTACAGCGTGCAATTAAGCAAATTAAAGATGAGTTCCCAGAGCTAGTAGTAGTTGCAGATACATGTTTATGTCAATTCACAAGCCATGGTCATTGCGGTGTTATTGAAGATGGCGTTATTTTAAATGATGAGTCTCTTGCAGTTCTTGCAAAAACAGCTGTAAGTCAAGCGAAAGCAGGGGCAGACATTATTGCACCATCTAACATGATGGACGGATTTGTAACGGCAATTCGCCATGCATTAGATGAAAATGGTTTCGCGCACGTACCAGTTATGTCGTACGCTGTGAAATATTCATCAGCATTTTATGGACCATTCCGTGATGCAGCGCATGGTGCGCCGCAGTTCGGTGACCGTAAAACATATCAAATGGACCCAGCTAACCGTATGGAAGCATTCCGTGAAGCAGAAACAGATGTAATGGAAGGGGCAGATTTCTTAATTGTAAAGCCAGCTCTTTCTTATTTAGATATCGTTCGTGATGTGAAAAATAACTTTAATTTACCAGTCGTTGCTTATAACGTAAGTGGTGAATATTCGATGATTAAAGCGGCAGCGCAAAATGGTTGGATTAATGAAAAAGAAGTTGTACTTGAGAAATTAATTAGCATGAAACGCGCAGGAGCAGACTTGATTATTACGTATCATGCAAAAGATGCAGCAAGATGGTTACAAGAAGGAGGCGCTAAATAATGAAAAAGTTTGATAAGTCGATTGCGGCGTTTGAAGAGGCTCAAGATTTAATGCCTGGAGGCGTAAATAGCCCTGTTCGTGCCTTTAAGTCTGTTGGTATGAATCCGCTGTTTATGGAGCGTGGAAAAGGCTCTAAAGTATATGATATCGATGGGAATGAATACATCGATTACGTATTATCGTGGGGACCTTTAATTCATGGTCATGCGAACGACCGTGTTGTTGAGGCTTTAAAAGCTGTTGCTGAAAAAGGAACAAGCTTTGGTGCACCAACAGAAATTGAAAATAAATTAGCGCAGCTTGTTATCGAGCGTGTACCATCAATTGAGATTGTGCGTATGGTTAACTCTGGAACAGAGGCGACAATGAGTGCATTGCGTTTAGCTCGTGGTTACACTGGCCGTAACAAAATTTTGAAATTCATTGGTTGTTATCACGGCCATGGTGATTCTTTATTGATTAAGGCAGGTTCGGGTGTGGCGACGCTAGGTTTACCAGATAGCCCTGGTGTACCAGAAGGTGTAGCGAAAAATACGATTACAGTAGCGTATAACGATTTAGAAAGTGTAAAATATGCTTTCGAACAATTCGGTGATGACATTGCTTGTATAATTGTAGAACCAGTGGCAGGGAATATGGGTGTTGTTCCCCCACAACCGGGATTTTTAGAAGGACTTCGTGAAGTGACAGAGCAAAACGGTGCACTACTTATTTTTGATGAAGTAATGACAGGATTCCGTGTTGCTTATAATTGTGGACAAGGTTACTACGGCGTAACTCCTGACTTAACTTGTTTAGGTAAAGTAATCGGTGGTGGCTTGCCGGTAGGAGCATACGGTGGTAAGGCAGAGATTATGCGTCAAGTTGCACCAAGCGGACCGATTTACCAAGCGGGAACATTATCGGGTAATCCACTTGCAATGACAGCTGGTTATGAAACGTTAGTACAGTTAACGCCAGAATCATATGTGGAATTTGAGCGTAAAGCAGAAATGTTAGAGGCTGGACTACGTAAGGCAGCTGAAAAGCATAATATCCCTCATCACATTAATCGTGCAGGTTCTATGATCGGTATTTTCTTTACAGATGAGCAGGTTATTAATTATGATGCAGCAAAATCTTCAAACTTAGAATTCTTTGCGGCTTACTATCGTGAAATGGTAGAACAAGGTGTATTTTTACCACCTTCTCAATTTGAAGGTTTATTCTTATCAACAGCACATAGTGATGCAGATATTGAGGCGACAATTGCGGCGGCCGAAATTGCAATGTCAAAATTAAAAGCATAATTTCTTAGAGAAAATCGCTCTCCATTAGGGGAGCGATTTTTTTTATTCATAAAGTAGCCTTAGGGAACATAAATCTGTAATGACATATAGTTTGGGAGGGGGAAAAGAAGTGGCAACAGATCATTCATTACGATTTTCATTAAAAGAATCTGTTTGGTTCCAAAAGGGACAGGAAGTCGAAGAACTTTTGTCAATTTCGTTAGATCCAGACGTTGAGATAGAGGAGCTCGATCATGAAGTTATCGTGAGAGGGCAATTAGATTTAACGGGAGAGTACGTTGCAAGGCAAGATGATTCAGCTTATTCATTAAGAGAGCTATCACCAGCAAAGGCAATTGATTATGTAGAAACAAGGGCAGACGGGGTTAATGAGCTTGTCCATTCCTTTCCGCTCGAAATATCAATTCCAAGAAATCGAGTGAAAGTAATTGAAGAATTATATGTATCAATCGAGGAATTTGATTATGAATTAAAGGAAAATGGTTGCTTACAACTATTAGCGGATATATCTATTACAGGTTTATGTGACGAAGAAAGAACTGAGGATGAAGAGGAAGAGACGGCGTATGCCGAGTTGGAAGCTGATTCAGCTGAAGAGGATGAAAGTAGACCTGCGCAGCACGAAGAAGTACCAGCCTATAAAGAATCAGATGGATGGGAAGATTATGCATTTGAACCGTTTCAGCTAGAAGAAAGAAAAGAGCAAGAAATAGAAGAAGAGGAATTAGAAGAACATGAATTTGCGGGGCGTGAAGAGGAGAAAGAAACGACGCCACAATTTGAATTGTTCGGGCGAAAAAATTTCAAGAAAGAAAAAGCGAAAAAGCAGGAAGAACAAGAGGAAGAAGCATATTCACAGCGAGATGAAAATGCACTTTATTTAACGAAATTATTTACGAAAGAACCAGAAGAAGAATTTACGAAGTTAAGAATGTACTTCGTACAAGAAGGAGATACAATTGAATCTGTTGCAGAACGTTATGAAACGACTGTGCAAAACTTATATCGTGTAAATCAATCAGAAGATATATATTTAACTACAGGGCAAATTATATATATTCCTGTTTCAAAAGCAAAGGTGAAATAAGTGAGTGAGTTTTTTCACTCGCCTCTTTTCTTAGAAGCTATGTTTTGAATAAGAAAGGGTTATTCGTATGGATATTGAATTACGAAATCGCTATGAACCCATTGTGAGGCAATATAGATTGGACACTCAGCATATGGAAGAGCACGGAAGTGTAATGAAAATTTATACGAATCAAGGTCCGTATGCGTTAAAGAAAATAGAAGATAGAAAATTAGAGCGGAATAATTTTTTGCACCATATTCAATATTTGAAGGAGAAAGGTTTTTCGAATTATGTACCTATCTATCATGCGACGGACGGGAATTATGTTTTAAGTGATGGGACGTATAGTTATTATTTAATGCCTTGGTTAGAACGTGCGGAAGGAAATGGCGAAGATAATGATCAATACCATAAGATGTTTCAAACGCTCGGAACGTTGCATCAAAAAACGGTGAAAGAGGAGACTTATACAGAAGAAGATTTAGAAAAACATTATACAAATATATCCGACCGTTGGGAAAATGATGGTGAGATATTAGAAGAGTTTCTTGTAGAATCGGAAGCGAAGTGGTATATGTCTCCATTTGAATTACAATATTGTACGTATTATCACCATGTTATGAGGGCGCGTGAGTTCGCAACGAAACAATTGAGTGAATGGCATGATGCAATGAAAGAAAAGGAAACAACACGTACTACTTTCGTTCATGGGAATGTATCGCTTAATCACTTTTTATTTGATTATGAACGAAACGGTTATTTTATTAGTTTAGAAAAGTCTCATTTTGCTACACCAGTACAGGATATCGTTAGCTTTTATTCAAGGTCTTTAAACACATATCCAATTGCGCGGAGTGACCGCTTTGAATGGTATGAAATGTATCAAAAAAATTTTCCATTTACGAAAGAGGAGCAGCTTCTTATGTTTGCGTATATGACGTACCCGTCGCATTTTATTCGGCAAATTCAGTCGTATACGAAAAGAAGAAAGAGTCGTAATGAAGAAAATGAGCTCCGCGGGGTGAAAAGCCTCCAGCAATCGCATTGGCTCGTTAGCAATACAGAATATTTCCTTTCGCAATTACAAGCTGCCCAGCAAGGGAACGGATAAAGTAAAACTTTAATCAGTGGGGGTTTTGTTCATCCCCCACTGATTATTAGCCCGACTCCCACCTAACTTCTTTGCTCAAGCCGAATTTTGAGGTGGGGTTCTTACTGCCTGCAAATAGCGGGATAAAGAAGATAAGTAGGGAGAACCCTGCTTATCTTTTTTTTATTAGTTACGTAAAGAGATAAAGGCCGTAGTTTCAAATTTATCTTGACGAATAAGGTTTCGTTTTTTACACTATTGTATATAATAATTAACAATCACATAAATGCATTGAAGGGGAAGAGTATAACATGAAACGTCTTCAGAGAGGGGAACCATTGGCTGGGAGGTTCTCTAGATAGTTATGTTAGAAGGTAGCCCTGGAGCATCTTTTCTGAACGGAATGATTCTCATTAGGAAAAGACGGATTTGTCCGTTATCAAATTAAGAGTATAAGCAAATTCTGAATTTGTTTGTAAATAAAGGTGGTACCGCGATGTCCCTCGTCCTTTTTTGGATGAGGGGCATTTTTTATTTTAAGGAGGGAAAATAATGTCAAACACGGAAAAGAATTTACCAACTAAATATGATCATATGTCCGTTGAAGAAGGCCTTTACAAGTGGTGGCTTGAAGGCAAATATTTCGAAGCAACAGGAGATGAGAAGAAACAACCATATACAATTGTAATTCCACCTCCGAACGTAACTGGTAAGTTACACTTAGGTCACGCTTGGGATACGACGCTTCAAGATATTTTAACTCGTACAAAGCGTATGCAAGGTTACGATGTATTATGGCTTCCAGGAATGGACCATGCTGGTATCGCAACACAAGCGAAAGTAGAAGGAAAACTTCGTGAAGAAGGTATTTCACGTTACGATCTTGGCCGTGAGAAATTCCTTGAAAAAGCTTGGGAATGGAAAGAAGAATACGCTTCTCACATTCGTCAACAATGGGGGAAAGTTGGTTTAGGACTAGACTATTCTCGTGAACGCTTCACATTAGACGAAGGTTTATCTAACGCTGTTAATAAAGTATTCGTTCAATTATATGAAAAAGGCTTAATTTACCGCGGTGAGTATATCATCAACTGGGATCCAGCAACACGCACAGCTCTTTCTGATATTGAAGTAATTCATAAAGAAGTTCAAGGTGCATTCTACCATATGAACTATCCGTTAACGGACGGTTCAGGTCACATTCGCCTTGCAACTACTCGTCCAGAAACGATGCTTGGTGATACAGCGGTAGCAGTTCATCCAGAAGATGATCGTTACAAACATTTAATCGGAAAAACAGTTACACTTCCAATCGTAGGCCGTGAGATTCCGATTATTGCTGATGAATACGTAGAAAAAGACTTCGGAACAGGCGTTGTAAAAATTACACCAGCTCATGACCCGAATGACTTTGAAGTAGGTAACCGTCATGACTTACCACGTATTTTAGTAATGAACGAAGATGGAACGATGAACGAAAAAGCTGGTAAGTACAACGGTATGGATCGTTTCGAATGCCGTAAAGAGTTAGTGAAAGACTTACAAGAAGCTGGCGTATTAGTAGAAATCGAGCCTCATATGCACTCAGTAGGTCATAGTGAGCGTAGCGGTGCAGTTGTTGAGCCTTACTTATCAACACAATGGTTCGTAAAAATGGCTCCACTTGCAGAAAAAGCGGTAGAACTTCAACAAAAAGAAGAAGAAAAAGTAACGTTCGTACCAGATCGTTTTGAAAACACATACTTACGTTGGATGGAAAACATTCATGACTGGTGTATTTCTCGTCAATTATGGTGGGGTCACCGCATTCCAGCTTGGTATCATAAAGAAACTGGTGAAGTATACGTAGGCACAGAAGCACCAGCGGATATTGAAAACTGGAATCAAGATAACGACGTACTTGATACTTGGTTTAGTTCAGCACTATGGCCATTCTCAACACTTGGCTGGCCGAATGAAGATGCAGCAGACTTTAAAAAGTTCTATGCAACAGATGCTTTAGTAACTGGTTATGACATTATCTTCTTCTGGGTATCTCGTATGATTTTCCAAGGTTTAGAGTTTACAGGAGAGCGTCCATTTAAAGATGTATTAATTCACGGTTTAGTTCGTGATGAACAGGGACGTAAAATGAGTAAATCTCTTGGTAACGGTATCGACCCGATGGATGTTATCGAGAAGTACGGTGCAGATGCAATGCGTTACTTCTTATCAACAGGAAGTGCACCAGGCCAAGATTTACGTTTCAGCATGGAAAAAGTAGAATCTACTTGGAACTTCATTAATAAAATTTGGAACGCATCACGTTTCGTATTAATGAACATGGATGACATGAAGTATGAAGAAATCGATTTAACTGGTGAAAAATCAGTTGCAGATAAGTGGATTTTAACTCGCTTAAACGAAACAATCGAAAGTGTAACACGTAACATGGATAAATATGAGTTCGGTGAAGCTGGTCGTTCATTATACAACTTCATTTGGGATGATTTCTGTGACTGGTACATTGAGATGGCGAAACTACCACTATACGGTGAAGATGAAGCAGCTAAAAAAACAACTCGTTCTATTTTAGCTTACGTATTAGACCAAACGATGCGTCTATTACACCCATTTATGCCGTTCGTAACAGAGAAAATTTGGCAACATTTACCGCATGAAGGCGAGTCTATTACAGTAGCAGCGTGGCCAACAGTTCGCGAAGATTTACAAGATAAAGAAGCGGCAGCAGAAATGCACCTTCTAGTTGATATCATTCGCTCTGTTCGTAACATCCGTGCGGAAGTAAATACACCAATGAGTAAAAAAGTTCAAATGCAAATTAAAGCAAAAGATGAGGCAGTACTAGCTCAGCTTACGAAAAACAGTTCTTACATTGAGCGTTTCTGTAACCCAAGTGAACTAACAATTAAGATTGATTTACAAGCGCCAGAAAAAGCGATGACTGCAATCGTATCAGGTGCAGAGTTATTCTTACCGTTAGCTGATCTTATCAATCTTGATGAAGAGAAAGCGCGCCTTGAAAAAGAACTTGAGAAGTTCGATAAAGAAGTAGAACGTGTACAGAAGAAACTTTCTAACCAAGGATTCGTAGCGAAAGCTCCTGCAGAAGTTATTGACGGAGAGCGTGCGAAAGAACAAGATTATCTAGAAAAACGCGAAGCGGTTCGTCAACGTCTAGCTGATCTTGAAAAATAAAAATGTTTTTCAGAGACTCACTATATTGGTGAGTCTCTTTTCTTTGCGTATAATAGAATTACGAAGTTTGTCTTTTGAAAGGGGAATAGAAAACGTGATACATACATACGAAGAAGCACTAGGCTGGATTCATAGCCGATTGAAATTTGGGATAAAACCAGGACTAGAAAGAATGCAATGGATGTTAGAAGAACTCGGAAATCCAGAGCGTCATATAAAATGTGTTCATCTTGCCGGCACAAATGGAAAAGGTTCAACTTTAACATATATGCGCTACATGTTAGAAAGCGCGAAATATAAAGTAGGATCGTTTACATCGCCTTACATAGAAACATTCAATGAACGTATTAGTGTAAACGGAATACCGATTGCAGATGAAGAGATTGCAGAACTTGTAAATATGGTAAAGCCAGTCGTTGAAAAATTAGATGAGACGGACTTAGGAGAAGCGACTGAGTTTGAAATCATTACAGTAATGGCAATTTGTTATTTCGGTAAAGTTAATTTCTGTGATGTTGTTTTATTTGAAACGGGGCTTGGGGGAAGATTTGATTCTACAAATGTTATTCATCCGGTTCTCACAATTATTACGAATATCGGTCACGATCATATGCATATTTTAGGCAATACAATAGGAGAAATTGCATATGAAAAGGCAGGAATTATTAAGTCTGGTGTGCCAGTTATTACTGGTGTGAAAAATGAAGAAGCATTACAAGTAATTCAAAAAGTTGCTAAGGAAAATCATGCAGGCTTATATGAATTTGGAAAACAGTTTACAACATTACATAAACATTCTAATGAAGATGGGGAACATTTTGATTTTGCTTGTCCATTCGCCTCGTTTGAAAATGTTCGGATTTCCATGAAAGGTATTCATCAAGTAGGCAATGCAGCGCTAGCGCTTATGGCAGTAATGTATTTAAAAACATATTTATCATTTTTAATTAATGAAGAGGAAATGAAAGCTGGCTTACAAGAAGCCTATTGGATTGGTCGATTTGAAAAGTTACAAAGTAATCCAGATATTATAATAGATGGTGCTCATAATCCAGAAGGTATTGAAAGTCTTGTAAAAACAGTAGAGGCACATTACAAAGATAAAAATGTAATAGTTTTATTTACAGCTCTTGGTGATAAACAATTGCATAACATGGTAGGGCAACTAGATGCAATTGCAGATGAAATTATTTTTACAACATTCGCCTTTGATCGTGCTATTTCTGCTGACAAGCTTGCTTCGTATTCACAACAAGAGTCAAAATTAGTTTTTGAAAATTGGAAAGAGGCAATTGATACAAAGGTTGATATGATTGGAGAAAATGATGTCTTTATCATAACAGGTTCTCTGTATTTCATTTCCGAAGTTAGAAAATATATTCGCGGGAAAAACTAGATAGTCTTTGCTATCTAGTTTTTTGTTCTACAAATGAAGTCAAATGCATACATATAAGATAATAATATAGGGTTATTTGACGAATTCCTCTGACAAATATCTCGTTTTTTTATGGAATGAATATGATATGATGCGGACAACGACAAGAGGTGAGGTGTGAGTGTATGGACAAGCAATCACGAACGATCTCGGTGAAAGTAAATGGAACAGAAGCGAAGTATGAGGAAAAAAAGAAGGATGAGTTTGACTGGATGGTAGTAGAAAGTGAAAGGTCACAAAACGTTGTGCCTTTTAAAAAAACAAAGACACTACCTATGGAAAAGTACAGAAAGAAATGGAGTAATACAATAATCGCAATCGTTGCAACTGCAATAATTATCGGTACTGCATTCGGGATGGGGATGATCCATTTATTAACTGGACAAGGGACGACAGGAGAAGGTAAGGTAACGGCTTCGAAGCAGACAGGTAATGAGGAACAAAAGGTGGGCGGAACGGTAGAACAAACAGCAACACCAAAGGAGGAAAAACAAAAAGCGCAAGTAGGAGCTGCATTAGAACCAATGAAACTATTTTTTGTTCAAGGAGGGCTTTATTCCTCTGAAGAAAAAGGACATGCTGCTATTGAAGAGTGGAAAAGTAATGGGGGCGTGGCTGCTTTGAAACCGAGTGGTGATAAGTATGCGTTAGTTGTTGGTATTACGAGCGATGAACAGGCTGTTAATCAATTAATAGATCAGTATAAGCAAGATGGTGTTTCGGTTTTGAAAAAAAATTGGGATATTACAGATAAAGCATTGCTCAAAACGGATAAAGAAGTGGGTGGGTTTTTAGCGAAAGTGCAGCCATTATATACTCATTTAGCAAAGTATGTGTCCAGTGTACAAACTAGTGGGAAAAGTAATCCGAAAGATGTAGAGGTAATTGGAAAAGAATGGAAAGTTATTGAAAAGGAAGGAAAGAGTATGAAGCGTGAAGATGCGAAGAAGCTTTATACGTATACGTCAGTAGCGGTGCAAACGATTAAGGAAGGGAAGAGCGATAAGGAATCTGTAGCTAAATTAAATCAAGTTATTATTGATGGATTACTTTCGTACGAAAAAATGGTTTCACAAAAAGTGAAATAATAAGATAATGATGAAGGGGAAAGAAGTACATATACTTCTTTCTTTTCTTTTGAATTTAGAGCAAAGTGCTTTCTGTATGGGCAGAATATAATCGTATTTAAAAAGAACTATTATTTTGTTTAGAGAAAATGATATTTCTAGAATTTGTGGGGAAACTATTCCTTTGATACGATTGATTTGAATTATTCTGCTTCATGTGAGAAGGGAAGGAGAAAATATGAAGAAAATTATTTTAGCTTCAGGATCACCTAGGAGGAAGGAACTGCTTGAATTAGCTGATGTGCCATTTGAAATCGTTGTTAGTGAAGTAGAAGAGACGATTGGTGCATATTCATCACCTTCTGATATTGTTATGTCGCTTGCTTTGCAAAAAGCATCTGCTGTGGCAGAAAATCATAGTGATCACGTTGTACTAGGTGCAGATACAATTGTTACATATGATTCACATATTCTTGGAAAGCCGTCTAATGAGGCTGAGGCGAAAGAAATGCTACAATTATTATCAGGGAAAACACACGAAGTATACACAGGTGTTGCAATTATATCGAAAGAAAAAACGGTAACTTTTTATGAACGTACAGAAGTAACATTTTGGGAATTAACAGACGAGGAAATAGACGTATACGTTGCATCGAAGGAACCACTTGATAAGGCAGGAAGCTACGGAATTCAAGGTAAAGGATCTATTTTTGTTCAACATATTCAAGGGGACTACTACAGTGTAGTTGGATTGCCAATTGCACGTCTTGTCCGGGAATTAAAACAATTTGATATTGATGTAACCCATGCGTAAAATTGCATGGGGTTTTCTTTGAGAGAACAGGTAAAAGGGGTGGAGAGATGAACGGTATTCGTGATGTTGTCAGAGAAGAACAGCCACGGGAGCGTTTATTATTAGAAGGAACAGGGAGTTTATCAAATCGGGAGCTTCTTGCAGTGTTACTCAGAACAGGTTCTAAAGAAGAGACAGTTTTAAAGTTGTCAGATAAAATTTTACATCACTTTGATGGTTTACGTATGTTGAAAGATGCAACGTTAGAAGAGTTAATCAGTATTCATGGTGTTGGGATTGCAAAGGCATCTCAGCTTATGGCCGCTTTTGAACTAGGTAGAAGAATGGTACGTTTAGAGTATCAAAATCGATATAGTATTCGAAGCCCAGAAGATTGTGCGAAATACATGATGGAAGAAATGCGCTTTTTACAACAAGAGCATTTTGTTTGTTTATATTTAAATACAAAAAATCAAGTTATACATAGGCAAACGATATTCATTGGAAGTTTAAACACGTCAATTGTACACCCAAGGGAAGTCTTTAAAGAAGCGTTCCGCCGTGCAGCAGCCTCTATCATATGTCTTCATAACCATCCCTCAGGAGATCCTACGCCGAGCCGAGAAGATATTGAAGTAACAAAACGTTTAGTAGAATGCGGCCAGATTATCGGAATTGAAGTGCTTGATCATATTATAATAGGTGACCATAAATTCGTGAGTTTAAAGGAAAAAGGTCATATTTAAGACTATGCTTTTTACTTATTTTGTTTTATAATGTGATTTATGAGTTTTTTGTAGAAAATTATCTGCAAAAAGGATATAGATATAAAAAACGTACTGTTTTTATAATATAAAATAAGAAAAAAATGAGTCCGTGAAAACAAGAAAGGAAGATAAATAATATGTTTGGATTTGGTGGCTTTACTCGCGATCTTGGAATAGATTTAGGAACTGCGAACACGCTTGTATATGTAAAAGGAAAAGGTGTAGTTTTACGTGAACCTTCAGTAGTAGCATTACAAACTGATACGAAACAAATCGTTGCTGTAGGTAGCGATGCAAAACAAATGATTGGTCGTACACCAGGAAACGTAGTAGCACTTCGTCCGATGAAAGACGGTGTAATTGCTGATTATGAAACAACAGCAACAATGATGAAATATTACATTCAACAAGCTCAAAAATCAAACGGCTTCTTCTCACGTAAACCATATGTAATGGTATGTGTACCGTCTGGTATTACAGCTGTTGAAAGACGTGCAGTAATTGATGCGACTCGTCAAGCGGGTGCTCGTGATGCATATCCAATCGAAGAACCATTTGCAGCAGCAATTGGTGCGAACTTACCTGTTTGGGAACCAACTGGTAGTATGGTTGTTGATATCGGTGGTGGTACAACAGAAGTTGCAATTATTTCTTTAGGTGGTATTGTAACAAGTCAATCAGTTCGTGTTGCTGGTGATGATATGGATGATTCAATCATTCAGTACATTAAGAAAAGCTACAACTTAATGATCGGTGAAAGAACAGCAGAAGCATTAAAATTAGAAATCGGTTCTGCAGGCGAGCCAGAAGGTATTGAACCTATGGAAATTCGCGGTCGTGATTTAGTAAGTGGTTTACCAAAAACAGTACTTATTCAACCAGAAGAAATTGCAGATGCATTAAAAGATACAGTAGATGCAATTGTAGAATCAGTTAAAAATACGTTAGAAAAAACTCCACCTGAATTAGCGGCAGATATTATGGACCGTGGTATCGTATTAACTGGTGGTGGGGCATTACTACGTAACTTAGATAAAGTTATTAGTGAAGAAACAAATATGCCAGTTCTTGTTGCAGAAGACCCATTAGATTGCGTAGCAATTGGAACGGGTAAAGCATTAGACAATATCGATCTTTTCAAAACTGCTGCTCGATAATATTGCAAAATAAAAATCAGTAAAATTAAGAGGGTGTGAACGTGCCACAGTTTTTCTTAAACAAAAGATTAATTGTTTTGTTAGTTAGTATTATTCTTCTCGTGGCATTGATTGGAATCTCATTGAAAGAACGGAACAGTTTAACATGGCCAGAGCAGTTTGTTAAAGACACTGTTGGTGTTGTAGAACGTGTATTCCAAAAGCCAGCGAATTATGTTGCCGGATTCTTCGAAAACGTAGAAGATGTAAAGCGCACGTATGAAGAGAATAAAAAGCTGAAAGCAAAATTAGATACTACCGCAGATTTATCTGGAGTAGTGAAAAATTTAGAGGATGAGAATAAAAAACTACGAGAATTAACTGGTAAAGAAAAGTCCCGTGGTGATTATACGGAAGTACAAGCTAGTGTGGTTTCTCGTAATCCCGATAAATGGTACGATTTAGTTGGAATTGATAAAGGAGCACAGCAAGGGATCAAAAAAGATATGGCTGTTGTAACTCCGAAAGGTTTAGTTGGACGCGTAAAAAGTGTATCTCAGTTTACATCATCAGTGGAGTTGTTAAGTTCGATGAGCCGAACAAACCGTGTTTCTGCTATTGTACAAGGACAAGAAAATATCTTTGGATTGATTGAAGGTTACGATAAAGAAAAACAACTACTTCTTTTCACAAAGATTAGCTCTGATGCACAAGTAGAAAAAGATCAACTAGTTGTAACATCTGGACTTGGTGATATCTTCCCTAAAGGTCTTGCGATTGGGAAAATTGTTGATGTTCAGCCAGATCCATACGGCTTAACAAAAACAGCTTATGTAAAACCATCCGCTGATTTGAATGATGTAGAGCATATTATAGTTGCAAAACGTGATATGCCTACAGCGTCGTTAGAATAGGAGGGAGAGAAGAGATGATGACGATTTTAAAAAGAGCAGCTCTTCCTCTTTTGCTCCTTTTTGTTTTTTTATTTGAAAATATGTTCTCTACTGTTGTTCCAACAGACGTCTTTTGGAAAGGCAGTATAGCAGCACCGCATTTCTTTATAATTGTGTTATGTTTTATTACAGTGTATAATAGTCCGATTCAAGGGATTTACTACGGACTATTATTTGGTTTCTTATTTGATACCGTATACACAGAACTGGTCGGAATATATATTTTTGCTTATCCGATTTTAGCTTATTTAGTTTATAGTGCGATGAAGGTATTGCAATTGAATTTATTTATTGTTGTTTCTATCGTATTAGCTAGCATTGCAGCATTAGAGTATTATGTGTATGGGTTTTTAACTTTGTTAGGACGTACTCACATGTCAGCGTCTGTCTTTTTCACAGATCGTCTCCTTGCTACTTTATTGCTAAATGGAATTTTCTTATTAATAGTTTGTTTCCCACTGAGACGATATTTAGTGCGTCTTTCAAAAGCGATAGAAGAAAAAGAAAAAAGGATTTTCTGATTTTATGTCGAATTGAATCGGTGGGGTGAACTTTAGTGGAAGAAAAAAAGCAACAAAATGTAACGATAAAAGGGACAAAAGATGGAATAACACTTCATTTAGATGATTGCTGTTCATTCTCTGAGCTACTAAAAGAATTGGATGAAAAGCTTTCTACACATTACTATGAGAGTGACGGACGTTCTTTAATTGAAGTGCGTGTTAAAGTAGGAAATCGCTATTTAACAGAAGTACAACAAGAAGAGATTCGTACGTTAATTCGCAATAAGAAGAACCTTGTTGTGGAATCAATTGAAAGTGATGTTATAACAAAAGCAGAAGCAATAGCTTGGAAAGAAGAAACAGAAATTGTCCCTATTTCCAAAATTGTTCGCTCTGGACAAGTGTTACATGTAAAAGGCAATTTATTATTAATTGGAGATGTTAATCCAGGCGGAACGGTTATCGCTGGGGGGAATATTTTTGTCGTGGGATCATTAAGAGGAATTGCACATGCGGGGTATGCTGGAGATTCAGAAGCTGTTATTGCTGCATCTATTATGAACCCTATGCAACTCCGAATTAGTGATGTGACAATGCGGGCTCCGGAAGAGAAAGAAGACGGAGCAGAGGCGGCAGAATGTGCGTACATTAATGAGAATAATCACATTGTTGTCGATCGCCTGCAACTTCTCACTCATCTTAGACCTAATTTAACAAAGTTAGAAAGGGGAATTGTATAGCTGTGGGAGAGGCAATAGTAATTACATCTGGAAAAGGCGGAGTAGGTAAAACTACAACGTCTGCGAACATTGGTACAGCCCTTGCGTTATCTGGAAAAAAAGTGTGTTTAATTGATACAGATATCGGTTTACGCAATTTAGACGTAGTAATGGGGCTAGAAAATCGTATTGTATTTGATCTTGTTGATGTCGTTGAAGGGCGTTGTCGTTTACCTCAGGCTCTTATTAAAGATAAGCGTTTTGATGATCTTTATTTATTACCTGCAGCACAAACGAGCGATAAATCGGCGGTAACACCGGAACAAATGGATGAATTAATACAAGTATTACGTCAAGATTATGATTACATATTAATTGATTGTCCTGCGGGGATTGAGCAGGGATTTAAAAATGCTGTAGCAGGTGCGGATAAAGCAATCGTTGTAACAACACCAGAAGTATCCTCAATGCGTGATGCGGATCGTATTATCGGGCTTTTAGAGAAAGAGGATATTGAACCACCGAAACTTGTCATTAACCGTGTGCGTAGTCATATGCTTCATGAACAGGATATGTTAGATGTTGATGAAATCGTACGTACACTGTCAATCGAGCTTCTTGGAGTTGTTGAGGATGATGATGAAGTTATTCGTGCTACGAATACAGGTGAACCTGTAGCACTGCAACCTAGTGGGAAAGCAGCAATAGCTTATCGTAATATTGCAAGACGCTTGTTAGGTGAGAATGTACCATTACAAGCATTTGAACAAGAAAGAGTATCGGTATTTACAAAGATGAAAAATTTCTTTGGAATCCGTTAAAAGCACTTCGCGTAAATGCGGAGTGCTTTCTTTTTTCTTCGCATGAATATCTTCCTTCTATAACTCATACATATGTACAAACTGTATATAACTGTTTCTATTTGAATAAGGCTAACTAAAGAAAGGAGACAGTATGAAGAATAGACGTGTGGAAGAAATTAAAAAGCGGATTGCGAAAAGGAAAGCAGAGCAAGAAAGGATGGAGGAAGAGAGGTATTTTGCGGGAGGAGATTTTGATAGCGAAACGGTCTTTATTGAAGAGGGGGAGAAGGAAATTCATCCTCTATTTCGAAAGGAAGTTTTTCTCTTCAAAGTTTTGCTATCAGCAATATTAGTTCTTTCAGTTGCTATTTTATTTAAGAACGCACCTTCTTCTTTTGATGGTACTAGAGCTGTTACAGAAAAAGTTATGCAAGAAGAATTTCAATTTGCTACTATATCGAAATGGTATGAAAAACAGTTTGGAAAACCTCTCGTGTTCTTTTCTCCAAATGAGAAAAAAGAAGAGGCTATTCAGCAAAAGGATTATGCGATTCCTGCCTCTGGAAAGGTGATGCAAGGATTTCAAAAAAATGGTCAAGGTGTATTTGTTCAAACGGCTACAAATGCAACTGTAGAGTCAGTAAATGAAGGTATAGTTGTTTTTGCGGGTAAGAAAGAGGAACTTGGAAATACAGTTCAAATTCAGCACGCTGATGGCACAGAGTCTTGGTACGGAAATTTAAACGATATGTCAGTGAAGTTATATGATTACGTTTCGAAAAAACAAAAAATCGGAACGGTGAATAGTGATGAAAATAATAAAAACGGTAAATTTTATTTTGCGATGAAAAAGAATGAAAAATTTATTGATCCTATTCAGGTGATTTCATTTGATTAAATATAGAGATGTTTTAACAAAAATTACAGTACATCCATTGTTTTGGGTTATTATCGTTATTGGTATTTTTACAGCACGTTTTAAAGAGTTACTATTACTATTTTGTATTGTTTTAGTTCATGAACTTGGGCATGCTTTTGCCGCTGTATATTATAATTGGCGGATTAAACAAATTCAGCTTTTGCCGTTTGGTGGCGTAGTTGAGATGGAAGAGCATGGGAATAAATCATTAAAAGAAGAATTAATTGTCGTTATAGCTGGGCCAATTCAGCATATATGGATGATTGTGGTCGCTTATATTTTGTATCAGGCGGGCTGGGTAACTGATGATTTGTACCATTTCTTTGTGTGGAATAATGTCATTATTTTAGGGTTTAATTTATTGCCTATTTGGCCACTTGATGGCGGAAAAGTATTATTTAATGTATTATCATATCGTTTTCCGTATTTACAAGCACATGAAAAGATGATGAAATTGTCATGTGTTTTTTTTAGTGTAATATTAGGGTGGCAGTTACTTTGGAATAGTAATAACATTATGATGTGGGTATTACTCGTTTTTCTAGCGATTTCTTTATATCAAGAATGGAAACAAAGACGTTACGCATTTATGCGTTTTTTATTAGAACGTTATTATGGAAATAAAAGAGATATTGAAAAGATTGCACCTATTGAGGTCAAAACAGAAGATCGCTTGTATACGATTTTCACAAAATTTCGCAGAGGATATAAACACTCTATTATCGTCCATGGAAAATATAAAGAGCATTATACATTGGATGAAAATGAATTGTTGTATGCGTATTTTGCTGAAAAACGAACAACCTCATCTGTTGAAGAATTAATTGGTTAGTGTTGACGATGACACTAACCTTTTATATTGTAAGGAAAAGAAGTGAAAAGTGAGGAAATAATTTTGAAGACGTTATATATAGATTATACTGGTTCGGAAAAGCGTGTTGCGATAGAAGAGAAGCAAAAAGTTGTCGAGCTTTTATGGAAACGGAATGAAGAGCAGGAAGTTGTCGGACATATTTATGTTGGGCGTATCGTAAGAACAATTGCTGGAATGAACGCAGCCTTTGTAAATATCGGGTTAGAGAAACATGCATATCTTTCATACGATGATGTACCATCTTCATATCGCATACATGAAGGACAAGCGATACTTGTACAAGTTGTGAAAGAGGCAATCGATACGAAAGGGCCAAAATTAACGGCGAAGATAGAATTTACTGGGAAGTATGTCGTTTATATGCCGTATGATGAAATGCGCGCTGTTTCTCGGAAAATAAAAAATAATAAAAGAAGACAACAGTTAATCGGAATTGAAGTGGAAGGAACGGGTGGATACATTTTCCGATCTGCTTCTGAAAAAGGGACAATCGATGAAATACAAGCTGAAATGCAAGGGCTGCAGCAGTTATATGAAGAAGTAAAAAGAAAAGAAAATCAAGGCAAGGCACCTTTACTACTTCATCGACCAGCGACGTTTTTAGATCGTGTATTTCAGGAGAACCCGATTGAAACGATTGAAAAAGTAGTTGTAGATACGAGAAGTATAGTAAAAGAATTAGAAGAAAAAGTAGGGAAAGAAAGAGTATCCTTTTATAATGAAAAATCTTCGATGTTTAATCATTTTGGAATAGAGCGTGAAATCGAGAAAGCACTTCAAAAAATTGTTTGGCTGCCAAATGGTGCCTATCTAATTGTGGAACAAATGGAGACGATGACTGTAATTGATGTGAATACGGGTAAGTTTACTGGAAAACAAAACTTACAAGATACGGTACTTCGCACAAATGAAATGGCTGCCGAAGAGATTGCACGTCAATTAAGACTCCGTGATATTGGCGGTATGATATTAATTGATTTTATTAATATGAAAAGACGGGAAGATAAAGAGAAGGTAAGAGAGCGCCTCATAGCTGCTATGCAAGATGATCGCACGTATACAAGAGTGCTTGGGTTTACAGAGTTAGGTATTTTAGAGATGACGCGTAAGCGCAAGAAACATTCGTTACGTGACGTATTATTAGAAGAGTGTGCGCCTTGTAAAGCGACAGGTTACGTTATATCTAATGAAACAATTGCGTATGAGCTAGAGAGAGAGCTTATTACTTATGGTAATATAGAGGATGAAGCTGTATTGATTGGTGCTTCAAAAAAAGTACAAAAAATATTTTTACAAAAAGAATTACAAAAAAATATTCCATTTGAAATTTATTTCAAAGATGATATTATCGAAAAGTACGCTATTATCCGTTTTGGAAGTAAGAAAGAAATTGTAGAACGGAAAAAATAGTTAGCAGAACATTCATTGACAATAGTTAATGATTCATGGTAACATCTTTATGTTATAGTTTATAGCACCTAAACTGCTATATGCTACAACCGCACAAGACAGGTTCCTTAAAGGCATTTTATGTCTACCTCGTTTTTGGCGAGTCTTAGTAATTAAGAGGAGGTGCAAGTATGTACGCAATTATCGAAACAGGTGGAAAACAAATTAAAGTTGAAGCTGGTCAAGCAATCTACATTGAAAAATTAGATGTTGAAGCTGGTGAAACTGTTACTTTTGACAAAGTTCTTTTCGTTGGTGGCGAAAACGTGAAAGTTGGTAGCCCAGTTGTAGAAGGTGCAACAGTTACTGCGAAAGTTGAAAAACAAGGTCGCGCTAAGAAAATCATCGTTTTCAAATACAAAGCGAAAAAGAACAATCGTAAGAAACAAGGTCATCGTCAACCTTACACTAAGCTAGTAGTTGAAGCTATCAACGCTTAATTCTGGTTAAGATGATTAAGATTACGATAAGTCGCACGAAACTAGGAAGTATCCAATCATTTAAAATGACTGGACATGCCAATTATGCGCCACATGGACAAGACCTTGTCTGTGCTGGAACTACAGCGGTCGTGTTTGGTTCTATAAATGCAGTGGAAGAACTTTGTAAAGTGCAGGCAACTATTGAACTCGGAAGTGATGGCGGATTCTTAACGTATGAATTGCCTAATGATTTAGACGTTCATGCAGCAGAAAAAGCACAGATACTTTTAGAAGGATTGGTTGTTTCGCTTAAGACGATTGAACTTGATTACGGAAAGTATATCCGTTTAATAGAAAAAGTGCAGGAGGTGTAACGTATGTTAAGATTAGATCTTCAGTTTTTCGCATCTAAGAAAGGTGTAGGTAGTACAAAGAACGGTCGTGACTCTCAGTCAAAACGTCTTGGTGCTAAACGCGCAGATGGTCAAACGGTTTCAGGTGGTTCAATTCTTTACCGTCAACGCGGTACAAAAATTTATCCAGGTGTTAACGTTGGTCGTGGTGGCGATGACACTTTATACGCGAAAGTTGACGGCGTAGTACGCTTTGAGCGTCTTGGTCGTGACCGCAAACAAGTGAGCGTATATCCTGTTGCTCAAGAAGCATAAGAACTCACGGAAAACTCTAACCTGAGTGCAGGTTAGAGTTTTTCTATATTAAGGGGTATCTAAATGAATGAAAAATGGACAATTATAGATGCGTTGCGCCATTCAAGACATGATTGGCTCAATCGTTTGCAGATGGTTAAAGGAAATCTTTCCCTTGGAAAAGTGGAAGAGATTCATAGGCTCATCGATCGTTTTGTCCAAGAAGCGAGACAAGAATCCAATCTGATGGGGCTATCAATGCCTTTATTTTCAGAGTGGATTTTAACATATAATTGGAAACAGCAACCGTGCTTATTGGAGTACGAAGTATTAGGGAAATTACATAACTTATCTCATCTAGATGAGACTGTATGTACATGGACGAATCAGTTTTTCTTAATGCTTCAGCATAGTTTAGACGTATATGTTGAAAATTATGTTTGTATCACAATTGAATGTGACGCGGAGAATGCTCGTTTCTTTTTTGATTTTCGTGGAAAGCTAACGAATGTAGAAGAACTACAAACGTGGCTTGCGAACCAAAACAATAAATGGTATTCCATTTCTTATACAGTACGAGACGAAGAAGTCTCAGTTGTATTACAACTAATCGAAAAAAGTGTGGTGAAATAATGTTTGTAGATCAGGTCAAGATATATGTAAAAGGCGGCGACGGTGGTAACGGAATGGTTGCGTATCGTCGTGAGAAGTATGTACCTAAAGGTGGCCCAGCAGGTGGCGACGGTGGTAAAGGTGCAGATGTTGTTTTTGTTGTTGAGGAAGGCTTACGTACATTAATGGACTTCCGCTACCAACGTCATTTCAAAGCTGATCGCGGTCAGCACGGAATGAGTAAAGGTCAGCACGGTCGTAAATCTGAAGATTTAATCGTAAAGGTTCCACCAGGAACAATAGTGAAAGATGAAAAAACAGGTGAAATTCTTGCTGATTTAGTAACGCATGAACAAACAGCTGTAATCGCAAGAGGTGGCCGTGGTGGCCGTGGTAACTCACGTTTCGCAACAGCGACGAACCCAGCGCCAGAAATCGCTGAGAACGGGGAACCAGGTCAAGAACGTGATGTTACGCTAGAACTTAAAGTGCTAGCAGATGTTGGACTTGTTGGATTCCCAAGTGTAGGTAAATCTACATTATTATCTGTTGTATCATCAGCGCGTCCGAAAATTGCAGAATATCACTTTACAACAATCGTTCCGAATCTTGGTGTTGTTGAAACTGGTGATAACCGCAGCTTCGTTATGGCTGACCTTCCTGGACTAATTGAAGGCGCACACTCCGGCGTTGGACTTGGACACCAATTCTTACGTCATATCGAACGTACACGTGTAATTGTGCACGTTATCGATATGTCTGGTTTAGAAGGACGTGAGCCATATGAAGATTATGTCACAATCAATAATGAACTAAAAGAATACAATATGCGTTTAACTGAGCGTCCACAAGTTGTTGTTGCAAACAAAATGGATATGCCAGATGCAGAAGAAAACTTACAAGCATTTAAAGAAAAATTGGGAGACGAAGTAAAAATTTTCCCAATCTCAGCTGTAACGAAACAAGGTGTTCGTGACTTACTATTTGAAGTAGCGAACTTATTAGAAACAACACCAGAATTCCCAATGTACGATGATGTAGAAGAATCTGAAGCAAGTGTAATGTACAAATTTGAATCTGAATCTAATTTTGAAATTACACGCGAAAGTGATGGCACATTTGTTATTTCTGGTTATGATATTGAGAAAACATTCAAGATGACAGACTTCTCACGTGATGAATCTGTACGCCGATTTGCTCGTCAAATGCGTGGAATGGGTATTGATGAAGCCCTTCGTGCACGTGGTGCAACAGACGGAGATATTGTAAAAATTCTTGAATATCAATTTGAATTTATCGATTAAGACTGCCGAAATATGGCGGTCTTTTTTTTTTGCTATTTGAGTCCAGTAAAGATCTGATTCGTATAGGTGAACCATAAGTCGGTATAGGAAAAAATCCCCATTGATTAAAGTTTCAATTTATAATAGAAAAAGGAGTGATTTTAGAAGAATATTTTATGGGGAGAAAAGGAACATGTATAAAATATTAATTGTAGAAGATGATGAAAAAATTGCAGAGATATTAGAGGAGCATTTAGAAAGGTATGGATATCAATCTTTCAGAGTAGGCGATTTACGTCATATAAAAGATGAGTTTGTAAAAGTAAGTCCTCATCTTGTGTTACTTGATATTAATTTACCATACTTTGATGGCTTCTACTGGTGCCGCCAAATCCGCATTGTATCGAATGCGCCAATTATTTTCGTTTCTGCAAGGACAGGGGAAATGGATCAAGTGATGGCGATTGAGAATGGCGGGGATGATTATATTACAAAGCCATTCCATTTAGATATCGTAATGGCAAAGGTGAAGAGTGCACTTCGCCGCGGGTATGGTGAGTATGCTTTGGCCGCGGAAAGTGACTGTTTAGGTGTTAATGGATTATTATTATTCCCATCACAGCACACAGTAGAGTGGAAAGGGCAACAAACTGAACTTACAAAAAATGAATTTTATTTATTAGAATGTTTAATGAAACAAGCGAATCAATACGTGACACGTGAAGAGTTGTTAGAGGCTTTATGGGATGAAGTAGCTTTTGTTGATGATAATACATTAACTGTGAATGTAAAGCGTGTAAGGAAGAAACTTGAGGAGTTAGGCATTAAAAATGCAATTGTCACAAAGCGTGGATACGGTTATGCTCTTCTTACTGAGTGGGGCGAAGGGCATGAAGGTTAAAAGCTACCTCATAGACCGTTTTTCCTTAATCCTTTCTTACATTATAAGCCTTTGTTTATTTGGGCTCGTATTGCAGTTGCAAAGCCTTTTAGAAAAGCGTGCGCTGGACTGGAGTACATGGTTATACGGACTTTTATTAGGGACAGTTGTGTTTAGTGTATACCTTATTTACGATTATCGAAAACGAAGTGTGTTTTTAAAGAGAATAGAACAGTATATTGCCGGTGGACATACATTACACGACTCTTTACTTATCGATACTTCTTATACGTCAGAACAAGAACTGGTCGTTGAAGCGTTTACGCTATTAAGGCAGCAATATATGAATGAAGTTCATAAACAGCATGCAAAAGAGCAACAGCAAATGATTTTTATGAACCAGTGGATCCATCAAATGAAAACACCAGTATCCGTTATTGAATTATTGTTACAGAAATACGGTAAGGAACACCGTGAAGCAAGGGGAACGATTGAAAGTATTCGTGAAGAAAATAACCGTATTTTAAATGGGTTAGATTTAGCGTTACATATGGCAAGGTTAGATCAATTTTCGAAAGATTATAAAGTAGAAGTAGTAAATGTTATAGAGGTCATTCGAGATATTATTAATGAAAATCGAAAGTCGTTCATTCAATCTTCTGTATTTCCGAAAATAATGTTTGAAGAAGAGACTTGTATGGTTGCGTCTGATGGAAAGTGGCTTAGTATCGCCTTGGGCCAAATTGTTGTGAATGCAATTAAGTATACAAAAATTTCAGAAGCAGAGAAAAAAGAAATTCAATTTCAAATTGAAGAGAAGGATCAAAAGGTATTACTACATATTAGAGATAATGGAATTGGTATTCCAGAGCAAGATGTAAAGCGTATATTTGATCCGTTCTTTACGGGAATAAACGGCCGTAAAACAAGGGAAGCGACAGGGATGGGTTTATATATTACGAGGGAAATCTGCGGTAATTTACATCATGGAGTGTATGTACAATCAACGGAAGGGGAAGGAACAACAGTTACGTTCCAATTTGCAAAAGATGAAGAATATCATACATTAATGAGAAAAATGACAAAACTGTAAGATAACAAAACGTTTTGTAAGGGAAATCACTCGTTTCTTTTTCTTATTTTTCTTATAGTAAATGTAAGAAGAAAACACGTAGGGGGATTAGAAATGAGTGTTCTTGAAGTAAAAGGGTTAACAAAGGTGTATCAATCAAAAGGTTCAGTAGCGACGACTGCTTTACATGATATAAATTTTAAAATTGAAGAGGGCGAATTTGTAGGAATTATGGGGCCTTCAGGGAGCGGGAAAACAACGCTTTTAAATTTATTAGCGACAATTGATAAGCAAACTTCAGGTCATGTGCTTGTAAATGGTGAAGAAATTAATCAAATGCGCGCTGCAAAATTGGCGGAATTCCGCCGTACACATTTAGGATTCATTTTCCAAGATTTCAACTTACTTGATACGTTATCCATTAAAGAAAATATTATTTTGCCGCTTGTAATGGCGAAGAAATCTGTAAAAGAAATTGATGCGAAAGTACTTGAAATTGCGAGGTTTTTAAACATCGAAGAAATTTTAAATAAAAAAGTATACGAAGTATCAGGCGGACAACAACAACGTGCAGCTGCTGCAAGGGCAATTATTCATGACCCAACATTAATTTTAGCGGATGAGCCAACGGGAAACTTAGATTCGAAATCAGCGAAATCATTAATGGGAGCACTTCAAGATTTACATGAGCAAAAGAAAGTAACGATTGCAATGGTAACGCATGATCCGGTAGCGGCTAGTTATTGTGAACGTATCCTCTTCATACGTGATGGAGAGATCTTCTCAGAAATACATAAAGGAAGAACGAAACAAGCCTTTTTCCAAGAAATTTTGGACGTACTTGCGATGCTAGGGGGGGAATATCATGAACTTTCGCCAGCTCGCGCTTAACAATGTAAAAGGAAATTGGCGTAATTATAAAGCGTTCCTTATTAGTAGTTGTTTATCGATTGTCGTATTTTTCATGTATGCTTCCTTCATTTATCATCCAGATGTCGTAAGCGGTAATATTAGTATGAAGACGATGATTTCAAAAGGATTAGAATCGATGAATTATATTGTAGTCATCTTCTCAGCACTCTTTATTTTATATGCGAATTCAACGTTTTTACGAGCAAGAAAAAAAGAATTCGGTTTATTAACATTAATAGGTGGAACGAAGTCTCAGCTCGGTAGAATGATTATATTAGAACAACTTATGTTAGGTAGTATTGCAATTGTAGTAGGTATTGGGATTGGCATGCTTTGCTCAAAATTATTTTTCCAAGCACTAAGTGTATTACTAAAAATTGATAAAACACTTCCGTTCGTATGGAATAGTAAAGCAATTTTTATTACAGCTGGTGTGTACTTTATTCTCTTCTTAATTCTATCATTGTTTAGCGTTTGGACAGTAGGACACTTACAAATTATTGATTTATTAAGAGAGGCAAGAAAACAAAAAGTAGAGCCTTTTGCATTTACATGGTTAGGTGTAGTCGGTATAGGCTGTATTATTGCGGCATATATACTTTGTTTCCAAGTAACAATTATGAATTTTATTATGTATTTCTTACCGATTGTAGGACTGACAATTGGCGGAACGTATTTACTATTTACACAAGGTAGTACAGTTGTATTAAAAGCATTGCAAAAACGAAAACAATCTTTTTATACATATCCAAATATGTTCGTACTAAGCAATCTTATTTACAAAATGAAAGATAATGCTCGTTTTCTATTTGTAATTTCTATTATTACGGCGGTTGTTTCCTCAGCAGTTGGTACGCTTTATGTATATTATGAAAATATGAGTGCAAAAACGGTAGAGCTTACGCCACATGCTATTTCATATGAGGAAAAGGGGTTAAATACGCATAGTCTTATTAATGAAGAAAAAGTACAAGAGATTGTAAAAAAACATGGGTTTGAAGATGCACGAAAAGTAACCTACGTAAAACTACCTGCAACACAGAAAATAATGTTGTTTAACAGTGAACGTGAAGTACCAATGACGATTATTTCAGAAAAAGAATATAACGCAGAAGTGCGTGAACAAAAGAAAGAGCAAATTACAGAGGTTCATAATGCACCAGGTAGTGCGACGATGGTTATGGTTGATGCAGCAAATGAACTTATGAAAATAGATCGTACGAAACCGTATGAATTTACAATTAATGGACAAAAGCAGTCTGTTCAATTAAATGAGCCAACGTCATATTCTGTTTTTAACGATAGCGAATATCTTATTGTGAATGATCAAGATTTTGAGAAGTATGCAAAGCTCGTACCAGATGAAGAAAAGACGAAATATTACGGTTATTATATTGAAGACTGGAAAAGTACGGAAGACCTTGTGCTAGATTTAAAAAAGGAAATTACACCAGAAAAGCAAGGGGAATTGAGAAACTCAGTGTTTGCTTATAAAGATATAAGAGAAGGTGGAGCAATTACAATGTTCATCGGTTTCTTCGTAGCAGTACTGTTCTTCTTCTTCGCTTGTAGCATGACATACTTTAAATGGTTTAACGATAAAGAACAAGATCGTATTCAATTTAAGTCATTAAAAAGAATTGGTATGACAGATAAAGAAATTCGTAAAATTGCAATTCGTCAAATGGGAGTTATTTTCTTTATCCCGATTTTAATCGGTGCAATTCATAGTGGATTCGCTCTTCATACGTTAGGAAAAATGCTTTATATCGATTTATGGAAATCAGGTGTGATTGTAATTGGAGCATATATTTTAGCTTCTGCCATTTACTTTATGATCGCTCAAAGAGGATATTTAAAACACGTAAAAAGCTAGGGAAACCTCTAGCTTTTTACGTGTGTAGTAAGTTACAGGAGGACGATAGATGAACATTCGGCAACTAGCGCTGCAAAATATAAAGGGTAATTGGCGTAATTATAAAGTATTTTTCTTAAGTAGTTGTTTTGCAATATTTGCGTCTTTTGCATATATGTCTGTAATTGTACATCCGTATATGCAAGAGACGATGTGGTATCAAAACGTACGCTGGGGACTTATCGTATGTAACGTTATAATTATTTCTTTTTTCGTTATATTTATTTTGTACTCTACTTCTATTTTCATAGAAGCACGTAAGAAAGAATTAGGACTATATATGTTAATGGGAGCGACGAAGTCTAACGTAATAGGAGTGATAATGACCGAGCAAATATTGATCGGGATTTTTGCTAATATTTTCGGTATAGGACTTGGTATGATTTTTTTGAAACTCTTTTTTATGGTGTTTAGCATGTTACTTCGCCTTCCGAAAGAACTCCCTGTCATATTTGATATGAGAGCGATTGGTGTAACGTTTATTACATATATGATTGTTTTTATTTTCTTATCTTTTATAAGTGCTTTACGTATATGGAATATAAAAATCATTCGGTTATTAAAAGAATTTCGAACAGATAAACGAGAGAGAAAAACATCAAAGTGGCTTTGTTTATTCGGCTTTGCTTGTTTAGGGACGGGATATGCGTTAGCGCTACAAGTGACGATGACAACGATAGCATTATACTTTTTTCCGGTTGTTATACTCATTTCTTTTGGGACGTATTTCTCATTTACACATGGCGCTACACAAGTATTAGAAGTGATAAAAAGAAATAAAAAGATTATGTATACATATCCGTATTTATTTATAGTAAATCAATTGTCACATCGAATGAAGGAAAATGGTCGCTTTTTCTTTCTAATGTCTATGGCAACAACGTTTGTAGTTACGGCGACAGGTACGGTGTTCTTATATTTTTCTAGTATGCAAGATATGTGGAGGGGCGGGGGAGTACACTCATTTTCGTACATAGAAAAAGGTACTTCTTCTCATGAAGTCTTTGAGGATGGTGCGGTTGAAAATTTACTGCATCAATATGGATATGATGATTTTCAATCTATGAGTTTTGTTGGAGTGTATGCATCCTTTCAGTCTAATAAGGGAGAAACAACAATAGTACCGCTTATAAAAGAAAGTGAATATAACCAAGAAGCGAGGAAACAAAAACAGAAAACGTATCGTCCTAAAAAAGGTACAGTGACACTCGTTTATTATAATAAATACAATAATTCGAATGTATATAATCAAAAAGAGATTCAATTGCAAGTAATGAATCAACCATATCAATTCGTATTTAACGGTCAGAAAGAAGGGGTTCAATTTAACCATCATCCTTCGTACATTAATGGTCTATTCTTCGTTATGAATGATGAAGACTTTGACAGTATAGCAAATCAGGTTCCTGATTCTGAAAAAATGATATATAGAGGCTACACATTACCAAATATCGAAAAGACGAAGAAATTAAATGAAGATTTACGGAAACATATGAAACAAGATAATAATAATGCATTTCGAAGTAATATGGAGTTGTATGTAAATATGAAAGAAGGGGGCGATATTACTCTATTTGTAGGCTCATTCATTAGTATATTATTCTTTCTTACTTCATGTAGTATCGTGTATTTTAAATGGTTTCATAATATTGCATCGGACCGAAAGCAGTATGGTGCACTCTCTAAACTTGGAATGACGAAGGAAGAAGTATGGAAAATTTCTCGTTGGCAATTATGTATGCTATTTTTTGCGCCAATTATAGTAGGGAGTATGCATAGTGCAGTTGCGTTATATACGTTTCATAATACGCTTTTTATGGATGGATCATTAAGAAAAGTAGGTTTGTTCATTCTGTTTTATATCGCAGCATGTATTATTTATTTCTTCTTTGCTCAAAGAGAATATAAGAAACATTTAGACTAGCGAACGCTAGTCTTTTTTTAATATTCGAAATTTACATAGAAGAATATAAAAAATTATGGTATAACAGTAAGAAAACGAAAAAGAGGGGAAAAGACGATGATTCGAGTAGGATATTTAGGACCAGAAGCAACATTTACAAATATGGCGGTGAGTCGTTTTTTTCCGGAAGCAGAGCATGTACCGTATCGAACGATTCCAGATTGTATAGATGCAGCTGCAAATGAAAATGTAGACTTCGCAGTTGTACCGTTAGAAAATGCAATAGAAGGTTCAGTGAATATAACGGTTGATTACCTTGTACATGAGCAGCCGCTTTCCATTGTAGGAGAAATTACAGTACCAATTCAGCAGCATTTACTTGTACATCCGCAGTATGCAGAAGTGTGGGATGAAGTATATGCGGTGCATTCTCATCCGCATGCCATTGCACAGTGCCATAAGTTTTTAAATGAAGAATTAAAAGGAGTAACTGTTCGAGATATGACATCCACAAGCGCTGCTGCGCAATATGTGAAAGAACATCCTGAAGAAAAAGTTGCCGCCATTGCAAATGAAGCAGCGGCAGAAAAGTACGGATTAACAATTGTAAGGCGTGATATTCATACACATAAAAACAATCATACGCGTTTCCTTGTTCTGCATAAGAAAAAGAAAGCAGTGCTCCCAAATAACGGAGAAAATCGCGGGGAGAAAACGACGCTTATGATAACGTTACCTGCTGACTATGCAGGAGCGCTGTATCAAGTGTTATCAGCTTTCGCATGGAGAAAATTAAACTTATCAAAAATTGAATCGCGTCCGATGAAAACAGGTCTTGGAAATTACTTTTTCTTAATCGACGTAGATAAAGCATATGATGACGTATTGTTGCCAGGCGTAACGATGGAACTTGAAGCACTCGGCTTTTCTGTTACTGTTCTAGGGAGTTATGCTTCTTATTGGTTGTAAGAAGCGAGGCGGCTATTTTTGTAGTATTTTGTTGTTAAGTCGATATAATCAGAATTACGTTCGATATATTTGATTTTGCGTCGATATAATTTCATTCGTTAGTATACTGTGTGATAGATTAATAAAATCCCACCTATAAAAGGTGGGATTCTTTATTTTAACTTCGCAAGACGATCCTCTAACTGACTACGCCAAATATCAGCTAGTTCTTGTACAGCAAGAACCTTCTCAATGCCATCTTTATCTTTTCTATTATGAAAATAAATTTCGTTAGAGAACAAAACAGATACATTATTTGATGGACGCTCTAGTAATGTGATTTTAGAATCTTTACGCACAGTACCTTCTTGTAGAACTCGGCATAAGTATCCAGTATATCCAGTTGCTACAATGCGTGGTAATATGCCAGGAATACCAAGGCGTTTTGAAATTGTGCTACAGGGTACCCTCGCTTGTGTAACTTGAATAATTGCCTCACCTAATTGATATGTATCTCCGATGCAAACATCACGCTCTAACATATTGGTTACTGTAATGTTTTCGCCAAATGTGGAAGCTGGAAGTGTTGTTTGGAATTCTTCTTCCCATAGTGCGTAATGTTCGTATGGATACACACAAACAGCGCGGTCAGGTCCACCGTGATGTTTTAAATCCGCTACATCATCACCAAGAAAGCCATCTTTTGAGAGGAAAGCTTCTTCTGTAGGCTCCTTACATATACCTGTTATCATTTCTTTATCTTCGTTATATTTCATTTGTTTCGGTTTACCGGTGCTAAAGTGAACGAGTTCAATTCCCATATTTGATCTCCTTTATAATTGTTTACAATATTATAACATCTACAAAATAAAAGCACAGAGTATGATAAAAAACTCTGTGCTTTACATTAATAAACGAGAAATCCAGCTTTATCTAGTGCCTCACAAGCAGCATCTAACTTCTCTTTAGAATCTGCTTCGATTGTATGTAAGTGAATACCATCTGTTAGTTGTGAAAGATAGGAAGCGTTTGTGTTTTCGATTTTTTGTAAATATTGCTCTACATCAAAGCGATTACTTACCATAATCGATGCTGTTAAGTCACCGTATACAGGATGCTCAACTTTTACGTCTTTAATCGTAACGCCGTGGTCAACTAACATGGTAAGTTCTTGACGTACTTCTGCCGGTTTATGTTGGCATACGATTACGCGTTCAAAAGCTTGTTGTCTTGTTTGTGGTTTTAAATATAAATACCCTTGCGCAGTTGCAATAATTGGTTCATTTCGTGCTTTTAGTAAGGAAATGTCTTGAACGATAACTTGCCTACTTACGTTTGTCTTTTTAGATAGCTCATTCCCCGATAACGGTTCATTTGCAGCAAGAAGCCACTCGAGGATGAGTTGTCGTCTTTCTTCGCCTAAAATCTTTTTTTGATCATTTTGTTTCATAATGATTTAACACCTCTATAAAATTGATTTCCAATTGTGTGTAGTGCATGAATAGTTGTATCAATTTGTTCTTTCGTTGTGTGATGTCCGAAAGAAAAGCGGACATATTGTTTTGCCTCTTCATACGTTTTTCCAATTGCAAGCATTGTTTTTGAAGGGTCTTGTTTACCGACTTGACAAGCACTTCCAGTTGAAATGGCTATACCATGACGGTTACATTCTAACATTGTATACTGACCTTCTATTCCTTTTATTGTAACCCCAATAATATGTGGTAAACAAGAAGTAGAATGTCCTTTCACTTCAATTTCTAGAGGAAGTGTTTGTAATTGCTCTAAAAAATAAGATCTTAATTGTTTAAAACGAAAGCTCTCTTCCTTTTGATTCTTTAATATATGCTCTGCGGCTGTTAAAAAAGCAGCGATTCCAGGAACGTTTACTGTACCAGGGCGAAAGCCTTTTTCATGAGAAGTTCCAGGGAATATTTGTTCCCAGCGAACTTGCGGATTTATATAGCAAGCTCCAACTCCTTTTGGTCCGTATATTTTATGGGCTGAAACAGAGAGACTATCAATCTCCATCGCTGTAACGTCTATTGGAAGTTTACCAAATGTTTGAACACAATCCGAATGAAATAAAACATTGTATTTTTTTAAAAGTGCTCCGATCTCTGCAATGTTTTGAACGGTCCCAATTTCAGAGTTTCCATGCTGTATACTTGCTAGAACAGTATTTTCCGTAATAGCTGCTTCTAAATCTACTAAATGAATTATCCCGCTTTTATCAACTGGAATCTCAGTAATCGTATAACCTTGCGATTGTAAGGAGTGAAAATAACTTCGAATCGATGCGTGTTCCATAGGTGTCGTAATAATGTGCTTTCCATTTCTAGCATTTAGAAGGGATTGAATCGCAAGATAGTTAGATTCTGAACCGCCGCTTGTAAAGAATACCCCTTGTTCCTTACCCCCAATCATTTCTGCAAATGTTTCTCTACAAACTTGTAATAAAGATGATGCGCTTCCGCCGATATCGTGTAAACTTTGTTCATTTCCGAAATATTTCTTTGCTGCTTCTACATATGTTTCTAAAGCTTCTTCGCTCATAGGTGTTGTCGCTGCATAATCTAGATATATCATCATGTAATTTCCTCTCTTCAGTAAGAGTGACATTTGTTTTCGTTTTTAGAATGGTAGTGAAAATAAGAATTGTAAAAAAACTCTTGTCATTATTTTAAAACTATGTAAATATAGGTGTCAAGACAGTTGAAAAGTGTAAAGTAGGAGGCAACAATTATGCCAAGTGCAGATGTCTTAATTATTGGAAGTGGCGTTGCAGCGCTTCGTGTTGCGAAAGAGCTTTGTCACGAAAAGAATGTGATAGTTATCACAAAAAAAACAGGACGTAATAACAATACACATTTAGCTCAAGGAGGAATTGCAGCAGCTGTTGCTACATATGACGATCCGAGTGGGCATTTTGAAGATACATTAGTGGCAGGTTGCCATTATAACAACGAAGAAGCAGTTCGTTATTTAGTTGAAGAGGGGCAGAAAGAAATAAGTAAGCTTATTACAAATGGAATGAAATTTGATGGAGATGAAAAAGGGCTCCACCTTGGTAAAGAAGGAGCGCATCGAAAACGGCGTATTTTACATGCGGGAGGAGATGCAACTGGTAAAAATCTATTAGAGCATTTAATACAAGAAGTAGTTCCGAACGTTACTGTCGTTGAGCATGAAATGGTGCTCGATTTTATTATAGAAAATAATAAATGCATAGGAGCTTTAACACGAAATAGTGAAGGGAAGTTGAAGCGTTACTATGCTGATAATACGGTGTTAGCATCAGGAGGAATTGGTGGTTTGTACGCCTTTACATCGAATGATGAGACAATTACAGGTGATGGACTTGCGATGATATATCGAGCTGGGGGAAAACTTGTTGATTTAGAATTTGTACAATTTCATCCGACAATGTTATACGTGGACGGGCGATGTTGTGGTCTCGTTTCTGAAGCAGTCCGTGGTGAAGGAGCTGTCCTTATAAATGCAAAAGGACAGCGTTTTATGATGGATATACATCCTGGGAAAGATCTCGCACCGCGTGATGTAGTGGCAAGGGCGATTCATGAACAACTTCTTGCGGGTGAAACAGTGTACTTAAACATCGAAACAATTCAAAACTTTGAACAACGTTTTCCGACCGTTTCATCATTATGTACAAAGAATGGCGTTGATTTAAAAGGAAACCTTATTCCAGTCGTACCGGGTGCTCATTTTCATATGGGCGGCGTGAAGACAGATTGTGACGGAGAGACGTCCATTCCAAACTTATATGCGGTCGGTGAAGTGGCGTGTAATGGAGTTCATGGTGCGAATAGATTGGCGAGTAATTCATTATTAGAAGGTCTTGTGTTTGGAAGACGAATAGGAAAACACATTTTAGCTAAACCAGCAGAGGAAAGAAAAAATGTGACGGAAGAGAGAGGGAAAAGTTTTATAGCTCTTAATGATTTACCGTTGAAAGAAGAAATACAAGAATACATGATGAAGCATGTTGGGATTGTGCGAACTGAGAAAAATTTATCATATGCTAAGAGATGGTTTAGTAGGTACGGTGTGCGAAATATGATCTTACAATACGATGCACTGACAAATGAAGAGATAACGCTTATTAATATGTTAACAGTTTGTGAGCTTATCACAGTATCAGCTTTGCAAAGAGAAGAAAGTATTGGTGGTCATTATCGCATTGATTATCCAGAAAGAAATAGAGTAAGAAAAGAGATTATTCGAGTGAGAAGAAAACTACAACTTGTTTAATAAGGGGAAGAGGGGTTTTATGAATACGTTAAAAGTTAAGGAAGTATTAAATAGATTTTTTCTAGAAGATATAGGAGAAAGGGATGTAACATCTCAGCTTATCTTTCCCGATAATGCACTTGCGAAAGGAACGTTTCTTGTAAAGGATACAGGGGTCTTTGTAGGACGCCTAGTAATTGAAGAAGGATTTAAATTAATTGATCAGAGAATTGAAGTTGAGCTTCATAAAAAAGATGGGGATCTTGTAGAAAAAGGAGAGATAATTGCAACCGTGCAAGGTCCAATCGCATCATTATTAACGGCAGAGCGCGTTATATTAAACGTTATCCAGCGCATGAGCGGGATAGCGACGATGACACGTAAGGCGGTCTTGGCTTTAGATAGCAGTCATACACGCATTTGTGATACGAGAAAAACGATGCCAGGACTACGTATGTTTGATAAATATGCGGTAGTGTGCGGAGGTGGATTTAACCATCGCTTCGGTTTATATGATGGTGTCATGATTAAAGACAATCATATTGCTTTTGCTGGCTCGATTACAAAAGCTGTTACATCGGTGAAAGAAAGATTGGGACATATGGTGAAAGTAGAAGTCGAAACAGAGACAGGGGCGCAAGTGAGAGAAGCGATAGAGGCCGGCGCAGATGTTATTATGTTCGATAATCGTACGCCAGAAGAGATTCGTGAGTTTTCAAAAATTGTACCAAGTGCCATCGTTACGGAGGCTTCAGGTGGTATTACAATTGAGGATTTATCAAAATACGGAAAAACAGGGGTAGATTATATTTCACTTGGAGCGTTAACACATTCAGTGAAAGCACTTGATATTAGTTTTAATATTGAGGCCTAATGAGAGTGGTTTAGAGGGGGAGAATCATAAATGGGTATTTTAGAGAAAGTTCAGCCAATCGAAGTAATGTTACCAGAGCGCTATCAAACGATGTCTACATTAGAGATGGAAGAGCGTGTCCGTGAAATTAAAGAAAAAATGGGGGCATTACTATTTATTCCCGGACATCATTATCAAAAAGATGAAGTGGTGCAATTTTCAGATGCAGCAGGGGATTCACTTCAACTCGCGCAAGTTGCAGCGAGTAATAAAGAGGCAAAATATATTGTGTTTTGTGGTGTGCACTTTATGGCAGAAACGGCAGATATGTTAACGACAGATGATCAAATTGTCATCTTACCAGATATGCGTGCCGGCTGTTCTATGGCAGATATGGCAGATATTGAACAAACAGAAAGAGCGTGGAAAGAGCTCACGAAATTATTTGGGGATACGATGATTCCATTAACATATGTAAATTCAACAGCTGCAATCAAAGCGTTTTGTGGTCGTAATGGAGGGGCAACAGTAACCTCTTCTAACGCAAAACAAATGGTGTCTTGGGCGTTTACACAAAAAGAGCGTCTCGTCTTTTTACCAGACCAACATTTAGGAAGAAATACAGCGTATGATTTAGGTATTCCGTTAGAAAAAATGGCAGTGTGGAACCCGCATACAGATTCATTAGAGTACGATGGAGCTATAGAAGAAATTCAAGTGATTTTATGGAAAGGCCATTGTTCTGTTCATCAAAACTTCACTGTGAAAAATATTGAAAATGTGCGAAAAAATCATCCGGATATGAATATTATTGTTCACCCTGAATGTTGTTATGAAGTTGTTGCCGCTTCTGACTATGCAGGATCAACGAAATATATTATTGATATGATTGAAGCTGCTCCAGCGGGAAGTAAGTGGGCGATTGGTACAGAGATGAATTTAGTGAACCGAATTATTCAGCAACATCCTGATAAAGAAATTATTTCGCTAAATCCGTTTATGTGTCCTTGTTTAACAATGAACCGAATTGATTTACCTCACCTATTATGGGCACTTGAGAACATAGAAAGAGGAGAACAAATCAATGTTATTCGTGTAGAGAATCAAGTAACAGAAGAGGCAGTTCTTGCATTAAATCGTATGTTAGAGCGTGTTTAAAGCAGCGGGATTTCCGTTGCTTTTTTTCGTACATATAATCATAACAAGGATGAAATAGGCATACATTGTGTTGAGGAAATCATTGCGGTTTTTCTATGCTTATTCCACTTCGAATCATATTGAAAATAGAAGAAGTGATAAAAGTAAAAGAAGTTAATGTTGTTTAGAAAGTGTTACTTCAAAGTGTTTTTACTTATAGATAAGTTATACAGGAGGGGGAAAATTTGAAAATTCATATCGTGCAAAAAGGGGAGACCCTTTGGAAAATTGCAAAAAAGTACGGAGTGGATTTTGAGACGCTAAAAAAAACAAATACACAGCTTAGCAATCCAGACCTAATTATGCCAGGGATGAAAATTAAAGTGCCATCGAATAGCGTTCATGTGAAACAACAGACTGGATCGGGTTCAGCGCCCCCGAAACAATATGTAAAAGAGGTACAGCAAAAAGAGTTTGCATCAACACCAACTCCACTTGGAATAGAAGATGAAGATGAGATCACGTATCAATCAGTACCTATTACACAAGAGCCAGCTATGCAACAAACACAAAAAGAAATGCAGGTAAAACCGCAAAAAGAAATACAGGTGCAGCCGCAAAAAGAAATGCAAGTGAAACCACAAAAAGAAGTACAGGTGCAGCCGCAAAAAGAAGTGCAAAAAGAAATTCCGATTCAAAAAGAGAAGCCAGTTGAAAAGCCACCTGTCATTCAAAAACCACCTGTTGTAGAGAAAGTAGAAAAACTAAAACCTACTACGAAAGAAAATACTAAATTTTCTATCAATGTATTACCGCAGCCGCCGCAACCGCCAATTAAATCGAAAAAAGAATATAAAATTTCAGACGTAATAAAAAAGGGAAGCGAGTTAATTGCTCCTCAAATTAATAAAATGAAGCCTAACAACGTCATTTCTCCGCAAACGAAAAAAGAGAATATAGGAAATGTATCGCCACAAGTAAAGAAAGAAAATGTAGGGAATATAGTATCGCCGCAAATAAAGAAAGAAAATGTAGGGAATATAGTATCGCCGCAAATAAAGAAAGAAAATGTAGGGAATATAGTATCGCCGCAAGTAAAGAAAGAAAACGTAGGGAATATAGTATCGCCGCAAGTAAAGAAAGAAAATGTAGGGAATATAGTATCGCCACAAGTAAAGAAAGAAAATGTAGGGAATATAGTATCGCCGCAAGTAAAGAAAGAAAACGTAGGGAATATAGTATCGCCGCAAGTAAAGAAAGAAAATGTAGGGAATATGGTATCGCCACAAGTAAAGAAAGAAAATGTAGGGAATATGGTATCGCCGAACGTATCAAAAGAAAATGTCGTTATCCCACAAGTAATACCGCCAAATATTCAAGTGCCAAACATAATGCCAATGTTGGATAATAACCAACCACCAAACATAATGCCAATAATGGATAACAACAATCAACCACCAAACATAATGCCAATAATGGATAACAATCAAATGTCAAACATGATGCCAATAATGGATAACAATCAAATGCCAAACATAATGCCAATAATGGATAACAATCAAATGCCAAACATAATGCCAATAATGGATAACAATCAAATGCCAGACATGATGCCAATAATGGATAACAATCAAATGCCAAACATGATGCCAATAATGGATAACAATCAAATGCCAAACATGATGCCAATAATGGATAACAACCAAATGCCAAACATGATGCCGATAATGGATAACAACCAAATGCCAAACATGATGCCGATAATGGATAACAATCAAATGCCGAACATGATGCCAATAATGGATAACAACCAAATGCCAAACATGATGCCGATAATGGATAACAATCAAATGCCAAACATGATGCCAATAATGGATAACAACCAAATGCCAAACATGATGCCGATAATGGATAACAATCAAATGCCGAACATGATGCCAATAATGGATAACAACCAAATGCCAAACATGATGCCAATAATGGATAACAATCAAATGCCGAACATGATGCCGATAATGGATAACAATCAAATGCCGAACATGATGCCGATAATGGATAACAACCAACCACCAAACATGATGCCATATCAAATGCCGTATCAACAGCCAATGATGCCACCATATCCGCATTATCAGCAACAAAATCCATACAATCAAATGGCGCCGCAATATACTTCTATGCCAAATCCAAATATGATGCCAATGGATAATAATATGCCACCACTCGTACAAGGGGAAGAAGATTGTGGATGCGGAGGAGAGAGTAGGTTATATAGTCCGCAACCGGGTGGACCACAATACGCCAATCCTTTATATTATCAACCGACTCAGCCAGCATATGCACCGCAGCCAGGAACTATGTATTATCAGCCGGACCCACCAAATGTATTTGGAGAACCAGTTTCGGAAGAAGAGGACGAAGAGGAAGTTTAAAAAAGGTGGGGTTATTCCCGCCTTTTTTGTATTTATGATAGTCAGAAATATGGTGAATTTACATTAAGTGCTAGAAAATTCCTAGTGAAATATTAACAGTGTAAAAACCTTCTCTGTTACTCATCATAAGAGGGAGCTTTTCGAAAGAGAAGTTCATTCTAACAAGGGGGGTTTTTGTATTGAATACGAAAGTAAAAGTGATTGCTGCTTCTTTGTTAGTTACCAGTGCATTAGCTGCATGTGGTACACCGAAAGATAATAATGCGATGGATGGACGTAACTATAATTACGAGCGTACATCTTATAATGATACACACCAGTATCGTGATAATGTAGCGCGTAACGATCGTTATACAGATTATGTAACATATAGAAACGGTCGTAACGATACAGGATATAATAATTATTACCGTGATGTAAATTACAATGGGCAAATTGCTAATCCGCATCCAACTCGTAATATTACAATGAACAATTCATACATTAACAATGATGGTAAAACTGCGGAGAAAATTACGAATCGTGTGAAACGTATGAATAACGTAGACCGAGTTTCTACAGTTGTATATGGAAACGATGTAGCGATTGCGGTAAAACCACGTAATACAGCAACGAATGAAACAGCGATGGCGAACGAAATTCGTCAAGCTGTTGTGAATGAAGTTGGAAATAGAAATGTATATGTTTCTGTAAGAAATGACATGTTTACTCGTGTCGATGCAATGAGTACGCGTTTACGTAACGGCACAGCTACAAACGATTTTAATCGTGACATAACAAATATGTTCCGAGACATTCGTTACGGTCTGACTGGTACAGTACGATAACAAATCGAAGAGGAAGGGATAGCCCTTCCTCTTTATTCATCTTTGTCTTGTAAACGACGCTTTTTAATAAAATAACTAACGGAGTAAGAAACTAAAAAGCATATGAAGAAAATACTACCTGTTAGAATGGCTTCAAACAGAGGTCTTTCTGGACTGAAAATAATATAAATAATAGCTATGATAATCCCAACAATAAAAGAGCGTAAGACAAGTTTGTAATAAGGAGTTAACTTTATTTCCTTTTCACTTTCATCTACATCGATTGAAACACTTAACTGTAAATAACTAAATAAGATACTTGTAAGAATAAATAATAACCATAATGGAGATTTCGTAATTTGATTAGCTCCTTCAGTGAATCCAATATAGCCTAAAATTCCGATTATACCAATGTATTGAAGAAGAAAGGCAATACGTATGTTTTTTAACGTTTGAAGAATGAGACGTTCATCCTTTATTTTTTTCACAATATCCATCTCCTGTTTATTATGATTTCGCTGTTATACCAATTGTAACATATATATTACATTAATCAATTTATAATTTACATAAATTTCAATTGGTTGAAAGAGGAAGAAAAATATATTTAGAAATATGTTGCGCTTCTACCTTGTTAATGTTATATTAGCAAAGCGATGAGCTAATTTACGTAAGACGAGAGATATGCTTAAGTGCTAAACACGCGAATGTGGTCGCCTGGTCTCTCGCCGTAAACGCATCAAGACGCCTGCTTTGCAGGCGTCTTTCATTTTATATAAAAGTAAATGATACATGCAGATAGGATAAATTCTTATCTGCATTTTTTATTTTCCTTAGAAATTTAATGCGATTGTTTATATGGATAAAACCCCCATTTCCGGAAAAACTACAAATGAAAGTATGATTTTGCCTAGAAGAGGTGAACGGAAATGAAATGGATACTAATTGCAGTGCAAGCTTTCGTTATGATGTTTTGCTTAGCTTATGGATCCGATGTGAGGGCAGAAGTAGTAGAAAAAGAACCTCAAGTTACAATTTTATTAGAGCGCATGTATGTTGATGGAGAAGTAAGCGAGGAAATACTGACAGAAAAAGTAGCGGATTTAGAAAAGTTTTTGCAGCAATATAAAGAATGGCAACTTGTTGATCGTGATGATGTGCAAATCGTATTACAAAGGAAAGTTGATGATATTTCTCCTTTACTGAAAACGAGCGGTTATTTTGGTGTTTCAGAGGAAGGGATATTGCAAATTTTCAAAGGGGTACCGAAAAGTGATAACGCGATCCATTCCTTCTTTCAAATTGATATGAAAAAGCTTGAAAGTTATGAGCGTGCGGAATTGAAACGTGGTATTCGCATAAAATCAAAAGAAGGTTTTGTGAAGACAATCGAAAAAATGAAGCAGTATGCAGTGCAAAATAAGAAAAAAAGCAGCTCAGGGTGAGCTGCTTTTTCTTATTTATTCTTAGCTAAAATCTCTTTTGCGATTTCATCAATTAGCATATCTTTTCCGATTGGATTGAATGCTTTCGTATTGAAGACTTCATTCGATACTTCATATACGTGATTATTTTTTACTGCTTTATTATCTTTCCAAACCGCACTGTTTTTATAGTCTTCGTATACTTTATCAGCTTCTCCGCCGAAGTTTACAATAAACATTTGATCAGGCTGGAATGCAACAAGACCTTCTAGTGATACTTGTGCCATCGTTTGTTTTAAATCTGTACCTTTTGTTGCTGGAAGCTTTAAGTCGTTAAAGATGATGTCACCGTATCCGAAGCTACCGTATACACGGAAGTTTTGTGGTGTAACTGCAACGAACATAAAGTTCTCATCTTTTGTTTTCTCTTTAATTTTTTTAGATAAAGAATCTGCTTTTTTATCGTAATCTGCAATCCATTTGTCTGCTTTCTTTTCTTCGTCAAATAGTTTACCTACTTCTTTAAACTTACCGCGCCAGTCTTCTAGATTTGTTTCTAGAACAACAGTTGGTGCAACCTTTTCTAATTGATCGTAAATTTTCAATTGACGATTGTTTAAAATAATTAAGTCGGGTTTTAAAGCAGTAACAGCTTCTAAATCAACTTTAGGTGCCCAGTACCAGCCAACTGCTTTTACGCCGTCTAGTTTGTCTGTTAAGTGGTTTTGGATTTTATCTTTATATGTGTTTGCTGTACCAACAGGTTTGTGTCCAAGAAGTAATAACTCTTCTGTTGATCCAGATAAGTCAACAATTCTCTTTGGATTTACTGGAATTGTAGCTTCCCCTTTAGCGTGTTTTACAACTTTCGTTTTCGGTTGTTCTTTTGCTTTTGATTCTTCTTTTTGAGAAGAACAGCCAACAATAGAAAGAACGACTAGCATAATAGTAAATAAAATAAATAGCTTTTGTTTCATCCTGATGTAACCCCTTTAATTAATATTGATAATCATTATTGACTCCTGTATAGTAATGTTCTTTTTGTATTTATGTCAATAGAAAAAAACGGAAATTGTAAACAGGGAACATTTGTTGGGGCAGTCTCGCTTTTCTATTGTTAAATATGTTAAAATGGAATACATGATTTGAGAGGGAGAGGTCGTATTTTGTTTGAATATGTTACAGGTTACGTGGAGTATGTAGGACCGGAATATGTCGTAATTGATCATAATGGAATTGGTTATCAAATTTTCACACCAAATCCGTATGTATTTCAAAGAAGTAAGCAAGAAATTCGTGTCTATACATATCATTATGTGAGAGAAGATATTATGGCACTTTACGGATTTAAAACACGTGAAGAGCGTTTATTATTTACAAAATTGTTAGGTGTATCGGGGATTGGGCCAAAAGGTGCTCTTGCAATTCTAGCTTCTGGTCAAACAGGACAGGTCGTTCAAGCGATTGAACATGAAGATGAGAAGTTTTTAGTGAAATTCCCAGGTGTCGGAAAGAAAACAGCACGCCAAATGATTTTAGACTTAAAAGGAAAACTAGCAGATGTCGTGCCAGATGCATTTGTTGATCTGTTCTCGGATGTCGAAAGTTTTGATCAGAAGAAAGGTTCATCAACTGAGCTTGATGAGGCGCTTGAAGCACTACGAGCACTTGGTTACGCGGAGAGAGAAGTTTCTCGCGTTGTACCAGAACTATTAAAAGAATCACTTACAACGGATCAGTATATCAAAAAGGCACTTAGTCTTTTACTAAATGGTAAGAGGTGAGTATAATGGACGAACGTCTCCTTTCAGGGGAATCTGGATATGAAGATGCGGATTTAGAGTATTCATTACGGCCACAGACGCTCCGTCAGTATATTGGCCAAGATAAAGCGAAACATAATTTAGAAGTGTTTATTGAAGCGGCGAAAATGCGTGAAGAAACGTTAGATCACGTACTTTTATATGGACCACCTGGACTTGGTAAAACGACGCTTGCGAATATTATTGCCAATGAAATGGGTGTTAACATTCGAACAACGTCAGGTCCTGCAATTGAAAGACCAGGAGATTTAGCGGCTGTATTAACAGCACTTCAGCCTGGGGATGTATTATTTATTGATGAAATTCATCGTTTGCATAGATCTATTGAAGAAGTGTTATACCCAGCGATGGAAGACTTTTGCCTTGATATCGTTATTGGGAAAGGACCGTCAGCTCGCTCTGTACGTCTAGACTTACCTCCATTTACGCTAGTTGGGGCAACGACGCGTGCAGGTGCATTATCAGCACCACTTCGTGACCGTTTTGGTGTACTTTCACGATTAGAGTACTATACAGTAGATCAGCTTTCTGCGATTGTAGAACGTACAGCAGAAGTGTTTGAAGTTGAAATAGATTCGTTAGCTGCATTAGAAATTGCAAGACGTGCCCGTGGTACACCTCGTATTGCGAATCGTCTATTACGACGTGTACGTGACTTCGCACAAGTTCGCAGTGACGGAACGATTGCGATGGAAATTACACAAATGGCGTTAGAACTATTGCAAGTAGATAAATTAGGACTTGATCATATCGATCATAAATTACTGCTTGGTATTATTGAAAAGTTCCGCGGTGGTCCAGTTGGATTAGAAACTGTTTCAGCAACGATAGGGGAAGAATCGCATACGATTGAAGATGTGTATGAGCCGTATTTATTACAAATTGGCTTTTTACAAAGAACGCCAAGAGGCCGGATCGTAACGCCGCTCGCATATGAGCATTTCGGAATGGAGATGCCAAAAGTATGACGGAGATGCCAAAGCTGCTTATTACAGCTGGTATTTTGCTCATTGTTGCTGGATTAGCTTGGAAGTTCATAGGAAGGCTTCCAGGCGATATTTTTGTGAAAAAAGGTAACGTTACCTTTTATTTTCCTATCATTACATGTATTGTGTTAAGTATTGTATTATCTTTTATTATGTATATAATAAATCGATTCAAATAAGAAATAGGTGGATACAGTTATGGATATTAATTTGTTTGATTTTCATTTACCAGAAGAGCTCATTGCACAAATTCCGCTTGAAGAGCGTGAAACATCAAGATTGATGATGTTAGACCGTGAAACAGGAGATATTGAGCACAAACATTTTACGGACATTCTTTCTTACTTACATGAGGGGGATTGCTTAGTTTTAAATGAAACGAAAGTTATGCCTGCTCGCTTGCACGGTGTGAAAGAAGATACAGGTGCACACATTGAAGTGCTTCTTTTGAAACAAGAAGAAGGCGATAAGTGGGAAACGCTTATAAAGCCAGCGAAGCGTGTAAAAGAAGGAACTGTCATCTCTTTTGGTGAAGGAAAGTTAAAAGCAACTTGCATTGGAACAGCAGATCAAGGTGGGCGTCAACTTGAGTTTTCATATGACGGCATCTTTTATGAAATTTTAGACGAGCTTGGAGAAATGCCACTTCCTCCATATATTAAAGAAACGCTAGAAGATCGCGATCGTTATCAAACGGTATATGCGAAGGAAATAGGTTCAGCAGCAGCACCGACAGCTGGACTTCACTTTACAGAAGAGTTACTCGAGAAATTGAAGCAAAAAGGCGTTGGGTTAGCGTTCATTACACTCCATGTAGGACTTGGAACATTTAGACCAGTTTCTGCAGATACGATTGAAGAGCATCATATGCACGCAGAGTATTACCATATGTCTGAAGAGACAGCTGCGTTATTAAACCGCGTAAAAGAGAATGGCGGACGTATTATTACAGTAGGTACGACATCAACTCGTACGTTAGAAACGATTGCGACAGATTATAGTGGTAAGCTTTGCGCCGCTTCTGGCTGGACAGATATTTTTATGTACCCAGGATATGAATTTAAAGCAATTGATGGTTTAATTACAAACTTCCATTTGCCGAAATCAACATTAATTATGCTTGTAAGTGCATTTGCAAATAGAGATAATGTACTTCATGCTTATAATGAAGCAGTAAAAGAAAAATATCGTTTCTTTAGCTTCGGTGATGCGATGTTCGTTGCATCTCACGCTAAAATGAGAAACAAATAAAAGGAGTAAATTATGACAGCAATTCGTTATGAATTTATTAAAACTTGTAAACAAACGGGTGCGCGTTTAGGTCGAGTACATACGCCACACGGTTCATTTGATACACCAACATTTATGCCAGTTGGTACACTTGCAACAGTTAAAACGATGTCACCAGAAGAATTAAAGGCAATGGATTCGGGTATTATCTTAAGTAATACGTATCACTTATGGTTACGTCCAGGTCATGAAATTGTACGCGAAGCAGGCGGTTTGCATAAATTTATGAACTGGGATCGTGCAATTTTAACAGATTCTGGTGGTTTCCAAGTATTTAGTTTAAGTGACTTCCGCCGTATCGAAGAGGAAGGTGTTCACTTCCGTAACCACTTAAACGGAGATAAATTATTCTTATCACCAGAAAAAGCGATGGAAATCCAAAATGCATTAGGTTCAGATATCATGATGGCATTTGATGAGTGTCCACCGTTCCCTGCTACTTTTGAATACATGAAGAAGTCTGTAGAGCGTACAAGCCGCTGGGCAGAGCGTTGTCTAAAGGCACATGAACGTCCACAAGATCAAGGTTTATTCGGTATTGTGCAGGGCGGGGAGTTTGAAGAACTTCGTCGCCAAAGTGCGAAAGATCTTGTTTCAATGGACTTCCCTGGCTATGCTATAGGCGGTCTATCCGTTGGTGAACCGAAGGATATTATGAATCGTGTTCTTGAGTTTACAACACCACTTCTTCCTGATGATAAACCACGTTACTTAATGGGTGTAGGTTCTCCTGACTCGTTAATTGATGGTGCGATTCGCGGTGTTGATATGTTTGACTGTGTACTTCCAACTCGTATCGCTCGAAATGGTACATGTATGACAAGTGAAGGCCGTCTAGTTGTGAAAAACGCGAAATTCGCTAGAGACTTCGGGCCGCTTGATCCGAACTGTGATTGCTACACATGTAAAAACTATTCTCGTGCGTACATTCGTCACTTAATGAAATGCGATGAAACGTTCGGAATTCGTTTAACGTCTTATCACAACCTTCATTTTCTGTTAAACTTAATGGAGCAGGTGAGACAAGCTATTCGTGAAGACCGTCTTGGCGATTTCCGCGAAGAGTTCTTTGAACAGTATGGCTTTAATAAACCGAATGCTAAAAACTTCTAATACATAATTTAAAAGGAGGAACAAAAGATGAATCCAGGTATGATGAATATCATTATGATCGTTGCGATGTTTGCGATTTTCTATTTCTTATTAATTCGCCCGCAACAAAAGCGTCAAAAAGCAGTAGCTCAAATGCAAAATGAGTTGTCAAAAGGTGATGCTATCGTAACAATCGGTGGTTTACACGGTACAATCGAATCAGTAGACGAAACGAAAATCGTTGTTAAATCTGGTGGTTCACACTTAACTTTCGATCGTAATGCGATTCGTGAAGTTGTGAAAAACTAATGATGAAGGCCCTGCATGAAATGTGCAGGGCCTTTTTTTAATTGTTTTGTTTTGACATATTTACACCGAAAATGCCTCCGAGTGTACTCGCACCCATTAATGCTAATTGGTAGAGTAACTGTGAGTTCGATAAAGTTTGAGAGAAGCCTAAATAGTTAACGAGAAAGACGAGAAGAGTGAATGTGAGTCCTGTAGTGAAACCTACTAACCAACCTTTTCCTTGTGCCTTTTTACCAGCAATAAATCCAGACATAAGCATAGATAGAAGGGCTATTATAAAAATAGTAATTACTAATGTCCCTTCATTAATATTCGTAAATTTTAATAAAAGAGCCATGATCATACTTGTAATAGAGGCGAGGATTAATAGGGTAATAATACCGAAGCCGATTGCGCTCGATAATTTTTTCGTTCCATCCATTATGCATTCCCCCTTTTTAATACAAGCATATTTTCATTTTGTTTAAGTTAGACTAGTTTCTTTTTTGTAGGGGAGCCTATAAGTAAAAAAAAGGGGGTGCAGAAATGGAATGGGTATCAATAATCGGACGAACAATGCTTTTGTATACAATCATATTAATTATTTTTCGTCTTATGGGTAAACGTGAAATTGGAGAATTAAGTGTATTAGATTTGGTTGTATTCATTATGCTCGGTGAAATGGCTGTAGTGGCAATTGAAAATACAGATAAATCACTTTGGCATCAATTAGTTCCAATGATTTTTCTAATGTGTATACAAATCATTTTGTCGATCATTTCTTTAAAGTTCCAGCGTTTTCGGCATTTAATAGAAGGAGAGCCTGCGATTCTTGTGAATGCGGGTAAAATTGATGAAAAAAAGATGCGGAAGCAGCGATATAACATAGATGATTTATTGATGCAACTACGTGAGCAAGGAATCGGAGATGTACGTGATGTAGAATACGCTATTTTAGAACCATCTGGAAAGTTATCTGTCTTTCAAAAACAAAAAAGTAAAAAGAGCAAAAATGATACACCAATCTTTACACTCCCGCTAATTATTGATGGAGAAATTCAATCTAATCATTTGCAAATGATTGAGCATACAAATGAGTGGCTCATTGAGAAATTGAATAACTTAGGTTATAAAGATGTGAAACAGATTGTATATTGTAGTTTTCAAAATGGACAATTTTTTGTTGATTTGAAAGAAAATTAGAGGCTTACCATTTTGAATGGCAAGCCCGCTTATTTCAAAAATGAAAGTTTACGAATGATAGGGAGACGACTTAATTCTTCTTTTCGAATGAGTTTGAAAACGAAGAGGAGAATGATATAAACGATTGTTGTTAAGGTGATTTCCCATAACGTTTGTACGCCAAGTGAATGAGAAAAAACAATATGCTTATGAAGATAAAAACCGAAGGTACCAGCAATCCCGATAGCAATTCCACCGAAAATATAGTCTTTTGCGTAGATGGTAAATGCAATTTTCTTTAAAACAGTGGCGTAGTGAAGGAATGTTACGGTTACTATATTCGCTGCGATGGCGAGGGCAACCCCCATCATTTGGAACTCTGGGCGTGAAGCGAGTGCAAAAATAACGATTAATTTTACGATAGCGCCAATAAAGGTGTTCATCATAGCAGCGCGTGCTAAGTTTAAAGCTTGCAACACAGACGTAAGGGGACTTTGGAAATAATGAAATAAAAAGCAAGGTGCAAGAAGCTGGATGAAAGCGACCGCGTTGTCTGATCCGTACATGAGAGTTAAAACTGGAGAAGCAAATACATATAATATAACGACTGACCATCCGCCGGTTATTAAGGAGATCCGAAGTGCTTGTTGTAATCGGTGTTCCACTAATTTGTGTTGTCTCTTTGCCATTGCCTCGCTAATTGATGGGACGAGTGCTGTAGAAAGAGCATATGTAATAAAGGCTGGCAGTGATAGAAGCGGGAACGCATATCCGTTTAACATACCGTATTGCTGAGTTGCGACAGATGCAGCAACGCCGGCGATCGCTAAGCTTTGCATAACGACGATAGGTTCAAAGAAATAAGAAACGGAACCAATTAAACGGCTTCCTGTAGTTGGTAAAGCAATGTCCATAAGGGAATAAAACGTATTTTTGCTCTCCTTTACAGTAGTGAAAAATCCAGAGCGTATAGATAAATGTTTTTCGCGTTGGAATAAAGTAAGTAAAAATAATAAAGATGCAACTTCGCCCAGAACAGCTGATAGCATGGCACCGGCTGCAGCATATTCTACGCCGTAAGGTAAAAATAACTGAATGCATACAGCGATAATTGTAATGCGGACAACTTGTTCTATGACTTGAGCATAAGCGCTCGGCTTCATATTTTGTTTCCCTTGGAAATAACCACGTAAAACGGAAGAAACTGCAATAACAGGGACGACAGGTAAAATAGCCATTAATGGATAGTAAGTTCTTTCATCTGTTAATAATGTTTTTGCTAAAATAGGTGTGAGTAGCATAATCCCAATTGTTAAAATGATACTAATAATGGATGTAACGGCTAGCGAGACAGTTAATATTTTTTTAACTCTTTGCTTATCGTTCACTGCTTCCGCTTCTGCTACAAATTTTGCGATTGCAACAGGAAGGCCAATTTGTGTTAATGTTATTGCTAAAATGAAGGTGGGGACAGCCATCATATAAAGGCCAACGCCTTCTTCTCCTAAAATACGTGCCATTACAATGCGGTTAATAAATCCAAGGATTTTTGTAATAAAGCCGGCTATCATTAAAATAAATGCACCTTTTAAAAAGCTTTGTCTCGTCATACTCTTCTCCTACCTTCTCAAAATCAATGGAATGATTTACAATAATTTATATGCACGTATGAGACAAGAATGACAAGCATTTAAGAGAGTGAAGTATGAATGGTACTCTTGAAAGAAGTTATTACTGTCCATTAGAGCGGGATTAAAAGCGACTTTTCGTGCTGAAATAAGAAGGAGATGTTATATATGGTGGATAAAGAGGCTTTGGTAGAATCATACCGCGGACAGTTACAAGTCGTTTTAGAAAGTAAAGTAGAAGAGTTTCACATGTTTGGTTATGACAGAGTGACAGATAATGATATTTGGAAGTTTCTCAAGGTGAAAAAGTGGAAAAAGATAGACAGTGATGTTAGGTTATATGAGTTAGTAAATGATGTATTAAGAGTAAGTGCTAATGAATATATGACTTATTTAACTGTAGAAGCATATCAAGCGCCACTTTGGTCGTTTGATGAATATGAAAATAAATAACCGACTGCAATTGGTTTGTTCTTCCTTTTGCAGTATAATGATAGGTATTGATAAAGAGGAATTAATTATGTCTAAGATTATATATAAAGGAGGTAGTGAAGAGAAAAAATAAATAATGAAAGTGTAGGTATTGTGAAAAGCTTACCGACACAGCTAGTGATGAACTAGCAAAAATACATGTATTTTATAGAAAGTAAGTCTACTAACTAGGCGTATGCACACGTGCAAAAGTGAATCGTAAGAGATTTATTGAAAGTGTTAGTAGCAGAAAGAGGGTACATATGGCAAAGCGTGGTACAAGAATTGCCGCCTTTTTCCTCATCGTTTTATTAATTGGTGGAGTAATTGGTGCGGCAGGAAAAGACATAGCAAAAGGAATTAGTCTAGGACTAGACCTTCGCGGTGGTTTTGAAATTCTGTATGAAGTAAAACCAGCCAAAAAAGGTGATAAAATCGATCGTGATGCACTTGTAAGTACAGTAGGTGCTCTTGAAAATCGTGTCAATGTTCTTGGTGTAAGTGAGCCGAACATTCAAATCGAAGGGGAAGATCGAATTCGTGTACAGCTTGCTGGTGTACAAGATCAGCAAAAAGCACGTGAAATGTTATCAACACAAGCGAAACTAACATTCCGTGATGTGGATGATAACCTGCTTATGGACGGAACGGATTTAAAAGGCGGCGGAGCGAAGCAAACATTTGATGAGCAAGGCCGTGCGAGCGTAGGTCTTACACTAAAAAGCGCTGAAAAATTCCGTGAAGTAACTGAAAAGATTTCAAAAATGCCACCACCAACGAATTTAATGGTAATTTGGCTTGATTTTGAAGAAGGAAAAGATTCATATAAAGCAGAATCTGCAAAACCGAATCCAAAGTTTTTATCAGCAGCAACAGTAAACCAAGTATTTAACCAAGCTGAAGTATCTATCGTAGGTGGAAACTTTACAGTTGAAAGTGCGAAAGAACTTTCATCTTTATTAAATGCAGGTGCACTTCCTGTTGATTTAAAAGAAATGTATTCAACATCTGTTGGAGCGAAATTTGGTCAACAAGCATTAGAGCAAACGATTTTCGCTAGTGCGATCGGTATTGCTATTATCTTCTTATTCATGCTTGTATTCTACCGTTTACCAGGACTTGTAGCGGTTATTATGTTAGGTTTATACATTTTCGTTACATTACTTGTCTTTAACTGGATGCATGCAGTTCTTACGTTACCAGGTATTGCGGCATTAGTGCTCGGGGTTGGTATCGCAGTTGATGCGAATATCATTACGTACGAGAGATTGAAGGAAGAGCTTAAAATTGGTAAGTCGATGATGTCAGCATTCCGTGCTGGTAACCATCGTTCATTAGCGACAATTTTAGATGCGAACATTACAACAATTGCAGCAGCTGGTGTATTATTCGCTTACGGTAATAGCTCTGTGAAAGGATTCGCAACAAGTTTAATCGTAAGTATTTTAGTTGGTTTCATTACGAACGTATTCGGTACTCGTTTCTTACTAGGTTTACTTGTAAAGAGCCGTTACTTTGATAAGAAACTATCTTACTTTGGTGTTAAGGAAAAGGATATTATTCCATTAACAAAAGGTGTAGTACATCCACCGACGAGGTTTGATCGTATTAACTTCGTAAATATCGGTCATAAATTCTTCTTATTCTCAATTGCAGTCGTAATTGCTGGGGCAATTATATTACCGATTTTCAAAATGAATCTTGGTATTGACTTTGCAAGTGGTACACGTATCGACTTGCAATCAAAACAAGCAACTACTGTTTCTAATGTTCATAAAGATTTGAAAGAATTGAACATCGATGTGAAGGAAGAAGATATTGTACCGACTGGAGATGATAATAAAGGTTTCGCAGTTCGTACAGTAGGTGTTCTATCAAAAGATGAAATTGCGAAAACAAAAACATTCTTCCACGATAAATACGGTACAGATCCGAATGTAAGTACAGTTTCACCGACAATCGGTAAAGAGATTGCACGAAATGCATTTATCGCAGTATTAATTGCTTCTGCAGTAATCGTTTTATACGTAAGTATTCGTTTCCGTCTTACGTACGCAGTATCTGCAGTAATCGCATTATTACATGATGCATTCGTTATGATTGTTATGTTTAGTCTTTTCCAGATAGAGGTAGACTTAACGTTTATCGCTGCGGTATTAACGATTATTGGTTACTCTATCAATGACTCGATTGTTACGTTTGATAGAAACCGTGAGTTATACAAACAGAAAAAAAGAGTTCGCGACATAAAAGACCTAGAAGAAATCGTAAACGCAAGTATTCGTCAAACAATTGGTCGTTCAATTAATACCGTGTTAACAGTGTTATTCCCAGTAATCGCACTACTTATTTTTGGTAGTGAATCACTGCGTAACTTCTCACTTGCATTATTAATTGGATTAGTTGTAGGTACGTACTCTTCTATTTTCGTTGCTTCTCAAATTTGGTTAATGCTTGAAAACCGCCGTTTGAAAAAGGGCAAAAACAAGAAGAAGGTTGAGAAAGAAGTATCTGAACCACAAGTATAAAAAATAAAACATATAAAAAGATGATGTCTCTATATGAGGCATCTCTTTTTCGTTTGCGGACACAATAAAGTAGCGCCTTTTTAAGGGGAGATAAATGGAAAAAAGTGGTGATATTATCTTTATTTTTGTTACAATGAAGTGAAACTTTAATCAGCGGGATTCTTACTGCTCGTTAAAGCGGGATAAAAAGAGAGGTTAAGAAAAGAAGGGATTTTAATTATGGAAAAAGATGAACGTTTTAAACAGGCCGAGTTTGGTGCTATTGTCGGAATCGTTGGTAATATTATATTAGCGATTGTAAAAGCGGTAATTGGTTATATTGGAAACAGTAAGGCACTTTTAGCGGATGCGGTGCATTCTGGATCAGATGTAATTGGCTCGTTAGCTGTACTTTTTGGATTACGAGCAGCAAAGCAACCGCCTGATGAAGATCATCCGTATGGTCATGGTAAAGCGGAATCGATTTCAGCGATTATTGTTGCGGTATTATTATTTATTGTTGGAATAGAGATAGCGATTTCGTCTATAAAAGCTTTTTCACAAGATTTAGAACCACCAAAAGGAATTACGATTTTTGCAGTTATTCTTTCGATTGTAGTGAAAGAAGGGATGTTTCAGTATAAATATCGATTAGGGAAGAGAATAAATAGTGATGCAATTATTGCAAATGCATATGAACATCGTTCGGATGTGTTTTCTTCAATTGCAGCTTTAATCGGCATTTGTGCAGCTATTATCGGCGGTAAGTTAGGTATGGATTGGCTTGTATATGCCGATCCAATTGCGGGATTATTTGTTTCAATTCTCGTTGCTAAGATGGCGTGGAGTATTGGATCAGAAGCTATTCATGCAACGCTCGATCATGTTCTGCATGAAGAAGATGTCGTTCCGCTTAGGGAGGCAGTTTTTCAAGTGGAAGGTGTGAAAAAAATCGGCTCTTTATATGCAAGGGAACATGGCCATTATGTTATTGTTGATATTAAAATATCTGTAGATCCATATATCACTGTAGAAGAAGGTCACCGCATTGGAAAACATGTAAAAGAAACACTTATGAAACAAGATAACGTACAAAATGTTTTTGTACATATTAATCCGTATTCTCCAAATTGAACATAACGGATATTTAATTATATAGATATCGAATCGTAGTTTGCATTATATTGTCACCCCTTAATCTGTCTTGTATAATGGATAGGTTAAGGGGTGATTTCGTGTTACAACCGAAGACGCGTTGGAAAGAAAAAGAATATAATGAGGAACTAGTGAGTGAATTAGCAAATAAATTGCAACTATCACCTCTTGTGACTTCATTATTTCTCGGCAGAGGCTTAAATACAGAAGATAAGATTGTAGACTTTTTAAATACAGCAGATCAAGAATTTCATGATCCATTTTTACTTGAAGGAATGGATCGGACTGTAGAACGTGTGAAAAAAGCTATTGAACATGGAGAACAAATATTAATATTTGGCGATTATGATGCGGACGGAGTAAGTAGTACGACTGTGTTATATCTTGCTCTCAAAGAATTAGGTGCAGAAGTAGAGTTTTATATTCCAAATCGTTTTACTGAAGGCTATGGGCCAAATGAAGAAGCGTTTCGTTGGGCGCACAGTGCAGGGTTCACATTAATTATTACTGTCGATACTGGTATCGCAGCGGTACATGAAGCGAAGGTAGCGAAGGAACTTGGAATAGATCTTATTATTACAGATCATCATGAGCCGCCACCAGAATTACCAGAGGCACTTGCGATTATTCACCCGAAATTAGAAGGCGGTGTTTATCCGTTTCATTATTTAGCGGGTGTTGGTGTTGCATTTAAAGTTGCACATGCACTTTTGGGCCGTGTGCCAGAGCATTTGTTGGAAATTGCAGTAATCGGTACGGTAGCCGATTTAGTATCGCTTCATGGTGAAAATAGATTGTTAGTACAGCGTGGACTGAAGCATATGCGAATGACTCGGAATATCGGTTTAAAGGCGTTATTTAAAGTTGCTAACGTTTCGCAAAGCGAAATTACAGAAGAAAGCATCGGGTTCGCACTCGCACCTCGTATTAATGCAGTTGGTCGTTTGGAAGATGCAACACCTGCTGTACACCTTTTATTATCAGAAGATCCAGAGGAAGCGAAAGAGCTAGCTGAAGAAATTGATGAGCTGAACAAACTTCGAAAAGATATTGTAAAGCAAATTACTGAAGAAGCTATCGCTGAAGTCGAAAATAATTTCCCGCCAGAAGAAAATAAAGTATTAGTCCTTGCAAAAGAAGGTTGGAATCCAGGGGTAATTGGAATTGTCGCTTCTAAGTTAGTTGAACGTTTTTATCGTCCGACGATTGTATTAAGCATTGATCCTCATAAAGAAACAGCAAAGGGATCGGCTCGTAGTATTGCAGGATTTGATTTGTTTGCAAACCTTTCAGATTGCCGTGAATTGTTACCGCATTTCGGAGGTCATCCGATGGCGGCGGGAATGACGCTTAATATGAATGATGTGGATGAATTAAGACGCAGGTTAAATGAGCAAGCAGATGTAATTTTAACAGCAGAAGATTTTATTCCGATTACAGCAGTGGATGCATTTTGTAAAGTAGAGGATGTAACGCTTGCTGCGATTGAGGATATGCAAAAGTTAGCGCCATTTGGCGTAGGAAATCCGAAACCGCGTATTGCGGTGAAAGATGCTGACTTAGGAAGTATCCGTGCAATTGGATCTGATGGTTCGCATTTAAAAATGGCTCTTCGTGATGGACAAGCAACACTGGACACGATTGGATTTGGATTTGGTACTTATGCGAAAGAAATCTCTCCAGTTGCGAAAGTTTCTGTAGTAGGAGAAGTGTCCATTAATGAATGGAATAACTTTAAAAAGCCGCAATTAATGGTGCAAGATATTGCTGTAGAGGCATGGCAATTATTTGACTGGCGTAGTATGCGTAATGCAGAAGCAAATTTAGCAGAACTTCCGAAAGAGAAAATAACCATGGTGTATTTTTCTGAAGAGGTATTGAATAAGTTTTCTTTAGAAGGCTATAAAGAACAGCTCGTGCATGCATCAGAGGTAACGCATTTAGATGATCAATATATTGTGTTACTCGATTTGCCGAAAGGAACAGATGAATTGCGTGATTTATTTAAAGTAGGATTTCCATCTCGAATTTACACGCTATTTTATCAAGAGAACAATCATTTATTTAGCACAGTCCCAACGAGGGAACACTTTAAATGGTACTATTCTTTCTTAAGCCAAAAAACACCATTTTCTTTAAAGCAATATGGGGAACAACTGTGTCGTCATAAAGGTTGGTCAAAAGATACAGTAAATTTCATGACACAGGTGTTTTTTGAGTTAGAATTTGTTACAATAAAAGACGGTGTCATTTTTATGGCAGACAAAAAACAAAAGCGTGATTTAATTGAATCGAACACATATCGTGAGAAAATGAACCACTTACAATTAGAGAAAGAATTGGTTTATAGCACATATCAGCAACTATATACATGGTTTGAAACGATTCGTAATCATAAATAAGTAGAACAGTTAGGGTAAAGGATTTGTATTTACAAACCTTTTATATCTGAGGAGGATTCAGAAATATGGATTTCAAGAAACATATCGCAATTGTACCAGATTATCCGAAAGAAGGTATTGTGTTCAAAGACATTACACCTTTAATGAACGACGGAAAAGCATATAAAGCAGCAACAGATGCAATCGTTGAGTATGCAAAAAAAAGAGACATTGATGTTGTAGTAGGACCAGAAGCGCGTGGTTTTATTATCGGTTGCCCAGTTTCTTATGCATTAGAAGTAGGTTTTGCACCAGTTCGTAAATTAGGAAAATTACCACGTGAAGTAATTACAGTTGACTACGGTAAAGAATATGGAACAGATGTTTTAACAATCCATAAAGATGCAATTAAGCCAGGTCAACGTGTATTAATTACAGATGATCTATTAGCTACAGGTGGAACAATCGAAGCGACAATTAAACTAGTTGAAGAACTTGGCGGAGTTGTAGCAGGAATTGCATTCTTAGTAGAGCTTACTTACTTAGATGGTCGTAAAATGTTAGATGGTTACGATGTATTAGTATTAGAAAAATACTAATCATTATATAGGTGAAACTACGGTGATAAAAAAGTACCCGTGAATCTCTTGGAGAGGAGCGGGTACTTTTGTATAATTGAACAAAAAAACATGGTGAAATGTCAGTAAAATCTTTTCCTTTTCACAATTCACAATCATTGGGTTATAATGATAGAATATAATTTATTCTACTTAATAAAGATAAAGTCAATTTTCAATAAAAGGTGATTCGATGGCAAATGAGCAAGTACTAACAGCTGAACAGGTACTCGAGAAAGCAAGTCAATATTTAGCGGATGAAGATATTGAGCTAGTGGCACGTGCCTATGAATATGCGCGCGATGCACATAGCGAACAATATAGAAAATCGGGTGAGCCATATATTATTCACCCAATTCAAGTTGCAGGTATTTTAGTTGATTTACACATGGATCCAGCTACAGTATCGGCAGGTTTCTTGCATGATGTAGTGGAAGATACAGAAATTACACTAGAAGATATTGAACGGGAGTTTAATAAAGAAATTGCTATGCTTGTCGATGGTGTTACAAAGCTCGGAAAGATTAAATATAAATCTCATGAGCAGCAACAAGCAGAAAACCATCGCAAAATGTTTATCGCAATGGCTCAAGATATTCGAGTTATTTTAATTAAACTAGCTGATCGTCTTCATAATATGCGTACATTGAAACATTTGCCTCAAGAGAAGCAGCGTCGCATTGCGAATGAAACGTTAGAAATCTTTGCACCTTTAGCACATAGACTCGGAATTAGTACTATTAAATGGGAGTTAGAGGATACGTCACTCCGCTATTTAAACCCACAGCAATATTATCGTATTGTAAATTTAATGAAGCGTAAACGTGCAGAGCGTGAAGAATATTTAGATGAAGTAATGACTGGTATTCGTGAGAAATTAAAAGAAGTTTCAATTCAACCTGAGATTTCTGGAAGACCAAAACATATTTACAGTATTTATCGTAAAATGGCATTGCAAAATAAACAGTTCAATGAAATTTACGATTTATTAGCTGTACGTGTCGTTGTAAATAGTATTAAAGATTGTTACGCGGTGCTTGGAATTATTCATACGTGCTGGAAGCCAATGCCAGGTCGTTTTAAAGATTATATTGCAATGCCGAAAGCAAATCTATATCAATCTCTTCATACAACTGTAATTGGACCGAAAGGTGATCCGCTAGAAGTGCAAATTCGTACGAAAGAAATGCACGAAATTGCAGAATTCGGTATCGCGGCACACTGGGCGTATAAAGAAGGGAAAACAGCAGAAACAACTGGTACATTAGAGAAGAAACTAACTTGGTTCCGTCAAATATTAGAATGGCAAAATGAAGCTTCTAATGCAGAAGAGTTTATGGAATCATTAAAAATTGATTTGTTCTCTGACATGGTATTCGTCTTCACACCGAAAGGCGATGTAATGGAATTACCACTTGGATCTGTTCCAATTGACTTTTCGTATCGTGTCCATTCAGAGATCGGGAATAAAACAATTGGTGCAAAAGTAAATGGGAAAATGGTGACCCTTGATTATAAATTAAAAACGGGTGACATCATTGAAATTTTAACATCGAAACATTCGTATGGCCCAAGTCAAGATTGGGTGAAACTTGCTCAAACATCTCATGCGAAAAATAAAATACGTCAATTCTTTAAGAAACAACGTAGAGACGAAAATATTGAAAAAGGCCGTGAACTTGTTGAAAAAGAAGTACGTGGTCTAGAGTATGAGATGAAAGAAGTGTTAGCTCCTGACAATTTAAAACGTGTTGCTGAGAAGTTCAATTTTGCAAATGAAGAAGATATGTTTGCAGCAGTTGGATATAGCGGAATTACAGCGTCGCAAATTGTTACGCGACTAACGGACAAGTTCCGTAAGCAACGTGAAGAAGAAGAAATCGTTGAAGTTAAAGAAGTTCGTAAACCGATGAAAATTCGAAAATGGGATTCTGGTGTAAAGGTAAGCGGTGCTGACAATTTATTGATTCGCTTGTCAAAATGCTGTAACCCAGTTCCGGGCGATGATATTGTTGGGTATATTACGAAAGGCCGAGGTGTATCGATTCACCGTCGTGATTGTGTAAATGTCCATACAGAAGAAGCTGTAGAGCGCTTATTAGAAGTAGAGTGGGAAGGTAGCCCTGAAAAAGAAATTGAATACAATGTTGATATTGAGATTTCAGGTTACGATCGCCGTGGTTTATTAAATGAAGTATTGCAAGCTGTTACGGAGACGAAAACGTACATTTCAGCTGTTTCTGGTAGAAGTGATCGTAATAAGATGGCAACGATTAACATGTCAATTTCTATTCGAAACTTACAGCACTTGAAGAAAGTAGTAGAGCGCATTAAACGTGTTCCAGAAATTTATGCAGTACGACGCATGATGCATTAATAGGGAGTGTATAAAAGATGAGAGTTGTTTTACAACGATCAAAAGAAGCGTCTGTCACAGTAGATGGTGAGATTGTAGGACAAATTCCATTCGGTTTAACACTACTAGTTGGCATTACGCATGAAGATACAGAAAAAGATGCAACTTACATCGCTGAAAAAATTGCAAACTTGCGTATTTTTGAAGATGAGAGCGGAAAGATGAACCACTCTGTACTTGATGTAGAAGGACAAGTTCTATCTATTTCGCAATTCACATTATACGGAGATTGCCGCAAGGGAAGACGTCCAAACTTTATGGATGCTGCGAAACCTGAATACGCAGAGCGTTTATATGATTTCTTTAATGAAGAAGTTCGTAAACAAGGACTACATGTGGAGACAGGACAGTTCGGAGCAATGATGGATGTTTCTTTAATCAATGATGGTCCGGTGACCTTAATTGTAGAAAGTAAATAGTGTTGCCGGGGAAGAGAGGATTATAGGATCCTCTCTTTTTTTATACATTGTGGTATGTTTTGTGTAGTTACAATAGGATTAATTTGAAGAGGAATAAAAGGAAAAGAAGGTGTAGCATGCTTCAAGAATTCAATATAGCTTTACGTTTTATGCTGGAGTTATGCATTCTTGGGAGTGTTGGATACTGGGGATTTCGAGTAGGAGAAATCCCAGCCATAAAAATTACACTGGCTATTATTCTTCCGATTGTTGTTGCTGTCATATGGGGGTTATTTGGAGCTCCACACGCAGAGTGGGAAGTGCAAGGTATATTACATGTACTGTTAGAAATTATCGTATTTGGAGTAGGTGTTGCAGCGTTGTATCATTTGAAGCACCCTTTACTTGCGAGTGGATTGGCTACCGTTATTATTGTTAATCGCATTCTTATGTTTATTTAGAATCAATAGCTGTTTCGGTTATGTATAACTATCTCATCAATATGGAACAATAAAAAGTAAAACATCCATATTGAATGTGAGGGATATACGTATGCGTATGAATGAAAAAGGGCATTCTGTTACAAATGGTGCTAATCAACTATTTAACGTAAATTTACATGATTTTATTTCAAAAGAACAAAATAATACTTCAATGGAGCTTGCTTCTGAGTTTGGGATTTCACTACAAGATGTAAAGCGCCTAAAGAAGCAGATTGAACGCTCTTAGAGCACTTGACAATCCTACTCAACAAACGTATAGTAATTTTATATTTACATATGAATATAACCGTTGATAGAGAAGAGTAAATGAGATACACATGGAAAGAGAAGAAATGTCTTAGGCTGAAAACATTTCTACATGATGACTGATTGAATGACACTCTGTAGGTTTCAACTTGAACAGCATATATGCTTAGTAGAGATGAACGCAAATTTAAGCGTTATTAAAAAAGTGGAAGCATACGTGCTTCAATTAGGGTGGCACCACGGGTATAATACTCTCGTCCCTACTGTTTAAACAGTAGAGACGGGAGTTTTTTTATTTTTATTAAGATTAAAACAATTTGAGGAGGAACTGAATATGTCTATTCAAATCCCACGCGGAACGCAAGATATCCTTCCGGGTAGCGTTGAGTTATGGCAGTATATCGAAGGGCAAGCACGCGAAATTTGCCGTCGTTACAATTATAAAGAAATTCGCACACCAATTTTTGAACACACTGAGCTATTTTTACGTGGTGTTGGTGATACGACAGATATCGTACAAAAAGAAATGTACTCATTCCAAGATCGTGGAGAGCGTAGTTTAACATTACGTCCAGAAGGTACTGCACCTGTTGTACGTTCTTACGTTGAAAACAAAATGTTCGGTGATGCAACACAACCAACGAAATTATACTATATCGGTCAAATGTTCCGTTACGAAAGACCACAAGCAGGTCGCTATCGTCAATTCGTACAATTCGGTATTGAAGCAATCGGTAGTAACGACCCTGCAATTGATGCGGAAGTAATTGCACTTGCTGTAGAGTTTTACCGCGGCATGGGCTTAAAAAATATTAAAGTTGTATTAAACAGCTTAGGTGATGCAGCGAGCCGTCAAGCGCACCGCGATGCATTAATTGCTCATTTTGAGCCGCGCATCGGAGAATTCTGTTCTGATTGTCAATCTCGCTTAGAAAAGAACCCTCTTCGTATTTTAGACTGTAAGAAGGACCGTAATCATGAATTAATGAGCACAGCACCATCTATTACAGAATACTTAAATGAAGATTCAGCAGTATACTACGACAAAGTACAAGAACTACTAACGATGATGGATGTTCCATTTGAGAAAGATCCGAATTTAGTACGTGGTTTAGACTACTACCAACACACTGTTTTTGAAATTATGAGTGAGGCAGAAGGTTTCGGTGCTATCACAACATTAAGTGGCGGTGGCCGTTATAACGGACTTGTACAAGAAATCGGTGGACCGGAAATGCCAGGTATCGGTTTTGCGATGAGTATTGAGCGTTTAATTATGGCGCTGAAAGCTGAAAATATTGAGTTACCAATTGAACATAGTATTGATTGTTACGTTGTAGCACTTGGTGAAAAAGCGAAAGACCATGCTGCGAAAATTGCGTTTGATCTTCGTAAAGCTGGACTATCAGTTGAAAAAGATTATTTAGATCGCAAAATGAAAGCACAATTTAAATCTGCAGATCGTTTAAATGCGAAATACGTAGCTGTATTAGGGGAAGATGAGCTAGATAAAGGCATCATTAACTTAAAAGATATGGCAACAGGCGGACAAGAAGAAGTAGCGTTAGATGTATTTGCTTCATACGTAGCAGAGAAATTAATATAGGGGGAACTTACAGTGGCTGAAAGAACACATGCATGCGGAAAAGTAACAGTAGAAGCTGTTGGACAAACAGTTCAATTAAAAGGTTGGGTACAAAAACGTCGTGACTTAGGTGGATTAATCTTCATCGATTTACGTGACCGTACAGGTATCGTGCAAGTTGTATTTAACCCAGAAACATCAAAAGAAGCGTTAGAAGTAGCAGAAACGATTCGTAGCGAATACGTATTACACGTAGAAGGTACAGTTGTTGAACGTGGTGAAGGCGCAATTAATGACAATATGGCAACTGGCCGTATTGAAGTACAAGCAACGAAAGTAAACGTATTAAACGCAGCGAAAACAACGCCAATAATTATTGCTGATGATACAGATGCATCAGAAGATGTACGCTTAAAATATCGTTACTTAGACTTACGTCGTCCTGTAATGTTTAACACATTCAAAATGCGTCACGACGTAACGAAAACAATCCGTAACTTCTTAGATACAGAAGACTTCTTAGAAGTTGAAACTCCAATTTTAACGAAGAGCACACCAGAAGGAGCTCGTGACTATTTAGTACCAAGCCGTGTACATGACGGTGAATTCTATGCATTACCACAGTCACCACAATTATTTAAACAGCTTCTTATGGTCGGCGGATTTGAGCGTTACTATCAAGTAGCACGTTGTTTCCGTGACGAAGATTTACGTGCGGACCGTCAACCAGAATTCACGCAAATCGATATCGAGGCATCATTCTTAACACAAGATGAAATTTTAGAAATGATGGAGCGTATGATGACGAAAGTCATGAAGGATGCAAAAGGTGTAGAAGTTAGTGCACCATTCCCTCGTATGAAATATGCTGATGCAATGGCTCGCTACGGTTCTGATAAGCCAGATACACGCTTTGAAATGGAACTAACAGACCTATCTGAATTTGCAGCAGATTGTGGATTTAAAGTATTTACAAGTGCGGTAGAAAGCGGCGGACAAGTAAAAGCAATTAATGCAAAAGGTGCTGCAAGCAAATACTCTCGTAAAGACATCGATGCATTAACTGAATTCGCAAAAGTATACGGTGCAAAAGGTCTAGCTTGGCTTAAAGTTGAAGAAGATGGCCTAAAAGGACCGATTGCAAAATTCTTCGGTGAAGAAGATGCAAACGTGTTAATGAGTACATTAGAAGCTAATGCTGGCGACTTATTACTATTCGTAGCAGATAAGAAGAGCGTTGTTGCAGATAGCTTAGGTGCACTTCGTTTACGACTAGGTAAAGAGCTTGAGTTAATTGACGAAAGTAAATATAACTTCCTATGGGTAACTGATTGGCCACTTCTTGAGTACGATGAAGATGCAGATCGTTACTTCGCAGCTCACCATCCATTCACAATGCCATTCCGTGAAGATGTTGAATTATTAGAAACAGCACCAGAAAAAGCGCGTGCACAAGCATATGACCTTGTATTAAACGGTTATGAGCTTGGTGGTGGATCACTTCGTATTTACGAGCGTGACGTACAAGAAAAAATGTTCAAAGCACTTGGATTCTCACAAGAAGAAGCACAAGAACAATTCGGATTCTTATTAGAAGCATTCGAATACGGTACACCACCACATGGTGGAATCGCATTAGGTTTAGACCGTCTTGTTATGTTACTTGCAGGTCGTACTAACCTTCGTGATACAATTGCATTCCCGAAAACAGCAAGCGCAAGCTGCTTATTAACAGAAGCGCCAAGCCCAGTTGCAGAAGCTCAGCTTGAAGAGCTAAGCTTGAAGTTGAACGTGAAAGAAGAGAAGTAAGAATAGAGTCTAGATGGTTATACTAACCCCATCTAGGCTTTTTTTATAGAGGTTGTTTAAAAATTCCGGTTTAGATGGCAGTCGCATCTCATCGTTGCTTAGAGCCAGTCCGGTGCTCAAGTAGTAAAAAAGCTACACTGCGCTCCTCCTGGCGTCAGCGCCTCGATCTACTCGGCCCTCTGAATCCTCCTTTTTAAGTGTATATGTAAGAAAAAATTCTGGTTCAGCTAGCGGTCTTATATTTTATTTTTTCTCTTTGAATATGTATTTTTAGGAATTCTATAACTTTTTCTATACAAATAGTCGGAAAAACGCTAGAATACATGGTAGACCATTTTTGTAATAGGAGTGTAGAGCTGAATGTTACATCAATTTTCACGTAATGAATTAGCCTTTGGAAAAGAAGGCCTTGAAATATTAAAAAATAGTACAGTCGGTATTTTAGGAATTGGCGGAGTAGGGTCATTTTCGGCAGAAGCGTTAGCGCGTTCTGGCGTAGGACGCCTTGTATTAGTTGACAAAGATGTTGTAGATATTACAAACGTAAACCGTCAAATTCACGCGTTAGTATCTACTGTAGGACGTTCAAAAGTAGAATTAATGAAAGAGCGTATTGCAGACATTAATCCAGAGTGTGAAGTAATTGGACTAGAGATGTTTTATACAGATGAAACATATGAAGAGTTCTTTAAACACGGTTTAGATTTCGTAGTAGATGCATCTGATACGATTACGTTCAAAATTCATTTAATTAAACAATGTTTACGTCGTAAAATCAAAATTATCTCATGTATGGGTGCGGCAAATAAAATGGATCCAACTCGTTTCCGTATTGCGGACATTTCTAAAACACATACAGATCCAATTGCGAAAGTAATTCGTACGAAGCTTCGTAAAGATGGTATTAAAAAAGGTGTAAAAGTTGTCTTCTCTGACGAAAACCCAATCGTAATTCGTGAAGAAGTACGTAAAGAAATCGTACCAGACGAAAATGCAAAAATTCGTAAAGCGAAATTACCACCTTCTTCAAATGCGTTCGTACCATCTGTGGCTGGTTTAATTATGGCAAGTCACGTTGTACGTGAGCGTATTAAAAACGTAGAAGTGAAGCGTGTAGGGCAAGAATAAAAAGGAAGCATATATCGTTTAGGATATATGCTTTTTGTATGTTTTAAAGAAATATCGATGTCGAATCGTTAATATAATTTCATTTACGGTGGTGCTGTTTCACTAAGGGAAAATAAACAAGGATGTCACTTAGTTGAAAAAGTGGCATCCCTGTTTTTAGTTTTCTGCTGAATATATAATATCTAAATTTCCATTTTGATCAGTCTTGAAAATCGGAGCAATTTGCTCTTCTTGTTCTTCGATCGAAACAAGTTTTCGAGCACGATCCATAATTCTAACAAGCATTGCATAATCTTCTTCGATTGCTTGTTGTTTTTTTGTGAGAATAGCTAATTTTGCTTCAAGTTCATTATTCGTTTTTTTCAAGGAAGTGAGCTGATTTTGTAATACGTCATTTTCAGTTTGTAACTTTGCGAGTGAAGGGTTATTGTGCTCCAAGTTTTGCAAAAATGAGATGACATTTTGCATTGTAAGATCTTGTTTATTTGGGGCGATATCTTCTGAAAACTCGGCATCGATTACGAGCTGCCGAGTTTGTGTGAAGTGCTCTTTTTCTATTTTAGCTTCCGAACGCTTTAATTCTTTACGTTGTTTTTTTGCAATTTGCACCGCATCTTCATAATATGGTCTTACTTCAGCATTCCATCTAAAGCCACAAGCTGCTGAAGTTCGGTTTAATGTATCGCCAACTTCATCGAATGCTTTTATTTGTGTACTTCCGCTGCGAATATGTCGTAAAACAGTTTCTGCTAAAAGGAGATCGTCTTCTTTTGTCCATGCATCTTGACGTGTTTTCATAAGCGAAGCCTCCGTAATGGTGACGTTTTCGCTTATATTACCCTTTATTCTTCGTTTTATGCGAACTTTGTAATCTTTCATAAACAGTAGAAAGTGCTTGTTCAAATTTTCCTGTCGTTTTCGGTTTATAATATTGCTTGTTTTTAATTTTATCAGGTAAGTATTGTTGTTGTACCCACCCGTTTGGCTGATCGTGTGGATATAAGTATCCGATGCCTCTTCCTAACGATTCGGCTCCTTTATAATGACTATCTTTTAAATGACTTGGAATATCGCCTGTTTGGCCATTACGTAAATCGTGTAGTGCGGCATCGAGTGCTTTATAGGCTGAATTTGATTTCGGTGATAGACAAAGTTCAATAACAGCATTTGCAAGTGGTATGCGTGCCTCTGGGAAGCCGACCCGTTCAGCTGATTCAATTGCTGCCAGTGTACGTGGCCCAGCTTGTGGGCTAGCAAGTCCGATATCTTCATATGCCATAATAAGCAGACGTCTACCGATGCTTTGTAAGTCACCAGCTTCAATAAGACGTGCTAAATAATGAAGTGCGGCGTTCACATCACTTCCGCGTACTGATTTTTGAAAAGCAGATAAAACGTCATAGTGAGCATCGCCACCTTTGTCGTGAACGAAGCTCTTTTTTTGTAAGCATTCTTCTGCGATTTCAAGTGTAATTTCCGCTGCCTTGTCGTCAGTTGTAAAGCTAGATAAAACTGCTAGTTCAAGTGCATTATAAGCTGAGCGCATATCACCGCCTGACGCATTTGCAAAGTGATGTAATGCTTCATCCGTAACAGTTACATCATATTCCCCAAGCCCTTTTTCTTTATCTTCAAGCGCTCGTTTTAAACCAATTAAAATATCATCTTCTGTTAGTGCGTGTAACTCGAAGATTTGACATCTGCTTCGGATAGCAGAGTTTATCGCATGGAATGGATTACTCGTCGTTGCACCAATTAAAGTAAGAAGCCCGCTTTCTAGATGGGGCAATAGAAAGTCTTGCTTCGCTTTATCTAGCCTATGGACTTCATCCAAAATTAAAACGAGGTGTCGATGCATCTTCGCTTCTTGTACGACAACTTCCATATCTTTTTTATTATGAGTAACCGCGTTTAAGAGGCGAAACGGGGTTCCAGTACTTCCCGCAATTGCGCTAGCTATTGATGTTTTTCCTGTACCTGGAGGACCGTATAAAATCATAGATTGAAAATGATTTGCTTGGACCATTCGCCATAAAATCTTTCCTTCACCAACTAAATGCTGTTGTCCAATAATTTCTTGAATATTTGTAGGGCGCATTCGATGTGCGAGTGGTTGTTTCATTTTTACCGTCTCCCTTAATATATAATCTCATTCTATCGTATCATTTTTTTTAGTGGAATTTGAAATAGGATGCTGTTTTGTGGGAAAGATGAACATTAATATTTTCATTTTTCTTTCAATTGTAATAATTTCCGAGTTTTTCAATGTGATTTTATGTTATCATTTTGATACACAAGTTGAAATTTCTTATAATACTATATTATGCTATAATTTCATAGGATTTTAAATTGTGTTCTTTTATAAATAAGATATAACCAATAGAAGTGAAAATTTGAAATGAGGTGCAAATAGATGAAGATTTCAACGAAAGGCCGCTACGGCTTAACAATTATGATCGACCTTGCAAAAAAGTTTGGTGAAGGTCCAATTTCATTAAAATCAATTGCGCAGGCACATGACCTATCTGAGCATTATTTAGAGCAATTAATTTCACCACTTCGTAACGCTCGTCTTGTAAAGAGTACGCGCGGGGCATATGGCGGATATGTATTATCTGATCAGCCAGTCAACATTACAGCAGGAGATGTAATCCGTGTACTAGAGGGGCCAATTAGTGTTGTAGAAATGATAGAAGAAGAAGAACCAGCACAACGCCAATTATGGATGCGTGTTCGTGATGCGGTGCAAGAAGTATTAGATAGTACAACTTTAGAAGATTTAGTACGTTATGAGGAAGAAAATCACGGGGGCTATATGTTTTACATTTAATTCCTTGTGAAACGATTTGGAAAGAAGGAGATTTAATGGAACGCATTTACTTAGATCATGCTGCGACATCTCCGACTCACCCAGAAGTGGTCGAAAAGATGATTCCATATATGACAGAAACATTTGGAAACCCGTCTAGTATTCACTTTTATGGGCGTCAAACGCGCCATGCGGTAGATGAGGCGAGACGTGTATGTGCACGTAGCATTCACGCGAGTCCAAATGAAATTATATTCACGAGCGGTGGTACGGAAGCTGATAATTTAGCACTTATAGGTGTAGCGCGCGCGAATCGTCATAAAGGTAACCACATTATTACAACGCAAATTGAACATCATGCGATTTTGCATACGTGTGAATTGTTAGAGCGTGAAGGGTTTGAAGTGACATATTTACCTGTTGATGAAACAGGGCGTGTTCAAGTTTCTGACATACAACAGGCATTAACGGATGAGACAATTCTCGTATCTGTTATGTATGGGAATAATGAAGTAGGAACAATGCAACCAATCGTGGAAATAGGTAAGCTGTTAAAAGAACATCAAGCTTATTTTCATACAGATGCAGTACAAGCCTACGGTTTAGTAGAAATTGATGTGAAAGAGTTGGGCATTGATTTACTATCAATTTCAGCTCATAAAATTAACGGACCAAAAGGTGTCGGGTTCCTATATGCTGGTGCAAATGTGAAATTTGAACCATTATTAATAGGCGGAGAGCAAGAAAGAAAACGCCGTGCTGGTACTGAAAATGTACCTAGTATTGCCGGACTTCAGCAAGCAATTTTGCTAGCTGAAAAAACTCGTGAGCAAAAAAATGCCCAATATGAAGAGTTTAAAGATATAATGGTATCTGTCTTCAAAAATGAGGACATTACTTTCGAGGTAAACGGAAACTTGGAATATCGCTTACCCCATGTGTTTAATATAAGTTTTACAGGAATGAATATTGAACCGTTTCTTGTAAACTTAGACTTAGCTGGTATTGCAGTATCAAGTGGTTCTGCTTGTACAGCTGGTTCGATTGACCCATCACATGTATTAGTGGCGATGTTCGGAAAAGACTCCGATCAAATACGTTCATCCGTACGCTTTAGTTTCGGACTTGGAAATACGAAAGAGCAAATTGAAAAAGCGGCGTACGAAACAGTGAAAATCGTGAAGCGATTAACACAAAATTAGCATGGGAGGTGACATGATGAACAAACTACCTCACGAAACACGCGTTGTCATCGGGATGTCCGGTGGCGTCGATTCATCTGTAGCAGCACTTTTATTAAAAGAGCAAGGTTATGATGTAATCGGAATTTTTATGAAAAACTGGGATGATACAGATGAGAATGGTGTCTGCACAGCAACAGAAGATTACAATGATGTAATTGAAGTGTGTAACCAAATCGGCATTCCGTATTATGCAGTAAACTTTGAAAAACAATACTGGGATAAAGTATTTACGTACTTTTTAGATGAGTATCGAGCTGGTCGTACACCAAACCCAGATGTAATGTGTAACAAAGAAATTAAATTTAAAGCATTTTTAGAGCATGCAATTGCACTTGGTGCTGATTATGTAGCAACAGGGCATTATGCACGCGTTGCTTATATGGACGGCGAATATAAAATGCTTCGCGGCGTTGATGACAATAAAGATCAAACATATTTCTTAAATCAATTAAGCCAAGAGCAATTATCAAAAACAATGTTCCCATTAGGTGAATTAAAGAAACCGCAAATTCGCGAAATGGCGACAGAAGCTGGTTTAGCGACAGCGGCGAAGAAAGATAGTACTGGTATTTGCTTCATCGGTGAGCGTAACTTTAAAGATTTCTTAAGTAACTATTTACCGGCGCAACCAGGTGTGATGCAAACATTATCTGGTGAAGTAAAAGGGAAACATGATGGTTTAATGTACTATACAATTGGACAACGTCATGGCCTTGGTATTGGTGGTAACGGTGATCCGTGGTTTGCTGTTGGGAAAAACTTGAAAGAAAACATTTTATATGTTGATCAAGGATTCCATAATGAACTTCTATATGGTGATGAAGTTATTGCTACGAATGTAGGCTGGGTAAGTAATAAAGCGAAAGAAAAAGAATTTAAGTGCACAGCGAAATTCCGTTATCGTCAAGCAGACAATAAAGTAACGGTTCAAATCGTTGATGAAAATACAGTTCGTATTCTTTGTGATGAGCCAATTCGTGCGATTACGCCAGGCCAAGCAGTTGTTTTCTATGATGGAGATGAGTGCTTAGGCGGCGCTACAATTGATGAAGTATATCATAGTGGTAAGAAATTAGATTATTTAGGATAACACGAGAAGCCTCTGCCGATTAGCGGTTAGAGGTTTCTTTTACATAAAGCGAATTTTCGTTCGCTTGGAAAATACATTCTTTGTTATAATTTGTTGTAGAGGTGAAGGATATGTCAAACAAACTTGAAACAGGTATTAAATATATGCAAGAAGGAAACTGGGAAGAAGCAGCTAAAAACTTCACAGAAGCAATCGAAGAAAATCCGAAAGATGCGCTTGGATACATTAACTTTGCGAATTTATTAGATGTATTAGGTGATAGTGAGCGAGCAATTTTATTTTATAAACGTGCATTAGAATTAGATGATAAATCTGCGGCTGCTTATTATGGTTTAGGCAACGTATATTACGGTCAAGAACAATTTGCAGAGGCAAAGGCTGTATTTGAACAAGCGATGCAAGCGGGCTTACAATCAGCTGACGTAACGTTTATGCTAGGGATCACACATGTGCAACTTGGAAATGATCGTCTTGCGCTGCCATTTTTACAAAGAGCGACGGAATTAGATAAAGACGATGTAGAAGCTGTTTTCCAATGCGGACTTTGCTTCGCGCGACTAGAACATATTCAAGAGGCAAAACCTTATTTTGAAAAGGTGTTAGAAATGGATGAAGAGCATGCAGATGCGTATTATAATTTAGGTGTTGCGTACGTATTCGAAGAAAATAACGAGAAAGCTCTTACTTTATTTAAGAAAGCGACTGAAATTCAGCCAGACCACTTTTTAGCGGGTAATGGTGTTCGTTTATTAGAGCAAGAAGCTGAATAAAGTGAAATTATAGTTTAATGCGCAGTTACCCCTCATCTAAAGATTGTGAAAGAGGTGGGGGATGTACTGCTCATTAAAGTGAAAAGAATTCGGGAAGGAGAGGAAAGATGGGAAATCAACATGCAATGGATTTGTTTGAGGAAGAGAAAAAATTTATAAAAGCGCAAGTTCTTCATACCATTTTCCACAACGAAGAAAACCTCTATTCCGTTGTCAGTATGAAAATCATTGAAACGAATGAAACATATGACGAAAAAAAAGTGATGATAAACGGTCACTTTCCCCGTATGCACGAAGATGAAGTGTTTACATTAACAGGTCACTTTAAAGACCACCCAAAGTATGGGAAACAATATTTAGTTGAAACGTTTAAGAAAGAATTGCCGCAAACGAAAGCAGGCATGGTGCAATATTTAGCGAGCGATTTATTTAAAGGGATTGGAAAGCGTACAGCTGAAAAAATCGTTGATCATCTCGGTGAGCATGCTATTTCTAAAATTATGGATGATCCGGATGCGTTAAATGGTGTTGTAAACAAGCAAAAAGCACAGGAAATATATGAGACGATTATTGAGCATCAAGGGCTAGAGAAAGTGATGAGCTTTTTAAATGGTTACGGTTTTGGAACAAAACTTTCTATTAAAATTTATCAGCAATATAAAGAGATGACATTAGAAGTGATTCGTAATAATCCATATAAACTTATTGAAGAAGTGGACGGAATTGGATTTGGAAGAGCAGATGATATAGGGCGTGCAATAGGAATAACGGGCAATCATGAAGACCGTGTACGTGCAGGGTGTTTTTATACGTTAGAGAATATTTCATTACAACTCGGTCACGTTTATATGGAAAAAGGTCAACTTGTGAGGGAAACGATGTCACTTTTAAATAATCAAGAAGGCAGAGTGACTGAGGAAGATATTGTAGGTTGCGTTGAAATGATGCAAAGTGAAGGGAAAGTCATCATAGAAGAAGAGCGTGTGTATTTAGCTTCGTTATTTTACTCTGAAAAAGGCGTTGTAAAGTCCATTCGCAGGCTTATGAATCAAGAGGAAACCCCCGCATTTCCTGAAGCAGAAGTGTTAAAGACATTAGGTGAAATTGAAGAACAGTTAAAGGTACAGTATGCACCGCTTCAACAAGAAGCAGTTCAAACTGCACTTCATAAGCCGATGATGTTATTAACAGGTGGACCAGGAACGGGGAAAACCACAGTTATTAAAGGAATTGTTGAAATGTATGCGTCGTTGCACGGGCTATCACTAAATCTAAATGAATATAGTGATGACAATCCATTTCCAATACTATTAACGGCTCCAACAGGAAGAGCAGCGAAGCGAATGAGTGAATCGACGGGGCTTCCGGCGTGCACAATTCATCGTCTGCTTGGATGGACGCCAGAAGGGTCTTTCCAGCGCAATGAAACAGACCCTGTTCAAGGAAAGCTCCTTATTATTGATGAATTTTCGATGGTAGATATTTGGCTGGCAAATCAATTGTTTAAATCCTTGCCGACGAACATCCAAGTAATCGTTGTAGGTGATGAAGACCAATTACCATCGGTAGGACCTGGACAAGTGTTGAAAGATTTATTAAATGCAGGTGCCATTCCAACGGTAAAACTCACAGAAATTTATCGTCAGGCAGAAGGTTCGTCTGTTATTCAGCTTGCCCATGCGATAAAAGACGGGACGCTCCCGCCAGATTTAGCACAAAATAAAAAAGATCGTTCATTTATCAGCTGTGCAGGTGCTCAAATTGTTGAGGTTGTTAAAAAGGTTTGTGAAAATGCTAAGACAAAAGGCTTTAGTGCAAGAGATGTACAAGTATTGGCACCAATGTACCGCGGACCAGCAGGTATTAATGTGTTAAATGAAGCTCTTCAAGAAGTGTTTAATCCGAAAAAAGAAAAGAGTAAAGAAATTGCTTACGGTGACGTTGTATACCGGAGAGGTGATAAAGTACTTCAATTAGTCAATCAGCCGGAAAGCCAAGTGTTTAATGGTGATATTGGAGAAATTGTTTCGGTATTTTATGCGAAAGAAAATGTCGAGCAACAAGATATGATTATCGTTTCATTTGATGGAATTGAAGTAACATATACAAAGCCGGATTTAAATCAAATTACGCATGCCTATTGCTGCTCGATTCATAAATCGCAAGGTAGTGAATTCCCAATAGTTATTATGCCAATTGTAAAGAGCTACTACCGTATGTTACGTCGTAATTTAATTTACACGGGTATTACAAGGAGTAAGAAATTCCTTATTATTTGCGGGGAGGAAGCAGCTTTTCAATCCGGTGTAAATCGCCTTGATGATGCAATGCGTCAAACGACTTTAGCTGGTCGATTGCAAGAATCACAAGGAGAAGTGCAAATGGTGACGGTTAATGGTGAAGAAATGGACGTGGAAAACATTTCACCGTATGATTTCATGTAACAAGGTGAAATTATATAGTGAAACTTTCAAACGTATAACGTTGAAAGGCTCTAGCAATGTATAAATGAATGCAGTTTGGACATAATGGCGAATAGAATCTGGGAGACTGTAAGGAGATGAAAGCCATATGTTCAGTTGTCCAAATTGTAAAGGGAAAGACATCGGAAAAATAGGTGTCAACCAATTTTATTGCTGGAACTGTTATATCGAATTATCGGTTTCAAAGGGGAAGATCCATACACATCAAGTAGAGGAAGATGGTTCATTAAGCTCTCTTGATGATTTATTTGATGATAATGAAAGAACGATCGGATAACGAAAAGGGGGATTTACCTTGAATCTACGCAATTCATTAATCGCATTAGGTGTTGGAGCTGCAGCATATCAATATGCCCGCAAACAAGATGTATTCTCAAAACGCAATGTGAAAAAAGCACGTAAGATGATTAAGTCTTATTTATAAGACGTAAAAAACTCCCTTCATGATAAGGGAGTTTTTTTATGCACTTGTATGCAAATATAAAAGTCCGATTTCAGAGAAGAGATAAGATAAACCGTAACATCCAACGCCAAGCATTCCATAATGCCATAAGTGCTTGGCTCTTTCTTTTCGCGAGGAATGAATAAAGAAACCTTTCCAAATACCGAACCCAATACAAATCCATTCAAGAATCATAAAAAGTGCTGATAATACGAGCATAAATAAAACCATCATTAGCCCTCCAGAATATATTTTTACGTCCTGTATTCTCATGGGTGGTTGTCCTTATTATGTTAAATATATGTACGTCTTTAAAAAACAGTATGGTCTGTATAAAAAGATTTTAAAACTTTTGCACATAACCTAACCTATTTATTTTCAAAATAAAGGTAGAGGAGGTTTTTCGTGTGAAGAATCTTAAAATCATTTGGATATATCGTTTAGGATTATTGTTACTTGTTTTTCTTTGTTTGCTGGTCTTTTTAAAAATTAAGCCACTATGGGCACCGATTATTTTTGTATTTAAAGTGGCGATCACACCGTTTCTTATTGCTTGTTTTATTGCTTATTTATTGCACCCTTTAATTGAAAAAATCCATAAGGAAGGAATGCCACGCACACTTGCTATTTTGCTCATTTATATTCTTTTCTTTGGCGGAATTGGCTATGGAATTTATAAAGGGACGCCAGTTGTTATTAAACAGTTACAAGAAATTAATGAACAATTTCCGCAGTTTACAAAAATGTACGATTCTTGGATGGATGGAGTTACAGAACAAACAGCGAATTTCCCATCATTTATTCATGAAAAGGTAAAGCAAATTTTCGTTGGTGTAGAAATGAAGATACAAACGCTTTTAAATAAGGTTATGAGCACAGCTCGTGGTGTATTGGATTCATTGCTCATTATTTTCTTAATTCCGTTCATTGTATTTTACATATTAAAAGATTACGGTGAGTTTTATCACATTTTTTGGAAAATAGTTCCGAGTAAGTGGCGTAGTACGGGTCAAATGCTTGCGAAAGAAATTGATAAGTCACTCGGAAGTTATATTCGAGGACAGTTATTTGTTTGCTTAGTATTAGGGGGAGTATCTGTTCTTTCTTTTTGGTTTATCGGTATGAAATATCCGTTATTACTCGGCATTATTATTGGGGTAACGGATATAATCCCATACTTTGGTCCTATTTTAGGGGCGATTCCGACGTTGATGATTGCGGCAACGGTATCAACGAGTTTACTCATTAAGGCGGGGATTACGATTGCTATTTTGCAATTTTTGGAAAGTAACATTTTATCGCCTTACATCGTTGGTAAGTCGCTTCGTATGCATCCCGTTATTATTATGCTCGCATTACTAGTTGGAGGAGAGATAGCCGGGATTGTAGGATTGCTAATATCGGTTCCAATTTTAGCTGTTATTCGTACAGTGGTCGTTCATGTGAGGCCTCTTTGGAAAAGAGAAGATATTTAATGTGAAAGCCCTCTATCTATAGAGATAGAGGGCTAATAATATGGTTATTTAGAGAGTTGTTCTTTTATTTGTTGAACAATCCCGCTCACATCATTTGTTTGAATATGTTTTATTTTTTTCCATTCATCATCATACATAAATACAATTTGATTACTAAAAAGTCGTTTCTGTTCTTTTAGATTAGAAATTTTTGCGAAAGAGTACTCTTCAAATATTGGGTTTTTGCTTAAATCTGGTCCGTAAAAGAAGAGCCTTTTGTTCGTTAAGATTAACAGTCCTGGCCTTGCGATGGAACGATATATAAATATATCTAATGAGCATGCTGCGTAAAACAATATAGTTTCGTCCGTAGTTAACATGTTTTTAGCTTTGTTCAATAAGGTTGTCATTGTGATCGCTCCTTCATTATTAATAATTTAATTATAACAAAAAATGTAATATTTAGAAAATTGTATAAGGTGTTTTTTATGAGGAGATTCCTATTTAGTAATAAATGCATAATATATTTAAAGGCTGTTAAGAATGAATAGTAGAATAGCTATGATTAATAAGCAATTGATACAATATAAATGATTATCTACATTGACAAACTTAAGAGAATTCTATTATATTTAGTCATATAATACATTAAATCAATGACGGAACAAGTACGTTACAGTCCATTTGTAGAGAGAAGCTTCCACTGGCTGAAAGAAGCTTTAAATGAAGGGTAACAGAAAGCTAATCCTGAGAGCAGCTAATCACTGCCGTCTTGCCACGTTACGGCACCATGAGGTGATGAATTGATTGTTATAATAATCAATTCATAATTAGGGTGGTATCGCGAGTTAACTCTCGTCCCTTTTATAGGGGCGGGAGTTTTTTATATTTAAGGAGGAAAATACAATGAAACAACTAACAGGCGCACAAATTCGTCAAATGTTTTTAGACTTTTTCCAAGAAAAAGGACATGCAGTAGAACCTAGTGCATCACTAGTTCCACATGAAGATCCATCTCTTCTATGGATTAACAGTGGTGTAGCAACATTAAAAAAATATTTTGATGGACGCGTAATTCCGCAAAATCCACGTATTACAAATGCTCAAAAATCAATTCGTACAAACGATATTGAAAACGTAGGGAAAACGGCTCGTCACCATACATTCTTTGAAATGTTAGGGAACTTCTCAATCGGTGATTACTTCAAAGAAGAAGCAATTACTTGGGCTTGGGAATTTCTAACGAGCGACAAATGGATCGGATTCGATAAAGAATTACTATCTGTTACAATTCATCCGGAAGATGAAGAAGCATTCACAATTTGGAATGAGAAAATGGGTGTTCCAAAAGAACGCATCATCCGTTTAGAAGAAAACTTCTGGGATATCGGTGAAGGACCAAGTGGACCGAATACAGAAATTTTCTATGACCGCGGTGAAGCTTACGGTAATGACTTTAGTGACCCAGAATTATATCCGGGCGGAGAAAACGAGCGTTACTTAGAAGTATGGAACCTTGTATTCTCTCAATTTAACCATAACCCAGACGGTTCATATACGCCGCTTCCTAAGAAAAACATCGATACAGGGATGGGTCTAGAGCGTATGACATCTATCGTTCAAGATGTACCTACGAACTTTGATACAGATCTATTCATGCCGATGATTGGTGCAACAGAATCAATTTCTGGTGAGAAATATCGTAATGGCGATTTAGAAAAAGATATGGCGTTTAAAGTAATTGCTGACCATATCCGTACAGTAACATTCGCTGTTGGTGACGGTGCTCTTCCATCTAACGAAGGCCGTGGTTATGTATTACGTCGTTTATTACGCCGTGCTGTTCGTTATTCTAAGAAATTAAACATCAACCGTCCATTCATGTTTGAATTAGTACCGGTTGTTGGAGAAGTAATGAAAGACTTCTATCCAGAAGTACTTGAAAAGAAAGATTTCATCGCAAAAGTTGTGAAGAATGAAGAAGAGCGTTTCCATGAAACACTTCATGATGGTGAATCAATTTTAGCTGAAGTAATTGCAAAAGCGAAAGAAGAAAAAACAACTGTTATTTCTGGCGTAGATGCGTTCCGTCTATACGACACGTACGGTTTCCCGATTGAATTAACAGAAGAATATGCAGAAGAAGCTGGTATGACAGTTGATCAAGCAGGCTTTGAAAATGAAATGGAGAAACAACGTGAGCGTGCACGTGCTGCTCGTCAAGACGTTGACTCTATGCAAGTTCAAGGCGGTGTACTTGGTGAGGTTAAAGTAGCGAGCGAATTCGTTGGTTACGGTACAGTTGCAACAGAAAGTAACGTTGTTGCACTTGTAAAAAATGGTGAGTACACAGATAGCCTACAAGCAGGTGAAGAAGGACAATTAATACTTGATGTAACGCCATTCTACGCTGAGAGCGGTGGGCAAATTGCAGACCGTGGTTATCTTCTTGCTGACGGCGTAAAAGTTGTTGTAAAAGACGTACAAAAAGCACCAAATGGTCAAAACCTACACAAAGTTGTTGTTGAAGAAGGTACATTAACGAAAGAAGCGGCTGTAAAAGCTCTTATCGATACGAAAAACCGTAGTAGCGTTGTGAAAAACCATACAGCAACTCACTTACTGCACCAAGCATTAAAAGATGTACTTGGAACGCATGTTAACCAAGCGGGTTCTCTTGTAACATCTGAACGTTTACGTTTTGACTTCTCTCACTTCGGTCAAGTACAAGCTGACGAATTAGAAAAAATTGAGCGTATCGTAAACGAAAAAATTTGGGAAAGTATTGATGTTGCGATTTCTCAAAAAGCAATTGAAGAAGCGAAAGAAATGGGCGCAATGGCATTATTCGGTGAAAAATACGGTGATGTTGTACGCGTTGTACAAGTAGGCGATTACAGCTTAGAACTTTGCGGTGGTTGTCACGTTGATAACACAGCTTCTATCGGTATTTTCAAAATCGTTGCTGAGTCTGGTATCGGTGCAGGAACACGTCGTATTGAGGCGGTAACTGGTAAATCTGCATATGAATTAATGAACGATCAAGTAGGTTTATTAAAAGAAGCAGCAGGAAAAATGAAAACAAATCCGAAAGATATTTTAACAAGAGTAGATGGTTTATTTGCTGAAGTAAAACAACTTCAAAAAGAAAACGAATCTCTTGCTGCGAAATTAAGCAATATCGAAGCTGGAAACTTAACTGATTCAGTAATGACAGTTGATGGCGTGAACGTATTAGCGGCGAAAGTAAATGTTGCAGATATGAACAACTTACGTACAATGATGGACGACCTTAAAAATAAATTAGAGTCTGTAGTTGTTGTATTAGCGTCTGTAAATGACGATAAAGTAAATATTTTAGCTGGCGTAACGAAAGATTTAATTAGTCAAGGTTACCATGCAGGTAAACTTGTGAAAGAAGTAGCTTCTCGTTGTGGAGGCGGCGGTGGTGGCCGTCCTGACATGGCTCAAGCAGGTGGTAAAAACCCGGCGCAAGTAGAGGAAGCTTTAGCATTTGTACAAGAGTACGTTAAATCTGTTTCAAAATAAAGAGATAGTAGTGTACAATGGTAGGGAGAGGAGAAGTTCTTCTCCCTATACTTACTACTTACAAGTGAGGTGCTTGAAATGGACGGTTTTGATAAAACAATGAAGTTTAGCATTCAAGATGAAAAACAGAGTGTCCATGTAAATGATGTACTTTTAACTGTGTATGATGCACTTCAAGAAAAAGGTTATAATCCGATTAACCAAATCGTCGGTTATTTATTAAGTGGAGATCCAGCATACATACCTCGCCATAAAGATGCACGAAGCATCATTCGCAAGCTTGAACGTGATGAGTTAATTGAAGAGCTTGTGAAGTCTTACTTGAAACATCATCGTGAGGAGTAGTTTATGCGGATATTAGGTTTAGATGTTGGTACTAAAACAGTCGGTGTTGCAATGAGCGATGAAATGGGCTGGACAGCACAAGGGCTGGAAACAATCAGGATTAACGAAGAACGAGGCCACTTTGGTTTTGACCGTATTTCTGAGTTGGTAAAACAGTACAATGTGGACAAAATAGTAGTAGGTTTACCTAAAAATATGAATGGTACAATCGGCCCTCGTGGTGAAGCGTGCCAGCAATTTGCAGAAAACCTGCGAAATCTGTTACAATTAGAAGTTGTAATGTGGGACGAGCGTTTGTCGACGATGGCAGCGGAACGTCTGCTCATTTCAGCTGATGTGAGCCGTAAGAAGCGAAAACAGGTAATCGATAAGATGGCTGCAGTCGTGATCTTACAAGGATTTTTAGATAGTAAATAAGAGGTGACCAAAATGGAAGAAAATCAAATTACAATTGTAGACGAAAAAGGAAACGAACATTTATGTGAAATTATTTTCACTTTTGATGCTGAAAAATTCGGCAAAAAATCTTACGTAGTCTTCTCTCCAATCGGTGAAGTAGACGAAGATGGAGACCAAATCTTCGATGCAATGGCATACGAGCAAAGTGAAGATGAGGGCGGAACATTACTTTCAATTGAATCTGAAGAAGAGTGGGAAATGGTACAAGAAATGTTTAACACTCTTGCTGATGAGCAAGAAGAAGAATAGTAATGAATAAAAAGGCGAACTGTTTACACAGTTCGCCTTTTTTGTATTCATATGCAAAATGACAGATTTTTTGTCGAAACTACTTAATTGTTTATAGTATAATAAGACGGGTTGTATGAAAAAAAGGCTTTAAATGAGCAGCTGTCACCAATTATTTAGAAATGATTGGTTTTGCTTTATGTTTGTAGGGCATTGTATAGAGGAAGTGTATATGGTCTACAATTGAATAAGGAGGAAGAATTTTGGTAGAGAATCAAGTGAAGAAGAAGCGTAGACGCATTTTTTTAATTTCGATTATCGCACTGCTTTTAGTTTGTGGATCAGTCTATGCGTATATTTCATCTGCATTAGGGCCAGTTGATAGCGAGAATAAAAAAGAGATTGAGGTAGAGATTCCAAAGGGGTCATCTACAAGTAAAATCGGTGAGATTTTAGAAGAAAAAGGTGCTGTGAAAAGCGGTACAGTTTTTAGTTTTTATACGAAATTTAAGTCAAAAAACTTACAAGCAGGTACATATTTATTAAATCCTTCGATGAGTGCTAACGATGTCATTGAACAAATGTCATCTGGCAACGTACATCGTCCGGCTCTTTATAAAGTGACGATTAAAGAAGGGGCGCAAGTAACTGAAATTGCTGAAGTGATTGCGGCGGAATTAAAGTGGAATAAAGATGATGTTGTGCGTCAATTAAACGATAAAGCATTTATTCAAAAAATGCAGCAAAAGTATCCGAAGCTATTAACGGATAAAATTTTTGATAGCAACATTAAATATCCACTAGAAGGATACTTATATCCAGCAACGTATTCTTTCTATAAAAAGGATACGAAGTTAGAAGAAATTGTAATCCCGATGCTTGAGAAAACAAATGCAATTATTGTTCAAAATGAGGCGAAAATGAAAGCAAAGAACTGGGATGTTCATCAACTTCTCACGTTGTCTTCACTTATTGAAGAAGAGGCCACTGGCTTTACTGATCGCCAGAAAATCTCTAGTGTTTTCTATAATCGTTTAGCGAAAGGTATGCCGCTTCAAACGGATCCGACGGTATTATACGCGCTTGGAAAGCATAAACAACGTGTATTATATGAAGACTTGAAAGTAAACTCACCGTACAATACGTATGTTGTGAAAGGATTGCCGGTTGGACCGATTGCAAACTCTGGTAAACATTCAGTGGAAGCAGCGTTAGATCCTGCGCAAACAGATTATTATTATTTCTTAGCTGCACCAAGTGGTGAAGTGTATTATGCGAAAACATTAGAAGAACATAATTCATTAAAGCAAAAATACATTACGAAAAAACAGTGAAATGGGGAGGGGTAGCGAAAAAGGTCGCACATCCCTCTTTTTTGTGGTAAAATATATCGGGTTAAAAACTGGCAGAAGAATCGTTTTTAATATCAAAACGGGACGTACAAGCTAAGGGTGAAACTGGCTTGTATTTTTATTGCATTCTATGTGTGAAAAGACAAAGGTTGACGCGTCATAGAGGCACTTCTCCATGTAAATAAGGAGGACCAATTATGGAGGATGCAGTTAACGAGTACCTATTATCATTTATTGATCCAAAAGATAAATTAATTCTTGAAATGGAAGAGTATGCAACTGAAAACCATGTGCCGATTATGGATCGACTTGGAATGGAATTTATGCTGCAATTTTTACGTTTAATTGGACCGGAAAGTATTTTAGAACTGGGAACAGCAATCGGTTATTCTAGTATTCGTATGATGCAAGCTATTCCGAACTCTCGCATTGTGACAGTAGAGCGCAATCGTGAACGATATGAAAAGGCACTTGAATATATAGAATGTTCCCCAGTAACAGACCGTATTTCTGTTATTTACGGTGATGCTTTAGAAACGGGCGAACAAGTGAAAGAACATGGAACATTTGATGTTATTTTTATTGATGCAGCGAAAGGGCAGTATCGTCGCTTTTTTGACTTATACGAACCGTTATTAAATCCTGGTGGCGTTATTATTTCAGATAACGTTATGTACCATGGTCTTGTGACGACAAAAGAGAAAATTGAAAATAGACGTACGCGTGGTTTGATTCGTCGTATTAAGACGTACAATGAATGGCTTATGAACCATGAAGGATACGATACAACGATTTTCCCAATTGGCGATGGAGTGGCTGTAAGTAAAAAGAGAGGGTGACAAAGTATGAAGAAACCTGAATTGTTAGTAACGCCTAGAGCGGTGGCGGATATTGAACCTCTTGTGAAAGCAGGGGCAGATGCAGTAATGGTTGGTGAACAAAAGTTTGGTTTACGTTTGGCAGGAGAGTTTTCACGTGAAGATGTGAAACAAGCTGTAAACATTGCACATGAAAATGGTGTGAGAGTATACGTTGCAATGAATGCAATGTTCCACAATGATAAAGTGGAAGAATTAACGGACTACGTTGCCTTTTTAAATGAGATAAATGTAGATGCGATTGTTTTCGGAGATCCAGCGGTATTAATGGCTGTTCGTGAAGTTGCACCAAACATGCAACTTCACTGGAATACAGAAACGACAGCAACAAACTGGTTTACTTGTAACTATTGGGGGCAAAGAGGTGCGAAACGCGCTGTATTAGCTCGTGAGCTTAGCTTAGATGAGATTGCTGAATTAAAAGAAAATGCTGAAGTGGAACTTGAAGTACAAATTCACGGTATGACTTGCATGTTCCAATCGAAGCGTTCACTAGTAGGAAACTACTTTGAGTATCAAGGGCGTAATCTCGACATCGAAAAGAAAAAGTATGAAGAGAATATGTTCTTATACGACCCAGAACGTAATAACAAATATCCAATTTATGAAGATGAAAATGGTACTCACATTATGAGTCCGAATGATATTTGTTTCATCGATGAGTTAGAGGAACTAATCGATGCTGAAGTCGATAGCTTAAAAATTGATGGTGTCCTAAAGAGTTCTGAATACATTATTGAGGTAACGAAGAAATATCGTAAGGCGATTGATTTGTGTGTAGAAGATCGTGATGCGTATTATGACGTGAAAGATGATTTATTTAAAGAGATAGAAGAAATGCAACCGGTAAATCGTCCGTTAGATACAGGATTCTTCTTTAAAGAAACGGTTTACTAGACGAGGAGGGTGTAGGAAATGACTGTACAAGAAATTTCACGAGTGATCGATGGCAAACGCGTTATTGTGAAAAAACCTGAACTGTTAATCCCTGCGGGTAACTTAGAAAAATTAAAAGTAGCTATCCATTATGGGGCAGATGCTGTATATTTAGGTGGACAAGAATTTGGTCTTCGTTCTAATGCAGGTAACTTTACGCTGGAAGACATGGCAGAAGGCGTTGAATTTGCAAAGAAATATGGAGCAAAAATATACGTAACAACAAATATTTTTGCACATAATGAAAATATGGATGGGCTAGAGGAATATTTAAAAGGGATTGAAAAAGCTGGCGTAACGGGAATTATCGTTGCCGATCCGCTTATTATTGAGACATGTAAACGTGTAGCGCCTTCTGTTGAGGTGCATTTAAGTACACAACAATCACTATCCAACTGGAAAGCAGCACAGTATTGGAAAGAAGAAGGTTTACATCGTCTTGTATTAGCTCGTGAAGCAAGCTATGAAGAAATGAAAGAAATTAAAGAAAAAGTTGATATTGAAATTGAAGCATTCGTCCATGGTGCAATGTGTATCGCGTATTCAGGGAGATGTACATTAAGTAACCATATGACAGCGCGTGACTCTAACCGTGGTGGTTGTTGTCAATCTTGCCGCTGGGATTATGATTTAGTTCAAACGGTATCACAACATAAAGATGCAAAAGAGCTTCCTCTATTCCAAGAAGAAGATGCTCACTTTGCGATGAGCCCAAAAGATTTAAATTTAATCTTATCCATTCCGAAAATGATTGAAATTGGAATTGATAGCTTAAAAGTTGAAGGACGTATGAAATCTATCCATTACGTAGCGACTGTAGCAACTGTATATCGTAAAGTAATTGATGCGTATTGTGCGGATCCGGATAACTTTGAGTTTAAACAAGAATGGTTAGATGAACTTGATAAATGTGCAAATCGTGATACAGCTCCTGCATTCTTTGAAGGGGTTCCAGGACATCAAGAGCAAATGTTTGGAAATCATAGTAAGAAAACAACGTATGATTTTGCTGGTTTAGTGTTAGATTATAATGAAGAAACGGGCATCGTAACGCTTGAGCAACGTAATCACTTCAAACCAGGACATGAAGTGGAGTTCTTTGGGCCAGAAATAGAAAACTTTACGCAGACGGTGGAGAAAATTTGGGATGAGGATGGAAACGAATTAGATGCAGCGAGACATCCGTTGCAAATCGTGAAATTCAAAGTGGATCAACCAGTGTATGTGAATAATATGATGCGCAAAAACATACTTCAATAAGAAAGAGTGGTAGTCGAATGGGGACGAATAAGCCTGTTGTAATTGGAATCGCTGGTGGTTCAGGATCAGGAAAAACAAGTGTAACGAAAGCGATTTTTGACCATTTTAAAGGTCATTCCATTTTAATCTTGGAGCAAGATTATTATTACAAAGATCAAAGCCATTTACCAATGGAAGAACGTTTAAAAACGAATTACGATCATCCGTTAGCGTTTGATAATGATTTGTTGATTGACCATTTGCAGCAGTTGCTTGCATATGAGCAAGTGGAAAAGCCTATATATGACTATACAGTGCATACGCGTTCAGAAAAAATTATTCCAGTTGAGCCGAAAGATGTAATTATTTTAGAAGGAATTCTTATTTTAGAAGACCCACGTCTTTGTGAGTTAATGGATATTAAGGTGTTCGTTGATACAGATGCGGACCTTCGTATTTTACGCCGCATGCAGCGCGATATTGAAGAGCGCGGTCGTACAATGGATTCAGTTATTGACCAATACGTAAACGTTGTACGCCCAATGCATAATCAATTTATTGAGCCTTCTAAGAAATTCGCGGATATTATTATCCCTGAAGGTGGACAAAATCATGTTGCAATTGATATTATGGTTACAAAAATTGCAACAATTCTTGAACAAAAAGTAAATTTGTAATAGCATAGTAAAAGATATACGATAGGAAGGGATTTTTTCCCTTCTTATCGAATACAATGAAACATGAAACCTCACCTACCAATAGGTGAGGGCATATTTATATCAACTTTCCATACATACCTTCTTTACATAAGGAAGAATTGGAGAATAAGGGGTTGTATGTGACAACTCCACTAGTGCACGTGTGCTAGAAACCTCCGCTATATATAAGCGGAGGAGTTTTCATATGGAACTCCTCTTTTTTTCAGGGGATTGGTATATAAAAGGAGTGGAAAACATGGCAACAGAAAAAACATACCCTATGACGCAAGAGGGTAAGCAAAAACTAGAGAACGAAGTTGAACAATTAAAAACAGTAAGACGTAAAGAAGTTGTAGAGCGTATTAAAATCGCACGTAGCTTCGGAGATCTTTCTGAGAACTCTGAGTACGATGCAGCGAAAGATGAGCAAGCATTCGTTGAAGGGCGTATTACACAACTAGAAAATATGATTCGTAACGCAGTTATCATTCAAGATAATGGTGAAGAGTCTACAGTTGTAACATTAGGTAAAACAGTAACATTTAAAGAGTTACCAGGTGGAGACGAAGAAGCGTACACAATCGTAGGTAGCGCAGAAGCTGATCCATTTGAAGGAAGAATTTCTAACGATTCTCCAATCGCAAAAAGCTTATTAGGTAAGCAAATTGGTGAGAAGGTAGCAATCCAAACACCAGGTGGAGAAATGCAAGTAGAGATTATCTCTGTAAAATAACGTAAAAATCACTCGTGTAAAAACGAGTGGTTTTTTATTTGTATAAAAGGTGAAACACCTCGTCTAAACTACAATAGACGAGGTGTTTTTTATGAAAATAAAACGGAGAATTATAATTGTTTTAATTTGTTTTATGTGTGTGATTTTTTTATTACTTTGTCGTTTAATCCAAATACAGATTATAGATACGGAATCATTTACTGACCGAAATATCAATTTGATTGAAAAAAGTGTTACACAACGAACACAATCACTTACAGTAGATAATGGAAGAGGGCATTTTACAGATCGAAATGGTAAGGAAATTGGTGAAGAGAAATATCCAGTCGTAATTATTTTTCCATTTTTACAAATAAAAAATGACATGTTAGAGAAAATTGCGCATATCATTGGTATGTCGAGACAAGAGATAAGAATGCAAATGAACAATAAGAATCAAGCATTTATATTACGAAGGGGGAATATCCCATTTCAATTAACGCTCGAGCAAATGGAGAAGGTAAATCAATTAGATATTTTAGGTATTGTAGCAGCAGAAGTTCGACTGAAGCAAACGGGAGAGGCAAATCATTTAATTGGTGATGTAGGAGAGAATGAACAGGAATTTCAAAAGCGTTATGGAGAAATGGAAAAAACTTCGAAACAAACGCCAATTGGTATTTCGGGATTGCAACAATCATTTGATGAATTTTTACTGACTGATGGAGAAGCGAAAGTACTATATCAAGTGGATCGACAGGGAGAACCGATTTTTGGGAAGCAGGCGAAATACACTTCACCAGGAAATCCGTTTTATCCAGTTACTATTCAAACAACAATACATAAAACGTTGCAACGACGAGCAGAGAAGATTATAGATGAAAACAGAATAAAAAAAGGTGGGTTAGTATTACTAGACATAAAGAATAGTGAAGTTTTAGCAATGGTAAGTAGGCCTTCTTTACAGATGAATGATAGGAGGATATATAAAGCTACACTTGAAAATCAAATGTTAACTCCTCATTTTCCGGGGTCTGTTTTTAAAACAGTAGTTGCAGCAGCAGGAATTGATGAGAATTTGGTGCGGTTTAATCGTACATTTAACTGTAATACGGATTTATACGGTGAAGATCTTCCGCAAGTTATGATGGGGTCATTAAACTTTAAGGGAAGCTTTGCTAGAAGCTGTAATCGGACGTTTGCCGTGTTAGGTGATGAACTAATGCAAAAGGATAGGGAAGTATTAGAAACGTATTTAGAGGCCTTAGGAGCAAGTAAGAAGGTAGGGTGGAAAGGTTCGGTATTTCATACACCAGAATTTGAGCAATTGCCAGAAGAAAAGAGTGCTATTATTTGGGGGAGCGAAGAAAATAAAGATAGTAGAAAAGCGATTGCTCAAACGATGGTCGGACAAAAAGATGTACGTGTGTCACCTCTAGCTATAGCGAATATGATGGCGACAATTGCTAGAGGTGGAGAGAAGATGGAAGTGAAAGCTGTGAAAAAAATAGTGTATAAAAATGGAACCGACTTTTTTACATTTGAAAATCATAAATTAAATGGGAAACAGCTTTCTTATGAAACGATGAAAAAATTACAACAGTTGTTAAGAGGCGTTGTAACGATGGAGAAAGGAACGGGAACCGCATTCCGTTCGTTGCCACTAACTGTCGCTGGAAAATCTGGGACGGCACAAACAGGAAAAGGAGGGAAGGTGAATCGCTGGTTTGCAGGTTATTTTCCATATGAAAACCCAAGATATGCTTTAGTTGTAGTTGATATAGAAACAGATAACGTAAATGTAGTTACACCAGCTTTTGCAGAAATGGTAGAAGCAATTCATCAATTAGAAATTGAAAAGTAATCTTGCAATTATTTATGAAATGTTTTCATTTCGTGAAAATATTATTGTAAATGTTCAACCTTTCTAGATTTAATGTTACAATAGCAAGTATGAAAAACTGCATGGAGGTTTGAAGAATGGCAGGAGGATCTAGATTTCAACAGAAACAACAAAAACGTCGTCAAAACGGTGTTTTAAATATTGCGATTGCTATTGTATTAGTAGCAGTAGCTATTGTAGCATATCAATTGTTTGTTCCTGGTACAAAAGAGCAAGCGTCTTCTAGTGATAAAAAAGTAACTCAGCAAACAACAAAAGAGAATAAAGCTGAGAAAGCTAAAGGTAAAGAAGAGACGAAGAAGAATGAGCAAGAGAAAGCAGAGGCTAAGAAGAAGGAAGAAGAGAAGCTAAAGGCTGAAGAAGAAAAGAAAAAAGCTGAAGAAGAAGCGAAAGCTAACGAGAAAGTACCAGCTGAAAAAACACAGTCACAGGCAACAGATGCGTATACGAAATCCTCTTGGAAGCCAGTAGGTACAGAACAAGGTGCAACACCTGCGATGACGTTTAAAAAAGGTTCAGCAGATTGGAATGAAATGAATCAAGCGATTTCCACTGCAATTGACGTTCCAGTAGAGCAATTAGTTATTCATAGAATCGGAAATAACGGTAAGAATAAAGCGTACGGTAATGTCCAAGATAAGCAATCAGGTAAAAAATATTATGTAAATATTGATTGGGTAGACAATGAGGGCTGGAAACCAGTACTTGTTCAAACTCTAAACTAAAAAAGAGAGGCTCTTATGAGCTTCTCTTTTTTAGTTAACGTAATTTCTTTAATTTAAAATGAACAACCGCGCTATAATACGGTCTTTTGCTTTCGGGATCCATAACCATTTGATGCGAGATGTGATGAACTTCAAGCATAAGTGCTTTATTATTATCAATTTGTTCACTAATTTTTTTTTCTAAAGAAGCTAAGTCCCCCGCTTCAAAAAATTCTATTTTATCTTCTAACATTTCAAAGGTAAATGACATGAAGATGCCCCCTCTCCTATGTAATCAACTACAGTGTAACAAAGAAAAGAAGGAAATACCATGTACATTTCAATTGACATTTTTAGAAAGAGGGAATATCATACTGATAAAACCGATAAGAAAAAGGGGAATTTTTATGGGGACAGAATTTAATGGTTTATTTGATGAGTGGGCTCATACGTACGACTCATTTGTACAAGGCGAAGATATACAATATAAAGAAGTTTTCGCCCATTATGAGGACATTTTAGAGGATGTAGTTAACAAGTCATTTGGTAACGTATTAGAATTTGGTGTAGGTACTGGCAATTTAACAAATAAATTATTACTTGCTGGTCGCACAGTTTACGGTATAGAACCGTCACGCGAAATGCGTACAATTGCAAAAGAGAAATTACCAAAAGAGTTTTCAATTACAGAGGGTGATTTTCTTTCATTTGAAGTCCCAAATTCGATCGATACTATTGTGAGCACTTACGCATTTCATCATTTAACAGATGAAGAAAAAGACGTAGCAATTGCGAAGTATAGTCAATTGCTAAACAAAGGTGGTAAAATAGTGTTTGCTGATACGATATTTGCAGATCAAGATGCATATGATAAAACTGTCGAAGTAGCAAAGCAAAGAGGTTTTCATCAGTTAGCAAACGATTTGCAAACAGAATACTATACACGTATTCCTATCATGCAATCTATTTTTGAAAACAATGGCTTCCATGTAACGTTCACGAGATTGAATCATTTCGTTTGGGTAATGGAGGCAACTAAGCAATAGAAAGAGGGATTAGATTGAGAATTGCTGTAATTGGAGCAATGGAAGAAGAAGTACGTATTTTACGTGACAAATTAGAACAAGCAGAAACAGAAACGGTTGCAGGTTGTGAATTTACGAAAGGGCTATTAGCAGGACATGAAGTAATCTTGTTAAAGTCTGGTATTGGTAAAGTAAATGCAGCGATGTCAACGACAATTTTATTAGAAAAATATAAGCCTGAAAAAGTAATTAATACTGGTTCAGCTGGTGGATTCCATCATTCTCTAAATGTTGGAGATGTAGTCATTTCAACAGAAGTTCGTCATCATGACGTAGATGTAACAGCATTTAACTATGAGTACGGTCAAGTGCCAGGAATGCCGCCTGGATTTAAAGCTGATGAGGCATTAGTTGCATTAGCTGAGAAATGTATGCAGGCAGAAGAAAATATTCAAGTTGTAAAAGGTATGATTGCAACAGGAGATTCGTTTATGAGTGATCCGAACCGCGTTGCAGCAATTCGTGATAAATTTGAAAATCTTTATGCAGTAGAAATGGAAGCAGCAGCTGTTGCGCAAGTATGCCATCAATATGAAATTCCGTTTGTAATCATTCGTGCACTTTCTGATATTGCTGGTAAAGAATCAAATGTTTCATTTGATCAATTTTTAGATCAAGCAGCTCTTCATTCTACAAACTTTATCGTAAAAGTACTAGAAGAGTTAAAGTAATGTAACAAAAAGGCAACTGTCTCATATAAAGAAAATACATACAGTTGCCTTTTCTTTATTGGCAAATAAGGGGGAGAACACGATGAATGTATATCGTGGAGTTCATGAGTTAATTGGTCATACACCAATCGTAGAAATTACTCGTTTTTCACTTCCAAAGGGGGTCCGTTTATTTGCAAAGCTTGAATTTTACAACCCAGGCGGAAGCGTTAAGGATCGTTTAGGAAGAGAATTAATCGAAGATGCGCTAGAAAAAGGGCTTGTCGCGCAGGGTGGAACAATTATTGAACCGACTGCTGGCAACACTGGTATTGGACTGGCGCTTGCAGCGTTAGAACATGATTTACGCGTCATTGTTTGTGTACCAGAGAAATTTAGTATTGAAAAACAAGAATTAATGAAAGCGCTAGGTGCAACGGTTGTGCATACACCGACTGAGCAAGGAATGACCGGCGCAATTGCAAAGGCAAAAGAATTAGTAAATGAAATACCGAATTCATACTCTCCAAGTCAGTTTGCGAATGAAGCAAACCCTCGTGCTTATTTCAAAACACTAGGTCCTGAACTTTGGTCGGCACTAAATGGAGAGATTAACATATTTGTTGCGGGTGCAGGAACTGGCGGTACGTTTATGGGAACTGCGTCTTATTTAAAAGAGAAAAACATTGATATTAAAACGGTTATTGTAGAACCAGAGGGATCTATTTTAAATGGTGGTAAGGCTGGTTCACATGAAACAGAAGGAATTGGTCTTGAATTCATTCCGCCATTTTTGAAAACATCTTATTTTGATGAAATTCATACAATTTCTGATCGACATGCATTTTTACGAGTGAAGGAATTAGCGAAAAAGGAAGGCCTTCTCGTTGGGAGTTCTTCAGGAGCAGCGTTTCATGCAAGCTTACTTGAGGCAGAGAAAGCAGCACCAGGTACGAATATTATAACGATTTTTCCTGATAGTAGTGAGCGCTATTTAAGTAAAGACATATACAAAGGATGGGAATAAAAAATGAGAGCAAAGACAAAGTTAATTCATGGTATTCGCATAGGAGAACCTTCAACTGGATCTGTAAACGTACCGATTTATCAAACAAGTACGTATAAACAAGAAGCAGTTGGTAAGCATCAAGGATATGAATATTCACGTACAGGCAACCCAACACGTGCAGCTTTAGAAGAAATGATTGCTGTATTAGAAAACGGTCATGCTGGATTTGCATTTGGTTCTGGAATGGCTGCTATTACAGCAACAATTATGTTGTTCTCAAAAGGTGACCATGTCATTTTAACAGATGATGTTTATGGCGGAACGTACCGTGTTATTACGAAAGTATTAAACCGCTTCGGTATTGAGCATACATTTGTAGATACAACAAACCTAGAGGAAGTTGTAGAAGCGATTCGTCCAAATACGAAAGCGATTTATGTAGAAACACCAACGAACCCATTACTAAAAATTACTGATATTAAGAAAATATCTGCTCTTGCTAAAGAGAAAGATTTATTAACAATTATTGATAACACATTCATGACGCCATATTGGCAGTCGCCAATTTCTTTAGGAGCAGACATTGTACTTCATAGTGCAACGAAATATTTAGGAGGACATAGTGACGTAGTTGCAGGCCTAGTAGTTGTAAATAGCCCGCAATTAGCAGAAGACCTTCACTTTGTACAAAACTCAACAGGAGGTATTCTTGGCCCACAAGATAGCTTCTTACTACTTCGTGGTTTAAAAACATTAGGAATTCGTATGGAAGAACATGAAACGAATTCACGTGCGATTGCCGAGTTTTTAAATAACCATCCAAAAGTAAATAAAGTATATTATCCAGGTCTTGAATCCCATCAAAACCATGAACTAGCAACAGAACAAGCAAATGGATTTGGTGCTATCATCTCATTTGATGTAGATAGTGCGGAAACGTTGAATAAAGTACTTGAGAAACTGCAATACTTTACACTTGCTGAAAGCTTAGGAGCAGTAGAAAGTTTAATTTCTATCCCATCTCAAATGACACATGCATCAATCCCAGCAGATCGCCGTAAAGAATTAGGAATTACAGATACATTAATTCGTATCTCTGTCGGAATTGAAGATGGTGAAGATTTAATTGAAGATTTAGCACAAGCGCTAGCATAATAAAAATGCACTGCTAATGTAGAGCAGTGCATTTTTATTATATTGATTTGTGAAATATTTCACAAATTAGACATACACAAATGAAATGATTTCATGTATATTGAATTCATGAAATGTTATTCACGAATAAACTTGTGAAATGTTTCACAAACAATGGGATTCATGTAGGACGGTAACTCTATTTTTTTTCGCTAATCGGGACTTATTATGACCTATAGGGACTTATAAAGACCGTGATAACAGAATAGGAGGAAATTTACATGGTAGTCAAAGAGAAAGTTGTAAATGAAATGCAAGAGGTAAAAGAGATGATTGATACGTTAGTAAATAACGGTCAAGAAGCTTTACAAGCATTAGAAAGTTTTACACAAGAGCAGATTGACAACATTGTTCATGAAATGGCACTAGCAGGTGTTGATCAACATATGCCGCTTGCGAAATTGGCTGTTGAAGAAACGGGCCGTGGTGTCTATGAAGACAAATGCATAAAAAATATTTTTGCCACTGAATATATTTGGCATAGTATAAAGAAAGACAAGACGGTAGGAATTATTCATGAAGATCCTCATGAAGAAATAATAGAAATTGCGGAACCGGTTGGTGTAGTAGCTGGAGTAACGCCAGTAACCAACCCAACGTCGACAACGATGTTTAAAGCATTAATCGGGATAAAAACGAGAAATCCAATTATTTTCGCATTCCATCCTTCCGCACAAAAATGTTCTATTGCAGCAGCGAAAACAGTATACGATGCTGCATTGAAGGCTGGTGCACCAAAGCACTGCATTCAATGGATTGACAGACCTTCTGTTGAAGCAACGAAACAATTAATGAATCATGAAGGTGTTGCGCTCGTTCTAGCAACTGGAGGAGCTGGTATGGTGAAATCAGCGTATTCTACTGGCAAACCAGCGTTAGGTGTAGGTCCTGGTAATGTACCGTGTTATATCGAGAAATCAGCACATGTAAAACGAGCTGTTAATGATTTAATTTTATCGAAAACATTTGATAACGGTATGATTTGTGCATCGGAACAGGCAATCATTATCGATAAAGAAATTTATGATGATGTTAAAACAGAAATGATTGCAAATAATTGTTACTTTGTAACAGAGGAAGAGAGAAAGAAATTAGAAAAGCTCGTTATAAATGAAAATACATGTGCAGTAAATAGTGATATTGTAGGGAAATCTGCGCAGTATATTGCCGAATTAGTTGGGATTACTGTGCCTGAACATACAAAAATGCTTGTAGCTGAAATTAAAGGAATTGGGGCAGCATATCCACTATCTCGTGAGAAACTGAGTCCAGTATTAGCTTGTGTAAAAGCGAATTCATTAGAAGAAGGATTTACATATTGCGAAGAAATGCTAGACCTTGGCGGCTTAGGGCATTCAGCAGTCATTCATTCTACAAATACAGAAGTACAAAAACAATTTGGTTTACGTATGAAAGCTTGCCGTCTTATTGTAAATGCACCTTCATCACAAGGCGGAATAGGTGATATATATAATGGGTTTATTCCATCGCTTACACTTGGTTGTGGTTCCTACGGGAAAAACTCAGTTTCTCAAAATGTAACAGCGACTCATTTATTAAATATAAAAAGGCTGGCAAATAGAAAAAAGAATATGCAGTGGTTCAAGTTGCCACCAAAAATTTATTTTGAAAAACATGCTACAGCATATTTAGCGAACATGCCTAATATTTCACGTGCATTTATTGTAACGGACCCAGGAATGGTTGAGCATGGATATGTAGATACGGTCACGCACTATTTACGTAAACATGCAAATGATGTGAAAGTCGAGGTTTTCTTCGAGGTCGAGCCAGATCCATCAGATGAAACTGTTTTTAAAGGTGCGGAAATGATGAGAAGCTTTAAGCCAGATGTAATCATCGCACTTGGTGGCGGTTCAGCTATGGATGCAGCAAAAGGGATGTGGCTTTTCTATGAGCACCCCGAAACAACATTCTATGGAATTAAACAGAAGTTTTTAGATATAAGAAAACGTACATGTAAGTATCCGAACTTGGGAAATAAAGCGCAATTTGTTGCCATTCCAACAACATCAGGGACGGGATCAGAAGTGACGCCATTTGCGGTTATTACAGATAAGAAAAATAATATAAAGTACCCGCTTGCGGATTATGAATTAACACCAGATGTAGCGATTGTTGATCCGCAATTTGTAATGACAGTACCACCTCATATAACAGCAGATACCGGAATGGACGTATTAACACATGCAATTGAGGCATATGTGTCTGTTATGGCAAATGACTATACGGATGGTTTAGCGTTAAAAGCAATTGATCTCGTATTTAAATATTTACCGAGAGCATATAAAGATGGGAATGATGAAGAGGCGCGGGAAAAAATGCATAACGCTTCTGCGATTGCAGGGATGGCATTTGCAAATGCTTTCCTTGGTATTAATCACAGTTTAGCACATAAGCTTGGACCGGAATTCCATATTCCACACGGACGCGCAAATGCAATTCTTATGCCGCATGTAGTCCGCTATAATGCTATTAAGCCAAGGAAACATGCATTGTTCCCAAAATATGAGCACTTTGTGGCAGATGAACGTTACGCACATATTGCGAGAATGCTCGGGCTTCCAGCAAGTTCGGCGGCAGAAGGTGCGGAATCACTTATCCAATCAATTATTGCGCTTGGGAAAAAATTAAATATTAATATGAGTATTGCAGGACAAGGAGTCGCTAAAGAACAATTTGAAGCGGTTGCTGGAATATTGGCAGAAAGAGCTTTTGAAGATCAGTGTACAACAGCTAATCCCAAATTGCCGCTTATTTCAGAGCTGAAAGAAATTTATATGGAAGCATATAAAGGCGTTTAATAGATCTGAAAGAGTCGCATTTAAGCGGCTCTTTTTTACTTTGGAAAACATCTCCCAGTTTGGTTCTATTTACTTGTCTTTAAGCTTAATAGAATGTGATAAAGTGAGGATGGGAGTGATAAAGATATGAAAGAATTACAAGAAAAAATAGCAGATTATACCCGTTTCGGACAAGTACTTTTATCTATAAGTACATTTTTAATGATCGGTTTATTAATTCCAAGTGGAGTCAAAGATATGGTGCAGTCTTTTGTTATGATGGGGAGTATTATTGTATTTTTAGTTCTTGCTTTTTTCTTCTTTAAGCGTGTTAGAACGATGCGTGACCAATTAGAGGAGAGCAAATATGAAGAAAATTGTTAAGTAGGGCGCTACGAAAAGAAGAAATCTTTTTGTAGCGTTTTTTCATTTTTGTAGAAAATGTATGCGTTTCATATTGACAATGATAATCCTTATCAATTAAAGTAGAATAGTAGTTAATGATTATCATTATCATTTAGGAGTGAAAGAATGAAAAAATCCATTACGCTGTTCACAGCGATCTTATCTATTTTTTTCTTATTAATAGGTTGCAGTGCAAAAGAAAACGAAAAAGCATCCGCAACAAAAACAGACAAAGAAACAGACAAAATCGAAATTACCGATCTCTCAGACAGAAAGATAACATTCAATAAAGTTCCTGAAAGTTTTGCGACGTTAAGTATGGGGGATATGAATATTATCCATGCTTTAGGAGGGAAAATCGTCGGTCGTCCAGATGCAAAAATTCCCCTTCCAGAAGATTTGCAAAAAACACAAGTAATTGGAAATGCACATCAGCCAAACTTTGAACAAATTGCTAGTTTAAAGCCAGATGTACTTGTTGCTAATAATGGGTTCCAAAAAAATATTCCAACGGTTGAAGGGCAAGGAACAAAAGTAATCATTTCTTCAGCAAACTCTGTAAAAGATATTCAAAAGAGTATTGAAATGTATGGAACAGTAATGAAGAAAGAAGATAAGGCAAAAGAGCTTAACCAAAAAATTAATGATCAAATGAAGAAATATGAGAAAAAGAGCGATATTAAAGCATTGCTCGTTTATGGAGCACCAGGCACTTATTTAGCAGCGTTACCAACATCTCTATCAGGGGATATTTTAGAAAAAACGGGCGGGAAAAATATCGCAGCTGGTTTTCCAGAAATGAAAGAGTATCCGCAATATGCACAGCTAAGTGTAGAACGTATTATTGAAGCAAATCCAGATGTGATTTATTTAATTACACATGGAGATCCCAATAGTGTGAAAAAAGCATTTGAAGGCGAAATGATGAAAAATGAAGCATGGAAAAATTTAGATGCAGTAAAACAAAATCGTGTTGTTATTTTACCACCAGATTTATTTGGATCAAATCCTGGGACAAAAGTAACAGAGGCGATGGACTTTATGTATAAAAGTATACAAGATGTAAGGAAATGATAAGTATGGAGAGTAGTGAAATAGTAAGAGAAAAGGAACATCCTTTTGCGAGAAAAAGATGGATAATAACAGTTACTTTAGTCGTATTAACATTTCTAGGTCTTTTTTACGGTCTTTTCGCAGGGAGCTTATCTTTTTCTTTACGAGACATTATAGAGGGTATACAAGATGAAGGTTCGACAGTTCATCGAATTGTGTGGGATCTTCGCATACCGAGAGTGCTCGTTGGATTTATAGTAGGAACATGTTTAGCTACATCTGGAGCATTACTGCAAGGGGTTATGAGAAACCCTCTTGCAGACCCTGGAATTATTGGAGTTTCATCAGGAGCAGGCCTTGTAGCAATAATAATCATGATTTTATTTCCACAGCATATGGCTTTTTTACCGCTAGGAGCTTTTTTAGGAGCTTTCATAACAGCGATGGTCATTTATGCTTTATCATGGCAAAAAGGGGCACCGCCTTCAAGAATCGTCTTAGTAGGTGTGTCAATCAATGCATTAATTGGTGCAGCAACGTCAGCATTAATGTTATTACATAGTGACAAAGTACAATCCGTGTTACCGTGGTTAGCAGGCGGTATCGGTGGTGTGAGTTGGGCTCATTTAAACATGATTACTTATTATGCAATATTCGCTATTATATTAGCTTTCTTCGGTATTAAACACATTCGAGTATTAATGCTCGGAGATGAAATGGCGAAATTATTAGGGTATAACGTGGAAAGAAGCCGGTTTTATTTAATAGTAGTAAGTACATTATTAGCTGGAATTGCGGTTAGTGTTTCCGGACTTATTGGATTTGTCGGACTTGTTGTACCGCATATGTTACGTTTATTAGTTGGAAATGACTATAAATATTTACTGCCATTATCATGCCTTGGCGGTGGGATATTACTTGTTTTTGCGGATGCGATAGCTCGAAGTTGGTTCGATCCAATCGAATTGCCTGTTGGTATTTTATTGTCCTTCTTAGGTGGTCCGTTCTTCTTATATTTAATCCATAGAGGAGGAAAACAACGTGATTTCCGTTAACAAAGTGTTTTACGCACATTCTGAAAGATTTCAAATGCAAGATATGAATGTACATATTAAAGCTGGAGAAATCGTTAGTTTAATCGGTCCGAATGGATCGGGGAAATCTACTTTGCTTCGTTTAATAGCACGGCTACTTAAACAAAGCGAAGGAGACATCATTTTAGATGGGGAAAATATTCATATGATGAAGAGTGCAGATGTAGCGAAGCAATTAGCGATGTTACCACAAATGCACGATCATCAATTAGATTTAACAGTGAAAGAACTAATAGAGTTCGGAAGAGGTCCTCATAAATCATGGAGTAGTCGCTTAAATAAAGAAGATGAAGAAATTGTTGATTGGGCATTGTCTGTTACAAATCTTGAAGGGTATGAATATCGTCTTTTACAATCCTTATCAGGAGGAGAAAGGCAACGTGCTTGGATTGCAATGACGCTTGCACAACGCACAAATGTCTTATTATTAGATGAACCAACAACCTTTTTAGATATCGTCCATCAGTTAGAAGTAATGGAACTTGTTAAACGATTAAACGAAGAGTTTGGTATGACGATTGTAATGGTTTTACATGATATTAATCAAGCGGCTCAATATAGCGATCGTTTACTCGTATTAAAGCGAGGAAAGATTCAGTATGACGGTGTACCAGAAGAAGTATTATGTCATCAAATGTTTCAGCGTGTATTTGGCATAGAAGTAGATATTTTTCAAGGAAGCGACAAGCCATTTTTTACACCGAAACGAATTTCTAAAAAAGGAGAAGCGAGATGCAAACAGAAGAGCGTATTACCACTGAATTAGTAAGAGAATTTGTTATGGCAGCTCACGGAGATCTAGAAAAAGTACAGGAACTGTTGGCTGAATCGCCAAGCTTACTTCATGCCGCCTATAATTGGGGTGGCTCAGATTGGGAAAGTGCTTTAGGTGCAGCTGCACATGTAGGACGTAAAGATATTGCTCTTTATTTACTGGAAAAAGGAGCTCGGATGGATATTTTTGCAGCGGCTATGCTTGGGGAACTTGAAGTCGTACAAGCTATTTTAGTAGTACAACCAGAAGCATTATTTGCACCTGGTCCGCATGGTATCTCGCTACTTCAACATGCACGAATGGGTGGAGAAAAAGCTCAGCGTGTATTTGAGTACTTAACAGTGCTTTCTTAATGACCGCAAAGTTCTTATGTGCGGTAAACTTTCCACTCAAAAGATTGGAAGGTTTACCGCCCGTTAGAACGGGATAAGTATCTAGTATATATGAAAATCCTACACCCCCTCAATTGTAGTTTTCTTTATACTAGTTATGATATGGATGCAGTAGACACTCTTTTGTCTACTGCTTTTTTTTGATATAATACATTTTTATAAGACTGAATTTTCTTTCTTTTTTGACTTTCTTGATAAAAATTATTTAACACTTAAGTAGTTTGAAATATATAGTTATGTAATGAGGTTCAAAATGATGGGAGTGAATAAAAGAGTGTTTCATACAGATCGTTTACAATTTCGCAAATATACAATGGATGATTTACCGTTTTATGCTTCTTTATGGGGGGATGAGAAGGTAATGCGCTATATTGGAAATGGAACGTTAAAAACATATATGCAATGTCAAAAAAGTTTGGAGGAGTGGGTACTTCCAAATTATAAAAATGGTCTCGGTTTATTTGTAATGATTGAAAAGGAAACAGGGATACGAATTGGTCATGCAGGGCTTGTCAAGCAGAAGGTAGATGGAAAAGAGGAAATTGAGATTGGCTATTGGCTACTTCCTAAGTATTGGGGGAAAGGGTATGCAAAAGAGGCTGCGGCAGCATTTCGGGACTATGGTTTTCAAGCATTACAAATGAATAAATTAATTTCACTTATTAATCCGAACCACCCAGCTTCAATATTTGTTGCTAGAAAAACAGGGCTTAGTTATGAGAAAACAACTTCATTTCATGAGATGGATGTTCTCGTTTATGCTATTAAGCGGGTTGGATGAAAAAAGGTGAATTGCATCTTTTGGAGAATGGTATATAAAAAATAAAGGGGGGATTACATGTATATTTATCATAATGGACTTATTATTCGTGAGGGAACGAACGGTGTACCAGCATATGCAATTAAAACTTTATTTGAAGATGCCGGTTGGAGTAATGATAATATCCCTTCTTGGCAAATTGAAAAATTTACGATAGCATTTGAAAATTCTACATGGGCTTTCACAATTTGGGATGAAGAAGAAATGGTCGCGATGGTTAGAGTGATTTCTGATCAAATCATGGTTGCTAACATAGTAAATTTAGTTGTGAAGTGTGAGTATAGGGGAAAAGGGTTAGGTAAGAAACTTGTAGCTCTTTGTTTACAAAAGCTTCCGCATGGCGATTGGTTTGCGCATACATCCGCTAACAATTTTGATTTTTATAGAAGTTGTGGTTTTGAAGTAAGAGAGTTATCAAGAAATGGAACATGTGCGTATTATGGGTATCAAGTGGCAAAAAAGGATGGGCATCGATAAAATTATAAGGTAATGAAGAAAAAGGATCGTTATTTTAATAATATAAACTAAACTGAGACTTATTTTGTGATAAAATAAAAGAAAATTCAGTTTATTAAACGGGGGATAAAAATGAATGTAAAAGTTGGGGATGTATTTAAATACGAAAGAAGGTTTACCGAGGAAGAAGTTTTTGAATTTGCAAATATTACAGGCGATAAAGGTAGACATCATATGGAATATGATGAGAATGGACGATTAATGGTTCATGGTCTATTGACTGCTAGCATTGGTACGAAAGTAGGAGAAGAGTTACATTACATAGCGAGGGAATTAGTAAGTGAGTTCATTAGACCAGTTTTTACAGGTGATACGATTACTTGTGAATTAACATTAACAAATATTGAGCAAATGGAAGGATATAAAAAAGTTTCAATTGAGTCCGTTTATCGCAATCAACATGAAAAGACTGTACTGGTTGGGACGAGTTATGGAATTATAAGGGAATAAAAAAGAAGCCTGTTTCGTAACAGGCTTCTTTTTTATCAATTAGTAAACTCGTTTTCGATTTTCAGCATGACTAGAGATAAGTAATAACGCAGATTCTTCACCTATGTTACGGACAATATGGGGAACGCATGCATTCCAGGAGAAAGAATCACCTTCTTCTACAATTGCAATGTCTTCACCATGTTGAACTTCCAGTTTTCCGCGTAATACAAGATGGCACTCTTCGCCTTCATGAGCATTTGGTGAGTTTTCTTTCGGGAATCCGGCAGAAATTTCTACTAGAGATAGGCGGAGACCACCTTGCTCAGCAACATGTTCAATTCTTTGTTCATCTTTACCGTATACGCTGTATTTCCGTTCTTCTTTTTTTATAATTTTCATTCGATCCTTTTGTTCTAACAGTAAATAAGGAAGGGGAACATTTAAAAAAATGGAGATTGTTTCTAAAGTTGAGATAGATGGTGATGTTTTATTATTTTCAACCTGACTCATAAAACCTTTAGAAAGACCTGTTCCTTCACAAATTTGTGCAATTGTTATGCCTTTACGTTGACGAATTTCACGTATTGCAGAACCAATATTCATAAAATCAAGCTCCTTTTTGTAAACAACTATTTGTATCATAGCAAAAAAAATATATATTTTCCCACTGAAAATGAATTGACGAATAAAAAAAATTAGTGTATGTTTTGTAATGTAAATAAAAGTTTTGTATAAGGAAACTATAAAGGAGAGAATGAAATGAATCAACATATCGGTAACTTAATTATTCGTATCGTGTTAGGGGTAACGTTCTTTATGCACGGTTTAACAAAATTCCAATCAGGAATTGACAATATTGCAGGGTGGTTCACAAGCATTGGTTTACCAGGAGGACTTGCATACGGTGTAGCAACAGTGGAATTAGTTGGTGGTCTATTGTTAATTCTAGGTTTAGGTGTAAGATATATTGGATTATTATTTGCACTTGTTATGGTTGGAGCAATTGTAAAAGTGAAATGGTCAGCTGGTTTATTAGGAGATGGGAAAAATCCTGGCTTCGAATTAGAACTTGCATTATTAGCAATGGGTGCTTATTTATTTGTTGCCAAAGCTGATGGTTTTGTAGATAATTTCTTAAAAGAGAAAATGTCAAAGAAGAACTAATTTAAATGGGGGTATAACAAGATGAGCTTTCAACTTCATCCCGAAACAACACTTGGTGTTGTTCATCTATACGTATCAAATATAAAGAAATCACTAGAGTTTTATACAGAAGTATTAAGTATGAAAGTGCTAAAAGAAGATGAAACAGTCGTTACATTTGGGAATGAAAATGAAGAACCACTCCTTATCATTGAAGAAAAGAAAGAAGCTTTACCAAAGCAAAGAGGGAGAACAGGGTTATATCATTACGCAATTTTATTACCAACCAGACAGGACTTAGCGAACATTCTTCGTCATCTTGTAGAGATGGTATATCCACTGCACGGCGGAGCCGATCATTACTTTAGTGAAGCTCTTTATTTAGCTGATCCAGATGGAAACGGGATTGAAATTTATCATGATCGCCAAAAAGAAGTTTGGCGTGATGAGAATGGAGAGCTACCATTTGTTAGTAACCCATTAGCCGGTGAAGAATTATTGCAGCAAGGAAGTGCATGGAATGGGTTCCCGGCTGGTACTGTGATGGGGCATATTCATTTACATGTAGCTGACTTAGAAGAAGCGAAACGTTTCTACGTTGATGGTCTTGGCTTTGCAGTAACAATCCCAGCTCGTAATGGAGCGTTATTCGTATCCGCAGGTGGTTATCATCATCATATCGGTTTAAATACGTGGCAAGGTGAAGGGATACCACCACAAATGCCAAATTCCGTTGGCTTGAAATATTTCACAATTGTACTAGCGGATGAAAAACAAAAAGAGCAAGTATGTGAAAGCTTAAAAAATATTGGCAAAATTGCTACGTACAAAGATGGAATATTACAGGCCAAGGATCCATTTGGACATTGTATACATTTCAAAATAAAAGGAGAAGCCTAAAAAAGGCTTCTCTTTTTTACTTTCTTATAATTGCTTTTTCGTTTTGTAAAAATAGTTGGTCAAATTGCTTTGCAAGGTCAAAATCTAGTTTCGTTAAACCTTTTGCATTCCAAGATGACAAAGTAATAATGACTGCTTTATACTGGATAAGGATAAATGGATGGTGATTATGTTCTTCTGATAGTTTGGCGGCTTCAGAGACAAATTCGACTCCTTTTAAGTAGTCGGAAAACATATATTTTCGTTCAATCCATTTTTCATCTTTTACCATCCATTTATCTACATTCAATAATTCCTCTTGAACTTCTTCTTCAGTTAATCGTAGCATTATTTTTCACATCCTTCACCTGCAGTAGCGCAAGACCATTGTTAATAAGGCGTGTTACAGATTCTTCAGTTGTGAAAGTAGAAAGTTGTTGTAATAATGCTGCTGATGTTTCATGCCCTTTGTTATGCTCTAAAAGTAACTCTAATATTTCAAGGCGAAGCAGCCATTCTTTCGGATAGCATGTATTTAACACTTCTTGAATTGCTATTAATTTCTCGACATGAGAGTCTTGTAGGATATTTTCTTTTCGAATATCACGAACTGTTTGATACATACGTTCAAGTTCAGTCAGTGTAAGTGGAGCAGGAGTTTCTTGTATTACTTCATCCATTGGGAAAAATGCTGCTGCATCTGCTGCACCTGGGAATACGGAAGTAATTGTTAAACCAACAGCCATATCAAATGCTCCCCATGAAGGATCGAATAATAAACGATCTTTATGAGTAACTGTGCAATCTGTAAATGAGATAAGGGCAATCTTGTTACCGTTCTTTACAATGTCTGTTACTGTTCCTTTTACATGAACGCCACTTGTGAAGGAAAGCTCGACGCGACTGCCAATTGTAATACCTAATGACTGTAACTTTTTTTCTGTACAATCTTCTAATGCGATATTACCTTCTAATAATCCGACCGGTGTGCCAAATCCATCGTTGTGTACAGATGTAGAATGATTTGCTAACTGTTTATTATGAATTGCTAATGCAGTTGGTGTATTTGTTCTCATGTAAATGACTTCACCAGTATCATTTTTAATTGTCTCTGTAAATGTACCGGTAATTTGTAATCCGCTACTTAGCTCAGCTGTAGCATGATTTTCGGAGCGAATTGCTTTTTCTAATCCTTCTGTGCCACCTGTTTTGAATGCCATCGTTTCAGAGAACTTCTCAAGTGCCTCAGTCAACTCTTCAAATGATTCACAAACAAATAGCTGTGGCTGCATTTTTGTCACGTCATAAGTTGTCCCTGTGCAAGCTTCAATTGAGAATGGAACTTTTTCTACAGCATCTGTTAAACAATGCTTGCTTTCACCAACAGAAGAAAGGAGACCAGCACCGTAGATTTTTGGAGCGTCTATATTTCCAATCAATCCGTATTCCACTGTCCACCAGAAAAGACGTGAAATTTGTTCTGCTTCTGATAAACCGGAAACTAAGTTTTGTTTTTCGATTACAGTATTTTCAGCAGCTTCAACTTCTTCAGGTGTAGAAGTCGGGCTTTCTTTTACAATCGTTAATGTACGAACAGCTTCAAAAGCCTCATGTTCTTCTTTTGTTGAGAAAGCTTTCGCTCCAATTTGTCCAAAGCGCTTCACATATTTTGCATATGTAGAATCAAGTAAAATCGGTGCGTGTCCTGCTGCTTCATGAACGATATCAGGAGCAGGGGTATACTCGATATTTTCTACTTTACGAATATCTGTTGCGATTGGTAGTAATCCGTGCCCCTGAAAATCGAAGAATGCTACGCCAGGAATAAGTCCGTCAATCGTTACAGCTCCCCAACCGCTTGGTGCTAAACAATCATTCATTTCTTCTACTTTTGGGATTGCATCTATATTAATACCAGATGATTGTAGTCCGTTAACATAGGCTGGATGAGCAACATCTTTTAAAAAGCTATGGTTTTGTCTCATAATGTAACGCCAAACAGCGTGATTCACCGGTGTGTATTGATCATAATGCTGTGTGGATACGAATGGTTTTAAATGTGATGGAATTTCTGTTTTCTTTGTCATTTAGACGTCCTCCTTTTTCTCTATAAAAATGAATACCGGTTTTGTATAGCTTGTACCACCTCCTTTCAAAATTGTAAGCGTTTATAAAATTTTATCATAAGATTCGGAATTATTTAACATTTGTTTCTGTGAGAAATAGAAAAAGCCCCCATCGGAACATCCGATAGGGGCGAAAGAATCGCGGTACCACCCTATTTGTAAGTGAAAGTATACTTACATCTCAACTAATGATAACGGAAAAATTCCGTCTTTTCCTTCATGCATAAAAGCACTACGAAAAAGAAGCTCCAGAATTGTAATTCGTACTTATATATGTGCTAATTCCCACCGACCATTAGCTCTCTGAAACAGGGATATAAGATACTACTGCGATTCTTTCAACGCATAATATACGAATTTATTTAAAAGGGAAGGACGCAAAAAAGTCCCTATCGGAATATCCGATAGGGACGATAAAAATCGCGGTACCACCCTATTTGTAAACAAGTAATTGTTTACCACTCACTTTAAGATAACGGAAAGATCCGTCTTTCTCTTCATGCATCATGTGCACTACGGGAAAGAAGCTCCAGAATTGTAATTCACGCTTGTATATGTACTGATTCGCACCAACCATCAGTTCTCTGAGACAGGGATATAAGCCGCTACTAGTATTCCTTCAAAGCCAATATATAATTCGTTCAACTAAACTATGTTTTGTATTATAAAACTATATTTAAAAGCTTGTCAACAATAATTTTATTATTTTACTTCTAAATCAACGTTTAAATTAGTTGTATTTCCAGCTGCATCGGTTGCTACAATATGAATTGTATTCTTTCCTTGTTGTAATTGACTACGATCTAAATAAATTTCATAGTTTTTCTCCCAAGGATTTAAGAATGCACCTTCCCATGCGCCATTTCCATTAATTTCATATTGTATCGTTACTGGATGTCCTGGAGCAACCCATCCGGATTCTGTCATCCAATCTAAAAGTATATCATCTACTTTCCCTCTAATTACGAGGTTCTCTTGATCTACTTCAGACGATAATTTCGGTGCAGTGCGATCGACAAACACAGCTCCTGTTTGCTTTGTTTCTCCTCCAGAATTAGAAGCAACAGCTTCGATTTGGTATAAGCCATCAGGTAGAGGAGATCCGTCAGTTTTCGTACCATTCCATTTGAAAGATTTATAACCAGGTGTTTCATTTTTCCCTTGATGTATCATGCCTTGATATGCTACACGATCTTTCGTAATTAAATTAGCATGAAACGTTACATCTTCAACTGGTGTAACTAAATAGTAATTGATAAGGTTATCATCTAGTATTCGGTCATTATTTGGACTGAAAGTAGAATTAACGATTTCAAGTCCATCAATACGCTTGTATTCTTTCGGATCGATGCTAAATGTAAATGGAATACGCATTTCTTCAGTCTTTCCTTGCTCTTTTACGTATAGATTTCCCGTATATACACCTTGTGGTAAGGAGCTATCTACAGTAATAGTAAAAGGCTTTTCGATATTACTATTAGGTTTAATGCTAATAGAAGAAGGGAAAGAAGTCTGGATTTTTGTTTTTGTATCTAGTAATTCAATGCGAGTTGAAAAGTTTTTCTTTTTGTTAGAAAGATTTTGTAACGTAATATTTTGTGTTAGCTTCACTTTGCCGCTATTAGGTTTAATAAGACCGAAACTTACATTGTTTGGTTTCACTAATGCATCTGCTTTTGCTGCTTTTGGAATGTTAATTAAACCGGATCCTTGTGCCATGACAGGATATGTATTTTCATTGACATCCTTTAATGTTTTTGCAGTGTTGGCAAGAGCTGCTTTCAATTGTTCTGTCGTCCAATCAGGGTGCATTTGACGCAGCAGGGCAACGGATCCCGCTACTTGTGGCGCAGCCATACTTGTTCCGTTGTGAGATTCATAGCCACCTCTTGGTACTGTGCTTGTAATGTTTACTCCAGGTGCAACAACATCAGGTTTTATGAGCCAACTTCCTTGTGATGGTCCTCTTGAACTGAAGTTACCAATAAGTTCGGTTTGGTTTGGTTGTCCAATCTTTATATTTTTCTTTCGTTTTGTAATTAAATTTTTCAACTCTTCACCATTCATATTTGATAGTTGCATAACTGGAAGAGCCACATCTTCACGTCCAAAATATTCTGGCATAAGATTAATTTCTTTTTCGTTAGAAATTAGTAGCACGCCGAGAGCACCAGCTTGTTTCGCTTGTTCTGCTTTTACTAACGTGCTCGAAGTTCCTTGTAAAACAAGGGCGAACTTACCTTTCACATCTTGTTTAGCGTAATCACTTGGATTACCGTAGCCGACATATACAAGCTGAGCATCGTTTCCTACTTGGAAATCTGCTTTTGATAAAGGTAATCCTTGGTAAGATTTATTGGAACCAGCTACTTGGAATGTTGGAAATGGAATAGAAACTGTAGATGCTCCAACAGAGATGACACTACTTGCGTTACCAGGAGCGTCAACAGACCAAGGTTTTGGTCCATCATTTCCATTTGAGACGACCGCAGTAACACCAAGTTTTGCTGCGCGTTCTAATGTCATTGTTACAGGTTGATCAGGTACATTTAAATCTTGACCAAGAGATAGATTTAAAACATCGGCACCATCTTGAATAGCGCGCTCAATACCTTGAATAATATCTTCGGTCGTACCAGTACCACCATCATTCATGACACGGTAAGCGAGTATGGAAGCATTTGGAGCAATCCCCTTTATTTTTCCGTTACCAGCAATAATTCCAGCAACATGGGTACCGTGGACGTTTCCATCCATCGGATCATTATCTTCATCGACTGTATCGTAGCCACCAATATAATTTGCTTGTAAATCAGGATGGGTATAGTCTACACCTGAATCGATAATAGCGACTTTCATTCCTTTTCCATCAAGGGGTTTGCCAGTTGGATCTTTTAAATTCCATGCTTCAGGTGCACCAACTGTAGGGCCTCCAACGTTTGGTTTTGCTTGATCAGCTGGGATTTTTGATGTTTCATGTAACTTATATGTTAAGTTCGGATAAATTGCTTTTACTTCAGGTAAAGAAGCTAAAGCAGCAATTTGATCTCCGGGGATAGAAATAGAAAACCCAGAAAATAATGTACTGTATGTTTCTTTTATCGTTGCCTTCGGTGCTTTTTCTTTAATTTTCTTTGTTGTATCCTCTTGTGCCTTTTTTAGTTGCGTATGGTATGATTGCACATTGCTATTTTTTAGATCCGGAGCATGCTGAATATTACTTTGTGAAGCGAGCGGAGCGTGTTGCAATTCTACAATGACTGAAATTTCTTTTGATGTTTTTGTTTCAACATTTTGCGCGATTTTATTTTCGCCCCATTGTTCAATATTCGCTTTTAACTGTGGGCTAAATTGCTTCTCCTTTTGCAGTGATTCAGCATGTGCGCTTAAAGCTCCAAAACTAGAAAAGACGAGCGCCATACTTAATAGTGTGGATGCAGTTTTTTTCATTGAAACTCCCCCTAATAAAAAGTGCTAATATTCAGAAAAAAATAATCTTGCAAATTTATCTCAAATTACATAATCGGATGTCAGCTAAACTATATTTTCGACATAATTCATACCAATCCTCTTTGAATTAAAAATTTCTTGGGAAATTTTTTCTGATTATGTCGAATAGGCATTTTTTACATATTGTAGGTGGGCATTGAGGAATGCTAAAGATGGAAAATGGGGGTGCCATATGAAAAGGTTTATAGTAAGTGTAATCATGATTTTGTTCCTTTTTTTCTGTTCCAGTTCGATTAAAGGCGCAGAAAGTAATGAAGTGAAAGTTGCCTTTATTCGTAATCATAATCTATGGATTAAAGTCGGTGAGAAAGAAAAACAAATTACAAAAGGAGAGTACATAACAGGGCCGAAATGGTCACATAATGGAGAATGGCTTGCATATGCAAAAGGAAAGAAGCGAAATCATTTTGAACTGTATCGGCTGAAAGATGGAAAGAAAGTTACACCATCTCAATCAGAAGCATCGAATTATCAATGGTCACCAACAGAGAATATAATTGCATTTATATTTACAAGTACATTAAATACATTTGATGCTGAAAAAAAGAAAGCAGATTTTGAAAATGTAGCCAATGGTGTAGGGGACTATGCTTGGTACTCAGACGGACAGAGATTTTTTGTTTCCTCTGAAGCGTACTTGCTTCCAACAGGGTGGACAGGTGCTCAGTTATATGAAATACAAAAGGATGCAAATATGAATCCTCATAAGATGAAACATTTATATGCACTACCGAATGAGCATGATGACTTTTTAGCATTAGTTGGAAGTGGATTTAAGTGGTCGCCAGATCAAAAGTGGATTTCGTTTTTGGCAGTACCAACAGCTTCTTTATCAGCGGATAGTAATACACTTTGCTTAATTCGATCAGACGGCAGTCGTTTTGAAACAGTAGATCCAATGTTATTAAACACACAATGGTTCAAATGGGCACCATCAAAAAATATATTAGCCTATATTGAAGGGAGCGGGAGGGTTGCATTAGAGAATAAACATTTAAAAGTAAAAGAACTGCCGGCTCTCCAGCAAAATACATTTACTCCAAAAGGCTATGTTGATTGGGATTTCACATGGAAGAACGATAATGTAATTATCGTTTCAAGGGCAAAGGAAGCAGAGCTATCGGCCCCTCTAGAAAAAAGACCACTACCATCTTTATATGAAGTAAATAGTATAAACGATGAACAAAATCAAATTACAAAGCCATCAAATAGCCAAGGCGATTATAACCCTATTTTTATTAAGAAGAGCAACCAATTAATGTGGCTCCGTTCAAATCGTAAGAAAGCTGATGTATGGATTGGCCATAGCGATGGGAAATATGAAAAGAAGTGGATTGAAAATATAGATGTGCCAGAGTGGTATTATGAGAAATGGAATTGGGAAGATGTCCTTTCGGTTAAAGGTGAGTAAAAAACCTGCCTAAAATATAATTTTTAGGCAGGTTTCTCCATATTATTTATGTGTTTTATTTGGCTTTTTTTTCGCAGGGTTTCCGTTCCCTTGGCGCTTTCTATTTTGTTCATCTTTTGCTTGTTTTTCATGTAATGTATCTAAAAAGTTATTTGAGTTACTCATTTTTATATCTCTCCTTTTTTCATTGCGTCCTAGTTACTATAACCATTTAGGAGGATAATCATGAGATAAAAGTTAAGCGCTTAGTTTTCTTTGGTAGTATAAGTAAAATAGTCCATACGTAATGAATGACATAAGTAAAATTTGTAACTCTACATTTTCTTTTAAAATAGTTGCGACAGGATCTGGTAAGTAAGATGATGTATCGCTTGTTTCTAAACCTAACCATTTGTTTAAGAGGTTCATGATACAAAATATGAAAACACCGGACCAGCTTGCGATAATTGCTTTTTGTTTAATTTTCGTTTTACGTTCATCATCTGTAATCCAAGGATTAGCAGTTTTATCGCTATTAAAAAAGCCATTTATGTATCCCCATATGATCATTCCGATAAAGATGATAATCAATTTCATATTTGCATTCCTCCCCTTATTGTAAAAAGTATTTTATATAATTGTAATATTTTCCAAATATTAATGTCAAATACTTTTTACATTATGCTTTTAAAATAGCAGGATTAAAGAAAAAAAATAGGGAAGAAATATGTGAGACCATTTTCTAGTGAGAGGAAGAGGAGAATGAAACTTGTCTTTGTTCGGCATGGTGAAGGTGAGCATACGAAAGATGTACCATTAAGTTTACAAGCGGTGAATCCGCAATTGACGGGTGTGGGAAAGAAGCAGGCTAAATTGCTTCAGTGCGATGTACCATTACAAGAAAAGGATATACTAATCGTTAGCCCTACACTTCGAACTTTACAAACTGCGACAATATGGAGTGCGGAAGTTGCTTGTCAAAAAATTGTTCACCCATATACATCCCCGCGTATTTTTCCTTATCGGGAATCCGCCAAAACATTGCCATGCGATCAATTGTTAGATCGAAAGATAATAAAAAATTTATTTCCGCATTTTTTGTTAGAAGAAAGTACAAATGAATTGTTATGGAATGAGGGAGTCAATATCATCTCGGAGATGGTATTTCAGCAAATAGTAGATGAATTTCTGCACTGGTGCTATCAGTTAAAAGCAGAAAAAATTTGTATCGTTTCACATGATGGAACAATTACAGCGTATAGGCAATATTTACATAAAGTCGCTTTAACTAGAGCTGATTTTTTGAAAGAAACGGGTATATATGAAATGGATTTATAGGGTAGGGAATTTGTAATGGAGAGTTAGGAGAAAATGTGTATGACTTAAATGAGCGGAGAGTATACTTTGGCGTAGCGAAAATTAAGTAATATGCAAAATTGCATATTACACATATTTTAAATGGTTGGTGTAAGTTTGGGGAGTTGAAACTAGTAGAATTCATTTTACATAATGATGCAAAATCGCATGTTAGATCGATAGATTATGTAGATGGAAATGTAGCACTTATATTTACAATACGCTTATTTTACGGGTTTATTAACCATAAAAAACGTTAGAAGAGACTTTTCAAGAAGCAAGAGTAATCGATGAGGAGACACATACATTTCGATTATATAAATAGCATGAAACACATTTGTTCTATATTCGAATAAATGTGTTTCACATTTAACTCACAGTTTTTTTACATTTTATTCAATGAAAATGATTATCACCTGTGGTATGATATGTTCAAGTTTTTACAGGTAATAAAAGTTACTATATAAACGTTAGTATTTAATGTTTTTTATGTATGTCACAAATTATTCATAATTAACATTTTAAAAGTAAGTAACTAATGTTATCATATTATCTGTAACTGATATAATTACAACTTTAGGAGGAAGATATGATTATTCAATTTTTAAGAGAAAACAAAGCAGTTTCTTTTGTGTTAGCGATAATTCGAGTGTATCTTGGTTATACATGGGTAATGGCTGGAATCGGTAAACTACAAGGAAAAGGATTCGATGCAACGGGTTATTTACAAGGTGCAATTGAAAAATCTAAAGGAGCACAACCAGCTGTTCAATCTTGGTGGGCATCATTCTTACAAGACTTTGCAATTCCAAATGTAGATTTGTTTAATACACTTGTAACTTGGGGAGAAATTTTAGTCGGAATTGGTTTAATTGTAGGCTGTTTAACGAAAACAGCAGTCTTTTTCGGCCTTGTAATGAACTTTTCCTATATGTTTAGTGGGTCAATTGGTGTGAACCCTGAGATGGTTATCTTATCCATGTTCGTTCTTGTTTCTGGTATGAATGCTGGGAAAATTGGAATTGATGGCTTCGTTATTCCAAAAGTACTAGGATCAAAAACTCAAAAACGCCAAAAGCAAGCTGCTTAATATATGAAAACGGGTATCTCAAAAAGAGATACCCGTTTATTTTTCAGCACTTATAGGATTTTTCTCGAAGAAATCTTTTACATACCCTACAAATTCTTGTGGCTCTTGACGAAATGGAGCATGATAACCTTTTTCAATAATATGGAAAGTGCTATTTTTTAAGAATTGATGATAAGTTTCTCCTTCTTTCCAAGAAACGCTATTATCATTTCTTCCCCATATAATTAAAGTTGGTTGCTTGATTTCATTTGCATTGATTTGAAGACGTCTAGGCCATAATTTCATTTTATTATAATGCTCTTCATCATTACGCTTGAATTTAACTTTGCTCTCATCATAATCTGCAATAGAAGAAACGGCACTTAAATCAGTCGACAACTTTGGTTTTGGTGAACCTTGTTTATTAACGAACGTATGAGGGCCGCCTGTAGCATCAGTTAAAATAAGGTGGGTAACCGCTTCAGGGTATAAATATGTTAAATTAAGAGAAATTTCTCCGCCCATCGAATGTCCCAGTATTGCAAATGAGTCATACCCTAGTTTTTTCATTAACTTATAATACAAATTTGCATGAGTTGGGAAAGAATAATAAAAATCCATCGGCTTAGAGGAACGTCCGAATCCTAAAGCATCAACAGAAATGATCGTATGATTTTTTGCTAAATCTGAGTAAATCTTTTGAAAACCATCGGATGATCCTCCAAATCCATGGATCATAAGTAAAGGTGGTTTTTCATCACCAATCTTTTTAAAGTAAATCGTTTGACCATCTATCTCTACCATTTTTTCCTCGGTAGCTAGTTTCGCTGTAATTGTATTTTTAACTTGTTTTACTTGTTCTACTGGCTTTTCTGCTGCACTACATCCTACTAATAGTGTAAGAGTAAGACAACCTACCATAAAATAGCTAAATCGCTTCAATTAGGTGTCTCCTTTCTAACATAACGCTGCATCTATCATAGCAAATAGCATATTACGATTTCCAGGAAGTTGATTACCATTCTTTATCATAAGAGGTGATAGGAGCGTTTCCTGGAAATTTGCTGTTTGAAGAAATTGGCGGAAAATGAATTGTGAATGGGGAACATCAATGCGTATCGTCCCATTCCAGGATTTACAAATCATTTCTAATAACTGAATAGCGTCTTTTTCTTTTTTTGAAATAAGCGGAGTGATACATAGTACATCTCCTTTTTGTATGCATAAAGCAAAAGCATCTATTTGATTATTCCGCTCTACTTTAAAGGAGTAAGTTGCTCTCGATAGTAGTGATAAATAAAGCTTAGAACGATGTGCACCAGTCGCAGTTTGATCAAGAGAAATTAGAGATTGAACATCCGTCTGCTGAATTTGTTTTATGGGAACAAAATTTGTATTTTTGTAAGCCACTTGTTTTTCGAAACGATGAATGGTTGTTATTGATTGAAATCCATAAGATTCATATAAGGATTCGCCAGCTTTTGTTGCAATGAGCGTAATAGGGAGCGATGGATGAGTTACTTTTAAGCTATTGTTTAACAAAATACGGCCAATTCCTTTTCTTTGAAAATCAGGATGCACGATTAACATACCGATAGAAGAAAATCCAGGGGCAAATGAAAAGACCCCGCCCGCTGCAATAAGTTTATTCTCATATACATAGCCAAAAACTGTGCCAATGGAAAGGTACAGATGGAATTGCTCTTTCATAAAACTCGCATGCTGTAACCACCCAACTGATTCACAAAGAGAGAGTAAGGCTGGAATGAAAGATTCGTCTAGTTTTACTGTTTTCATAAAGTTCACCATATTTCTATTTAAATTAGAAAAAATAAGAATAATATTACGAAATGTAAAATAATAGGTTCGTATTAAAAGAAATCCAACATGTTTATATTTATCTTTGTAAAGGGGAGTATGTTTGATATGAAAAGACAAACTTATACAAATTATAACTGAAATTTACATAAGTTAACAAAAAATTTACATATAACTCATTTTCTCTTAACAGTCTTCTATTAAATTTGATAGTGGGAAATGAATAACCTAATTAGGGGGACAAGACAGTGAAAAAGTTTGTAAAAAAAGCATGGCCATTTGCAGTTGTGGCGTCGTTAGCAGTTACTTCGGTAGCAACATGGAATTTTACGCGTTCTAGTGAGGTTAATGCAGATGAGAACGGAAACAATGCAAAAATTAAAAATGTTATTGTATTAATTGGGGATGGTATGGGGCCTTCATATATGACAGCTCATCGTTATATGAAAGATAATCCAAAAACATTTGAGATGGAATCTACAGAATTTGATAAGCATCTTGTAGGAACACAAAAAACATATCCAGAAGATGAGCATGAAAATATTACAGACTCTGCATCGGCAGCTACTGCGATGTCAGCAGGTATAAAAACATATAATGCAGCTATTGCAGTAGATAATGATAAAGCTGAAGTGAAAACAGTGCTTGAGCAAGCGAAAGAAAAAGGGAAGTCAACGGGACTCGTTGCAACTTCTGAAATTACGCATGCAACACCAGCTGCATTCGGTGCGCATGATATTAGTCGTAAAAATATGGACGCAATTGCAAATGATTACTTTGATGAGAAAATTAAAGGTAAGCATAAAATAGATGTTATGCTTGGCGGTGGTGTAAATAACTTTGTTAGAAAAGACCGCAATCTTACAGAAGAATTTAAGAAGTCTGGTTATAGTTATGTAACAGATCGTAATCAATTATTAAATGATAAAAGTGATCAAGTTCTTGGTTTATTTGCACCAGGTGGTTTAGACAAAATGATTGACCGTACTGATAAAACACCTTCATTAGAAGAGATGACAAATGCAGCAATTGAGCGCTTGAACAAAAATAAAAATGGTTTCTTCTTAATGGTCGAAGGTAGTCAAATTGATTGGGCTGGACATGATAATGATATTGTCGGTGCAATGAGTGAAATGGAAGACTTCGAAAAAGCGTTTAAAGCAGCAATTGAGTTTGCGAAAAAAGATAAGAACACATTAGTCGTTGCAACTGCAGACCATGCTACTGGCGGATTATCTTTAGGTGCGAATGGTGAGTATAACTTTAAAGTAGATCCGATTAAAGCTGCGAAACGTACGCCAGACTTTATGGCAAATGAGATTGTAAAAGGTGCAAATGTAGAAGAAACATTGAAAAAGTATATTGATCTACAATTAACACCAGAAGAAATTAAAGCTGTAAATGATATAGCTCCATCAAAAGATGTAACAAAGATTGATAATGCAATTGAAGATATCTTCAATAAGCGTTCGGTTACAGGTTGGACAACGGGTGGACATACAGGTGAAGATGTGAACGTATATGCATTCGGACCAGGTAAATACTTATTCTCTGGCGTTCAAGAGAATACAAATATAGCTAAACGTGTCTTTGACATTGTTGGCGGTGGCGACCCGAATAAAGGAAGACGCTAATTATAAATGAAAGTGAGGCGAAATGCCTCACTTTTCTTTTTAGGAGATGGAAAGATGAGAATTTTTTTAGGGAAATTAAGATTCCTTCTAGTATTTGTATTATTGCTAGTTGGATGTCAATCTCAAGAGAATAATATAGAACAAAAATCTGCTGAAAAAACTGAGGGAAAGGTACATATAACGAAAGAAGAAGAGAAATCCATTCAAGATGTTATTGAGGCATTTATACGGACGACGAATGAAAAAAATCTTGCTGAACATATGGAATTATTTTCAAAGAAGATGCCTAGTGCTGAAGACTTAAAAACACAAAAGGAAGCGGCATTTCAAAAGGGAAATAAGAAAATAGAATTAGAACATATGAATATGAAAGCTCTTAAAGGTGGGCTTGTTATTGTTGAAACGGAGGAAAAAGAAGTAGATGGAGGGGTTACTCTTCAAAAAAAAATGCGGTATGCACTTGGAAAAGAAGACGAAGGGTGGAAGATTGAAGAGGTTCGTACGATAGAGAAGAAATAAAAAGGTTCTCATAGGAGAGAACCTTTTTATAGTGGTAATAAAATTTGATTTGAACATGCTTCAATGTCATCAATATCTTGACGGATTGTTGCCATCTTATTATCGAGGTCTTCAGCTTTCATAGCAGCATCATGTAGTTCATCTTTCAAATAGTCAGGTATATTTCCTTCATATTTGTAGTAAAGTTTATGTTCTAAACTTGCCCAAAAGTCCATGGCAAGTGTACGTAATTGAATTTCTGCAAAGACATCTTTCGTACCAGAATTTAGTGACAATGGATATTTAATAATCATATGCAAACTTTTATAGCCATTTCCTTTTGGATTAGCAATATAATCTTTTACTTCTACAATTTCCATGTCTCCACGATTTTCAATAACTTCTTTTAAATGATAAATATCTTCTACAAAGCAACATGTAATACGGATGCCAATAATATCTTGTAATTGTGTTTGAGCATTTTCAACTGTTGGTGATAAGTTTTTACGCTCAAGCTTCCTAATGATACTTTCGGGTTGTTTAAGTCTTGTTTTTATATGTTCAAACGGGTTGTAGTCTTCTAAAAATTGAGCTTCCCGGTTCATAATTTCAAATTTAGTTTTTAACTCTTCTAAAGCGAATGTATAAGGTAATACAAAAGCTTTCCAGTAGTTAACTGTTGATTGGTTATATTCCATTTCTATACACACCTTTTCTTATTTACAAGTGAAGTTGTTATTATACTAAACACCAAATCATGTAGGCGCAAGCAGCAAATGATGAAATCATAAAGCGATATTTAGTTTTCATATTTTCAACTCCTTTCAAATGAAATTATATATGAATAAACGTCATTGTTAGTAATTTCACTATGTACAATTCTTATAGTAATAGATTCATGTGAAATTCGTATGAACTAATTGTTTCAGCTTTTTGTCTTTTTGCTAATGGCTTTTGGTTTTGTTTGTTATAATTACCTTAAATTGTAATAAAGGAGAGGGTATGATGAATCCAAAAGATAAAGAAAGAAAAGAGCAAGTGGCTCATATTATTGAAATTCCAGATGAATATAGGCTTGTTGTAGATGATCAAGAAGGAGTGGATGATCCGCTTCATGTACTATGGTGGGAGCATAAAGAGGATGAGGAGAAAACGATAGAGGTTTTGTTAAATAGACATACAGGGGAGTTAATTGAATTAAAGATAGAAGATGATGGGTATTTTTCAATTAATAATGAAACGCTGGATAATAACAAGGCGAAAAAAATTGCAAATGCATTTATAAAAGAATATACAAAAGAAGGATTAGAGTTTTATACATATGTAACTGTTAAGGACGACTGGCGTGGTTGGAAAGAAATAAATTATATGCAGGAAGTGAATGGATATCCATTGCCGGATACAGGATGTGTTGTGCGAGTTCATTCTTCAGGTAATGTTGTGAATTTCCGTTATAACGGAGGGGAAAATATACAGAAAAAACCGTTATGGCCAATTGAAATTGTTGATGAGAGCACAGTTTTAGATAACCTCAAGGCTAGACAAGATATAAGACTTGTATTTGCGGATTTAACGTACTCCTCATGTGAATATAAAAGTGGAGAAGAAGTAAAAGGGTACCATCTTGTGTATGAGCCAGAACCTAGTCATGCGTTTATTGATGCAAGTACAGGTAAAGATTTGTTTGAACCAGGACACTATAAATTAGCTCCTACAGTACCTGTTGAAAAAACGGTAAAAAGTACCCGAAAAAAAGATGTCTTCGATTTATTAGATTGGGACGTAGAAAAGTTTATAAAAGTAGATGAAAAAGAAGATGAGTATGAAGTCCGAATGAAATTTGTATTGAAAGAAGAAGCGCAAAAAGAAATAGAAGAGAAGGATCCATATTCAATGGATGAGTTCTATAAAAAGCATTTTCCTATGTTACAGCATGATAAATTCGTTGTAATTACTGTAGATAAAAAAACAAATCAATTGATCGCCTGTTTAATGTGGACGAATGAGAAAGACAGGAAATCAATATTATCAAGAGAGCAATGTTTAGAAAAAGCACTTCAATTTTTAGAAGAAATTATTCCAAATGCAACAAAGTATGTTCAGCTTTGGGATGATTATGAAGTGGAAGAGGGAATAGAGAGATTTTCCTTTTCGATACATGTAAATGACATTTGTGTAGCGGGAAAATATATCATGATCAACATCAATACAGAAAATGGTGCTGTGATGCACTACTCAGGAGAATCTAGCAACTTTATAAAAGAATTGCTCACATATGAAACAACACCAAAAGTAACAAAAGAAAAAGCGTTAGAAATATACAAAGAAGCCATCCGAGTTAAATTAGAATGGTATATAGATAATGATGCAGAGGAAACGGTATATCAATTACTGTATAAACAAACGACGGATGAAAATTATAAAGAGCCTTTCGAGTGTAGTCGAGAAATTCGTTATATTGATGCCCACACTGGGGAAAAGATTTGGAGTAAATAAGTCTTTAAATAGGGGAAAAGGTCTTCGAGAGAAGACCTTTTGTAGAAAGAACGATTATTCTTCGCATGTATCAATTTTGTATAACCACTTCTGTACACTGGCAGGTGGTCCTTCTGTTCCCCACTTTGTTGTACACATGCCGCAAGAACAGTGAACTTTTCCTTTTGCAAAAATACCGACAATTTCAGGAGTATATCCCCATGCGTGTTTTGCAATATTCATCTTTCGGCGCATTGTACGCTGACGTTGGTGTCTTGTATAAGCACGTGTTCTTTCAAATTTCATATTTGTAATCCCTCCTTGTAGTACAAGCAGCTTGCAAGAGCGTACAAGGAGTTCATCTCTTACAAGCTACTCTGGTACAAGAAGGTAATAAAATGTTTCACATTTTACCCTCCTATCTTTTGTTTAAGTATACGTAACGAAGCTTTGTGCGACAAATATCATGCTTAAAAACATGTTGGAATGATATCGTACAGACACAAACAACCTCATGCCCACATACACATAGTAAAGACCACTATTTTGGCGGAGGTGAAAGGTTTGAGTCTATTCGCCGCAATTGGATATATGGTTCGAGAAGTGTTTGTATTTGTTTCTTATGTGAAGAACAATGCGTTCCCGCAGCCGTTATCATCAGATGATGAGAGAAAGTACTTAGAGTTAATGGAGCAAGGTGATGCTCAAGCGAGAAATCTTTTAATTGAACATAATTTACGGCTTGTAGCTCATATTGTTAAGAAATTCGAAAACACCGGTGAAGATGCAGAAGATTTAATTTCAATTGGTACCATCGGGCTTATTAAAGCGATTGAAAGCTATTCAGCAGGGAAAGGAACTAAGCTTGCAACGTATGCAGCGCGCTGTATCGAAAATGAAATTTTGATGCATTTACGTGTGCTGAAGAAAACGAAAAAAGACGTTTCACTTCATGATCCAATCGGGCAAGATAAAGAGGGTAATGAAATATCGCTTATTGATATATTAAAATCAGAATCTGAAGATGTAATTGATATGATTCAGCTTAGTATGGAGTTAGAAAAAATTAAAGAATATATCGATATTTTAGACGAACGGGAGAAAGAAGTAATTGTGAAGCGTTTTGGACTTGGGCTTGATAAAGAGAAAACACAGAGGGAGATTGCGAAGGCACTCGGTATTTCAAGAAGCTACGTATCGCGAATTGAAAAGCGTGCTTTAATGAAAATGTTCCACGAATTTGTGCGGGCTGAGAAAGAGAAAAAAGCAAAAGAATAATGTATATTGTAGGCAGCTACACTTTAAAAGTGGCTGCTTTTCTTTCGGGAAAACGGAAAGAAAACGAGCTGCTCTAAGAAGAAATACATGTTCACTGTTGAAAATAGCGGGTTCTATCTGTAATATTAGAAGGTGCTAAACAATTTAAGAATAAAAATTATACTTAGTTTTTCTTCGTGTATAACGAGACGGCTCCATTCTATATGTGGGAATAAGAACCAATTTTACATATGATATAGAGAGAAAAGAAGGGGAAACTAAAGTTATAGGCTGATTAGGAGGTTTCGTAATTTGCGACGGACATTATATCGACTTATGATCGAACTTACAAATGGTCGTTTTACTTCTTATATATTACGTAAATTTGCACAATCTCGTTTGAGCTCTATCATTATTCCATCGTACGCGAAAGTTTTTCAAATTAATCAAGATGAGATGGAAAAGGGTTTGAAGGAATATGGAACATTGCATGATTTATTTACACGTAGGCTAAAAGAAGGAAAGCGTAGTATTGATACTGATGCATCGAGTATCGTTAGTCCTGTTGATGGTGTTTTTGCTGATCAAGGTCCTATTGAGGATACAAAAACATTCGATATAAAAGGAAAGCGTTATTCAATTGTGGATATGCTAGGTAATGAAGAGCGTGCAAAGCGATATGCAGGCGGTACATATATGGTAATTTATTTGAGCCCAAGTCATTATCATCGTATTCATAGCCCGCTTTCTGGCTCTGTGACTGAAAGATTTGTACTCGGTAGAAAATCATATCCGGTAAATGCAGCGGGTATGGAGTATGGGAAAGAACCATTGTCAAAAAATTATCGCTCTGTTACAGAAGTAAATAGTGACGGCGAACATATGGCACTTGTAAAAGTAGGTGCTATGTTTGTTAATAGTATCGAGCTCCTTCATGAAAGAAGTACTGTTCAAAAAGGTGAAGAGATGGCATACTTTACATTTGGCTCAACAGTTGTTTTATTATTTGAAAAAGATATGATTGAAGCAGTGCAGGAATTGACAAGTGGGCAAGAGTTGCGTCTTGGTGAAAAAATTGCAACCCGAGTATCTCATAAGTAAAGAAAAGATTTTATAATATACTTATGAAGCTCTAATTAAGAAATGTGGACAAAGATGCTTAATGGAGAAATCCCCTAGATGGGAGTACTTGTTTATTCGAGAGCCATCGCAGGATGGCTCTTTTTACAGGTCAATCAGTAATCTATATGTACTCAAGAAGATTTGACGAGCTTGTCCTCTAACGAGCGTCTAATAATTTCTTGTTTTATAAGTAAAATGAAGTCGGGATTTAATTTTAGTTCTTTTGCTTTATAATAAGACTCAGTGAGTAAATCAGTAGATAACTGTTCCATATGTTTTGTTTTCAAGGTGAGTCACCTCCTAATAATATAAGGATTGATTCGTTGTTGCATTTAATGTACCAAAAAAATATGACAGTAACAAACAAGAGGTTATCCACATACCTCAGTGGATAAAATGTGTATAGAATGTTAGTAAATTCCAAATTGACTGAAAAATTAGTGTGGAAAGTGTGTACAAGTTTATCCACAGGTTATCTATCGAAAAATGTTGTCGAAAAATTTTATGAAAAATCCTCAAAGAGGTGAAAGAAATTGAAGTTATTTTTACCAAATGAATATGTGAAAAATGTATATCATGTTCAAGCAGAAGATTTGAAAAAACGTGGAATTAAAGGAGTTATCACTGATTTAGATAACACTTTAATTGAATGGGATCGTCCAAACGCAACACCACAGCTTGAAGAGTGGTTTTTGAAAATGAAAGCAAATGATATTCAAGTAACGGTCGTTTCAAATAATAACGAGCAACGCGTTAAAGACTTCGCTGATCCATTAGGTATTCCGTTTATTCATAGTGCACGCAAACCGTTTGTTCGCGCATTTAAGCGTGCGATACACGAGATGCATCTGCAACCAGATGAAGTTGTAGTAATTGGAGATCAGTTACTAACGGATGTGCTCGGTGGGAATCGTGTGGGACTTCATACAATTTTAGTTGTACCGGTAGCGCAAACGGACGGATTGGTGACACGCTTTAATCGAAAAATTGAACGAAGAATTATGAAAAACATGAAGAAAAAAGGCTTAATTAACTGGGAGGAATAAAGTTTGACTGAAACAATTAAATGTATTGGTTGCGGTGTAGAAATTCAAACAGAAAATAAAAATGAAGTAGGATACGCTCCTGCATCATCTTTAGAAAAAGAACAAGTAATTTGCCAACGTTGTTTTCGTTTGAAACATTATAACGAAATTCAAGATGTATCTTTAACAGATGATGATTTCCTTCGTATTTTGAACGGAATTGGACAATCAGACGCACTAGTGGTTAAAATCGTAGATATTTTCGATTTCAATGGTAGCTGGTTACCAGGCTTACATCGTTTTGTAGGGAACAATAAAGTATTACTTGTAGGGAATAAGGCTGACTTAATTCCAAAGTCAGTTAAGCATGATAAAGTAAAACATTGGATGCGCTATAGTGCAAAGCAACTTGGTTTAAAACCAGAAGATGTCTTTTTGATTAGTGCAGCTAAAGGACAAGGAATTACTGAACTTGCTGATGCAATTGAGTATTACCGCGAAGGTAAAGATGTTTATGTTGTTGGATGTACGAATGTTGGTAAATCAACATTTATTAATCGTATGATTAAAGAGTTTAGTGATGAGACTGAGAATGTAATTACAACATCACATTTCCCAGGAACAACGCTTGATTTAATTGATATCCCATTAGACGAAACGTCATCTTTATACGATACACCAGGTATTATTAATCATCATCAAATGGCGCATTATGTTGGGAAACAAAGCTTAAAGCTTATTACACCAACTACAGAAGTTAAGCCAATGGTATTCCAATTAAATGAAGAACAAACATTATTCTTTGGTGGATTAGCACGATTTGATTATGTAAGTGGAGGCCGTCGTGCATTTACTTGTCATTTCTCAAACCGTTTAACAATCCATCGTACAAAGCTTGAAAAGGCTGATGAATTGTACGAAAGACACGCTGGAGAATTATTGAATCCACCGACACCAGAAGAATTAGAAAATATGCCTGAGTTTGTGAAATATGAATTTAATATTCGTGAGCCAAAAACGGATGTTGTATTCTCTGGATTGGGCTGGGTTACTGTAAATGAATCAGGAGCGAAAATTGTTGCTCATGTACCAAAGGGAGTAAGTGTTTCATTACGTAAATCTTTAATTTAATATGGAGAGGGATTTATGAAACAATTATATGGTGTAATCGGAAATCCAATTGGACATTCATTATCACCCGTTATGCATAACGATGCATTTGAACACTTGAATATGGATGCCCATTATCATGCGTTTCTTGTAGAAGAAGAAGCACTAGGGGAAGCAGTAAAAGGTTTGAAAGCATTAGGTATTTCAGGATTTAATGTAACGACTCCACATAAAGTTGCAATTATGGAGTACTTGGATGAGGTTGCCCCGCTAGCAAAGCAAATCGGTGCGGTAAATACAGTAGTTCATCGAGATGGAAAATTGATTGGGTATAATACAGATGGAATTGGTTTTGTTCGTGCCCTGCAGTCAATTAGTGAAGATCCACTTCAAGAGAAACGTATTTTATTAATCGGTGCAGGTGGTGCTAGTCGAGCTATTTACTTCTCGCTTGCAGATGTAGGTGTGAAAGAAATTGATATTGCTAATCGTACGAGAGATAAGGCGAAAAATCTTATCGCTGGGTGCATGGCAAATGTTAATTCGCATGCTCTATCGTTAGAATGTGCAGCAGAAAATCAAGGGGAATATGATATTATCATCCAAACAACAACGATAGGTATGCATCCGCATGTTGAGTATACGCCGCTGGAAATTCGTTCGTTGAAACAAGGAACGATTGTTTCTGATATTATTTATAATCCATTTGAGACGAAAATTTTAGGGGATGCGAAAGAACAAGGTGCAATAATTCAAAATGGAATCGATATGTTCGTTTATCAAGGTGCACTTGCATTTGAAATGTGGACAGGATGTGTGCCGAATATTGATAGAATGAAACAATTAGTAATGAGAGAGCTTGGAGGCTAATTATATGTTAACAGGAAAACAAAAAAGATTTTTACGTGCAAAGGCACATCATTTAACACCGATTTTTCAAGTTGGAAAAGGTGGCGTGAATGAAAATATGGTGAAACAAATTGGAGAAGCATTAGAAGTTCGTGAACTATTTAAAGTGAGCGTATTACAAAACTGTGAATTTGATCGTAGTGAAGTTGCAGAAGAGCTTGCACAAGGTGCACGAGCTGAAATCGTTCAAGTAATCGGAAGCACAATTGTTTTATACAAAGAATCAAGAGAAAATAAGCAGATTAAGCTTCCTCGATAAAAGATATACGTGAGTTATTTCGTAATGGACGCTTGATATGTAGAAAGCGAAACCAATTGAACTTTTATTAACAGTGGGCTCTCTTCGAATATTTATGGGGAGAGTTGCTGTATGTAAAAGGAAGGAGTGTTTCTTTTGAGAAAAATTGGCATTATTGGTGGCACGTTTGATCCGCCTCATAATGGGCATTTGTTAATTGCAAATGAAGTGTATCATGCTTTAGGGTTGGAAGAGGTATGGTTTTTGCCGAATCAGATTCCACCGCACAAGCAAGGACGTAACATTACGAGTGTGAAAAGTCGATTAAACATGCTGCAAATAGCGATTGAGGAAGAAGCATACTTTTCAATTTGTTTAGAAGAGCTAGACAGAGAAGGCCCATCTTATACGTACGACACTATGGTACAATTAACGGAGAAGTATCCGGATGTGCAGTTTCACTTTATTATTGGCGGAGACATGGTTGAGTATTTGTCAAAGTGGTATAACATTGAAAAGTTACTTAAGCTTGTGACTTTCGTTGGAGTTGCAAGACCAGGTTATACATTACATACGCCTTATGATATCGTAAAAGTGGAAATTCCGGAGTTTGCAGTTTCTTCTTCTCTGTTACGTGAGAGATATATGACGAAGAAAACGTGCAAATATTTACTCCCCGAAAAAGTACAGGTATATATCGAGAGGAATGGGTTGTATGAATCGTGAGGAAGCACTTAGTATTGTCAAACAACAAATGCATGAAAAGCGTTATATACACACGGTTGGTGTAATGGAAACAGCGATTGAACTTGCCCGATTATATGGTGTAGATGAAAAAAAGGCAGAGACGGCTGCTATATTTCACGATTATGCAAAATGTAGAGCGATTCCAGAAATGGAAGAGATTATTAAGAGAGAAGCTTTGCCGAAGGATCTACTGCACTATAACAAAGAGTTATGGCATGCACCTGTTGGGGCATACTTAGTAGAAAAAGAAGTAGGCATTACTGATCCTGAAATTCTACAAGCTATTACATATCATACAAGTGGTCATGAAAAAATGACAATGTTAGATAAAGTTATTTATGTAGCAGATTACATTGAACCAGGACGTAAGTTTCCTGGTGTGGAAGAAGCGAGGAAACTCGCATATAAAGATATAAATCAAGCTTTACTGTTTGCTTTAAAGCGAACAATTCAATTTTTAATGGAAAAAGATCAAACGATTTATCCATTAACATTCCAAACATACAATGCAGTTATCAAGGAGGAAATTAATAAATGAAAGATAAAGAGTTATTAGTATTAGCGGCAAAAGCAGCTGATGATAAGAGAGCAGAAGATATGGTTGTACTAAATATGCAAGGTATTTCACCGATTGCAGACTATTTTATTATTTGTCACGGAAATTCAGACAAGCAAGTACAAGCAATTGCACGTGAAATTAAAGCGAAGGCACATGAGTTCGAGATTAACGTACAACGTATGGAAGGCTTTGATGAAGCGCGTTGGGTTTTAGTAGACCTTGGTGATGTGGTTGCTCATGTATTCCATAAAGACGAGCGTAATCACTATAATTTAGAGCGTCTATGGGGCGATGTGCCGCGTGAAGATATTGCAGATGAGCTAGATCAATGAAATACGAACAATTTGCTTTGCTGTATGACGAACTGATGAATGATGTCCCTTATGATAAATGGGTGGAATTCACAGAGGAAAGTTTGCAACAGGCATCTATGAAAGAGGCAAAAATTCTTGACGTAGCATGTGGAACTGGTAACGTAACACTTCCGCTTGTGCGAAAAGGTTATGATTTAATTGGTGTAGATCTTTCGGAAGAAATGTTAACTGTCGCACAGCAAAAATTGGGGGGAGAAGGTTATTTTATTCCTTTTTACCAACAAGACATGAGAGAACTCGATGTTCCTGGTGAATTTGATTGTGTGACAATCTTTTGTGACTCATTAAATTATGTATTGCAAGAAGATGGAGTGCAAGAGACATTTAGAAGAGTTTTCCACCATTTACGTCAGGATGGCTTGTTTTTATTTGATGTACACTCTTTATATAAAATACATCACGTATTTCAAAATGAAACATATACAGTGAACGGTGAAGAAATATCACTTATTTGGAACTGCTTCCCTGGAGAAGAATCAGATAGTGTGGAACATGATTTGACATTCTTTGTACAAGATTCAGAAGAAGATGTGTACCATCGTTTTGACGAATGTCACGTGCAGCGTGCATATTCGGTTGAAGTGTTAACGAAATGGCTTGAAGAAGCTGGGTTTACAGTGCTTCGCGTCACAGGTGACTTTGAACGAATTGAAGTGACAGAACAAACAGAGCGCATCTTTTTTATGGCGAAGAAGAATGGATAAAACAAAAGCAACCGATAAGGTTGCTTTTGTTTTATAGAAAAGATGTAGTTTTAGTTCTAGAAAAATAAAAAGATGATATGTGTAAAGTGTAAAAATGCTAGTTTTAGTGAAAATGTAGCATGAAAAAGATCAGTATTAATAAAAAGGGTTTGGGATTATGATGGCGTATTTATTATGTGTGTTTATTGAATTGCTGCTCAACGCATTTTAAATCTTCATCAAATTTCTCATGTGTCCGTTCGATTAATTTATGAAACATATCCCCAACGTGCTCTTCTAAAATACGAATACCTTCTCCTGTAACACCGCCTTTAACGCATACCTTTTCTTGTAAAGTAGGTAATGTGAAAATTTCTTTTTCAAGTAATTTCCCCATTCCAATGACCATTTCACTTACTAAAGTAGTGGCTTCTTCGTGTGTAATATTTGTTTTATCTACAGCAGCGTTAATGAAACATTGTAATAAATAACTAAAAAAAGCAGGGCCGCAGCTTGCTATATCAGATGAAACGCGCGTTATATCTTCTTCTATAACAAGGGGAGTAGAAATGTTTTTGAATAGACGAAGTAGTTTTTGTTGCCATTCTTCAGAGCAGTTATTTCCAAATGTAAATAGTGATGCGCCAGATAAGGCGCGGTTTGTAATACTCGGAATAATACGTGCGACGTGGCATGGTACAAGTGTCTCTAATTGTGATGGAGATATTGGACTTGTGATAGAAACTAAGCACTTTTCATCAGAGAAATGTTCAGCATGTTTTTGTAGGATGGGGTATATATCTATCGGTTTTACGCAAATAAAAATAAGATGTGATCGTTCGATTACCTCATCGATAGTTTTGGCTATATGAACAGAATGGTATTTTTCCTTTATATGATATGCTTTGGCAGGCGTCCGATTAATAATAGTAAGGCACGAAGGCTTGACAGCACGGGTTTCTAAAAATGCATCGATTAGTATATTCCCCATGTTCCCTGTCCCTATAATTCCTATGTTCAATGTTTCATCCCTCCTTCGTAACAGCTTTCTCCTAAACAATATGAATGATGTTATAAATTTATGATTAGAGGTGTAAAATGATGTGGGATTTTCGGAAAAAATGGTTGGGATTAGTGGTTATTATTGGCACTTTGATTTTTCTTTTTTTCTGGAAAACGAATCAGCAAACAGAACCATCGCTCATTACAACGGAAGTTCAAGCGAAAGATGTGGAGAAAAAAAGTAGACCGAAAGCATTGGATACAAAGGAGCAGAAAAAAATAATTATAATTGATGTGAAAGGGGCGGTTTTTAAAGAGGGTGTGTATGAAATGAAGGAAGGGGACCGGGTGAAGGAGGCGGTTGAAAAAGCTGGAGGTTTGTTGCCGGATGCAGATATGAAAAAAGTGAATTTGGCGCAAATGGTCCAAGACCAAATGCTTCTTTATGTTCCTAACAAGAATGAGCCAATGCAAGAAGGGGCTACTTTTTCAAAAAGCGAGGGTAAAGTGCAAATAAATACAGCTTCTAAAGAGCAACTTGAAAAAATTACAGGCATTGGTTCTCGGAAGGCAGAAAGTATTTTGAAATACCGAGAAGAACATGGGCCGTTTCAGAAAATAGAAGATTTATTGGAGATTGATGGGATTGGTGCGAAGTCACTTGAAAAAATAAAAGATCAAATAATTATTCCATAAAAGATTGACGAAGTTTTTCTTCTTTCGCTACACTACAAGTAGACAAAAAAGTAGGTGAAAAATATGGAACGAATTTCATGGGATCAATATTTTATGACACAAAGCCATCTGTTATCATTGCGTAGTACATGTACAAGACTTGCAGTAGGAGCGACAATCGTTCGTGATAAACGAATTATTGCTGGTGGATATAACGGTTCAATTAAAGGTGGTGTACATTGTATAGACGATGGTTGCTATGTCATTGATAATCATTGCGTTCGTACAATTCATGCGGAAATGAATGCTTTATTGCAATGTGCGAAGTTTGGTGCAAAAACAGAGGAAGCGGAAATTTATGTCACACATTTTCCTTGTTTGCAGTGCTGTAAGGCGATTATTCAAAGTGGTGTTACAGCAGTTTATTATGCACAGGATTATAAAAATCATCCGTATGCCGTAGAGTTATTTGAACAAGCGAGTGTAACAGTGAAGCACGTTCCGCTAGAATATGATATTACATCGCTAGAGGAACAAGAGCGTCATTTGCAGCTAAAGGAATTATTCGCAGCTTTAGAAAAAGATAATTTATCAATGGAAGAATTACAGCGTGTATTCACTAAAGCGAAAATGATGCTATAAGGAGTGAGTATGAGTTGAATGGACAATGGGGCTATGTTGCAATCTCGTTTATAATTGGGATTGCAATTACCTTTTCCGCATTGCATTTGTTGACTGCTTGTTGTTTCGTTTGTTATGTTTTATTTTGTTTATATCGTACTTCGCGTAAAACCTTCATAATTTGTATGATAGCGTGTTTTAGTGGCGCTATGTACACTACGTATGTTCAGAGTCTAAATAAGCCGCTAGGGGAGTCCTATGAAGTTACACGAGGGGTCGTGCAAAATACACCTCTAATTAATGGGGATCGCCTCTCTTTTCAAATTGAGGATCAGAATAAAAACTTAGTGCAGCTAAATTATAAAATACAATCTGCTTCGGAAAAGAAGCAGTTGCAACAATTACATGCAGGTATATCGTGTACATTTAAAGGGGAGGTGAAAGAACCACAAACTGCCCGGAATTTTCATGTTGTTGATTATCGTAATTATTTATATCAGCAAAAAATACATTTTATATTTGATGTGACATACATTTCTGAATGTCAAAAAACATCGTTGTCACTCGTGCAATGGATTTTCCTTCTCAGGCAACAAACAATCTCGAAAGTTACAGAAATGTTCCCAGAACAATCAGGTGCATTTATGAACGCATTATTATTTGGAGATCGACAACAAATGACGTTTGAAGTAGAAGAGCAATATCAACAATTTGGTCTTATACATTTGTTAGCAATTTCGGGATCGCATATCGTATTATTAATGGTTATAATGTATTTTGTTTTACTAAGAAGTGGTGTGACGAAAGAGACAGCAACAGTATGCCTTATAGTTTGCATTCCGCTGTATATGATCATAGCTGGGGCATCGCCATCTGTTGTGAGGGCTTCTATAACAGGAGTTTTATTGTTAGTAGCTTTTATGTGCTCTATTCGCTTATCTAGTCTAGACGCCTTAAGTATAACAGCTATATGTATGCTTATATACGATCCGTATCTTATTTTCAACATTGGATTTCAATTCTCATTTGTAGGTAGTTTTGCTTTACTACTATCTGCGCCGATATTATTAGGGCGTAGTAATGGAGTAGTTCGAAATTCTATTTACATTTCTATAATTTCACAGCTCGCTAGTACCCCCATCTTGTTATATCATTTTGGTTATTTTTCTCCTTATAGCATTTTCCTCAATCTTATATATGTTCCTTTTTTATCCATTATTGTGTTACCGTGTAGCATTATTATTCTTATATGTATGCCGGTTATTCCATTTTTCGCAAAAGGAATTGCATATGTACTTTCATTATGTTTAACCATTTCTAATGATTTTCTAAGTTACTGTGAAAGTTTCCCTTTCATCCGACTTACTTTTGGTCAAACTCCCTTACTTCTTGTGGCTATATATTGTTTTAGTATCGTTAGTATATTTGTGATTTGGGAAAGAGTAATAACGAAAAAAAAATTGTGCATAGTCGTGGGTGTGTTTCTTTTTATTAGTACTTGTCATTATGTATATCCATATCTTCGCGAAAGTGGGAGTGTTACATTTGTTGATGTTGGACAGGGAGATGCAATATTAATTCGTCTCCCGTACGATAAAGAGGTTTATCTTATTGATACAGGTGGATCCCTTCCTGTCAAGAAGGAAGCGTGGCAACAGAAAAAGCATGAATTTTCTGTTGGGCATGATATTCTTGTTCCTTTTTTACAAAAAGAAGGTATAAAAACGATTGATAAATTAATTGTAACGCATGGAGATGCGGATCATATAGGTGCTGCGCTGGATTTGCTGTCATCTATGATTGTAAAAGAAGTTGTATTTGGGAGAAAGGAACAAGATGCTGTATTGGAAAGATTGGTGAAGAAAAAGGCGTTAGAAAAGAGCATGAAGATAAGTGTAGTAGGGGAAGGGGAAGGTTGGAGGGTAAATGAAGCGGAATTTTTCGTATTAGCTCCAAGGGGAAAAGAAAAGGAGGAAAATGACTCTTCGATTGTACTATGGGCCAGACTAGGAGGACTAACATGGCTATTTACGGGTGATTTAGAAGAAGAAGGAGAAAAGTTTATAGTATCGACATATCCTGATTTGCGGGCTAATATTTTAAAAGTTGGCCACCATGGGAGTAAAACATCATCTACAGACCCTTTTTTAAGGCTTGTACAGCCTAGTGTAGCGATTATTTCTGTGGGGGAGCGTAATAGGTATGGGCACCCGCATAAGGAAGTTATAGAGCGTTTTGAGAAGATGGGTATTGATATATGGCGTACGGATAAGCAAGGTGCTATTTCCTATGTTTTTAATGGAGAAAAAGGAACCTTTCAAAGTAAAATCACATATGATGAAACACATAGAAGATGAAAAAAAGAAGACTGCCATTAAGCGGCAGCCTTTAAGAACCGATGAATTTAATAACAGTTGCAATAATGAAAAGTGTTGCGAAAAAACCAAATGAGACGATAAATCCTACCCCTGAATCAATAGCGTCATTGCGTTTACTTTGAACGTTTTGTTCAAAATCATTCATTTAGAATCCCTCCCCAACATTCCATTTTAGTATAAAATATTGTCAGAAAAAAATCTACAATTTCCATGTGAAGCGAAATAGAGTATTTGTACACTTCTTCTAGTTAGCTAAGTAGCGTGAATTTTTCATTTCCAATCATGTTAACAGTTGGCACTTATACTAAGATTATTATTGTAAATAATAAAGGGAAGGTGATTACCGCACACCAATAAGAAATCCGGGGCTTATTGCGTGGCGTTTTATATAAATAAAGGGGCGGGGTATAAAGCCCGTCTCTTTGTACTTGTAAAACAAAAGCTAGGGCATTAGTATAAATATATATTGCCAAGTTAGGGAGTAGGAAAAAATATGAGTGATATACATAAGAAGATTAAAAAGAAACAGTTCGCTCCGTTGTATGTACTGTATGGAACGGAAGCCTATTTTATAAATGAAACGATAAAACTTATTACAACGGAAGCGCTTGAAGAGGAAGATCGAGAGTTTAATGTTGTGACATACGATTTGGAAGAAGTGTATTTAGAAGATGTAGTTGAGGATGCACGTACGCTTCCTTTTTTTGGAGAGCGTAAAGTTATATTAATAAAATCACCATTATTTTTAACGGCACAAAAAGAAAAATTAGAACAAAATATAAAAATTTTAGAAGAATATATTGGGGAGCCATCTCCTTTTTCTATTCTTGTTTTTGTTGCGCCTTATGAAAAATTAGACGAACGAAAAAAAATTACAAAACTACTAAAGAAAACAGCGGATGTAATAGAAGCAAATACGATGCAAGTGCAGGATGTTCAGAAGTGGATTGTTTCTCGAGCAGATGAGGTGCATGTGCATATTGATAATGCAGCTGTTAGTTTGTTGTTAGAGCTTGTGGGAAGTAATATAACAATGTTGGCGAAGGAAATGGACAAGTTAACGTTATACGTCGGTATGGGCGGAGAAATTACGCCAAAACTTGTCACGGAACTTGTGCCGAAATCTGTTGAGCAAAATGTGTTTGCTTTAACGGAAAAAGTGGTAAAAAAAGATATCGCTGGTGCGATGCAAATTTTAGACGGATTATTTACACAGCAGGAAGAACCAATTAAGCTGCTCGCGTTATTAGTAAGTCAGTTCCGCTTGCTACATCAAGTGAAAGAGCTGCAACAGCGTGGTTACGGACAAAATCAAATTGCTTCCCATATTGGTGTGCATCCGTACCGGGTAAAGTTGGCGATGAATCAAACGAAATTTTTCTCTTTTGAAGAATTAAAAAAAGTTATTATAGAATTAGCGGAAGCTGATTATAGTATGAAGACTGGAAAGATGGATAAGAAACTTGTGCTTGAGTTTTTCTTAATGCGGTTAAATCATATGTAGTGACACAAAAAAGTTCACGTACTTAGTACGTGAACTTTTTTGTGTATATAAAAAACGATCCGAATGGATCGTTTTTTAAACGCCTTACGCGTTTACTTGTTTCGCTAAGCGAGATTTTTGACGAGCTGCAGCGTTTTGGTGGATAAGACCTTTACGAGCTGCTTTGTCAAGTTTTTTAGAAGCAGTTTTGAAAGCTTCTTTAGCATTTTCAAGATCGTTATTAGTAACTAAAGCTTCTACAGTTTTAACAGCAGTACGCATGTCAGACTTGATAGAAGCGTTATGTGAACGACGCTCTTCGCTAAGTTTAGCGCGTTTGATAGCAGATTTGATGTTTGCCATACTTTTCACCTCCCTGGTGCAATCGAATGACTCGATTCTTACATAGAACAAGTGATATTTTATCAAACGGTGAAGAGAATTGCAATAGTATATCAATGAAATTTCACGTAAAGGAAAGAATGACCTAATATAACTTGGGGAAATCTAACGATATTTACTATGAATTACGGAGGAGATACGATGAAAGAACCATTAGATTTAAGTAAATATAGTGTTAGAACTGACCTTGCTGTAGAGGCGCACCAAATGCTGCAAGAGCGCCAAGAAGAACAAAAAGGGATACAGGGAGTTATTGTAAAAGAGAGGGAAGAAGAGGGAGTTACAATTACAAAAGTAACTATTGATGAAATTGCATCTGAATCGATGGGGAAAAAACCTGGGAATTATTTAACTCTTGAGGTGCAAGGTATACGTCAGCAAGATACGGAACTTCAGCAAAAGGTAGAGCGTATTTTTGCAAAAGAATTTTCTTATTTCTTAGAAGAGGTTGGAGTTTCAAAAGAAGCGAGTTGTTTAATCGTAGGTCTTGGGAATTGGAATGTAACGCCGGATGCACTCGGACCGATAGTTGTAGAGAACGTACTGGTGACGAGACATTTGTTTAAATTGCAGCCTGAAAGTGTGGAAGAAGGGTTTAGACCTGTTAGTGCGATTCGTCCAGGGGTAATGGGGATTACAGGGATTGAAACGAGCGATGTCATTTACGGAATTATTGAGAAGACAAAACCAGACTTTGTCATCGCAATTGATGCGTTAGCTGCGCGTTCTATTGAACGAGTAAATAGTACGATACAAATTTCTGATACAGGAATTCATCCAGGATCTGGCGTTGGGAATAAGCGTAAGGAACTAAGTAAAGAAACATTAGGAATTCCTGTTATTGCGATTGGTGTTCCAACTGTAGTAGACGCAGTTTCTATTACAAGTGATACGATCGATTTTATTTTGAAGCACTTTGGAAGAGAGATGAAAGAGGGACATAAGCCGTCACGGTCTTTATTACCAGCGGGATTTTCATTTGGGGAAAAGAAAAAACTAACAGAAGAAGATATGCCGGATGAAAAGAGTCGAAATATGTTTTTAGGAGCTATTGGTACGTTAGAAGAAGAAGAAAAGAGAAAGTTGATTTATGAAGTGTTATCTCCTCTTGGTCATAATTTGATGGTAACCCCAAAAGAAGTAGATGCGTTTATTGAGGATATGGCAAATGTAATAGCAAGTGGTTTAAATGCAGCACTGCATCATCAGATTGATCAAGATAATACAGGGGCATATACACATTGATGGAAAGAGGCAGAAATAGTTTGAGTCAATTTACGCTGTTATGTATATGCGGTACAGTCTTATGTTTGCTTATGATGATAGCTGGAGTGGGACTCGCTAATCATGGTCTGAAAAGTATGAAGGGGTATCGTCAGCTGTCATATGAACAAATTGCTCATATGACAGGAACAGAAGGCGCTGGAGCTGAATCCGGAATTTCGGGAGAGACGTTTTCGGCTATTGAAAAACAAAAACAGTTAGAAAGCTTAAGAAGTTTTAATGTTGTAGAAGGTATCGGTATGGCGATAGCAAGTGTTGCTCGTGATATGACAAAGTTTGGAACGGATATAGTTGTTGGGGCAATAAAAGGAATTTTTAGTTAAGGGTAGCGGGAAGGACGGTTGTCTTATGTTTGTAAGAGAGCTGTCTTTTAATTTGAAAAAGGTTTGTCTCTTATGGTTTGTTCGCATAAGATATAGATAGAGTGATTTGTATTGTAAGCAGCACGAGTTTTCATTGAATCTTTGCTGCTCTATTGATATAATCAGTGCTAGTGTATATTGGCGAGACTATTAGGAGTTGAGAACATAGATGAATAAAGAAGAAAGAGCAAAAAGACAGTCGAAAATTCGTAACTTCTCCATCATTGCTCACATTGACCACGGGAAATCAACGTTGGCAGACCGTATTTTGGAGAAAACAAACGCGTTGGCACAGCGCGAAATGAAGGCGCAATTGCTTGACTCTATGGAGTTAGAGCGTGAGCGTGGTATTACAATTAAATTAAATGCAGTACAACTAACTTATAAAGCGAAAGACGGTGAAGAATATATTCTTCACTTAATCGATACTCCAGGACACGTCGACTTTACGTACGAAGTATCTCGTAGTTTAGCGGCTTGTGAAGGTGCAATTCTTGTTGTGGATGCAGCGCAAGGAATTGAGGCGCAAACATTAGCGAACGTATATTTAGCGCTTGATAATAATTTAGAAATCTTACCAGTTATTAATAAAATCGACTTACCAAGTGCGGACCCAGAACGCGTACGTCAAGAGGTAGAAGATGTAATTGGTTTAGATGCATCGGAAGCTGTACTTGCTTCAGCGAAAGCTGGCATTGGTATTGAAGATATTTTAGAACAAATCGTTGAAAAGGTACCAGCTCCAACAGGTGATTCAGAAGAACCGTTACAATGTATGATTTTCGATTCTTTATATGATCCGTACCGCGGTGTAATTGCATATATCCGTGTTGTAAATGGAACGGTAAAAGTTGGCGATAAAGTACGTATGATGGCAACTGGAAAAGAATTTGAAGTAACAGAAGTAGGTGTGTTTACACCGAAAACGACGCAACGTGACGAGTTAACAGTAGGTGATGTAGGTTTCTTGGCAGCATCTATTAAAAATGTAGGCGATACACGTGTTGGTGATACGATTACACATGCGAAACGTCCGGCTGCAGAAGCGTTAGCAGGATATCGTAAATTAAACCCAATGGTATTCTGTGGTTTATATCCAATCGATTCTGCACGTTATAATGACTTACGTGATGCGTTAGAAAAACTAGAATTGAATGATTCTGCTCTTGAATTTGAGCCTGAAACATCTCAAGCTTTAGGTTTTGGTTTCCGTTGTGGTTTCTTAGGGCTGCTGCACATGGAGATTATTCAAGAACGTATTGAACGTGAATTCAAGATTGACTTAATTACAACAGCGCCAAGCGTTATTTATAAAGTGTATTTAACAAACGGTGAAGATTTTATTGTTGATAATCCATCTAATATGCCAGATCCACAGGTTATCGATCGTGTAGAAGAGCCGTTTGTGAAGGCTTCAATTATGGTTCCGAATGACTATGTTGGAGCTGTAATGGAAATTTGCCAAGGGAAACGTGGAACGTTTATTGATATGCAATATTTAGATGAAACACGTGTTACATTGACATATGAAATCCCGTTATCAGAAATCGTATATGATTTCTTCGATCAATTGAAATCAAATACGAAAGGATATGCATCATTTGACTACGAGTTAATTGGTTATAAACCATCTAAACTTGTGAAAATGGATATTCTTTTAAATAATGAACAAGTGGATGCTTTATCATTTATTGTACATCGTGATTCAGCGTATGACCGTGGTAAAGTAATTGTAGAGAAATTAAAGAAATTAATTCCAAGACAACAGTTTGAAGTGCCAATTCAGGCGACTATCGGAAATAAAGTTGTATCTCGTTCTACAATTAAGGCGATGCGTAAAAACGTACTTGCAAAATGTTACGGTGGTGACATTTCTCGTAAGCGTAAACTTCTTGATAAGCAAAAAGAAGGTAAAAAACGTATGAAGTCTGTTGGTTCTGTAGAAGTGCCACAAGAAGCATTCATGGCTGTACTGAAAATGGATGATAACTAATAGAGTGAAGCTATAATTAGTGGGATTTTTCTATTCTTCGCTAATTATTAGCCCGCACCAATTGTGATAAAAGTAGAAGCCGTTCGTTCGGCTTCTTTTTTATATGCTAAGTACTTTTTAGACATCTTAGCATCTCTCATTTACAATAGTGAGAGAGCATTTTAGTGATTGATATAGAGTTAGGAGATTATTAATGTCCGAAAATATTCGAAAAGATATTCGAGAGAAAATACAAAATGGTAATTTTAATTGTGAAAAGGAACTGACGCTTTCTATTATTAGCGGGAAGTGGAAAGTTGTCATATTGTGGCACCTCGGTGTGGAAGGGCCTCATCGTTTTAGTGAATTACAGCGACTATTCCCTAGCATTTCTCATAAAGTGTTGTCGAATCAATTAAAAGAGTTGATGGAGGATGGGATTATTGATCGAACAGTATACCCGGAAATCCCTCCGCGAGTTGAGTACTATATGACGGAATTAGGTATGTCGCTTTTGCCAATCGTTGAAATGATGTATGATTGGGGAAAAATGCGAATGGAACAAATTCGTAACACGTTATAAAAGTAAAGGACCCTCCGGAGCGCGGAGGTTTTCTTTTTAGAAAGGTAGGAGTTATATTTGGTACAAGCTGCATATATTCATATTCCATTTTGTCAGCATATTTGTCACTATTGTGACTTTAATAAAGTATTTATTGAACGCCAACCGGTTGATCAATACTTACAATATTTAGAGAAAGAAATAATAAATACGGTTCAAAAAGTACCGTTTGAAAGTATGAAAACGATTTTTGTTGGCGGAGGAACTCCGACAGCTTTAAATATGGAGCAAACAAAAAAACTACTCGATATCATTAACCGTCGTTTGCGTCCATTTGCACCGAATTGTGAATTAACATTTGAAGCGAATCCAGGTGATTTACCGAAAGAGAAGTTGAATTTATTGCTAGAAGGTGGAGTGAACCGAATTAGTTTTGGTGTGCAAACATTTCGTGATGAGCTACTTGAGAAGATTGGACGCAGGCATACGAGAGAGGATGCATTCGTAGCAATTCGAGAAGCGCAGGAAGTCGGTTTTACAAATATTAATGTAGATTTAATTTATGCTCTGCCGGGACAGACGATAGAAGATGTAAAAGAAACGTTAGACATTGCCTTTACGCTTGGTGTACAACATTTCTCAGCGTATTCATTAATTGTGGAACCGAAAACAGTCTTTTATAACTTAATGAATAAAGGGAAATTAAGACTACCAGGTGAAGATCATGAAGCGAAAATGTACGAAATGGTAATGGATGAAATGGAGAAACATGGCTATAACCAGTATGAAATTAGCAATTTCTCAAAAGGTGATAATGAAAGTAGACATAATCTCACATACTGGAATAATGAAGAATATTATGGATTTGGAGCTGGAGCGCATAGTTATGTGAATGGAGAACGAATTCAAAATGTAGGTCCGCTTAAGCAATATTTCACCAAAATTGATGAAACTGGATTTCCATATTTAGACGTTCACGCAGTGACGGAGAAAGAAAAAATGGAAGAAGAGTTGTTTTTAGGACTTCGAAAAACAAAAGGTGTGTCTAAAATAGCGTTCCAAAAGAAATTCAACATGGAGATGGATCAAGTTTTTGCGAAGCAGTTACAAGGCAATCAAGAACAGGGATTGCTTGAAGAGAGAGATGGATATGTGCGTTTAACACAAAAAGGAAAATTATTAGGAAATGAAGTGTTCCAGTCATTTTTGATTGACTAATTAAATGTTTCATAAACGTGAAAAAATTTCATTATTTCGTGACGTTTCCGTTGACAATTGAATGTCAATTTTGGTAAGTTATTAATAGATTTAGCACTCGAAGACAAAGAGTGCTAACAGAGGTGATGATGAGATGCTTACGGAACGTCAGCTCTTAATTTTACAAACAATTATTGATGACTTTATTGGATCAGCGCAGCCCGTTGGGTCTAGAACGTTGGCTAAAAAAGAAGAAATCACATTTAGTTCAGCTACTATTCGGAATGAAATGGCTGATTTAGAAGAATTAGGTTTTATTGAAAAAACGCATAGTTCTTCTGGACGGGTTCCTTCTGAGAAAGGATACCGATTTTATGTAGACCATCTTTTAGCGCCGCAAAACTTACCGAACGATGAAATTGTACAAATTAAAGATTTATTTGCTGAAAGAATTTTTGAAGCAGAAAAAGTTGCACAGCAATCTGCTCAAATTTTATCAGAGCTTACGAACTATACGGCCATTGTTCTCGGGCCTAAGTTAAGCACAAATAAACTTAAAAACGTACAAATTGTGCCGCTTGATCGTCAAACAGCAGTCGCTATTATTGTAACGGATACAGGGCATGTACAAAGTAAAACGATTACCGTTCCGGAATCTGTTGATTTATCAGATTTAGAAAAAATGGTTAACATTTTAAATGAAAAGCTATCTGGTGTACCGATGGCAGAACTTCATAATAAAATCTTTAAAGAGATTGTTACAGTTTTACGTGGGTATGTTCATAATTACGATAGTGCGATAAAAATGTTAGATGGTACATTTCAAGTTCCGTTATCGGAAAAGATATACTTTGGAGGGAAAGCGAATATGCTTTCGCAACCAGAGTTCCATGACATTCACAAAGTAAGATCTTTGCTGACGATGATTGATAATGAGGCTGCGTTTTATGACATTTTGCGTCATAAACAAGTCGGAATTCAAGTGAAAATTGGTAGAGAAAATTCTTCTACGGCAATGGAGGATTGCAGTTTGATTTCTGCAACGTATTCGATTGGAGAAGAGCAACTTGGAACAATTGCAATTTTAGGTCCGACGAGAATGCAATACTCTCGTGTAATTAGTTTACTGCAGTTATTTACAAGACAATTTACAGACGGACTTAAAAAGTAAATGAGAGTAATACATTCGCTCAAGTGATGAAATTTTCATTACTGTGTGTAATATATAATGCTTAGGTAATCATGCTAAGCATGATACCTAATACCTTTTAAGGAGGTGAAAATTGTGGAAGAGCGTAACGAACAAGTGGTAGAAGAAGTGAAAGAAGCGCAAGTTGAAGAAGCTGTCACGCCAGAAAACAGTGAAAAAACTGTAGAAGAAAAAAGTGAGGCTGCTCTTTTACAAGAAAAAGTAGATGAGTTACAAGCGAAACTAACGGAAACGGAAGGTCGCACATTACGTCTACAAGCTGATTTTGAAAATTATAAGCGCCGTGTCCAAATGGATAAACAGGCTGCTGACAAATATAGAGCACAAAGTCTAGTTTCAGATATTTTGCCAGCTCTTGATAATTTTGAAAGAGCGATGCAAGTGGATGCGACTGACGAGCAAACGAAATCCTTGTTACAAGGTATGGAAATGGTGCATCGTCAATTGCTAGAAGCGTTGACTAAAGAAGGTGTTGAAGCGATTGAAGCTGTTGGTAAACAGTTTGATCCGAATGAACACCAAGCTATTATGCAAGTGGAAGACAGTGAATTTGAATCAAACGCGGTAGTTGAAGAATTCCAAAAAGGTTATAAACTAAAAGACCGTGTGATTCGCCCATCAATGGTAAAAGTAAATCAATAATTTACATAAAAGTAGGAGGATTCGCCATGAGTAAAATTATCGGTATTGACTTAGGTACAACAAACTCTTGTGTAGCTGTTATGGAAGGTGGAGAACCAAAGGTTATCCCAAATCCAGAAGGAAACCGTACAACACCTTCTGTTGTAGCTTTCAAAAATGAAGAGCGTCAAGTTGGGGAAGTTGCGAAGCGTCAAGCAATTACAAACCCAAATACAATCATGTCTGTTAAACGTCATATGGGTACAGACTACAAAGTAGAAGTTGAAGGTAAAGATTTTACACCTCAAGAAATTTCTGCAATCATTTTACAAAACTTAAAAGCTTCTGCTGAAGCATACTTAGGTGAAACAGTAACGAAAGCTGTTATTACAGTACCTGCATACTTCAACGATGCAGAGCGTCAAGCAACGAAAGATGCTGGTCGTATCGCTGGTTTAGAAGTTGAGCGTATCATTAACGAACCAACAGCGGCAGCACTTGCTTACGGTTTAGAAAAACAAGATGAAGAGCAAAAAATCTTAGTATATGACTTAGGTGGCGGTACATTTGATGTATCTATCCTTGAGTTAGCAGACGGCACATTCGAAGTTATTTCAACTGCTGGTGACAACCGTCTTGGTGGAGATGACTTTGACCAAGTTATCATTGATCACTTAGTAGCTGAATTCAAAAAAGAAAACAACATTGATTTAAGCCAAGATAAAATGGCACTTCAACGTTTGAAAGATGCAGCTGAAAAAGCGAAGAAGGATCTTTCGGGTGTAACACAAACACAAATTTCATTACCATTCATTAGTGCTGGAGCTGCTGGCCCATTACACTTAGAATTAACGTTAACAAGAGCTAAATTCGAAGAAATTTCAGCTGGTCTTGTTGAAAGAACATTAGAGCCAACTCGTCGTGCATTAAAAGACGCTGGTTTTGCTCCGAGCGAATTAGATAAAGTTATCCTTGTTGGTGGATCTACTCGTATCCCAGCTGTACAAGAAGCAATTAAACGTGAAACTGGTAAAGAGCCATACAAAGGTGTAAACCCAGATGAAGTTGTAGCATTAGGTGCTGCAGTTCAAGGTGGCGTACTTACTGGTGATGTAGAGGGCGTTCTATTATTAGACGTAACTCCACTTTCTTTAGGTATCGAAACTATGGGCGGTGTGTTCACGAAACTAATCGAGCGTAACACTACAATTCCAACAAGTAAGTCACAAGTATTCTCAACAGCTGCTGATAACCAACCAGCGGTAGACATTCACGTACTACAAGGTGAGCGTCCAATGTCAGCGGACAACAAAACGTTAGGTCGTTTCCAATTAACAGATCTTCCGCCAGCACCACGTGGAATTCCACAAATCGAAGTAACATTCGATATTGATGCGAACGGTATTGTTAACGTACGTGCAAAAGACTTAGGAACAAGCAAAGAGCAAACTATTACAATCCAATCTTCTTCAGGTCTTTCTGATGAAGAAGTAGATCGTATGGTACAAGAAGCTGAAGCAAATGCTGACGCTGACCAAAAACGTAAGGAAGAAGTTGAACTTCGTAACGAAGCTGACCAACTTGTATTCCAAACGGACAAAGTTGTAAAAGATTTAGAAGGTAAAGTAGATGCAGCTGAAGTAGCGAAAGCAACGGAAGCGAAAGAAGCATTACAAGCGGCAATCGAGAAAAACGAACTTGAAGAAATCCGTGTGAAAAAAGATGCTCTTCAAGAAATCGTACAACAATTAACTGTTAAATTATACGAGCAAGCTCAAGCGGCTGCAGGGCAAGCAGAAGGTGCACAAGGAGCACAAGACGCTGGCGCGAAAAAAGATAATGTAGTAGACGCTGAGTTTGAAGAAGTAAAAGAAGACAAGTAATACAGTGAAATAAAATAAGTAAGATGACAAAAAGTCAAAGTCAAGCGTGCCTTGGCTTTGACTTTTTTCACGAATAAGAAGAAATGTGTGAGGATCTAAAGTTTTTTGTTTTGCATACTGTAAGTGAGGAAACTTTGTTGCAAAGCACTTTCTTTCGATGTTAAAATTACGTTTATGTGAAAGATTCGGGGGTTGCAAATTTATGAATAAACGAGATTATTATGAGGTCCTTGGACTTAGCAAGGGCGCTTCTAAAGATGAAATAAAAAAAGCGTATCGTCGTTTGGCTAAAAAGTACCATCCAGACGTAAGTAAAGAAGAAAATGCAATTGAAAAGTTTAAAGAAGTACAAGAAGCATACGAAGTATTAAGTGACGATCAAAAACGCGCGCAGTATGATCAATTTGGTCACGCGGGTCCGAATCAAGGTTTCGGTGGAGGCGACTTCGGCGGTGGCTTCGGATTTGAAGATATCTTCAGTTCATTCTTTGGTGGTGGTGGCGGCAGACGTCGTGATCCGAATGCTCCACGTCAAGGTGCTGATTTACAATATCAAGTTACTTTAGAGTTTGAAGAAGCTATTTTTGGTAAAGAATTAAATGTTGAGATTCCAGTGGAGGATCCATGTGATACTTGTAAGGGTAGTGGAGCGAAACCAGGGACTTCAAAAGAAACATGTAAACACTGTTCAGGATCAGGGCAAGTAAGTGTAGAACAAAATACACCATTTGGGCGTATTGTAAACCGTCAAGCTTGTGGTCATTGTTCAGGAACAGGTCAAATGATTAAAGAGAAATGTACGACATGCCATGGTTCTGGTAAAGTTCGTAAACGTAAAAAAATTAATGTCAAAATTCCAGCGGGTATCGATAATGGTCAACAAATTCGTGTATCTGGAAAAGGTGAAGCAGGCGTAAATGGCGGACCGGCAGGTGACTTATACGTTGTTGTTCATGTGAGAAGTCATGAATTCTTTGAACGTGAAGGGGATCACATTATCTGCGAAATGCCATTAACATTTGCGCAAATGGCACTTGGCGCGGAAGTAGAAGTTCCTACCGTTCATGGCAAAGTGAAGCTGAAAATTCCAGCAGGAACACAAACAGGAACAGAATTCCGCTTAAAAGGAAAAGGTGCTCCGAACGTACGTGGATATGGTCAAGGAGATCAATATGTAGTCGTTCGTGTTGTTGTGCCGACGAAATTAACTTCACATCAAAAAGATTTATTGCGCGAATTTGCAGGGCAAGAAGAGCAGGATGATAGCTTATTCGGAAAGCTTAAACGTGCTTTCAAAGGGGAATAATGGAAATAAAAAATGGAGTTGGTAAATTGTGAAATGGTCAGAAATTAGTATTCATACAACAGAAGAAGCAGTAGAAGCTGTCTCTCATATTTTGCATGAAGCAGGCGCTAGCGGGGTTGCGATTGAGGACCCAGCGGAGTTGACGAAAGAGCGCGAGCAACAATACGGTGAGATTTATGCACTTAACCCAGATGAATATCCAAGTGAGGGCGTTTTGGTAAAAGCATATTTCCCACAAACGGATTCTTTACACGAAACGGTTGCAGGTGTAAAATCATCTATTGATGCACTACCATCTTTCGACATCGAAATTGGTACAGGAAATATTACAATTAATGAAGTCGATGAGGAAGATTGGGCTACTGCTTGGAAGAAGTATTATCATCCAGTTCAAATTTCTGATACATTCACAATTGTGCCGACGTGGGAAGAGTATACACCGTCTTCTCCAGATGAAAAAATTATTGAATTAGATCCAGGTATGGCGTTTGGTACAGGGACACATCCAACAACGACGATGTGTATTCGTGCATTAGAAAAAACGGTTCAGCCAGGTGATACTGTGATCGATGTGGGGACAGGTTCGGGGGTACTTAGTATCGCAGCAGCAAAATTAGGTGCGTCTTCTGTTCAAGCGTATGATTTAGATCCAGTTGCAGTTGAAAGTGCAGAAATGAATGTGCGCTTAAATAAAACAGATGACATTGTCAATGTTGGACAGAATAGTCTATTAGAAGGTATTGAAGGTCCGGTTGATTTAATCGTAGCGAATTTACTAGCGGAAATTATTCTTCTATTCCCTGAAGACGCGGCGAGAGTTGTGAAGCCAGGTGGATTATTTATTACATCTGGTATTATTGGGGCGAAAGAAAAAGTAATTTCTGAAGCGTTAGAAAAAGCTGGATTTACAATTGAAGAAGTACTTCGAATGGAAGATTGGGTAGCAATTATTGCACGAAATGCGTAATATAGATTTTAGTCTATAAAGAACAGGGGAGTCTCTTACCATATAAGGTGAGGGACTTGCCGTTTGTTATATGAAAATGATAACGTTTCGTTCTTTTCGTAAGTCAACACTTACGAAAGGAACGAAACTCTACTAAGGTGATTATATGCAACGTTATTTTGTAGAAGAGAAATATGTAAATGAGACAAGTATTCGCATAATGGGGGATGATGTCCATCACATCGCAAGAGTGATGCGTATGTCAGCTGGTGACCACATTTATTGCTGTGTAAATGGTAAAACAGCAGAGTGTTCAATTGCTGAAATTACCAGTGAATTTGTGGATACCACTATTGTAGAATGGGTAGAGGCGTCAAGCGAACTTCCTGTGTTCGTGACGATTGCAAGTGGACTGCCGAAAGGAGACAAGCTTGAGTTAATTTTTCAAAAAGGAACTGAGCTTGGGGCGGCTGCATTTTTACCATTTCAAGCATCTCGATCTATTGTAAAGTGGGATGCGAAAAAAGCAGATAAAAAAGTTGAGCGTTTGAAAAAAATTGTAAAAGAAGCTGCGGAACAATCGCATAGAAGTGAAATTCCAGAAGTACACGTGCCCTCATCGTTTAAACAATTGCTGTCGATGAGTAGCGAGTATGATGTTTGTCTTGTTGCGTATGAAGAAGAAGCGAAACAAGGTGAGAAATCTAATTTTGCGAAAGCTTTAGCGACGATTAAACCAGGTCAAAAGCTGTTAATTGTATTTGGACCAGAAGGCGGTTTAGCGGAGGAAGAGATTACTGCACTTCGTGAACATAAATTTGTACCATGTAGTTTAGGACCAAGAATTTTAAGAACAGAAACGGCTCCGCTTTATGCGTTAAGTGCCGCTTCGTATCATTTTGAGTTGATGGGGTGATAATCAATGGCAACTGTTGCGTTCCACACGTTAGGTTGTAAAGTAAACCACTATGAAACAGAAGCGATTTGGCAATTGTTTAAACAAGGTGGTTATGAAAGAACTGAATATGAAAAGAAATCTGATGTATATGTTATTAACACATGTACAGTAACAAATACTGGAGATAAAAAAAGCCGTCAAGTAATTAGACGTGCTGTACGTCAAAATCCAGATGCGGTAATTTGTGTAACTGGATGTTATGCACAAACATCTCCAGCAGAAATCATGGCAATTCCAGGTGTAGATATTGTTGTTGGTACGCAAGATCGTGAGAAGATGTTAGGATACATCGAAGAGTTCCGTAAAGAGCGTCAACCAATTAATGCTGTCCGCAATATTATGAAAACACGTGTATACGAAGAGCTTGATGTACCATATTTCACGGACCGTACACGTGCATCTTTAAAAATACAAGAAGGTTGCAATAACTTCTGTACATTTTGCATCATTCCTTGGGCGCGTGGTTTAATGCGTTCTCGTGATGGAAAAGAAGTTATTAAACAAGCACAGCAATTAGTAGATGCGGGCTATAAAGAAATCGTATTAACAGGTATTCATACAGGTGGGTACGGTGAAGATATAAAAGATTATAATTTAGCTGGATTACTGCGTGATATGGAAGCAGAAGTAGGCGGATTGAAACGTCTTCGTATTTCTTCAATAGAGGCGAGTCAAATTTCAGATGAAGTAATTGAAGTGCTAGATAAATCTGAAGTAGTTGTACGTCACTTGCATATTCCGTTGCAATCAGGATCTAATACTGTATTAAAACGTATGCGCCGTAAGTATACGATGGAATTTTTCCAAGAGCGTTTAGATCGTTTGAAAGAGGCACTACCAGGTCTTGCGATCACATCAGATGTAATCGTTGGATTCCCGGGTGAAACAGAAGAAGAATTCATGGAAACATACAATTTCATTAAAGAGAATCGTTTCTCTGAATTACACGTTTTCCCTTATTCAAAACGTACAGGTACACCAGCAGCGCGTATGGAAGATCAAGTTCCTGAAGACGTGAAGAACGATCGTGTTCACCGTCTAATTGAGCTATCAAATCAATTAGCGAAAGAGTATGCTTCTGGATTTGAAGGTGAAGTACTTGAAATCATTCCGGAAGAGACATTTAAAGATGGTGACCGTGAAGGTTTATATGTAGGTTATACAGATAACTACTTAAAAATTGTGTTTGAAGGATCTGAAGAATTGATTGGTAAGCTAGTAAAAGTGAAAATTACAAAAGCTGGTTATCCATATAACGAAGCGCAGTTTGTTCGTGTTCTTGAAGATGATGTAAAAAAAGAATCAGCAAGCGCATAATAAAGTGAAACTTTAATCAGTGGGGGGGGTGTTCATCCCCCGCTGATTATTAGCCTTCACCAATCGGGAGTTTTACTGCCCACAAATAGCGGGATAAAAAGCATGCAACCGAAAATGGTTTGTATGCTTTTTTCTTTCGTGGAGAAGTTAAGTATTGAAATGGATGCAATGGAGTGCCCGTTAAATAAGTGGTTATTTAGCAAATTTTGTATGGGGAAGTTTTCGTGATAAAAATATATTTGTTTTTAGGTGGGAGCGATAGCGGCTGTTTACATAGATTTTTGGAAAAGGAAGAGCATCTATTCTTCTTTTATTCTGCCAAATAGTTGACCTGAAGTGATAAAATGTATTATAATCGTAAAAGACATGCTGAAGAAGTGTTTCTTTTTGCATGCTGAAGTTAGTATGTAAGTGTGATGTTTCGGAGGGAGGGAAAGAGAATGTCAAAAACAGTCGTTCGTAAAAACGAGTCTTTGGAGGATGCACTTCGCCGTTTTAAAAGATCGGTTTCTAAAACTGGTACACTTGCTGAAGCAAGAAAGCGCGAGTTTTATGAAAAGCCAAGTGTAAAACGTAAGAAGAAATCTGAAGCGGCAAGAAAGCGTAAGTTCTAAGAGAGGGTGTAAGTGATGAGTCTTCTCGGTCGTTTAAACGATGATATGAAACAAGCGATGAAGAATAAACAAAAAGAAAAATTAACCGTTATTCGTATGGTTAAGGCTGCTTTACAAAATGAAGGTATTAAACTGCAACATACTCTTACTGAAGAAGAGGAATTAACAGTTTTAGCTCGTGAAGTAAAACAGTATAAGGACTCCCTCCTTGAATTTAAAAAAGCTGGTCGTGAAGACCTTGTTGATAAACTGCAAAGTGAAATTCAGATTTTAAGCGCATATTTGCCGGAGCAATTAACAGAAGAAGAACTAGCGGATATAATTAAGCAAGTTATTTCTGAAGTTGGTGCTACATCTAAAGCAGATATGGGTAAAGTGATGACTGCTGTTATGCCGAAAGTAAAAGGTAAAACAGACGGATCACTAGTGAATAAGTTGGTTATCCAGCTATTAGCATAAAAAAGCGTCTCATTTCGTATGAGACGTTTTTTTATGCTTTTTTCAGTTTGGACGTGATATTACAAGCACTTTTTTCATACATATGGGATGAGAGGGGGTCTTTTGAGATGAAGAAATTAGAACAAATGAAGAATTGGTTAACGAAGCAAATAGACCTGCCAGTGGATGTGTTAATGGATCTACCTCGGATCACGCTTGTTGGGCAAGTACATATCTATATAGAAAACCATCGAGGATTATTAGTGTTTTCAGATAAAGAGGTAAGATTGCTATTGAAACATGGTCAATTATTAATTAAAGGTCAATCCTTTGTTATTAAAACAATCCTTCCAGAAGAACTGTTGCTTGAAGGGATTATTGAACAAGTGACGTTTTTAGAAAATGAAAAGAAAGAGGAGTGAGGAGAAACTTCCGTTTGTGAAGTTTTTCTTCGTTATCTTGTATTAACAGGTGGTAACATTCTGGCCTCAATATTCGGTTCGTACAAAGAGGATAGATGGGAATTGAGTTCCACGTAAAAAAACTGGCTCGTGAAGGTTAATGATTAGTGAGGATCAAGGGATCTGCTAATTAAAATTTTAGTACGAGCTAGTTTGATAATCGAATTAAAAAGTAGTGTATCTACTTTTAGAAAGGTAGTGGAGATAGTCGATGAAAAATAAATGGTTTATAAAATGGCTTGGGTATGTAAAGGTGCGAATTGAAGGTAGAGGAGCAGAACGCTTTGTTAACGAGTGTGTGCGGAGGAAATTACTAGTTTGGGATGTAAAGAAGATAGCTGATGAAACGTTAGTTTTTTGTATGTTATTACGAGATGTGAAAAAGATAAAACCGATTTATAGAAAAAATGAATGTAAATTATATTTTATTGGACGTTACGGTTTTCCGTTTTGGAATAAGCGTTTAATTAAAAATAGTGGATTTTTAATTGGGTTTTTAATATTTTTTTTCGGGATGATCGCATTGTCAAATATGGTGTGGAAAATTGAAATTACAGGAGCAAAACCTGAAACGGAATATATCTTGATGAAAGAATTGGACAAAATGGGTATAAAAAAAGGAAAATTACAGTTCCAAATGCCGAGTGTAGAAGATGTTCAACGTCATTTGACAGACAATATTAATGCGATTACTTGGGCAGGATTAGAAATAAGAGGGACAACATATCATTTTAAGATTGTTGAAAAAAATGAACCGAAAAAAGAAAGTGAACAACAGCCACAAAACTTAGTAGCAAAAAAAGAAGGGATTATTACAAAAACATTTGTGGAAGTTGGGAAGCCTGTTGTCATGAAAAATGACCATGTAGAAAAGGGGCAACTTCTCGTCTCGGGGATGTATGGTAATGAGGAGAATCCGACAATTGTTTCGGCTAAAGGGATTGTATATGGAGAAACGTGGTACAAATCTGAGGTGGATGTTCCGTTAAAGACGCAATTTCAAGTGTATACTGGTAATTCATACAATGAATATTTTCTTAAATTTGGGAGTGCTAAAATAAAAATATGGGGATTTCAACAGGATGAGTATAAACGCTCGCGTACTGAAAGTGTAAAACATGATGTGAAATTATTTGGATTCACATTACCAGTTGCATATGAAAAAGATATTGTACGAGAAGAGGAAGAAGCGAACCGAGAATATACCGAAAAACAAGCAATGAGAGTAGCGAAAGAGATGGCAGAAAAAGAACTGAAGAAAAAATTGGATGAACATGCTATGATTGTAAGTGATAACATTTTGAGTAAAGAGGTTGAGGCGGATCACCTAAAGGTCACATTACATTATACAGTGATTGAAAATATTGCAGAGCCACAACCAATATCTGAATCCGATATTCAAGGAGACTGAGTAATGGCAGAACAATTAGTAGAAATGAACCAACAATTGGAAAATCCCAACGAAGCAATCGCTCTTTTTGGGGTAAATGATGCTCATTTAAAAGTAATTGAACGAGAACTTAGTGTATCGATTGTGACTAGGGGAGAATCTGTTCGTGTATCTGGGGCAGATGAAACTGTGGTGCTCGTAGAAAAAATCTTACAACAGTTACTTGTTGTTATCCGTAAAGGTGTATCAATTTCGGAAAGAGATGTTGCGTATGCGATTCAGCTTGGGCAACAAGGGAAAATTGCTCAATTCGAAGAGTTATATGAAGAGGAAATTTTTAAAACGGCAAAAGGTAAATCCATTCGTGTGAAAACGATGGGGCAAAGACGATATATTCATGCAATGAAAAAGAATGATATTGTATTTGGGATAGGACCTGCTGGGACAGGAAAAACATACTTAGCTGTAGTAATGGCTGTGAGAGCTTTAAAGCAAGGGTATGTAAAGAAAATTATTTTAACAAGACCTGCTGTAGAAGCTGGAGAGAGCTTAGGGTTTTTACCAGGTGACTTGAAAGAAAAAGTAGATCCGTATTTACGTCCACTATATGATGCGTTACATGATATTCTTGGACAAGAATATACACAACGCATGATGGAACGTGGTGTAATTGAAATTGCACCGCTTGCTTACATGAGAGGGCGTACTCTTGATGATTCATTTGTTATATTAGATGAGGCGCAAAATACAACTGGTGTTCAAATAAAAATGTTTTTAACACGATTAGGTTTTAGTTCTAAAATGGTTATTACGGGGGACCCCTCACAGGTAGACTTGCCAAAAGGGGCAAAATCAGGTCTTTCTATTGCTACAAATGTTTTATCTGGTGTATCGGGACTTTCGTTCATTACATTAGAGCAAAGCGACGTTGTGAGACACCCGTTAGTGCAACGTATTATTGAGGCATATGATAAAATGGAATGATCCTATTTGTCAGGATCATTTCTTTTTGTATGATAAGGTTGGCGAATGACATATTTTTTACTATCATTAAAGACGAGGGAAATAAACTATAGGTGATGGTCTATAAAAATATGGCCTTAAAAAGCATCATTGGCTGGAAGAAACGAAAGCTATAAATAGTTTCACTTTATTTCTGGAGAGGAGAAGGTATTGAAATCATGTCAAGATCTCAAGAAATTTCTAAGTGGTTTCGTAATTTACAACATTCGAAAAAACTAAGTTGGATTTCTTACGTTTTATTAGGAGCAGTGCTGTTTTTTGCACTTATGAATAATGTAAAACCAGAGCAATTAGATGTTGAAACATACTCTATTGCTAAAAAAACAATCCACTCTCCTATTAAAATTGAAGATAAAGTTACAACGGGAAAAAAGAAAAAAGAAGCCGCTACCAAAGTTGAAGATCAGTATACATATAGAAGTGAGCTTAAACAAAATAAAGTGGATATTGTTAATGATGTTTTTGCTAAGGTAGATGAAGTGGTGCAAGAGATTAAAGCTGTTGGACCAGATGAGCAAAAAAAGATTACCGATGCTGATAAAGTGGACAAGTTGAAAAAGAAACTACCTGTCGATTTAACAAAAGATTTATCGGATTCAAACTTACTAAATTTGATTAACGCGGATTCAAGCCAATTGGTATTAGCAAAAGATGCAGCAGTCACAGCCGTTAATAGTATAATGGCTATGCATATTAAAATGGACGAATTGAAGGACGCTAAAGAGCGGTATGTAAGTGAGATGAATAATGTTAATGTCGATAGTGGTTTAAAAGAAGCTATTAAGGCACTAGGGAAATATGCAATTTCAGCAAATTATTTTTATGATCCGACTTTAACAAAAGAGAAGAGAAAAGCAGAGGAAGATTTAGTGCCGCCTGTTTATATCCTTCAAGGGCAAGTTCTTGTGAGAGAAGGAGAAACGATTTCAAGTGATATGTATAATCAGTTGAAATTAGTTGGGTTGCTAGAGAAAGGTAATAGCTTCCAACCTTATGTTGGTTTGGCGGTGCTCATTTGTGTGTTGCTATACTTTATGCATAAGCAGTTTGAAGTATTTTTACAGCGAAAAAGAGAAGATAGGCCGTATGTTTTAGCATACATCACAATTCTGTCTATCACGATTGTTTTAATGAAAATCATTAGTTTATTCCAAAAGCTTGAATATGCAGGAATTGCGTATGTTGTTCCGGTCGCGATGGGGACAATACTTGTGAAATTAATGATTGGTGACCGATTTGTATTTTTAACAAGTATGATTTTTTCTGTTTGCGGAAGTATTATGTTTAATGAAGGTGTAACGAGTACACTGAATTATAGTGTAGGGATTTATGTTTTGTTAAGTTCATTATCGGTTAGCATCTTCTTGAGAGAAAAAAATCGTCGTACGATGATTTTGCAAGCTGGTATACTCGTTTCCGTATTAAATGTAGTCGTATTGGCGGCATTGCTACTATTACGAAATGGGAACTTTTCACCTCTTGAAATTGGTACGCAATTATTAATGGCAGCAGTTTCGGGGATTATCTCTTCTGTTCTAGCTATGGGGATTTTACCGTATTTAGAAAGTGGGCTCGGAATTGTATCGAGTATGAAATTAATGGAACTTTCAAGTCCGAATCACCCGCTCCTGCGTAAAATCTTATTAGAAGCACCGGGTACGTATCACCATAGTGTAATGGTAGCGAATCTTTCTGAAGCTGCTTGTGAAGCGGTTGGAGCAAATGGAGTGTTGGCTCGTGTAGGGGCGTATTATCATGATGTGGGAAAAACAGTACAACCACAGTTTTTTATTGAAAACCAGATGGGGATTAAAAACCCTCATGATAGATTAGACCCTGTAACGAGTAAAGATATTATAATCGCTCACGTAACTGATGGGGTGAGGATGTTAGAGGAATATCATATTCCTCAAGAAATTATTGATATTGCTGGACAGCATCACGGTACAACGTTACTTAAATATTTTTACTATAAAGCGATTAAGGAAGATAAAGAGAAATATAAGGAAGAGATGTTCCGCTACCCAGGATCAAAAGCAACATCTAAAGAGTCGGCAATTGTTGGTATTGCTGATAGTGTAGAAGCGGCGGTACGTTCAATGAATCATCCAACGCCAGATCAAATTAATAACTTAGTGCAAAGTATTATTAAAGATCGTTTGCAAGATGGGCAATTTAGTGAATGTGATTTGACATTTAAGGAATTACAAATTGTTGGTAAAACGTTATGTGAAACGTTAAATGGTATTTTCCATTCTCGTATTACATATCCGGAACTGCCGGAAGAACAGGAGAAAGAATGAATTTATTAATTGATTTTATTGATGAAACAGAAGAAGTGAAAGACGAATATATAAGTTTGATTCGAGGATTGGTAGAAAAAGCAGCCCAAATGGAAAATATAGAAGAAGGAGCAGAATTATCGGTTACGTTTGTAGATAATGAACGTATTCGCGAAATTAACCGTGATTACCGTGATAAGGATCAGCCTACGGACGTTATTTCTTTCGCAATGGAAGAAATGGGAGAAGGCGAAATGGAAATTGTCGGTGCAGAGATGCCGCGTATGTTAGGGGATCTTATTATTTCTATTCCAAGAGCAAAAGAACAAGCTGAAGAATATGGACATTCTTTTGATCGAGAACTTGGGTTTTTAGCATTGCATGGCTTTTTGCATTTGCTTGGTTATGATCATATGACAGAAGAAGATGAAAAAGAAATGTTTGGAAGACAAAAAGAAATTTTAGAGGCATTTGGATTAGGACGATGAAAAAAGGAAAACTTTTAGATAGTTTTGGATATGCTATAGCTGGTATATACTTTTGTCTTCGTCATGAACGAAATATGAAAATTCATTATTTAGCCGCAGTCATTGTTATATGCTGCGGCTTTTATTTCCATATTACAACAACGGAATGGATTGTATTACTTATTGTGATAGGGATTGTAATGAGTTTAGAGATGGTGAATACGGCTATTGAAAAAACAGTAGACTTAGCAACCGCCGATATTCATCCGTTTGCAAAAATTGCAAAGGATGTTGCGGCAGGGGCGGTTTTATTGTTTGCAATTATAGCTGCTGTAATTGGTGCTATTATCTTTTTACCGTATATGGTATAGTTGCATTCCGAAGCTTTTATTAAGCTTTGGGAGCGCCGTGAAGGCCTTTAATGAAAGAGTGTATCTATTCACATCTGTGAACGGAAAGGATGCGGGAATATGAATAGCAAACAATTAATTCAAGAAGCAACCGAAGCGCGTAAACGAGCGTACGTACCATATTCTAAATTTCAAGTAGGTGCAGCTTTACTAACTCAGGATGGAAAAATATATCGTGGATGTAATGTTGAAAATGCATCATATGGTTTATGTAACTGTGCAGAAAGAACAGCGTTATTTAAGGCGATTTCTGAAGGAGATAACGAGTTTGTAGCTATTGCAGTCGTAGCGGATACAAAGCGTCCAGTACCTCCTTGTGGAGCATGTCGACAAGTTATGGTAGAATTATGTAAACAGGATACGAAAGTATACCTATCAAACTTACATGGTGATGTTCAAGAGACAACAGTCGGAGAATTGTTACCAGGAGCATTTTTAGCGGAGGATTTACATGAATAGAAAAGGTTATAAATCAGGTTTTGTCTCTATTATTGGCAGACCGAATGTTGGGAAATCTACATTTTTAAATCGTATTATTGGCCAAAAAATTGCCATTATGAGCGATAAGCCACAAACAACTCGTAATAAAATTCAAGGTGTATATACAGAAAATGATTCACAAGTAGTTTTCATTGATACACCAGGAATACATAAACCTAAACATAAACTAGGCGATTTCATGGTGAAGATGGCTCAAACGACATTAAAAGAAGTTGATATTGTTTTGTTTATGGTCAATGCAACTGAAGGATATGGTCGTGGTGAGGAATTTATTATTGAGAAATTACAAGAAACGAAACAACCGGTATTTTTAGTAATTAATAAAATTGACCAAGTTCATCCAGAGCAATTGCTGGAGTTGATTGATCAATATCGTAAATTATATGAGTTCGCGGAGATTGTGCCAATTTCTGCATTGGACGGTAATAACGTTGAAGCGTTAATTGGAGCAATTAAAAAGTATTTACCAGAAGGACCGCAATATTACCCGGATAATCAAGTAACGGATCATCCAGAGCGATTTATTATTTCAGAGCTTATTCGTGAAAAAGTATTACATTTAACGCGTGAAGAAGTGCCGCACTCTGTAGCGGTTGTTATTGATGCAATTCAAAAACGTGAGGGCGGAGCGGTTTATATAAACGCAACGATTGTTGTTGAACGTGCATCACAAAAAGGAATTATTATAGGTAAGCAAGGGAAGATGTTAAAAGAAGTCGGTAAGCGAGCTCGTTTTGACATTGAAGCACTTCTTGGTTCTAAAGTATTTTTAGAAGTATGGGTGAAAGTGCAAAAAGATTGGCGCAATAAGATGTCACAGCTTCGTGACCTTGGTTTCCGTGAAGACGAGTATTAATATGAAGTAAAGTTGTAATCAGTGGATGTTGTGTTCATCCACTGATTATTGGTTTTAATGAACCTTGATAAATTAGGAAAAATTTTTCTCACATGAAAATGAACAAAATGGGTCAATTTAATAACAACAAAAGAAATTGGTTTATAGGCTACGCTTATTGAGAAAGGTGGATTCTTATGCTAGATTTTACCTGGAAGTTTTTCTCCAAAACAGGAAGCATTGAAACGTATTTGCTTTTGAAAGAAATGGAAAAAGACGTAAACGATGAGATGGATCAACATGAAGAGGAGTTAGCGCATCTAGACTCTCCAATTTCTTGACCCGTTTTGTTCAAACCTTGGATGGTGACGAACATGTTTCAAAAAGTTGAGGGCATTGTTATCCGTACAACAGATTACGGAGAAACAAATAAGATTGTTACAATATACTCACGGGAATTTGGTAAGGTAAGTGCAATGGCAAGAGGGGCGAAAAAGCCGAAGAGTCGGTTAGCAGCTACTTCGCAACTTATGACACATGGTCATTTTCTTATTCAAATGGGATCTGGACTTGGAACTTTGCAACAAGGCGAGATTATTTCATCTATGAAAGAAATTCGCGAGGATATATTTTTAACTGCTTATGCATCATTTATTATTGAATTAACTGATAAAGCAACAGAAGATAAGAAGCATAATCCGTATTTATTTGAAATGTTATATCAAACGTTGCATTATATGTGTGAGGGTGTTGATCCAGAAGTATTATCATTAATTTATCAAACGAAAATGCTTCCGGTATTAGGGATGCATCCGTACTTTGATACATGTGCTATTTGTCATCAAGAAACAGATTTTGTCGCCTTCTCTGTCCGGGAAGGCGGTTTTCTGTGCTCGCGTCATGCGGAGCAAGATCCGTATCGTATTCCGGTGGGAGAGGCTGTTCATAAATTATTACGTCTCTTTTTTCACTTCGATCTACACCGGCTTGGTAATGTATCGGTGAAGGATAGTACAAAAAAACAAATGCGCACAGTGTTGAATACATATTATGATGAATATTGTGGGATTTATTTGAAATCAAGGCGTTTCTTGGAACAACTTGATAAGTTTCAAATATAAAAAGGGCCGTATACGGTCCTTTTTACATACTTTCTTTTTCGAATAGCATATTTAGTATATAATATTTAAGAGATAGTATAACTTTTTTCGTTGTGCATTAAAGGTGGTGATTATCATAGAGCTGAATAAACGGCAAGAACATATCATTCAGATTGTAAAAGATCACGGTCCTATTACAGGGGAGTCAATTGCTGCGCAATTGGGTTTAACACGTGCAACGCTAAGACCAGACTTAGCAATTTTAACGATGGCTGGTTATTTAGAAGCGCGTCCACGCGTAGGTTATTTTTATACGGGTAAAACTGGAGGACAGCTATTATCTGAAGCTGTTAAGAAAATTAAAGTGCAAGATTATCAATCTAGACCGGCTGTAATTGATAAAAATGTATCAGTATACGATGCAATCTGTACTATGTTTCTAGAGGACGTTGGTACATTATTTGTTGTAGATCAATCTACTTTATTAGTTGGCGTTGTATCTCGTAAAGATTTATTACGAGCTAGCTTAGGAAAGCAGGATTTAACCTCGCTTCCGGTTAATATTATCATGACGAGGATGCCAAACATTGCGATGTGTCGCAGGGAGGATTCTTTATATGATATTGCGATGGAATTAATAGAAAGACAGATTGATGCGATGCCAGTTGTGAAGGATACGAAACAAGGTTTAGAAGTGATTGGGCGAATTACAAAAACAAATATTACACGTGCGTTTGTAAATTTAGTAAATAACGAATAAGTGTAATTTGTTTAAAGTGAGGTAATGTAATGGATAATAAAATCGTATATGTCGTATCTGACTCTGTAGGAGAAACGGCTGATTTGGTTGTTAGAGCGGCAATGGGACAGTTCCCATTCGCTCCTGATATTAGACGTGTACCGTATGTAGAAGATACAGGGACATTAAAAGAAGTAATCTCGATTGCCAAGAGCAATCAAGCGCTTATTTGTTTTACGTTAGTAAAGCCTGATATGCGTCAGTATTTATTGACAGAAGCGGCAAAAGAAGGAGTAGAGGCATACGATATTATCGGACCTCTTATTGATCAAATTGAAGGAATTACAGGGCAAGTACCAAGGTATGAGCCAGGTGTCGTTCGAAGATTAGATGAAGAGTACTTTAAAAAAATTGAAGCGATTGAATTTGCAGTTAAGTATGATGATGGTAGAGATGCACGTGGTATTTTAAAAGCTGATATCGTGTTGATTGGAATTTCACGTACATCAAAAACACCACTTTCACAATATTTAGCGCATAACAAACGTTTGAAAGTTGCCAATGTACCACTTGTGCCGGAAGTGGATCCACCTGAGGAATTATATCAAGTGGCAAAAGAGAAATGTTTCGGTTTGAAAATTATACCGGATAAGTTAAATCATATTCGAAAAGAACGATTGAAATCACTTGGATTAAGTGATGGAGCAACATATGCAAATATTAATCGTATTCAAGAAGAAATTGATCATTTTGAGGAAGTAATTAGTAAAATAAATTGTCAAGTGATTGATGTATCAAATAAGGCGATTGAAGAAACAGCAAATATTATTGTTAATGCAGTGCAAAACCAAAAAATGTTTTAGCACATTTACCAAAGGTGAATGTGCTTTTTTCGCTCGTGAGAAGGCGATAGAGGAAGATGCGAAGTAGAGCATGAACTTTCGGCTTAGTAATAGAATATAGCGGAATGGTTATACTTATATTCTTCTGTTTTTTAATTATGCTAAAGGAACGATTTCGTTATCTTTAAATGTAAGATGAAAATTAAAGGGATATGTAGCGTAGTTGAAGAAAATATATTATAATAAAAAATTGTGATAAAAACCTATATTTTACGTTTAGACTTTAATTTTTCAGAATAAACTAGGGATAGGATTTTCGAAAAAGACATGTATTTACGTTAAATCGACAAAATCTAGACAAGAAAACGCACATTATGGAAGGATTCACAGAAGGGATGTAGAATACAGAAATATGCAAAACATCAGTTAAGATATTAGTTGATGCAGATGCCTGTCCCGTGAAGAATGCAATTGTGCAAGTTGGAACAAAATTTTATGTCGAAATTTTGTTTGTCGCATCCTATGCTCATCGTTCAAGAAAACAGCAAGGTAATTGGGTCTATGTAGATTCTGAGCAAGATGAAGTTGCCTGTTATATTTATTAACATGCAAAAGCTACAGATCTCATGATCATACAGGTTATAGTGCTTGCTAGTCTTCTTGTGAAAAAGGAGTATATGTATTGTCTCCAAGAGATATATTTGTAACAGATGAGCAAATGGATACAATTTTATATAGTAGTATGTATCTGCGAATTTACGCAGACTGGGGACTTATCCGAAAGGTCCAAAATCGTTTACACAATGTGATCGACAGTACTTTCTAACAAATTTAGAAAAATATTGTCGAATTATAAAGGAATCTTTTAATTTATATCGAATACAAAATACGACACGGAGATGGAGTTATGGGGAACAGAATTCCTGAAGAAGTTGTTGAACAGATTCGGACATCATCTGATATTGTAGAAGTGATTGGTGAGTATGTTCAACTTAGAAAGCAGGGACGTAACTATTTCGGCCTTTGTCCATTTCATGGTGAAAATTCTCCTTCATTCTCTGTTTCATCTGATAAGCAAATTTTTCATTGCTTCGGATGTGGAGAAGGGGGAAATGTCTTTTCTTTTCTGATGAAAATGGAAGGACTTGCTTTCACCGAGGCTGTTCAAAAGCTTGGTGAAAGAAATGGAATTGCAGTTGCAGAATATACATCAGGGCAAGGACAACAACAACAAGAAGACATATCTGATGACACTGTCATCATGCAACAGGCTCATGAACTTTTGAAAAAGTATTATCACCATTTATTAGTAAATACAGAAGAAGGAAATGAAGCACTTTCATATTTATTAAAACGTGGTATTACAAAAGAGATGATTGAGAAATTTGAAATTGGTTATGCATCACAAGCTTGGGATGCAGCAACGAAAATTTTACAAAAAAGAGGTTTGTCGCTATCTAGTATGGAACAAGCTGGCCTTCTTGTAAGAAGTGAGAAGGATGGCAGTCATTATGACCGCTTCCGCGGAAGAGTTATGTTTCCGATTTATACTTTACAAGGTAAGGTGATAGCGTTTAGTGGAAGGGCATTAGGAGATGACACTCCGAAATATTTAAATAGTCCTGAAACACCGATTTTTTACAAAAGTAAGCTGTTGTATAATTTCCACCAAGCAAGGCCGTTTATTAGAAAACGTGGGCAGGTTGTCCTTTTTGAAGGTTATGCCGATGTGCTAGCCGCGGTGAAAAGTGGTGTGGAAGAAGCTGTTGCGACAATGGGAACAGCCTTAACTGAAGAACAAGCGAAACTTCTGCGACGTAACGTTGAAACTGTTGTTCTTTGCTATGATGGTGATAAAGCAGGGCGAGAAGCAACGATGAAAGCAGGGCAATTACTATTGCAAGTTGGTTGCCAAGTGAAAGTTACATCCTTGCCAGATAAGCTTGACCCTGATGAATATGTGCAACAATATGGGACAACCGCTTTTGAAAATCTTGTGAAATCAAGTATAAGTTTTGTTGGTTTCAAAATAAATTATTTGCGTTTAGGGAAAAATTTGCAAGATGAGTCTGGCAAAGAAGAATATGTAAAAAGTGTTTTAAAAGAGTTATCATTGCTACAGGATGCGATGCAGGCGGAATCATATTTAAAATCATTATCGCAAGAATTTTCGTATTCAATGGAAACACTTTTGAATCAATTGCACCAATATCGCAAAGAACAAAAGGTACAGCAAAAACAAATAAAGCAGGTTTCTAAGCCATCTCAAATTGTTCAAACGAAGCCGAAGTTAACAGGTTTTGAAAGAGCAGAAAGAGAAATTATTTACCATATGTTGCAAAGTGCAGAAGTGACAGTACGTATGGAACCTCATATAGAAGATTTTTATACAGAAGAACATAAAGGGATTTTATATGAACTATACGCATATTATGAAAAGGGAAATGAACCTTCAGTCGGAACATTTTTAAGTTGGCTCTCTGATGAAAAGTTGAAAAATATTATCACTGATATTTCGACGGATGAATTTATTAATCCAGAGTACACAGAAGAAGCGTTACAAGGTCATTTGGAGGCGTTAAGACGCCATAAAGAGAAACTTGAAAAGATGGAAATTATCTTTAAAGTAAAACAAATGGAAAAAACAGATCCTGTAGAGGCTGCTAAATATTATGTGGCATATTTACAAAGTCAAAAAGCAAGAAAATAGCTTTTTTGATAAAATTTTAGTATAATGAATGTTTGTATCTCGCGTAAGGAGGGGAACAGATGGCTGATAAACCAGCTCGTTCTAAACAAATTGAAACTGAAATGACCCTTGAGCAAGTGAAAGAACAACTCACTGAGCTTGGAAAAAAACGTGGCGTTCTTACATATGAAGAGATTGCAGAACGCATGAATGGATTTGAAATTGAATCCGATCAAATGGATGAATACTATGAATATTTAGGTGAACAAGGGATTGACTTAGTTGGTGACAATGACAACGACGAAGGTCCTAATAATCGCCAAATTACAAAAACGGAAGAAGAGTTTGACCTTAATGATTTAAGTGTGCCACCAGGTGTGAAAATCAATGACCCTGTTCGTATGTACTTAAAAGAAATTGGTCGAGTTGACTTACTATCCGCTGAAGAAGAAATTCGACTTGCAACGCGTATTGAAGAAGGCGATGAAGAAGCAAAACGCCGTCTTGCAGAAGCAAACTTACGTCTTGTAGTAAGTATTGCAAAGCGCTACGTGGGCCGCGGTATGCTTTTCTTAGACTTAATCCAAGAAGGAAATATGGGTCTAATTAAAGCGGTTGAAAAGTTCGACTATCGTAAAGGTTTTAAATTTAGTACGTATGCAACTTGGTGGATTCGCCAAGCTATTACACGTGCGATTGCAGACCAAGCGAGAACAATTCGTATTCCAGTTCATATGGTTGAAACCATTAATAAGTTAATTCGTGTACAACGTCAATTATTACAAGATTTAGGACGCGAACCATCTCCTGAAGAGATTGGTGAAGAGATGGATCTTGCACCAGAAAAAGTACGCGAAATCTTAAAGATTGCACAGGAGCCAGTTTCTCTTGAAACACCAATTGGTGAAGAAGACGACTCCCATTTAGGTGACTTTATTGAAGACCAAGAAGCAACATCGCCTGCGGACCATGCAGCGTATGAATTGCTAAAAGAACAATTAGAAGATGTGTTAGATACACTAACAGATCGTGAAGAAAATGTTCTGCGTCTTCGTTTTGGTTTAGATGATGGACGAACTCGTACGCTTGAAGAAGTTGGGAAAGTATTCGGCGTAACGAGAGAACGTATTCGTCAAATTGAAGCGAAAGCACTTCGCAAATTAAGACATCCGAGCCGTAGTAAACGTCTTAAGGATTTCTTAGAATAGGTTATTTTTAAGTTTACTTCACGATTGTGAAGTAAACTTTTTTATTTTGTTAATTTTTGTTAAAATTTATCTATCGGCAACGATTACAATTTCTTGTAATTTATTTTACAGAATTGTCTTTTGATTTGCAAATGCTCATTTTTCGATTTTTCGATTAATTTTGTTTATTCTATACAAAATAATATGTAGAAAAGTAAAAAATATGATGAGAAACGTTAGTAATTATCGAAATAATATGCGATATCATAGTGAAAATCAATAAAATGAATTTACGGAATATTTTTAACAAATGATAGTTTGCTCTTTTCTGATAGAGCGTTTTCAAGTACAATTAAAATGACTGAATCATCTAATTATTTAGCGGTATAGAGGGGGGAGAAGAGATATGAAACGTAATCCGTTGATTCCGTTCGCTCTTATTGCAGCATTAGGTATTATCGTTATGTTTGTATTTTCATTTCAGGGGCTAAATAAATCTAAAGAGTTAGCTGATGCAAAAAATGGCGGGAAACCAGCACAAACAGCATCAAAGCCAGAGGATATTGTAAAGCAAAGCTGTACGAGCTGTCATGGTGATCAGTTACAAGGAGCGGTAGGCCCTAATTTACAAAAAATTGGTGGGAAACTTTCAAAAGATGAAATTAAAGAAGTTCTTTCAAAAGGAAAAGGAAATATGCCACCTAATTTAATTCCAGCTGATCAAGCAACGAAAGTAGCTGATTGGTTATCGAAGAAAAAATAAAGTGAAACTTTAATCAGTGGGGGTTCATCCCCCATTGGTTATTAGCCTTCACCAATCGGGCGTTTATGGGCAGTTGGTCTCCCGCCTAGCTTCTTTGTTTTAGCCGAATTTTTAGGTAGGAGTCTTACTGCCCGTTAATGCGGGGTAAAGTATAGAAAAACAAGCCTTTTGCTTTTTGCAAAAGGCTTGTTTTTCTATACTATCTAAAATACGATTAGTAATAGAGAATTGAAGTATTGTTATGGACTTGCAACAACTACTATAAATTCATTATCATGGAGACAGACTGACAAGAGAAGGAGTAATGGGAATACATGAATGAAGTAAAGCTTTCGAAACGATTAGAAGAAGTTGTGAGGGAGATTCCGGTAGGCTCTACAGTAGCTGATATTGGATCGGATCATGCGTATTTACCGTGTTACACAATTATAAATAATATTGCTACAAAAGCAGTTGCAGGAGAGGTTGTAGATGGGCCGTTTCGCTCTGCACAAGCAACTGTAGCTGAAAGTGGCTTACAAGATAAAGTAGACGTTCGTAAAGGGAATGGATTAGCTGTTATCGCGCCAGGAGAAGTAGATGTTATTACGATTGCTGGTATGGGTGGAGCGTTAATTCGTGACATTTTAGAAAGTGGTAAAGAAAAATTAGAAGGTGTAACACGTTTAATCTTACAGCCGAATATTGCAGCACACCATATTCGTGAATGGTTTATTGAAAATGGATGGGAGCTTATCCGTGAGAAAATTGTAATAGAAGACGGAAAGATTTACGAGATTTTAGTCGGAGAGCGAGGAGATACAGCAGTACCTTACTCTGAAAATAAACAAGCTGCATTGTTTATGGGTCCATTTCTAATAAAAGAAAAAAGTGAAGCTTTTGTTGAAAAGTGGGAAGGGGAATTGAAAAACTTCCAAAATATTTTAAAACAGTTAGAGCGTGCAGCAGATTCTGAAGAGACAAAAGCGAAGCGTGCAGAAGTAGAAGCGAAAATGAAAATGATAGGAGAGGTTTTATCATGAGTAAAATTCCAAATGGCCATGAAATTATTTCTTTATTTGAAGGTATGTATCCGAAGCATTTAGCGATGGAAGGGGATAAGATTGGCTTACAGATTGGAGCGCTTAATAAACCTGTCCAGCACGTATTAATCGCATTAGATGTAACTGAGGAAGTTGTGGACGAGGCGATCCAATTAGGAGCAAATATCATTATAGCGCACCACCCTTTAATCTTTAATCCATTAAAAGCGATTCATACAGATAAGGCGTACGGAAGAATTATTGAAACGTGTATTAAAAATGATATTGCAATTTATGCCGCACATACAAATGTAGATATTGCTAAGGGTGGGGTAAATGATTTACTTGCAGATGCGTTAGGGTTACAAAATACAGAAGTGTTAGCTCCTACATATGCAGAAGAAATGAAAAAAATTGTTGTATTTGTTCCAGTAACCCATGTAGAAGAAGTGCGTAAAGCTCTTGGAGATGCAGATGCAGGTCATATCGGTAATTATAGCCACTGTACGTTCGGTAGCGAAGGGATAGGTACGTTTATCCCTCGAGAAGGGACAAATCCTTATATCGGGGAAACTGGACAGTTAGAGCGTGTGGAAGAGGTGCGTATCGAAACGATTATTCCTACTTCACTACAAAGAAAAGTTATTAAAGCGATGTTAGCAGCTCATCCGTACGAAGAAGTGGCATATGATGTATACCCGCTTGATAATAAAGGTGAAACATTAGGTCTTGGTAAAATAGGGTATTTACAAGAAGAGATGACACTTGGTCAGTTTGCTGAGCATGTGAAACAATCATTACATGTGAAGGGTGCAAGAGTTGTTGGCAAGTTAGATGATAAAGTGAGTAAAGTAGCTGTACTTGGCGGTGACGGTAATAAATATATAAACCAAGCGAAATTTAAAGGGGCAGATGTATATGTAACAGGTGATATGTATTATCATGTTGCTCATGATGCGATGATGCTTGGTTTAAATATAGTCGATCCAGGGCATAACGTTGAAAAAGTAATGAAGCAAGGTGTACAAAAACAATTGCAAGAAAAAGTAGATGCAAAGAAATTCAATGTACAAATTCATGCTTCGCAGTTACATACAGATCCATTCACGTTTGTATAAGAAAAATAAAAACCGTTGCTCATGTAGGCAACGGTTTTTGCTATTGTTGTTTTTTTACTTTTACACGTGGCAATATCTTTTGAAGTGGTACTTTTCGAATTCTATCCCATGTAGCTGGATTCATCGGGTCATATTGCTCTAAGAAAGCAATAACTTCTTTTGTGATTGGTGTTGGAGTAGAAGCACCCGCTGTAACTGCAACATTTTCGATACCTTGTAGCCACTCTAATTGGATTTCACTTACGTCTGCAACGCGGTATGCTTTCGTACCAGCGATTTCTTGTGATACTTGTGCTAAACGGTTTGAGTTGTTACTTTTCGGATCACCTACAACAATTGTTAAATCTGCAACATCAGCTTGTTTAGCGACAGCTTCTTGGCGAACTTGGGTTGCTAAACAAATTTCCTTATGGAATTCTGCTGTTGGGAATTTTTTCTGAATGTCCTCCATTAAATGTTGAACATCCCATTGACTCATTGTCGTTTGATTCGTAACTAAAATTTTATCCGTTGGGATTTCTAATGTTTTTAAATCATCAGCTCTTTCGATAAGATGAACGATATCAGGTGCAATACCAACTGCGCCTTCTGGTTCTGGATGATTTTTTTTGCCGATATAAATGACATGGTAGCCTTCAGCTTTCTTTGCTTCAATAAGGTCATGTGTTTTTGTAACATCTGGACAAGTTGCATCAATTGTCGTTAAACCTTTTTCTTTTGCACGTTGTTTAACTTCTGGAGAAACACCGTGTGCAGTAAAAATAACAGTACCAGAATCGATTTTATCTAAAATTTCTAATCGACTTGGCCCGTCTAATGTAATGATGCCATCCTCTTCGAAAGCATCTGTTACATGCTTATTGTGAACAATCATACCTAAAATATAAATGGGTCTCGGTAATGATTTATCTAATGCGGCGTTACGTGCAATAACCATCGCGTCAACAACGCCGTAGCAATAACCACGAGGGGAAATTTTAACAATCTTCATGTGAGTAATCCTCTCCTTCTAAACAAGGGATACTTTTGTGCATAGTCCATTACATTATAAAGGAGGAGGAGATAGAAAACAAAGGATTGTTACACATATAGTTTTGGTTTTGTTGCTGATTGTTGAACGGGTTCTTTCGGAACCTCTTTTTCTATTACCGGTTCAAGCACTATTTTTTTTCGTTTTCGTTTCCTTTTTGGAGACGGAAGAGGTGGAGTTGCTACCTCAACCTGTTCTGTTGCATCTTCAGTTTGATTTTCTTCCGTACTTTTTCCGGAGGTGAGGATTTTAACAATGCTTGGTAGACTCCGCATAATGGGACCGTACTGTTCGACAACAGGACCGACAGATTGCACGACTTGAGATACTTTTTCGATATTATTTATCATATTAGTTGGGTTCGCAATTAAATTTGAAAAAAAACTACCGATGCCGCTGCTAGATGCAGCTGCAGTTGTAGCTGACGCAGCGCCGCGTGTATCATTTGATTCATACATTTGAGGTGGTATCATCTGTTGAGGATATTGCTGCATGTATGGTTGATATTGTTGTGTATATTGTTGTTGGTATGGCTGTTGCTGTTGATATTGGGGCGGCTGTTGTTGGTGCATCATCGGTGGCCCTTCCATTTGTCGATAAGGAGGGACCATTTGCATAAAAGGTTCGGTTGGATCGTGTTTTTTAAAGAGTTTAGCAAGGAAACCTTTCTTTTTTTGGGCCATCGGTGGTAGTTGTGGAATCGGATATGGTGTGTAAGATTGTTGTCCTCGATTCGGATACATTTGTCTTATAGGGGATTTCGGAAACATGTGGGAAATCCTCCTTTCTTCAGTTAGGTATATACACATACAATATGCAATGAAAGGGAAGAAGGTTAGTTTTTGAAATGAAAACCTAAACTAAAGATGGATTTTACTTGTAGATTTCGATATAATGTAGACTTGACTGATTTGTGCGCAGTAGAAATTTTAGAAAGAAGGTGTAACTTATGACACTACAAACTTTTACACAGTATGATTTTAAACCATTTTTAATAGATGCAGTTCGTGAACTACGCTTTACAGAGCCAACAGGAATTCAAAAGAAAATTTTCCCGGTCGTGAAAAAAGGTGTGAGTATAATTGGACAATCCCAAACTGGTTCTGGGAAAACACATGCATACTTACTTCCTACATTAAACAGAATTGATGCAAGTCGTGAAGAAGTACAACTTGTTATTACAGCGCCTACTCGTGAGTTAGCACAACAAATTTACGAAGAAATTGTGAAACTAACAAAGTTCTGTGCAGAAGATCAAATGATTACAGCACGCTGTTTAATTGGTGGAACTGATAAACAACGATCAATTGAAAAGTTGAAAAGACAACCTCATATTGTAGTTGGAACGCCAGGACGTATTAAAGACTTAGTAGAAGAAAAGGCGCTATTTGTTTATAAAGCGGATACTATTATTGTCGATGAAGCGGACTTAATGCTTGATATGGGATTCATTCAAGATGTAGATAAAATTGCGGCACGTATGCCTAAAAACCTGCAAATGTTAGTTTTCTCTGCAACAATTCCTCAAAAATTAAAACCATTTTTGAAGAAATATATGGAGAATCCAGAACATATTCATATTAATCCGAAGCAAGTTGCAGCAGGAAATATTGATCATTACCTTGTGCCTTCAAGACACCGTAATAAAACTGAATTAGTGAAAAATATGCTACTTCAATTTAAACCGTACTTAGCGATTGTCTTTACAAACACAAAGAAGAAAGCTGACGAAGTAGCCGATGGATTAGCAGAACGTGGGTTAAAAGTAGGGCGTATACACGGTGATTTATCACCACGTGATCGTAAAAAAATGATGAAACAAGTTCGTGATTTAGAGTTCCAATACATTGTCGCAACAGATTTAGCGGCACGCGGTATTGATATCGAAGGAATTAGTCATGTTATTAACTATGAACTTCCTTCAGATTTAGATTTCTTCGTTCACCGCGTTGGAAGAACTGCACGTGCGGGTCATTCAGGTATTGCTGTGACGATTTATGATCCAGCAAATGAAGAAGCGTTAGATAGTTTGGAAAAACAACGTCATATCGAGTTTAAGCATGTAGATTTACGCGGAGATGAGTGGGCGGATTTAGGTGACCGTCGTCGTCGTAAGAGCCGTAAAAAACCAAATGATGGACTAGATGTTATGGCAACAAAAGTTGTTAAAAAGCCGAAAAAAGTAAAACCAAACTATAAACGAAAACTTGCAACAGAACGTGACAAAGTGAAGAAAAAATATAGCAATAAAAAAAGATAAGGGGATTTCCCTTATCTTTTTTTATCTCACTACTTGAAAGAAAATCGATTGATGCGGGTTAATAATTAGTGAGGGGTAGAAAAAACGTTGTCTAAAGTTTCGCTGTATCCGGTTAATTTAAGTGTAGAGTGTGAATTGTTTGGATAGTAAGTTTAATTTGTATAGTGCCTTTTTGGGGAACAAACAATTCGCTACATATTTCTACAAATTATGCTATCATTATATCTATTGTATATTGAAGAGGTGATTGTATGTTAAAGATTGGATCTCATGTTTCAATGAGTGGTAAGAAGATGTTATTAGCAGCAAGTGAAGAGGCTGTTTCATACGGTGCAACAACGTTCATGATTTATACAGGTGCACCACAAAATACACGAAGAAAACCAATTGAAGAATTGAATATAGAAGCAGGAAGAAAACATATGGAACTGAACGGTATTGAGGAAATTATCGTCCATGCTCCGTATATTATTAATGTTGGGAATACGACGAAACCTGAGACGTTCCAATTAGGTGTTGATTTCCTGCGTATGGAAATTGAAAGAACAGCAGCATTAGGGGTAGCGAGACAAATTGTTCTTCACCCAGGAGCTCACGTTGGTGCAGGAGCCGATGCTGGTATTCAACAAATTATTAAAGGGCTTAATGAAGTAATAACGCCAGAACAAACGGTTAATATTGCGCTAGAAACGATGGCAGGAAAGGGAACAGAATGCGGTCGTAGCTTTGAAGAAATTGCGAAAATTATTGATGGCGTAAAATATAATGAAAAACTATCTGTATGTTTCGATACGTGTCATACGCATGATGCAGGTTATGACCTTGTAAATGATTTTGACGGTGTGTTAAACGAATTTGATAAAATTGTTGGAATAGATCGTTTGCAAGTACTTCATATTAATGATAGTAAAAATGTACGCGGGGCTGGAAAAGACCGTCATGAAAATATCGGTTTCGGTCATATTGGCTATAAAGCATTACATCATATTGTACATCATCCACAGTTAATGAACGTACCAAAAATTCTTGAAACACCGTATGTAGGTGAAGATAAAAAAGATAAGAAGCCACCATATAAATTAGAAATCGAAATGCTGAAAAATGGTACTTTTGATGAAGGAATTCTTGAAAAAATTAAAGCGCAATAAGGAGGGGATTTTCCCCTCCTTATTTTAGTAGTTGTTGAAATAAAGTATTTACTTGTTGGGCAGTAGCAGGGGAGGTTACTGTAGCGATTTGTTTTAGCAAATCTAGTCGCTCGGTATTATCGTAAATGTTAATATTTTTCCCTTTCATAAGTAAAACAATTTTATCAGCTTGTGCAGTTGTGATTGGAACTTCGTATTCTTTACTATATTTCAATAACTCTTTTGTAGAAATATGATTTAATTTTTTGTTCACAATTTGTTTAATGAGGTTCATCGTGTTGTCCTCCTTCACACGTTCTTCTATCGAAATATATGTAGGTGTAGCTTGTACATATTCGTATAAAGGTGCATTTTTTCAATGGGGAAAAGAAGCTTATGTTATAATATAAGAACGAAACTATAGATAAAGAGCATAAGGAGGACTTATGGAGAAAAAGCAACATCGAAAGGAAAGTGTTATCCATCTTGTATATCGTTTAGTTATGATTGTCTTTGGGGCAGCGTGTGCGGCGGTAGCGATTGAACTGTTTTTAATGCCAAATAAAATTATTGATGGTGGAATTATTGGTATTTCTCTTATATTAGATTATCTTACTCCTAATATTTGGTGGTTAAGTTTTTCTACTTTAGTTGTTATCCTCAACATTCCTTTTATGTACTCCGGGTATAAGCAAATTGGAAAAACATTCATGTTATCTTCAGCATTCGGAATTGTAGCTTTAGCATTTATTGAATCAACGTTGCATGCTATACCGCCATTTACAACAGAGCCGATTTTAGCAACAGTTTTTGGAGGTCTTATTTTAGGGATTGGTGTAGGACTTGTTATTCGTCATGGTGGATCGTTAGACGGGACGGAGATTATGGGGATTTTATTAACGAAGAAATTACCGTTTTCTGTTGGTGAATTCGTAATGTTTGTGAACTTATTCATTTTTGCATGGGCAGCATTTGTATTTGGTGTTGAACAAGCGATGTATTCTGTTATGACGTACTATATCGCATTCAAAACAATTGATACGGTAATTCAAGGATTGGATGAAACGAAAGCAGTTTTAATCGTGTCGGATCAATATGAGGAAGTATCAAATGCAATTTTACACCGCCTTGGTCGTGGAACAACAAAACTTGTTGCTAAAGGTGGCTATACAGATAAAGAAAAAGAAGTTATTTATGCAGTTGTAACACGTCTGGAAGTGACTAAGTTAAAATCAATTGTGCATGAAATTGATGAAAACGCATTTGTTACGATTATGAATACACAAGAGACAAATGGTGGTAAGTTTAAATCAGCAATTCACTAAAAAGTTAATTGTAATATCTTTTGAAAGCAGAGAATTCTTCTCTGCTTTTTGTTATAATAATAAGGTTTCTTGAAATAAAGAATATATTTTAGGCAGATTGGTTTACAACTATAATAAGCTGTACTATAATTCAAATAGAGATAAATCGGAATCATTCTGAATTAAAATAGGTGAGATGATATGAATAATATATTGGAAATAGAAGGATTAACGTTTCGATATGAAGATCGCAACGTGTTAGAAGATATTAATTTGCAAGTTCCGAAGGGAGCTTTTTTAGGTTTAGTTGGACCAAATGGTTCAGGGAAATCGACTTTACTTAAGTGCTTATTGGGTGTTTTAAAACCAAAGCAAGGAAGTATTAGATTGTTTGGCATTGATAGTAAGAAATTTAAAGAGTGGAATAAAGTTGGTTATGTATCCCAAAAGGCAAGTAGTTTTAACTCAGGTTTCCCGGCAACTGTTTTTGAAGTTGTTTCAATGGGGCTCGTTTCGAAAAAGGGGCTTTTTCGCTTTTTTACGAAAGACGATAATGCGAAAGTAGAAAAAGCGATTGCTGATGTAGGTATGAGTGAGTTTCAAGGTCGCAATATTGGAGAACTTTCTGGTGGACAACAACAGCGTGTATTTATTGCTCGTGCGCTTGTAAGTAATCCGGAATTGCTTATTTTGGACGAACCTACTGTTGGGATTGATGTAAAAAATGTGGAAAGCTTCTATGAGATACTAGAGGATTTAAACAAAAGGCTCGGGATTACGTTAATTCTTGTTACGCACGATATGGGTGCTGTAACAGAGAAGGTGACGCATGTTGCATGTTTAAATCAGCATCTACATTTCCATGGGAATGTAGAGAAATTCCGAGAGTTAGAAGATGCAGAAATGTCGATTTTATATGGACATCATGTTCATCGCTTAGAACATGATCATGGGCATCACGGGAGGATATAATGATACAGGATTTTTTACAATATGATTTTTTACGTAATTCTTTATACGCTGGTATTTTAATTGGGCTTGTCGCGCCACTTATCGGCGTGTTCGTTGTAATTCGCCGCATGTCGCTTATTGCGGATGCATTAAGTCATGTGACGTTATCAGGAATTGCAGCAAGTTTATTGCTTGAAAAGACAATCTTTACCGGTGGTTTTTTAAACCCTTTATATATGGGAATGTTTTTTTCAATCGGTGGAGCATTGCTAATTGAAAAATTACGTACTGTATATAAACATTATCAAGAGTTAGCAATTCCGATTATACTTTCAGCAGGGATGGGGATTGGAGTTATCTTCATTTCACTTGCTAATGGATTCAATACGGATTTATTTAGTTATTTATTTGGTAGTGTAAGTGCTGTGACAAGTGCGGATTTAATTATTATTGGTATAGTAGCAATTGTAGTTATTATAACGATTGTTTTATTATACAAAGAGTTATTTTTACTATCATTTGATGAGGAATACGCTGTATCAACCGGTTTGAGTGCAAAGTGGATTCACTTTATTTTCATTATATTAGTTGCTCTTGTAATTGCAGTATCAATGCGTGTTGTAGGTGTTCTTCTCGTATCATCTTTAATGACGTTACCAGTTGCAGCAAGTATTCGTATTGCAAAAGGATTTAAACAAACGATTTTCTTTTCCATTTTATTTGGTGAAATTGCAGTAATTGGTGGAATGTTTGCTTCGTATCAACTTGATCTAGCACCAGGTGGTACAATTGTTATGATAGCGGTTCTTATTTTAATCGGTGCGATTTTATGGAAGAAGAAAAAAACTGCATAAAGTAGGGATAGGTATGAATCTAACAGAAGCTTTACGCCTAATGAAGGAAAAAGGATATAAACATACGGGGAAAAGGGAAGAGATGCTAAGATTATTCGCGGCGCATAATCGTTATTTAACCGCAAAAGATGTTTTAGAACATATGAAGGATGATTATCCAGGGCTTAGTTTTGATACGATTTATCGTAACTTAACAGTTTTTGCTGAAATTGGTGTTTTAGAGCAAACAGAATTAAATGGTGAAAAACATTTTCGTTTTATGTGCTCTATTATGGAACATCATCATCATTTCATTTGTTTAGATTGTGGTGGTACGAAAGAAATCACTTCTTGTCCAATGGATTTTATGAATAAAGATTTTAAAGGTTATGAGGTAACGGGGCATAAGTTCGAAATATATGGTCGTTGTCCAAAGTGTGCAAAATAAGAGAACTCGTCGGTTATATAACTGACGAGTTTTTAATTTAAATGTAAAAAAAGGTTGCTCACAAAAATTGTGGGCAACCTTCTTTTTTATTGTTCTTGTTTTTCTTTTTCTTTTTCTTTTTCTCGTTCGGCAGCCATTTCAGCAGCGATTACATCAATTTCTTTTTTCAGTTCTTCTACCATTGTTTCTTCTGGTACTTTACGAACGACTTGCCCTTTACGGAATAATAAACCTTCTCCGCGTGCACCGGCAATACCGATGTCAGCTTCACGAGCTTCACCAGGACCGTTTACGGCGCAACCGAGTACGGCAACCTTAATTGGAACTTTAAGCGTAGAGATGTATTCTTCTACTTCATTAGCAATGCTAATTAGGTCAATTTCAATACGACCACAAGTTGGACAAGAAATAAGTGTTGCAGCATTAGATGCAAGACCGAATGACTTTAATAGTTCACGTGCAACTTTTACTTCTTCAACTGGATCAGCACTTAAAGAAATACGAAGTGTATTTCCGATGCCTTTACTTAAAATTGCTCCAAGACCGGCGGCACTTTTTACAGTTCCAGCAAACAGTGTTCCTGATTCTGTAATACCTAAATGTAATGGATAATCAAAAGCGCGAGCAGCTTTTTCGTATGCTTCAATTGCTAAGTTAACATCAGAGGCTTTCATTGATACGATAATATCGTGGAAATCTAAGTCCTCTAAAATTTTAATATGGTGCAGTGCACTCTCGACCATACCATCAGCAGTTGGATATCCATACTTTTCTAAAATATGACGTTCTAATGAGCCGGCATTTACACCGATACGGATTGGAATGCCACGCTCTTTCGCTGCATTTACAACAGCTTCTACTTTATGGCGACGCCCAATGTTACCTGGATTGATACGTACTTTATCAATGCCGCCTTCGATTGCTTTTAAAGCAAGGCGATAATCAAAATGAATATCAGCAACAAGTGGAATGTTGATTTGTTTTTTAATATCAGCAATAGCATTTGCTGCACGTTCGTCTGGAACAGCAACACGAACAACTTGACAGCCAGCTTCTTCTAAACGTTTAATTTCAGCAACTGTAGCCTCAACATCATGTGTTTTTGTTGTCGTCATACTTTGTATAATTAATTCATTGTTACCGCCAATTGTTAAATTACCGACTTTAACTGGACGTGTTTTTGTGCGTTGAGTCATTTCATTCACGAATTGATCGCTCTCCTTATAAAAGAAGTTTCTTATTTTAGTCCCTTACATCAATGATAGTATGTGTGAGAAAGGGCTATAGAAACCAAAGTACTCGGTTTCACTTTTACTATTGTATCAGCGCCTTTATGTAATTGACAAGGATTAAGTGATTGCTTATTGATATAAGGGGAATTTATAAGACTTTCCAACTTGGATTTTTGTAGCAGATGTATTGTTATTTAATTGCTTAAAATCATCAATTACTTTTTCAATAGAAGGAATTTTTTTCTTATTGATTGCTTCTGTAATAGAAAGAACTGTATCACCAGTTTTTACTTCGATTGCTTTATAAACTGTATCCGTTTCTTTTTCTGTTTTGTTCTTTTCATTCTGTTTTGCATCTGTATTTTCTTTTTTTATCGTTTGGGCAGCAGAGGTTTTTTTGTATGAACTTAACATCGGTAAAGTACCGATTTTAATATCGTAATAAAATATATAACCGAGGACAAGCACGAATAAGAGTACACCTAATCTCTTCATATCCTTCACTCCTTTGCTAGGAATATATGCTTGTCCAAAAAAAAAATGCCTATTTAGGCATTTTTTTATAGTTCTTGTTTTTCTTTCGGCTTTGGAACTTCTTTAATTGTTAAGTATAGAACGATTAAAACAACTGCAATGTAAATGAATGTTGCACCAGGTACGTTTATTTTGAATAAATCCATAATCATAAAGAAGATTGTTGGAATTGTGTAGCTGTAAGCAGTTAATGTCCAAACTTGTTTATAAGATAATTTGCGTTGACCGCTCATCGCAGAACCGATGAAGGCAAGCAATGTAACTCCTACAAAGGTAATAAATAATTGGAACAAGTACAGTAAGAACCCAATAACGAATAATAAGATTGGATAAATACTGTCAAATAACGAAATGAAATCTTGTAAATCTTTCTTCTCAAGAGATGCGCCTAGTAAGTCATTATAGGAGTATGTTTGTGTTTGACCATTCCCCATGGAGACTACTTTATCTTTTAAAACAAATAAACCTGTTTTATTTTGATATTTTTCTAAGTCTGTTGAATTTGGATCAAATACGAAAAGGGCATTTCCGTCTTCTTTTTCGATAGGCTGATCAATATCAGCTTGTAGCTCACCATTTTCAATTTTAAAATCAGGTAAATCTTTTTCGATTACTTTATTTACCATGTTAACACCATCTTGGATAACGCTACCGTACAAGAAAGTTCTTGGAATAGTAGTGATTAGGCAAAGAAGCATAATATACAAAATGGTTTTACCAATTTTTTGGAAACGGAAAAGCGCCATATCTTTAGGCGAATATACGCTTTTTGCTAGCTGTTTAAAAATGGACATAGATTCACTTCCTTTATGTATGTATAAAATCATTGTAACGTACGAATCTAGAGAAGCTCAAGATATATTATATTTACATATAGTAGAAAGGACTAAATTTCTTCTTATTAATTTACTTCTTTTAGTAGGGAAAAATACAATTGACACTTTTCTTTTGTATATGGTAAATTTATCTTACATTTTTCAAACGATATATCCGATGGAAATTTAGTTGTTTTTAATGTACATACATAATTGTGGACCCTTAGCTCAGTTGGTTAGAGCAGACGGCTCATAACCGTCCGGTCGTAGGTTCGAGTCCTACAGGGTCCATATCCATTTCAGATGTTTAGTATGTCAGCAGGAAGCTTCCTTGTAGAAGGAAGCTTTTTTTACGGAATATATGAGCATTTTAATTGAAAAGAAGTGGGAATTTTGCTACTTTAATGATAGCAAGACAAAGCGATTTATTTGTTTGCACCCTATGGCAATTAGGGTAGAATGAAGTTGTAGGTCACATATGTAGTGACAATACATAAACCGGGAGGAATATAACAATGGCAAAACACGAATTACCAAATTTACCTTATGCGTATGATGCTTTAGAACCTCACTTTGATAAAGAAACAATGAACATCCATCATACAAAACATCACAACACGTATATTACAAACTTAAACGCTGCTTTAGAAGGTCATGCAGAATTAGCTGACAAAAGTGTTGAAGAATTAGTTGCAAACTTAAACGAAGTACCTGAAGCAATCCGTACAGCAGTACGTAACAATGGTGGCGGACATGCTAACCATACATTCTTCTGGACAATCCTATCTCCAAACGGTGGGGGACAACCAGTAGGCGAACTTGCAACTGCGATTGAAGCGAAATTCGGTAGCTTCGATGCATTCAAAGAAGAATTTGCAAAAGCTGGCGCAACTCGCTTCGGTTCTGGTTGGGCTTGGTTAGTAGTAAACAATGGTGAGTTAGAAGTAACAAGCACTCCAAACCAAGATTCTCCTCTAACTGAAGGTAAAACTCCAGTTATCGGTTTAGATGTTTGGGAGCATGCTTACTACTTAAATTACCAAAACCGTCGTCCTGACTACATCGGTGCATTCTGGAACGTTGTAGATTGGAACGTTGCTGAAAAACTTTACCAAGAAGCAAAATAATTAAAGTTAATACAGATAGAAAAAAGCTAGGAGTTTTCTCTTAGCTTTTTTCTATGCTCTCCTTTTACATAATTGAGCTTGTCTTTGGAAGACTAGAACATGTAGTAAAGGAGAGTTGTGTATGAAGTGGAAACATGTAATTGGTGATGTTGAAGTGAATCGGGATTTAGTATTATTGCTCGTTATAGGAGGTTTATACACGCTCGCAATTTCTTTATCGAATACGTTTGTAAACATTTATTTGTGGAAGCAAACACAAAATTACGTAAATCTGGGCTTGTATAATTTGGCCAGCGTTGTATTGCAGCCTCTAACATTTCTTGTGGGCGGGAAATTAGCGAAACGTATTGATCGTTCGATTTTATTGCGAATAGGTGTAGGCACGTTAGCTGTTTTTTTTATCGTCGTTTTAGTAGCGGGAAAAAGTGCATCTCACTATATTTTACTAATGGGAGCCCTTTTAGGAGTTGGTTATGGTTTTTATTGGCTCGCTTTTAACTTGTTGACATTTGAGATTACAGAACCAGAAACAAGAGATTTTTTTAACGGTTTTCTCGGACTTCTTACATCTTTCTCTGGAATGATTGGACCGATAGCAGCAGGATATACAATTTCACGTATGGAAAAATGGAGCGGTTATACTGTCGTTTTCTTCCTCTCGTTAATGCTATTTGCGGTTGCAGTTGTTTTAAGCTTTTTTTTATCGAAGAGAGAATGTGAAGGACACTATGAAATTGTGCAAGTATTGAAAGAGCGGCAAGTTGATGAAAACTGGGGAAGAATTACGCGTGCTCATTTCTTCCAAGGTTTGAGAGAAGGAACGTTTATTTTCGTTATTTCGGTATATGTCTATTTAGCATCTGGTAGCGAGTTAGCACTAGGGAAATATAGTTTAGTGAATTCTGCAGTATCATTTGTATGCTATTATTTAGTTGCTCGTATGTTAAAGAAAGAATGGCGAAAAAAAGCAATTTTACTTGGTGGCATTATTTTATATGCGGTCGTATTTTTAGTTATTTTTAATGTTACATATACGAAATTACTTATTTATGCAGCATGTATTGCGGTTGCATATCCTATTTTACTCGTTCCGTACGGCTCAATGACATACGATGTAATTGGTAGAGCAAAACAGGCGAGAGAATGGCGCGTAGAATATATAGTGGTCAGGGAATTATGGTTAAATGCCGGAAGAATTTGTTCCATTTTAAGTTTTTTATGTGCTGTCATATTCTTTCCGCCTGAAAAAAGTTTACCTTTCTTACTATGTATATTAGGAGCTGGACATTTTCTTATTTATTTTGCAGTTAAAAATGTCAAATATGATGAGGGGAATGTGAACAAAACCAGTGTTGTAGCGCAAGGAAGCACGCAGAATCAAACTGAACCAGAAGGTTAACTTATTGTTTGTTTTATGCTAGAATAGAAAAAGATGTAAGACAGCAGTGAGGGCACCTGTATGAAGGTGTCCCTTTCACATTACATAGCTGTTGGTAGAGGGGGTTTGTATGAGCAAGAAGCAGAAACAACAAAAGAAAAAGACCCACGTTCCTTTTCGGTTAAACGTGTTGTTTTTTTGCGTGTTTTTAATGTTCTCCGCGGTTATTGTAAGGCTTGGATACGTACAAATTGTTCGTGGTGAGGAATATAAAAATGAAGTTGAGAAAAAAGAAAACTCAACGATAAGTAATCCTGTACCGCGCGGGAAAATATTTGATCGTAATGGAGAAGCGGTCGTAGATAATGAGCCTATTCGTACAATTACATTTACAAAAATGAAGGGATCAACTGCAGCAGATCGCTTAGAAACGGCGAAAAAGTTAGCGGATTTAATTGAAGTCCCAACAGATAAGTTAACAGATCGCGATAAGAAAGATTATTGGCTTGCTTTACATAAAGAAGAAGCAGAAGCAAAAATCACAAAAAAAGATCGTGAAGAGTTTAAAGCGAATAAAATTGACGATAAAGAACTAGATGAGCGTCAACGAAATCGTGTAACAGAAGAAGAGATTAATCAATTATCAGCAAAAGATTTAGAAATATTGGCGATCAAAAGCAAGATGGAAAGCGGATATGCAATGACGCCGCAAATCGTTAAAAAAGGTGCAACAGAAGAAGAATACGCGATTATTAGTGAAAATTTAGCGAAATTACCAGGTGTAGATACGAATGTTGACTGGGAGCGAAAATATAAGTATGACGATATGTTCCGAAGTGTACTTGGTGGTGTAACTTCTTCTGATGAAGGGTTGCCGAGAGAAAGATTAGATTACTATCTTGTTCGTGATTATAATCGTAACGATCGCGTAGGAAAAAGTTACCTTGAGCAACAGTACGAAGATAGTTTACACGGCACAAAAGCTGAAGTTAGAAATGTTACAGATAAAGAGGGTAATATTTTAGAAACTATTAATGTGTCACAAGGACAACGAGGTAACGACCTGAATTTAACGATTGATATGAAATTACAAAAGAGCGTAGAAGAAATTCTTACGAAAAACTTAATGAGATTTAAAGGGAGCGAACCTCTTTTAGACCGTGCATTCGTTGTAATGATGAACCCGAAAAATGGTGAAGTTTTATCTATGGCGGGGAAACAATTAGTGAATAAAGACGGCGAAACGAAAGTAGAAGATTTTGCATTAGGAACGATGACGAGTTCTTATCCGATGGGTTCAACTGTAAAAGGTGCGACAGTACTTACGGGATATCAAACTGGTGCAATTCAACCTGGATCTGTACAGTTAGATGAACCGATTAAATTAAAAGGGACACCTACGAAGTCATCTTGGAAAACGATGGGGTATATTAATGACCTTACAGCGTTAAAAATGTCTTCTAACGTTTATATGTTTAAAACAGCGATGAATATCGCTGGTGTTCCATACGTGCGAGGTGGTACGTTAGATATACCACAAAAAGCATTTGATACGATGCGTTACTATTTTGGGCAGTTTGGGCTTGGTGTAAAAACAGGAATTGATTTGCCAAATGAAACTGCTGGTCAAATAGGTAGAGGGAGTCAACCAGGCTTCTTATTAGATTTATCAATCGGACAGTATGATACGTATACACCGCTTCAATTAGCGCAATATATTTCGACGATTGCAAATGGTGGATATCGTATGCAACCCCAAGTTGTAAAGGAAATTCGTCAGCCATCGGCGAAGCCAGAGGAAGTTGGAAAAGTTGTTCAATCCATGGAACCGAAAGTATTGAATCGTGTTGATATGCCTGAATCACAAATTAAACGTGTTCAAGAAGGATTTAGACAAGTGTTTAACGATACAGGTGGTACAGCTACAAAATACTTTGCAGGTGCACCATATAAAGCCGCTGGGAAAACAGGTACAGCTCAAACTGTATATGGCGGAGATAAAGAGATTGGTAGAAATGCAAAAGGTGAGCGTGTTGAAACATATAACTTAACATTAGTAGGTTATGCCCCGCTCGAAGATCCAGAAGTAGCATTTTCTGTTGTTGTGCCGTGGGTACATGATGATAAAACAGGGATTAATGGATATATTGGTCGTGAAATAATGGACGCTTACTTTGATTTGAAGAAACAAGCATTAACTGGTGAAGCTCCAAAAGATGAAAAAGAGAAGAAAAGTAATACACAAGATGATGAATAAAAAAGTTGTAAAAAAAGCACACTATCTGAAAAGATAGTGTGCTTTTTTTTATGCTTTATGCATATGGTTTAGTAAATGTGGACAAGCGTAAAATGTTGAAAAAACATGTAGTTTCAAAAACGATGAACACAACAAGGTTAGTGCATACGCTCTAAGTTTGTTGTGTGTGATAGGAGATAGCGGTTTTATCCCGCTATTTGAGGGCAGTAAAACTGCTACCTCAAAATTCAGCTGGAGCAAAGAAGTTAGGTGGGAGCCTTGCTGCCCGTAAACGCCTGATTGGTGAGGGCTAATAATCAGTGGGGGATGAACAAAACTCCCACTGATTAAAGTTTCACTTTATGGATGATTAGAAAATTTCCTGCATCTAAAGTACAAAAGTGGAAATAAAGTTTGTGTATACAGTTGTTTTTTTGTGGAACTTTACAAAACTTTTACAAACAATTAAAACCGAATTAATAGTTTAGCAGTATTCTTATATCTGTAATCCTGTTATTTCCGGTTACTTCTAGGAGGAAGAACACGTGAAATGGATGAGCGCATCGATTAAAGTTTGGACATTATCGACATGTTTCCTTTGTTTTAATATATCTACTGCATTCGCTACAAATGAAATGGGAGAAGTGAGAGTTGATGGATCCTCAACGGTTTTTCCTATTATAGAGGCAGTAGCAGAGGAATATACAAAGGCCCATCCAAACGTGAAAATTTCTATTAGTATTTCTGGGACAGGGGGAGGATTTAATCGTTTCAGTAAAGGAGAAGTAGATATAAACAATGCTTCGAGATTGATGAAACCGGTAGAGGAAAATGCAATGCAGAAAAACTCTATTCAATTTACACCAGTTGAGGTTGCTTATGATGGTCTAACGATTGTTGTGAATCGTCAAAATACGTGGGTAAACAATATGACGATAGATGAGTTACGTCTATTATGGAGTGAAAATGGAAGATTGAAACGATGGTCACAAATTCATTCATCATGGCCACGTGAACAAGTTAAATTTTATGCACCAGGCGTAGACTCTGGTACTTATGATTATTTCCAAAATGTTGTCTTACAAAATAATCGCCTTGTAAAAACGGTTTCTTTGTCTGAAGACGATCAAGTTATTATGCAAGGGGTAATGAATGATAAAAATGCCATTGCTTTTGTAGGATATGCTTATTATATGGCCAATCGAGATAAGGTAAAAGCAATACAGGTGGATGGTGTATTTCCAACGAAAGAGACCATTCAATCGGGTGCGTATAAGCCATTATCTAGGCCGCTATTTACGTATGTGAATCATGCATCTATCAGAAATAAAATTAATGTAGCAAATTATGTTGAGTTTATGATTAAGCATGTTGGAAGCCTTGCTGAAGAGGTCGGATATGTAAAATTACCAAAAGAAAAATATAATGAACAGCTGCGAATGTTAACAGAAATAAAAAGGTAATGTCAGGGTGGAAAGGGGTTTTCATCTTTGGCTCATAATGACAAAAGTCAAATTACATTTTCTGTGCAACATTTGATTGAGAGAAATACAAATAGAAGAAAAAAAACGCAGCGAATCAATCGAATTGTTCCGTTAATACTAAAAGCCATTGCTAGCGTGTCCATTATAACGACACTTGGAATTATTATTACGTTGGCAAATGAAACAATCATGTTTTTTCAAAAGATATCATTGTATTCTTTTTTGACAGAGAAAGAATGGTTACCTTTTTTTGAAGATCCGAAATTCGGTATATTACCACTTATATGTGGAACAATCCTTGTAACAGCAATTGCCATGTTCGTAGCAATTCCTATTGGTTTAGGTTGTGCCGTATTTTTAAGCGAATACGCTTCGAATGGCGCTCGGAAAATATTAAAACCGTTGTTAGAGCTACTAGCAGGTATCCCGACAATTGTATATGGTTTTTTCGCGTTAACAGTTGTCACACCACTTTTACAACGCGTTATACCAGATTTGCAGTTTTTTAATGCTATTAGTCCAGGTATTGTTATAGGGTTTATGATGATACCGACGATTGCGTCTCTCTCTGAAGATGCTATGAGAGCTGTAGAAAAAGGAATTAAAGAAGCCTCATTAGCGCTAGGAGCAACTCGTTTTGAGATGGTAAAACAAGTGGTGTTTCCATCGGCTTTTACGGGCATAATGGCAGCGATTATATTAGCAGCTTCTCGAGCAATTGGTGAAACGATGATTGTTGTTATTGCTGCTGGATCAACACCTAATGTATCAATAGATCCGACTCATTCTATTCAAACATTAACAGCTTATATTGTACAAGTGAGTTTAGGTGATGCTCCGCACGGAACGATTACTTATTACAGCATGTATGCTGTAGGTGCAACGTTATTTATGTTTACTTTTATTATGAATATCATTTCGCAATATATTATGCGCCGTTTTAGGAGGGTGACATAATATGCGAATGTTAAACCATAAAAAAATACAAGAAAATATGGCATCGCGTTTTTTAAAGGATCGGATTTACAAGTGTTTGTTTTATATAGCAATTTTGTTTTCAGTAGTAATACTTTTTATATTGCTTTTTCAAATTTTTGAAAAAGGTATAAGTTATCTTTCAATAGATTTCTTTACAAACTTCGCCTCACGTAATCCGAGAGAAGCTGGGATTGTCGCTGCTTTGTCAGGAACAATACTATTTATGAGCATTGTTATACCGGCCTCTTTTATATTTGGAGTCGGAACAGCTCTTTATTTAGAGCATTATGCGAAGGAGTCCGTTTTTAAAAAGTTAATAGAATTAAATAATCAAACATTAGCAGGGGTACCTTCCGTTGTGTTTGGTTTACTCGGGTTAACTATTTTCGTATACGCTCTCCATTTAGGAGAGAGCATAATTGCAGCGGCACTGACGATGAGTTTACTCGTCTTACCAACTGTTGTGGTAGCTAGTCAAGAAGCGATTCGAACTGTGCCGAGCTCATTACTAGAGGCTTCTTACGGATTAGGTGCTACGAAGTGGCAAACGATGTATCAAATTGTATTGCCAGTAGCTTTACCAGGGATTGTAACGGGATGTACGTTAGCGGTATCGAGAGCAATTGGTGAGGCAGCACCATTATTAGTCATTGGAGCCCTTGCCTTTGCAAATTATGTTCCGTTTAGTATGTTTGATAGATTTACGGTTTTACCAATTCAAATTTTTAATTGGATGAGTAGACCACAAGAAGAATTTCAGTATGTAGCAGCAGCTGGGATGATTGTTTTGTTAGGATTGTTGCTCTTTATAAATATATTTGTCTTATGGTTACGAAATCGAAAATAAGTTGGAAGTGGATGAAAGGGGAATTCAAATGGTAGCAACAGTAGTAAATGTACAGGTGAAAAACGAGAAAAAGATTGAGGCAGCACAAAAAAAAGTGGTATTTGATACGAAAAATTTAAATTTATGGTACGGAGAAGACCACGCTTTAAAAGATATCAACTTAAGTATTCATGAGAATGAAGTAACAGCGATTATCGGTCCGAGTGGTTGTGGGAAATCAACATACTTGAAAACACTAAATCGTATGGTAGAGTTAGTGCCTATCGTTCGAACTACGGGCGTTATCGAATATAGAGAACGAAACATATTCGAAAAGTCATATCCGGTTGAAGAATTGCGTACGCATGTGGGAATGGTGTTCCAAAAGCCAAATCCATTCCCAAAATCTATTTATGAAAATGTAGCATATGGCCCGAAAATCCATGGTGTTCGTGACAAAAAAACACTTGATGAAATCGTTGAAAAGAGCTTGCGCGGAGCAGCGATTTGGGATGAGTTAAAAGATCGTTTGCACGATAATGCATACGGTTTATCAGGTGGACAGCAACAGCGCCTATGTATTGCACGCTGCTTAGCGATTGAGCCAGACGTAATTTTAATGGATGAACCAACATCGGCGCTAGATCCAATTTCAACATCAAAAGTAGAAGAGCTAATTCAGGAGTTAAAGAAAGACTTTAGTATTGTTATCGTAACGCACAATATGCAACAAGCAGCGCGTATTTCAGATAAAACTGCTTTCTTCTTAAGTGGGGAAGTTGTGGAATATACAGATACGAACAAATTATTTACAACACCTACAGATAAGCGTACAGAAGACTACATTACAGGACGATTTGGTTGATATTGTTGTAAGGCTAAGAGTAAATGCCCTCTTAAGAGAGGGCATTTCTCACTTTCACCTCATTCTAATAGGGGAGAATATTTCTCTTTTCTCAAGGCTTAATAAACGTACAAGAGGCTGGGTAGGGGATTTATATAAAATGGCACATAATATTGAGGGGGAAGAAACGATGGTAAGAGAACAATTTCAATGTGATTTAAAAACGTTACAGCAAAAGGTGATCGAGCTTGGTGAGTTAGCAAGGGAAGCTTTATTGATTGCTATGGAAGGTCTTCACAACAGGGATGTAGAGAAAGCGTTAGAAGTCATTGATGGGGATTATCGCATGGATAATTTAGAAGAGGAAATAAATGACCTTGCGCTTATGCTTATTACAAAGCAGCAGCCTGTAGCAAGTGATTTAAGAAGAATTTTCATTTCAATTAAAACAGCGACAGATTTAGAACGTATTGCAGACCATGCTGTTAATATTGCGAAATCAACAATTCGTCTTGGTGAAAAAGAAGTGGTCGTTAGCTTGCGTAATCTTGAGGAAATGTTTGAGATTGCTCATAAGATGTTAAATTTAGCATTAGAAGCATATGAGCAAGAAAATTTAACTTTTGCTAAACAAATTGCTGAGATGGATGATTCAGTTGATGAAATTTATGGGAAAGCGATTCGTGAATTTATTTCCTCTATCCCTGGACAACCAGAAGCGATTACACAAATTACACAACTATCCTTTGTTGCAAGATATATTGAGCGTGTAGCTGACCATGTTACAAATATTGCTGAGAATGTATTTTATTTAGTAAAAGGAAAGCATTATTTATTGAATGAGTAGGGGAAAAAGTAGGTGATGAGAAATCACCTGCTTTTTTTAGTCAAAACATGACAAAAAAAGCTCGTTGTTTCCTTTAGTCTATGATGATAAGATGTATCATAATTAATGGAAAAATAAGTACATATATTTTAGTTGCGTATTATTAATTATTTTACCAAGTTAATGGTAAGCGCTTTCTTTTTGTTGGGAGTTAGAAGGTACATTTATTCATACAGTGAGGGTTTAATTAGTGAGGCTGTCTCTCACTGATTGTTAGATTTACCAAACCAAACCGGACTTTTACTGCAGTTAATGTGGGATAAATGATATACGGAGTTCTTGAACATTATATAAGTGGAGGCTGAAGTATATGAAGGGGGTTATTTTAGCTGGAGGAAAAGGGAGACGTCTTAGACCATTAACATGTAATACTCCAAAACCGATGTTACCATTGTTAGAAAAGCCAGTTCTTGAATATAATATTGAATTATTACGTCAGCATGGTATTCGTGAAATTGCAATTACAGTTCAATATATGAGTACTGCCATTAAGCAATACTTTGGTGATGGTAGTAAATGGGGAGTTAACTTGTATTATTTTGAAGACTCTCCTCCGCTTGGAACAGCAGGAAGCATTAAGCAAGCGGAAAGTTTTTTAGATGAAACATTTGTTGTTATTAGTGGAGATGCATTAACTGACTTTCAATTATCAGAAGGAATTGCATTTCATGAACAGAAGAAGAGAATGGTAACGATGTTTGTGAAAGAAGTAGAAAACCCTCTTTCATTTGGGTTAGTTGTAATGAATAAAGAACAAGAAATTATACGATATATAGAAAAGCCGAGCTGGAATGAGGTAGTTTCTAATATTGTGAATACAGGTATTTATATAATGGAGCCAGAAATCTTTTCTTACATACCATCCATGGAATTTTCGGATTTCAGTCATGATGTGTTTCCGTTATTGGCAAATAAAAATGCTTTATTTGCATATTTATCAGAAGACTATTGGTTAGATATTGGTACATTTGATCAATATCGGCAAGCTCAATTCGATTTGTTGACGAAAAAATTGAAGGTGCCTATTCCATATACAGAAGTATTACCAATGGTGTGGATGGGAGAAGGTGTAACGATAGGAAAAGGGACGAAAATTCATGGTCCTTCTTTTATTGGGGAAGGAGCAATGATTGGTGCGGGGGCTGTAATTGAACCGTACTCTATTATCGGGAAAAATAGTATCGTTTCAAGTTATTCTCTTCTTCAAAAAAGCATCATTTTTGCAAACGCTCATATAGGAAAAAATTGTGAGTTGTTAGAAACAACAATAGGAGATCATACAATGGTCGAAGATGATGTTACACTTTTTCAAAAAAGTATTGTAGCGGACCATTGTCATATAGGGAAAAGTACAGTAATTAAGCAAAAAGGGAAAATATGGCCATATAAGGAGATAGATAGTCATTCGATAGTAGGTTCTGCCGGTGTTAAAGAGAGTGAAAAGAGTGCAGGATGGTTACAAAAAAGCCGGATTGTAGGCAGAGGTAATGTTGAAATTACTCCTCAATTTATTGTGAAAGTTGCAATGGCTTATGGATCTCTTTTTGCCAAAGGAGAGAGTATATTGATTGGAAGTCAGGAAAATATAGAAACAACTTCCTTTAAAAATTTATTCCTCCATGCCATTCATGGCAGCGGGATTCATACGATGGAATGTAAAGAAATGAATGAGTCGCTTTTTCAGTATGCCATTCATAATTTGCAATGTGCAGGTGGAGTTTTCGTTCAAGTGGAAAGCGAAAGAGGGATTGTTATACAACTGTATGGTAAGGAGGGCTCATTTTTAACGTATAAGCAGCAAAAAGCGATAGAACAAGTATATATGTCTGAGTCGTTTTATTACGCTTGTGAGAAAGAAATGGGACGAAATAAGCTAGTTCATGTTTCTGTAAATAATTATGTAGAAGCTTTGTTAGAGCGTATTGATATTGAAACGATACAAGAACAGAAGTTCCATCTTCTTATTAATAAGAGAAATGATATGTTACAACATTTACTTATGCTCTTTCTACAAAGGCTTGGATGCACAGTTACATGGATTTATGCGAGTGAACAAAAAGATCATGTGAAAGCTTTGATGAAATCGAGTAAAGCAAATATGGCGCTTATGTTTTCTGAACATGGAAATCGCTTCGAATTATATGACACTCACAGTAATATTTACCAAGGAACTGATTTTGAAGAAGTAGATATCCCGGATTTATTACTCGAATCAGCAGATAATGTTTACCCGATGTCTTTGAAATTCGGGGAATGTTATCTCCTCTTTTATATGCATAATGAAAAAAACTCTTTTCAAATAAGATGGAAGCGAGATATTTTATATCGAATTGGAAAATTATTTGAATTAATAGCATTGCAAGGAAAAACATTACTTAGCATAGCAGAGCAATCACCTCCACTGTATCTACTTTATGATGAAGTTGTATGTTCATGGAAGGAAAAAGGGAAAGTAATGAGGAAATTATTGGCCGATATGGAAAGAAAAGAAGAAGGTATATTTGAAGGAATACAGTTCAAATATACAGAAAAAGAGTGGTCTTATATCGTTTCTGATACAAAACAACCAAAATTTTTGGTGTATTCACATGCTAGAAACCCAGTCATAGCAAGGGAAAACATGAAAAATCTTATAGAAAAAATTAGACAATATCAAAAGGTGTAGAATTTTTATTTTAAAAGTGGTATTATAGTATAGTCTGATTTAAGTTATTAGTACTGGAGGGAAATAAGAATGCGTGTGAATATTACTCTAGCATGTACAGAATGCGGAGATCGTAACTATATCTCAAAGAAAAATAAACGTAACAACGCTGAGCGTATCGAGCTTAAAAAGTATTGCAAGCGTGACAAGAAGTCTACGTTACACCGTGAAACAAAGTAAGCAGTAGGAATATTTTCCTACTGTTTCTTTTTTTTATTCGATTCCTCTGTTAAAAGTGATACACTATCATCGTAGAGAAAAGTATCACTGTAAGGGGGAAAAGTGTGTGAAAGAAGAGAAAATACGTTTGCGTAAACAAATAATAGAGCACATGAATTCTTTATCAGAAGAACAGTATACAACTTTATCAGAGCAAATTGCAGTTTCGTTGTATGCGCAAAAAGAGTGGGCTGAAGCTAAAACAATTGGAATCACTCTCTCGATGGACAATGAAGTGAATACATATCCTATTATCGAAAAAGCTTGGGAAGAAGGAAAGAAAGTTGTTGTTCCGAAGTGTAATAAAGGAACACGAGCAATGTCCTTCCGGAAAATTAGTAATTTTGATCAATTAGAAACAGTGTATATGAATTTACGTGAACCCATTCCAGCGCTTACGGATGAAGTGAATGCGGATGAAATTGATCTTCAAATCGTGCCAGGCGTAGCTTATACAGAGCGAGGAGAACGAATTGGGTATGGCGGTGGCTATTATGATCGTTATCTCGTGCATTATAAAGGGAAAACGCTATCATTAGCTTATGATTTTCAAATGGTAAAACATATTCCAGTAGAGCCATTTGATAAAAATGTAAAAAAAATTATTACAGAAAAAGGAACAATGGTTAAAAATGGGCTTGTATAGACAAATAAAAATTGACGAGACTTTTTCTTCTTGATTATAATAAAATATGTGAACGTTTTCTTATTATAATTTTTTTATAGTAAGTGAGCATAGAGGGTGATGAAATGGTATCTATTTATGATATTCAACAATTGCTAAAGAAATTTGGTACGATTATTTATACAGGTGATCGAATTGCGGATTTACAATTAATGCAAGATGAATTGCGTGAATTAAATCAATCACAGCTAATCGATCCACAAGACTATCAAACAGCTTTATTTTTATTGAAGCAAGAAATTCAAAAAGAGCTAAATAAGAATTAGATAAAGGTAGGTAAGCAACATGGAAGAGAAATGGTTAGTTGGTGTTGACCTTGGTGGTACAACGATTAAATTAGCATTTATTAATGTGTACGGTGAAATTTTACATAAGTGGGAAATCCCTACGAATACAAATGAGCAAGGAAAACATATTACGCTTGATGTAGCGAAAGCGATTGATAAAAAGTTAGAAGAGTTAGGTGAATTGAAAAGCAAGTTAATTGGTATTGGTATGGGAGCTCCTGGTCCTGTACATGTGGCATCTGGAATGATTTATGAAGCAGTTAATTTAGGGTGGAAAAACTATCCATTAAAAGATTTATTAGAAGTAGAAACAGGATTACCTGTTGTTATTGATAATGATGCAAACTTAGCGGCGCTTGGTGAAATGTGGAAAGGTGCTGGCGAAGGAGCAAAAGACTTAATTTGTATGACACTTGGAACTGGTGTTGGTGGTGGTGTTATCGCCAATGGTGAGATTGTACATGGTATAAGCGGTGCTGCTGGTGAGATTGGACATATTACTGTTGTTACAGAGAATGCTTTTCCATGTAATTGCGGGAAGTCGGGTTGCTTAGAAACAGTAGCGTCTGCAACAGGTATTGTGCGTGTTGCTATGCAAAAAATACAAGAGACAGATAAAGAAAGTGTTTTACGCTCTATGTTAGCAGAAGAAGGGCTTATTACATCAAAAGATGTGTTTGAAGCGCTTGGACAAGGTGACGAACTAGCAGGTGAAGTAGTGGAAAAAGTAGCTTCTTATTTAGGATTAGCTGTAGCGAACCTTGCTAGTACGTTGAACCCAGAGAAAATTGTAATTGGTGGTGGCGTATCTAAAGCTGGAGATGCACTATTAGAGCCAATTCAACGTTATTTCGAGCAATATGCTTTCTCACGTGCTGTAAAGAGCACAAAGTTAGCAATTGCAATCCTTGGTAATGATGCAGGTGTTATTGGAGGAGCGTGGCTTGTAAAAAAGCACAAATACGAGGCGAAGATGATATAAGTTGTGAATAATGGAAAGAGGAAGGGGCCCCCTTCCTCTTTTTATGCAAGATCTTGTTGGAGAATAAAAATGTAAATGGATTAAGCTGGTGGGTACCCATTATATAGAACAGTCATGATTGTAAACCATCCGAAAACAAGTACGGTTGCAATAGCGAAGCCGCCCGCGAATAAGTTTTTTTCGCGAAGTGTTCTAAGCGTAGCAAATACAGCTAACAGAGTGACTAGCGTAAAAATGATAACAAGGCCCATACAATATCCTCCTCTGTCTACTCAATCCTTAGGATGAGTTTTTAGAATATTTACTCTTTTATATTGTACATGTTTTAAAAATGATTGTCGAGATAACACGCCTTCTTTTCCTAAGAGAAAGAAATGTTGTATCATTAAAAGTAAATTAAATAACTGGAGGAGATTTTCATATGAAATGGATACAAATGCCTTTAGGCCCATTACAAACAAATGCTTATATTTTAACGAATGATCAAAATGAGTGTATTATTTTTGATCCTGGTCATGAAGGAGAGAAACTTGTCACATATTTACAGGAAGCGCAGTTAAAGCCACTTGCGGTTTTATTAACACATGCTCATTTTGATCATATTGGTGCTGTTGATGCCGTGAGAGACGCTTTTCGTATTCCGGTATACGTACATAAAGAAGAAGCGGATTGGTTAGGAGATGCAACTGTGAATGGCTCGCAAATTTTTATGATGAACCGCAGTATTACAGCGAAACCAGCAGATCATATTATCGATGCAGAGGGTACATTAACGATCGGTTCTTTTAGTTTTGAAATTTTTGAGACACCAGGACATTCTCCAGGAAGTATTTCTTATTACAGTAAAGAAGCGAATGCTGTATTTTCTGGTGATGTATTATTCCAAATGAGCATCGGAAGAACAGATTTGCCTGGCGGAAGCTTTGCTGAATTAATTGGAAGTATTGAAGAGAAGCTATTTGTATTACCAGATGAAACAGCAGTGCTATGTGGACACGGTCCAGAAACAAGTATTGGATTTGAAAAAGAAAATAATCCATTTTTACAATAAGGAGTCATTATGGGGATGGAGCTCATTTTAAGAGAATGGATGGGAAAAGAAAAGGATCATTCGATTTCATATAGTACGTATATGAACCTCGCATTATATGCAGAGGGACATGGGTATTATATGAGAGAACGTGAAAAGATTGGCAGACGGGGAGATTTTTTTACGAGTAGCAATGTATCCTCTGTATTTGCGAAGACTTTTGCTAAGTTTTTTATTCGGCTTGTTGAAAAGGGGGAAGTGTCTCCAAATATTTGTGAGATTGGTGGGGGAACAGGAAAGTTTGCCTATGATGTTTTACAAGAATGGAAACAATTATCTCCGGAAACCTTTATCAATTTAAACTATTCAATTATTGAAGTGAGCCCTTTTCATAGAAGATTGCAGCAGGAGAGGCTTTGCTCAGTTGATAATGTGTCCTATTATACATCTTATATTGAAATGGGAGAGTCTTTCGAAGGAATTATTTTTTCGAATGAATTATTTGATTCGTTTCCTGTTGAAATAGTTGAGAAAAGAAATGGAATTTTGTATGAAGTACGTATCACGTATACAGATGAGGGGAACCTTACAGAAATATTTAGACCGATAGAGAAAAGAATCGGTCGTTACTTATTGAAATATAACATTCATATTGCGGAGGGACAGCGCTTTGAAGTGCCTATTGCAATGGAAGAGTATATAGAAGAGATTGCGAAATGGTTTCAGAAAGGTATATGTATTACAGTTGATTATGGATATACAAAAGAAGAATGGATGCATCCTGCACATCAAGAAGGAAGTTTACGAGGATACTATCAGCATGAGCTAATACGGAATCCTCTAGAGCATCCAGGTGAAATGGATCTTACGACTCATATTCATTGGGATGAGTTGAAGGAGATTTTTAGCCTTCAAGGAATGGGTGCAGTATGGCATAAGAAGCAATCTGAATTTTTGTTAGCGGCAGGAATATTAGAACAGCTTACGAGTCATCAAGATACGAATCCATTTTCTGAAACTCAAAAACGAAATCGAGCAGTTCGTTCTATGATTTTGAACGGAGGCTTAGGAAGTGCCTTTGATGTTGTTATACATACGAAAGATATGAAGAATTTACATTTGAATCAATATTTAACAATATGAAAAAAAACAAGACACAGTATACTTCTGTGTCTTGTTTTTTAATACGACTTATGTAGTATTATATATTTCCTCTCATGATATATATTTATATTAAAGATATGAGATGAAAAATATAGAATACGTTCTTTTTCTCCGTCTATTAGTCCCTAACCTAATAATACGCGAACGAGTTGAATAATTGTTTCATTTTCTACTTTGTAGTAAATTTCTAATCCTTTTCTTTCACTAGAAACGATTTTAGCACTTTTTAACTTTGCTAAATGCTGTGAAATTGTAGATTGTGGCATGTTTAAGCCTGTGTACATTGTAGAAACATTGCTTGGGCCACGTTCAATTAATCCTTTTACAATACATAAGCGAACAGGATGAGCAAGCACTTTCAATAATTCTGCATTGCTTTCATATAGTTCTATTTCTTTTTGAAAGGTTTCTAACATGTTCTTTTCCACCTCCGTGTGAGCTGTTATACCATACTATACATACCAAAAAATTAAAGAAAAGAAAACAGTTGTTGCAGAAAAAAAGTCCTAAAGTAAAGAAACTGTAAGAAAAGAGACCCTGATGTAAATAAAATAGATAAATTTGCACAGTTTTGTAAAATGACATTTTTGGGTGAAAATTTTGATGCGTTTCAAAAATTGAAAGATATAGATATATTCGTAACACAATTTTATCATGATTTTCTTATTCTTTCAAATGAATATACAAAATTTTTAAAATAATATGACAAAGGAATTATAATGTTATATATAGAATATAAAACAGGTTAAAAGAAAAGAAGTTGATTATAATCAGCTTCTTTATAATGGTGATAATGAAATATTTGAGTGTAGCTGATAAATCTTAGAATGATCAAACCATTAGTCATTTATTCTAGAGTTAATCTTGTATCAATTTTAAAAATCTGTGATTCCATATATTCTCATAAAAATTAATTGTCTCTTTTGCGGACATAAATGGATTATTTAACGTAGAGGTTGTTTTCTGTACCATGAAGTTTTTGTATCCTAGTCCATGGGCAAATTTAATTGTAGCATCCATGCAGTATTCTGTTTGGGCACCACAAAATTCAATACGATGTACAGATAATTGATCTAAAATTTCTTTTAAGTTTGTTTTATAAAATGAATTTGCATGTGTTTTTCTTACAAAAAAATCTTGTTCTTGAACATCTAGATCGGTATGAATAGCCCAAAGTTCTTTTTCGGGTACTAAATCATCATCACAATGTTGAACAAAAATGATTGGTTTATTTGATTTTCTATATGAAGAAATTCTTTTATTTACTTTTGTAAGCAAGTTTTGTAAATCAAATAAATGCTCTCCGCTATAACATACCCCATTTTGTAAATCGATAACGATTAAAATATCTGCACAAGTATCCATTATTTTTACCCCTTTTTTATTTCTTAATATATCAATTAATCCATTACTTGGAAATAGATGATACACTTTTATTTTTTTAATGTACTACACAAAAAGAAAAAACATTAAAAGGAATATACTAGACAGCATAAAAAGAAGATATGATAACTTAATTTCATATCTTCTTTTTTCTCTATGCATTTACAGGTTCTTCTACGTAAGAAAGAGCATTTTCAAAATCGGATATTAGATCGTTAACATTTTCAAGACCGACTGATAAACGAAGCAATGAATTAGAAATGCCTCTTTCGTCACGTGCCTCCTGTGATAAAGCTGCATGGGACATTTTTGCTGGATAGGAAAGAATAGATTCAACAGCCCCTAGACTAACCGCAAAAACGGGTAGTTTAACTTTCGATAAAAATTGGCGGAGTGCATCTTCTGACTGTAAAGTAAAAGATAGGACAGCTCCGGCCGATGTTGCTTGAGATTGTTGAATATCATAGCCAAGATGTGATTGTAATCCAGGATAATAGACATTTTGGACTTTAGAGTGCTCTTGTAAATAATGTGCAATTTTATTGGCACCTGCAGCTGAATGTTCGAGACGTACATGCAATGTTTTAATACCGCGAAGCACGAGAGAACAGTCTTGAGGTCCTAAAATAGCGCCAAATGCATTTTGTAAAAATCCAAGTTTTTGAGCGAGTTCGGCATCTTTTACGACCGCTAATCCGGCAGTAACATCACTATGGCCAGCAATAAATTTTGTGGCACTATGAAGAACGACATCGGCGCCAAGATCAAGCGGCTTCTGGAATAATGGGGTCAAAAATGTATTATCAACAAATGTAAGAGCACCAATAGATTTTGCGAGTTTAGAAACCTCGCGAATATCTGTTACTTTTAAAAGTGGGTTAGATGGTGTTTCTACATAAAAGAGCTTCGTATTCGGTTTGATATTTTGTTTTATTGCTTCTAAATTGGTCATATCAACAAATGTATGTGAAACACCGTAACGAGAGAGAACTTCAGTTATAATCCGGTAAGTGCCTCCGTATACGTCTTCTGAAATGAGTACGTGATCGCCTTGTGAAAGAAGGAGAAAAGCAGTAGAAATCGCTGCAATGCCTGATGCAAAGGCGAACCCTTTTGTTCCGCCTTCTAATAAAGCAATGATATCTTCCAGAGCTTCACGAGTTGGATTTCCAGATCGGCTATAGTCGTATTTGCCAAAAGTATCTACATCAAACTGGTGAAATGTTGATGTGTTATAAATGGGAACGTTAACAGCTCCTGTTTGTGCATCGTGTTTATATTGGTTGTGTAGTAAGAGTGTATCTATAGAATAACTCATATTCTCACACCTTCTTTTACAAGTTTAATGGCTTGATTTAAGTCTTGAATTAAATCATTACTGTTTTCAATGCCGACGGAGAATCGAAGAAGACGATTACATACACCGTTTGCCGTTCTGATTTCTTCTGGAATATCAGCATGCGTTTGCGTTGCTGGATAAGTCATTAAACTCTCTACACCACCAAGACTTTCAGCAAATGTGATTAAGGATAAAGATTGTAAGAATGGATTAATCCATGTTTCATCTTGAAGACGAAACGAAATCATACCGCCTCTTCCTGGATAAAATACATCTGTCACACCGTCTTCATCATTTAAATAAGCAACAATTGCTTTCGCATTTTCTTCATGTTGTCTCATGCGAAGCGCTAAAGTTTTCATACCACGAATTAATAGCCATGAATCAAATGGGCTTAAGACAGCACCGGAGGCATTATGATAATGAGCGATTTCTTCACAAAGTTCCTTTCCTTTTGCAACGACAAGTCCGCTTAGTACATCGTTATGCCCACCTAAATATTTCGTTGCACTATGAAGTACGATGTCGGCACCTTCTGTTAATGGTTGCTGTATATAAGGAGTGTAGAATGTGTTATCTACAATAAGAAGTAGTCCGTGTCTTTTCGCTACACTTGTGACAGTGGCAATATCAGTAACTTGCATTAATGGATTAGTCGGAGTTTCTATGAAAATAGCCTTCGTTTCAGTTGTGATAGCTTGCTCAATTTGTTTAATAGATTGTGTATTTACGTATCTACATCGAACATTCCACTTTTTTTCATGTTCAGAAAATAATCGATACGTTCCTCCATATAAATCTTCAGATACAATAAGTTCATCCCCAGAACGGAATAACGAAAGGACAAGGAGAACAGCTGCCATTCCTGAACTGCAGGCATAACCTTGTTCGCCATATTCTAAGTCTGCGATTGCCTGTTCTAAAAGACCACGAGTTGGATTTCCAGTTCGTGAATAGTCAAAGCCGGTAGATTTACCAAGTCCTTCGTGACGATAAGCGGTTGAGAAATAAACGGGTGGATTAACAGTTCCTGTTGTAGTTTCGCTACGATTTCCGATTTGTGCTAGTTTTGTTTCGATAGTTGACATGTAAAAATTCCTCCTTTTTAAATTGAACGAGTAGTTGAATATAAAATAAAAAAAGCCTTCTAAGAAGAAGGCTTTCGGATTGAATAGAGTCTTCTTCTCATCTGTCAAATCTTTGACAATTTGCTGGAATTAGCACCTTATTAACAAATTGTTAATGGTTGCTGAGGCGTCATAGGGCCAGTCCCTCTACCTCTCTAGATAAGAATGTTCGTATGAAATTTTTATTATGTTTTTAACTTTACAACAAAAGTTAACTGAATTGCAACTTTATTTTAAATAATTTTTATTTTTCCGCAAGTGTCATTGACTTTTATTTTAGTGCGTGCTAAATTTATAAAAAATTAACAAACATTGTTAAAAGGGGAACGTATTTCCTTTTAGCTACATAAATAAAATAATAAAGACAAACTCTTATTGAGAGCGGTGGAGGGAAAGGCCCTGTGAAACCCGGCAACCTTCAAACTAAATGTTTGAAACGGTGCTAAAACCTGCAAAACGTGTGTTTTGCATAATAAGAGGAGGAACAATTATGTCCCCCTCTTCAAAGCGAAGAGGGGGTTTTTATATTGATAGAAATGAGGGAGATTCGTGAAATTACTAGATTTATTATCAAAAGGAATTGTAATAGGTGATGGTGCGGTTGGAACGTTATTACATTCGCATGGTTTACAAAGTAGTTTTGAAGAATTGAATTTGTCTGATCCAGACTTAATTATATCGATTCATAAACAATATGTAGCTGCTGGAGCGGATGTTATTCAAACGAATACGTATGGGGCAAATGAAGCGAAATTACGTATGTATGGATTAGAAAATCAAGTTGTCCAAATTAATAGAGCGGCAGTGAATATTGCGAAAGCATCAGTAACAGAGCGGAATGCAATTTTAGGGACAATTGGAGGTATGAAACATATTGGTGCTGTTACAACGACTGATATAGAGCGAGAATTTATGTTACTTGAGCAGGCAGGTGCTCTACTAGAAGAACAGGTTGATGGATTATTATTAGAAACTTTTTATGATGAATTTGAATTATTACATGCCGTTAAAGTATTGCGTAAACAAACGAATATTCCGATTGTTGCTCAGTTAGCGTTGCATGAGGCAGGTACGACTCAAAATGGGAATGATGTCAATGAAATATTAAAACAGCTTTTAGATTACGGTGCAAATGTTGTTGGATTGAACTGTCAACTAGGACCACTTCATATGACGGAAGCTTTTAAAATGATATCGATTCCTCAAGATGGCTACTTGTCAGCATATCCAAATGCAGGTCTCCCGAATTATGTGGAAGGGCGTTACGTATATGAGGGAAGTCCAGCGTATTTTGAAGAAATGACACCGAAATTTATTGAGCAAGGTATTCGGTTATTGGGTGGTTGTTGTGGTACAACACCAGAACATATTGAAAGTATGAAGCGTGCTATTGCAAATATTGCACCTGTAATAGTAAAGGAGACGGTTCCACGGCCTAAAGTGGTCCATACACAGGAGAAGCGTTCGAGAGCTCATGTCACTCTCGCAGAAAAGGCAAAGAAACAAACGACAGTTGTAGTGGAATTAGATCCACCGAAAACGTTAGACACGCAGCGGTTTTTTGAAGGGGCAAGAGCACTGAAAAGGGCTGGAGCGGATACTATTACTCTAGCAGATAATTCATTAGCATCTCCTCGCGTTTCGAATATGGCTATGGGTGCATTATTAACGAAGCATGATATTCCAGTATTGACGCACTTAACATGTAGAGACCATAACGTTATTGGACTACAGTCTCACTTGCTTGGATTATCAGCATTAGGTATGGAGGAAGTGCTAGCTTTAACTGGTGATCCAGCGCGCGTTGGTGATTTTCCAGGTGCAACTTCTGTATATGATTTGTCATCTATAGAGCTAATTAAAATGATTAAAGAGATGAACGACGGTCGCTCTATTTTAGGGAAATCAATTGGTCCAGCAACAAGGTTTTCTGTCGGAGGGGCATTCAATCCTCATGTAAGGCATTTAAAAGCAGCGGTAAAACGAATGGAACGAAAAATAGATGCTGGAGCAGAATATTTCTTAACTCAGCCGATTTATGATGTAGCTTTAATTAAAGAAGTATATGAAGCGACAAAGCATTTGGAACAACCAATCTTTATTGGAATTATGCCGTTAGTAAGTAAGCGGAATGCAGATTTTCTTCATTTTGAAGTGCCGGGTATTACTCTTCCAGAAGAGATAAGGCAAAGAATGGATGGACATGAAACGAAAGAGGCTGCTATCGAGGAAGGAATTCGTATTTCACAAGAGTTGATCGATGCGGCAATGAAATATTTTAACGGTATTTATCTTATTACGCCGTTTTTAAAATATGAAATTACAGAACATCTCGTGAAATATGTGAGAGAAAAGCAAGAAGTGAAAGAAGGTATTAATTGATGAAACGAATAGAAGAGAGATTACAACATGAAATTTTAATATTAGATGGTGCAATGGGAACGATGATCCAGCAAGAAGACTTAACAGCGGAAGATTTTGGAGGAGAAGAATATGAAGGTTGTAATGAATATTTAGTAAAAACAAGACCGGATGTTATTTTAAATATTCATAAAGTCTACATTGAAGCTGGTGCAGATATTATTGAAACGAATACGTTTGGTGCAACAAATATTGTATTAAGTGATTACGAATTGTCTCATTTAGATGAAGAGTTAAACGAAAGGGCAGCGCTTTTGGCGAAGCAAGCGGTTAAAGAAAGTGGGAAAGAAGTATATGTTGCGGGAGCGATGGGACCAACGACGAAAGCGATTAGTGTTACAGGCGGTGTGACTTTTGAAGAGTTAATCGAAGCCTATACAAGGCAAGCGAGAGGATTATTAAGAGGAGAAGTTGATGTATTGCTCGTTGAGACGAGTCAAGATATGCGTAATGTGAAAGCTGCTTACCTTGGAATTCAATCGGCGTTTGAAGAACTAAACAAAATAGTACCTATTATGATTTCCGGAACAATTGAACCGATGGGAACGACTTTAGCGGGTCAAACGATCGAAGCCTTTTATTTATCGGTAGAGCATATGAAGCCATTATCGGTTGGATTAAACTGTGCTACAGGTCCTGAATTTATGAGGGAACATATTCGTTCTCTATCTGATTTATCGGAGTGTTATATTTCTTGTTATCCAAATGCTGGTCTTCCTGATGAAGATGGGCATTATCACGAATCTCCGGCGTCACTTGCTGAAAAAGTAAAACGTTTTGCTGAAGAAGGATGGATTAATATTATTGGTGGTTGTTGTGGCACAACACCAGAACATATAAGTGCAATGAAATTGGCGCTTGCTTCGATTAATCCTCGTGAGCATCATAAACGGATTGGACATGGAATTAGTGGGCTAGAAGCGTTGCAATACGATGATTCTATGAGGCCCCTATTTGTTGGAGAAAGGACGAACGTAATTGGATCACGTAAGTTTAAAAGATTAGTAGCAGAAGGGAAATTTGAAGAGGCTGCTGAAGTGGCAAGAGCACAAGTGAAGAAAAATGCTCATATTATTGATATTTGTATGGCGGACCCAGATCGTGATGAAATAGAAGATATGGAAAGATTTTTGGCGGAAGTTACGAAAGTGTTAAAAGTACCGATTATGATTGATTCAACAGATGAAAATGTTATGGCGAAAGCTCTTACTTATATTCAAGGAAAAGGTGTTATCAATTCTATTAATTTAGAGGATGGAGAAGAACGTTTTGAAAAAGTGACACCCCTTCTTCGGAAATACGGTGCTGCGATAGTTGTAGGGACAATTGATGAAGATGGTATGGCAGTTAGTGCAGAAAGAAAGATAGAGATTGCTAAAAGAAGCTATGAATTACTAACGAATAAGTATGGTATACGCCCATCTGATATTATTTTTGATGCGCTTGTGTTTCCTGTAGGAACAGGTGATGAAGAATATATAGGTTCAGCAGCAGCGACCATAGAAGGAATTCGTCTTATTAAAGAAGCGTTACCAGAGTGTTTAACGATTCTAGGTGTGAGTAATATATCTTTTGGTTTACCACCAGCTGGACGTGAAGTATTAAACTCTGTCTTTTTATACCATGCAACGAAAGCAGGATTAGATTATGCGATTGTTAACACGGAAAAATTAGAACGCTATGCATCAATTCCAGAGGAAGAAAAACGTCTTGCAGATGCATTATTATTTGAAACGACGAAAGAGACATTAGAAGAATTTACAAACTTTTATCGTGTTGCTAAAAAGAAAGATGTTGTTGTACAAGAAACATTAACGCTTGATGAACGATTAGCAAACTATATTGTAGAAGGTACGAAGCAAGGATTACACGAAGATTTAAGTCTCGCACTTACAGAAGGAAGAAAACCGTTAGATATTATTAATGGCCCGCTTATGACAGGAATGGATGAGGTAGGGCGATTATTTAATGGTAATGAGCTTATAGTTGCTGAAGTATTGCAAAGTGCTGAAAGTATGAAAGCTGCCGTAAGTTATTTAGAGCCACATATGGAATCTAGTGATAGTGCGAAAAAGGGGAAAGTATTGTTAGCGACCGTAAAAGGTGACGTACATGATATTGGGAAAAATCTTGTTGAAATTATTTTATCAAATAACGGATATGAAATTATTAATTTAGGAATTAATGTTCGTTCGGATCGAATTGTTCAAGAAGTACAAGAAAAGAAACCTGATATTATTGGTCTTTCTGGTTTGTTAGTAAAATCAGCGCAACAAATGGTAACAACTGCTGAAGATTTAAAAGCGGCAAATATTGATATTCCAATTGTTGTAGGTGGTGCAGCGCTAACGAGGAAATTTACAGATAATCGTATTTCTCCAACTTATAAAGGGCTCGTATGTTATGCAAGTGATGCAATGACAGGTCTTGATATTATTAACAAATTACAAAAAGAAGAAGAACGTGAAAAGATGAAGCAAGATAAACAGGAACGCCATCTTCATATTGTGAAACAAGAGGAGAAAAAAATAGAAATTCCGGCAGTTATTGAGCCGTTGCCAAAAGCAACTGTTATGATACCAGATTCGACGAAACGAGTTGTATTACGGGATATTCCTACCCTTCATCTTGCACCGTTTTTAAATAGACAAATGTTAATTGGACACCATCTTGGATTAAAAGGAAACGTAAAAAAACTCCTGCAAGAAGGAGATGAAAGAGCGCACGAATTAAATGATTTAATAGATGAATTATTACAAGAAGGACAATCTTGGTTACGTCCGAAAGCAGTGTATCAATTTTTCCCAGCCCAAAGTGATGGACAAAATATAATTATATACGACCCGGAAGATCATACAAGTATTATAGAGCGATTTGAATTTCCGAGACAAGGGAAAGCGCCATACCGTACTTTAGGCGATTATATACGCCCTATTGGAGATGAGATGGATTATGTTGCTTTCTTATCTGTTACCGTTGGAGAAAGTGTCCGCGATGTTGCAGAGGAATGGAAGGTGAAGGGGGATTATTTACGCAGTCATGCAATTCAGTCGTTAGCACTTGAATTAGCAGAAGGACTTGCTGAAAAAACACATATGCTTATTCGTGACCGCTGGGGCATTCCAGATTCGCCTGAACTGACGATGGAGGAGCGTTTCCGTACAAAATATAGAGGAATACGTGTGTCATTTGGTTATCCAGCATGTCCAGAACTTGCTGACCAGGAAAAATTGTTTCGCTTAATTCATCCAGAGGAAATAGGTATTACATTAACAGAAGGATTTATGATGGAGCCAGAAGCGTCTGTAACGGCTATGGTATTTTCTCACCCTGAGGCAAGGTATTTTAGTGTACTATAGTGTAGAAGGGGGAGACGTATGAAAAAAATAGTCTTTACAGGTGGCGGTTCGGCCGGCCATGTAACACCTAATTTAGCAATTATTCCACATTTACAAAAACAGAACTGGGATATCTCTTATATTGGTTCTCATCAAGGGATTGAGAAAACGATTATAGAAAAAGAAGGAATCCCGTACTATAGTATTGCAAGCGGGAAGCTACGTCGTTATTTTGATTTGAAAAATATAAAAGATCCTTTTCTCGTGATGAAGGGTGTTATGGATGCGTACGTAACAATTCGTAAACTAAAACCGGATGTTATTTTTTCAAAAGGTGGTTTCGTATCTGTACCAGTCGTAATTGGAGGATGGTTAAATAGGGTGCCAGTTTTGTTACATGAATCAGATATGACACCTGGACTAGCAAATAAAATTGCGCTCCGTTTTGCCTCGAAAATATTTGTTACATTTGAAGAAGCTGCGAAGCATTTACCGAAAGAGAAAGTAGTATATACAGGATCACCAGTACGTGAAGAAGTACTAGGAGGAAATCTTGAAAAAGGTTTAAAGTTTCTAGGGTTTTCCCGTAAGAAATCAGTTATTACTGTTATGGGAGGAAGTTTAGGAGCAAAGAAAATTAATGAAACGGTTCGATCGGCACTTCCAGATCTTCTGAAAAATTATCAAATTGTGCATCTTTGCGGAAAAGGAAATCTTGATGAATCCTTACAAAATAAAGAAGGATATAGACAATTTGAATATGTACATGGAGAGTTGCCCGATATATTAGCAGCAACAGATTTTGTTATTTCACGTGCGGGATCCAACGCGATTTTTGAATTTTTAACAATACAAAAGCCGATGGTTTTAATTCCGTTATCGAAATTTGCAAGCCGTGGAGATCAAATTTTAAATGCTGAATCCTTTAAAAGACAAGGGTATGCATCGGTATTATATGAAGAGGATGTAACGGTGAACTCTCTTATAAAGCATATAGAAGAGCTATCTAATAATAATGAAACGTATAAAACAGCATTAAAAAAATATAATGGAAAAGAAGCGATTAAAACTATCATTCAACATATTTCAGAGACATGATTAAACAATCATGTCTTTTTTAGTAGGATGAAAGATTCCAAGAATTGATATTTTTATGTTACAATAACAAATGGTTAATAGGGCAATTCCAATTGATTAAGCGTGAAAATACGAATGGATTAGGAGTGACTGTGTTGGGGCTAAGTCTCTATGAAAATACTGCACTTATTATATGCTTTGTGTTGTACGTTGGTAGTGTTATTGTTTATATTTCACGGAAATTTTCACAAGAACGAGAGCTTGAAAAATCAGAAATAACAGCTGAACTAGAAATGTTAGCTGATGAAAGTTATAAAAAACAAAAAATAAAAGAAGATCATGAGGCACCCCATCATTGAAACGCAAATAAGTTCTAAAGATGGGGATTTTTTTTGGGAAAAATCCTATTAACGCTAAAACGGAGTTTCCCCATGTATATTTAAGGAGTGGGTATAAATGAAATTTTATATTGCTTCAGGATTTCAAAATAAGCATCTTGTACGTTTCATATCAAGCCAGTTGAAAGAAGTAGGATGGCATCATACATATGATTGGACGAAAAATGAAAGAGCAACTAATAGAGAACAATTGCAAAAAATTGGTGAGGAAGAACAAAAAGCGATCCGAGAAGCGGATGTCTTTTTACTTATATTAGATGGCGGAAATGGAAGTCATACAGAGTTTGGAATGGCGATTGCGCTAGAGAAAAAGGTATATATTTATCATGAAGGAAACCCACTGCAAACAACGTTTTATCATTTACCAGAGATAAATATTTTTGAAGGAGATGCAGCTGAGTTCGCATCTTATGTTATGAAGCATATGGAATAATAGTAATTACCTAAAAGGTTATAAAAGGGATCTTTTGGGCACAGTGATTATAAGTAAAGTATATAAAGGAGTTATACATATGAAATTAGAAAATGGTTGGGAAACGAATTTTTTAGAAGTTGTACAAAACAGTGAATTCAAGAAAGATGCAATTCTTAGTCAATTGCTTTTTGCGGATGGTGAAGAAGTAGAAGAGCTTGTTGATGATTACGGTTATGAAGAGATTATTGAACGCGAACATGATGATGAGTTAGCAGGAATTTTAGGAGAAGAACTTTTTAGTGAGATGGAGCGAAACGTATTCTTATCTTCACAGCCAGAAGAAAAACTTATTTCATTCGTAAATGGATTAGGTTTTCATGTGTTAGATTGGATCGTGCTTCTTGAAACAGAATTTGGCATTGATAGCGCAAATTTCACATCGGATGCGGTGAAAATGTTAGAAAAGCGTTTTAGACAGTTTCCATATATAGAAGAGAAGACAATTTTTGATATGAAGCTTGAAGAAACAATGGATGTATTAGAGTCTGTAACAGGTTTGCATTTAAAAGAAAAGATGGGTGTTTAAAAAAAAAGAACGTGATAGCTTCACGTTCTTTTTTTTACATAATAATAATTTTATCATCTAGCTTTGTTTGTCCAGTAAGAAGTGCATTTAAATACTCTACTTTTCGTATGCAAGCTTGTATATGTCTTTCAACCTCTTGTAACTCTGCTTGGTGATGCGTTTCAATTGGATGAATTTGTACGTTAAATTTTTCGAATTGACTACTATATGTTATTTCTGCATAGCCGCTCATAATATCGGTTTCGTTATGAAATAAAAATTGCTTCGTTTCTTCACAGAATGATACATCCTGAAAGCCATATACTTTTAATGCTTCAATTACTTTGTTAATCATTTTTGTATTCATTTTTTAACCCTCTTTACGAAGTTCTACTTTTATATTATAACATAAAAAATTACACGGAAAGCGCTTCCAAGTGTATTTTATTATAAACTTTACGTTTCAATCATAAAAATGAAACAAAGAAAAAATAATTGTAAAGAAGGAAGGACTCTTTTATTGTTTCGTCATATATATAGAGAAATAGTGCAATGAAAGGAAATTTTCCGAGGTGGAGATTGTATTTCCAATTTGAGCGCAGTAAAAGAGGTGAGAATCTTGAACTTTGATATTGTAGGACAAAAAGCATATATAAAAGATGGGCCGCATCGGAACAGAATTGGAACTGTAAAGAAAAATGAAAAACAATTAGAAACCAACTTTGCTATTGTAATTGGAGAACAAAGTATTGATGTAGAGCTAAAGGATATCGTGTTAGTTGGAGTAGACGTAGGACAATTTCATACATGGTGCGAGCAGAATGGTTATTTGTGAAAGGGACGGGCTGTGAGATAATGAAATATATTTGAGAAAAGAGAATATGTTATTGTATTCTCTTTTTCTATGCGTAAGGAGACGGAAATGAAGTATAAAGAACGAGATTTCACATTGAAATTGAAAGAGAAAATTCAATGTATGGAAAAGGAGATAGAGCGAATATCACTTAAACTTTTTAGAGAGTATGCGCATTTATATATTGAGACAAGTATGGAATTAGACATTGGATTCGAAAGAGAAAAAGAGGATCCCTTTGAAACGGGGTATTATTCATCAGTTTCTATGGCGATAGTAGATGAAGAAGGTGAGATGATTGACTTTTATAGCATTCCAATTTGGAAATGCGAAAATATCCTTTTAGGAATGCTAACTCAATCAAGAATTTGGGGGAGTAAGAAAGTAGGAGAACTTGTTGATGATTCTTATTAAGAGATTGAGGAGGAGTTAAAAGAGAAACTAGAAGAATGCCTGGAGTGATACTTTTCAAGATGAGATGTAAAAAAAGACGCTAACAGTTTTATGTTAGCGTCTTTTTCTTATTATGAAGCAATCTCACCAGTTTTTACATCATCTTGATTGTACGTATCATGATCTAATTCACCAAGCCATTTACTAGAAATAAGACCTGCTGTCATAGAACCACTTACGTTAAGAGCTGTACGACCCATATCGATTAATGGCTCAACTGAGATAACTAGAGCGACAATACCGATTGGTAAGTTCATTGTAGATAATACGATTAATGCTGCGAATGTTGCACCGCCACCAACGCCGGCAACACCGAATGAACTAATAGCAACGACAGCGATTAAAGTTAAAATGAATTGTGGTTGTAATGGATCGATTCCTACAGTTGGAGCGACCATCATAGCAAGCATTGCTGGATAAATACCTGCGCAACCGTTTTGACCGATAGATACCCCAAAGGATGCAGCGAAGTTAGCGATTCCTTCAGAAATACCAAGTTTTTCTTTTTGTGCTTCAATATTTAATGGCATTGCACCAGCACTAGATCGAGATGTGAATGCAAATGTTAATACCGGGAACACTTTTTTCAAATATTGAATTGGATTTAAACCAGATAGCGCGATTAATAATAAGTGAATGATAAACATTACGATAAGTGCTACGTAAGATGCTAAAACGAAGTTACCAAGTTTTAAAATAGCATTTATATCGCTACCAGCAACTGTTTTTGCCATAAGAGCTAATACGCCGTATGGAGTAAGACGTAAAATTAACGTTACCATACGCATTACGATTGCATATACCGCATCAAGCATCTTCTTAAATAGCTCTGCTTGTTCTGGATATTTTCGTTTTACACCTATAAAGGCAATACCGATAAATGCGGCAAATATTACAACAGAAATTGTTGATGTTGGACGAGCGCCTGTTAAATCAAGAAACGGATTTGTAGGCAACAGCTCTAACAATTTGTCTGGAATAGTTGTTTTTTCGATAGAAGTAAATCTTTCTTCAACTAGCTTCAGACGAGCAGATTCTGCATCACCTTGTTGTAAGCCTGTTGCTGATACATCAAATCCCGCGCTTGCAGCTATACCGACAGCTGCAGCAATTCCTGTAGTAAGAATTAGAATTCCGATAATAAGACCACTAATTTTACCAAGGTTTTTCGTTAATTGTAATTTTGTAAATGCTGAAATAATAGATACTAAAATAAGTGGCATAACGATCATTTGAAGTAATTTCACATAACCGTTACCAATTAAGCCAAACCAGGTATTTGATTCAATAATTACTTTAGAAGTAGGCTCATAAATAAATTGTAATATAAGACCGAATATAATTCCGACTCCTAAAGCAGTAAATACACGTTTATTAAAAGATACATGCTTACGTTGCATATAATATAATACGCCAACTAAAATGAGCATGACTGCAACGTTAATTCCGACAAGCAGTGTATTCATGTTGATTCCCCCTAATTCCAATCTGTTATATAGAATATAAGATAATAAAACCTATAAGTCAACTAGGAAATTACGGAATTAAAAAAAGATGGCAAAATGCCATCTTTTAATGTCCAGCCCCAGGGACAAGTAAAAATGTTGTGTACCATGTAAATCCGATGAAGAAAACGGTTAGATACGCCCCGAATACGTATATATACATACGCTCTGTTAATTTTAAATAACTTAAAAGTACGAAGAATCCTGTTTGTCCTAAAAATAGTAGTGCGGTCGAATGCATATCCCCTACGTAAAACATAACCGAGAAAATTCCAGTCCAAAAGCCGAGAACGCGAAACATGCGCTCCATGCCATCTCCCTCCTTTTCTAAAAAAGTAAAACCTCTTTTCATTATAGTTTATTTTTCTAACTATTGTAAATATTCATTCATATAAAAGGAAGAAGCCAATTATAATATTGACTTCTTCTTAATTGAAAAATTAAATTTGAACTTTATCCCGCTATTTGCGGGCAGTAAAACTCCCACCTCAAAATTCGGCCTGAACAAAGAGGTTAGGTGGGAGTCGGGCTGCCCGTAAACGCCCGATTGGTGAAGGCTAATAATCAGTAGGGGAAGAACAAACCCCCCACTGATTAAAGTTTCACTTTATAGTTACAAGATTTGCATCCATCTAGTAGACTATCGTTTCGTGTTAATTCCACGTTCGGGAATAGGATTTCAAAAATTCCCTTCATCATATCTCCGTGCATATTACAAATTTCAGTGGGATGATGCGCAGCAACTTCTTTAAATGGGCAATTGTGTACATCATAGAAAATCTTTGTACCATCCGTACTTATTTCAAAAGCAGGAGATAAACCAGCTGTTGAGAATGCTTCTTTTGCGATTTGCATTTTTTGTTCTATCGTTAATGCTTCTGCACTTACATTTAAGCGATGCATATGTTGTTGCATTAATTCTTTGCCGAATTGTTTCCCTGTTTCATATAGCGCTTTTTCACCAGCGCTACCTAAGCTTAGGAGTGAATTAAATGCTATCTTCGCTAATAATTGATAATCACGAAATGGAAATTGTAACTGGATGACATCTTGAGACAAGACGTATAGTCTGCTTGGTCTTCCACCTTTCCCAGTTTTTTTTGTTTCTGATTTGAGCATATTAACATCTTCTAATTTAGATAAATGTAAACGCGCCACGTTTGGATGAATGTTAAACTCATCTGCAATTTCTTGTACAGTTACGTAATTATGTTTTTGCGAAATATATTTATAAATATAATAACGAGTAGGATCAGATAATACACCTGTAATTTTTAAAGCTTGTTCCATGAGGATCTCCACCTTTATCACTTTATCCAAGATATTAACATTATAATACAGATAAACTTCTGTATAGGTAATTTCAGACAATAATTCGGAAATTGTTCATAATTTCACAAACATATTTTCCCTTTTCCTCTTAGTGAAAATAAAAAATTGCTAATTTTTGTTTTGCAGTTTTTCATGATATATACATGGTGAGGAGGGAAATTTGATGAATAGTGTCGAGCTTTTTGCAAATATGATTATGAAAGAAGCTTGTGGGGTGCAAGCATCGGACTTACATATTGTGCCCAGGCAGAAGGATATGGCGATTCAATTACGTATAGGAAAAGATTTAATTATGAAACGGTGTATTGAAAAGGAATTTGGAGAAAAGCTTGTTTCGCACTTTAAATTTTTAGCATCAATGGATATAGGAGAGAGGAGAAAACCTCAAAATGGTTCGTTGTACTTACAAATTGATGGACAAGAAGTGTATTTACGCCTTTCAACACTTCCAACAGTATATCAAGAAAGTCTCGTTATTCGCCTCCATTTACAAGCATCTGCTCAGCCATTGTCTCATCTTTCGTTATTTCCAAGTTCAGCGGAAAAATTACTCTCTTTTTTAAAGCATTCGCATGGATTACTCGTATTTACTGGGCCGACTGGTTCTGGAAAAACAACAACAATGTATGCGTTATTAGAAGTAGCTAGAAAATGGCAAACACGTCGCATCATTACACTGGAAGATCCAGTTGAGAGAAGAAAAGACGGTTTATTACAAATTCAAATAAATGAAAAAGCTGGTATCACATATAAAACGGGATTAAAGGCTATTTTGCGTCACGATCCAGATATTATTTTAGTTGGCGAAATTCGTGATGAAGAAACAGCAAAAGTAGCTGTAAGGGCCAGTTTGACGGGACATTTAGTAATGACAACCTTGCATACAAATGATGCGAAAGGAGCGATACTACGATTTATGGATTATGGTATTACAAGGCAAGAAATTGAACAATCATTATTAGCTGTAGCTGCTCAGCGACTCTTCGAATTGAAATGCCCATTTTGCAAAGGCAAGTGTTCAACTTTATGTAAATCAATGAGGCAAGTGAGACAGGCAAGTATTTATGAACTGTTATATGGATATGAATTAAAACAAGCGATTAAAGAAGCAAATGGAGAACATGTTACGTATAACTATGAAACTTTGGAAGCATCGGTTCGAAAAGGGTATGCTTTAGGCTTTTTAGAAGAAGATGTATATGTTTAAGAGAAAATGGAGTTTAAGTGATCAAGCATTATTATGGAAAAGATTAAGTGATTTATTAGAGAAAGGTTACTCACTTTTGCAGGCGTTAGAATTTTTGCAGTTGCAACTACCATTAGGGAAGAAATTACAGTTATGGCGTATGATCGAGGGATTGAAAAATGGACAAAGTTTGCACGCTTCTTTTCACCAATTAATGTTTCACCCTGAGGTGTTAAGTTATTTGTTTTATGCAGAGCGACACGGTGACATTTCTTTTGCTTTGCAACAAGGGAGTGTACTTCTTTACAAGAAGGATAAATATAGGAAAGATATGATGAAAGTAATGCGATATCCTATGTTTTTATCGTTCTTTTTAATGATTATGCTTTCTGTTTTTAACCTCATTTTATTGCCTCAGTTTGAAATGATGTATAGTTCTTTACATTCCACAGCACCACCACTTACGGAGCAAATTTTAGTTGCAATTAAATTATTACCTTACTTCATTTATATCATTTTTCTTATCGTTATAACGGGCTTTAGTTTATATATATTTTATTTCCGAAAACTTCCGCCTACTCAAAAGGTAAAGATCATGATCCGTATTCCCCTTATGAAAACATTTCTTATTTTAAATCATTCGCACTATTTTTCCGCTCAATTAAGTGGTTTATTACACGGTGGATTGTCAGTACACGAAGCATTAACAATAATGATGAAGCAAAAGTATCATCCGTTCTTTCAGTATGAAGCAGTCCGAATTGAGCGGCAATTAATTGCAGGAGAACCGTTACAATCTATTATTGATAAAAGCGGTTATTACGAGAAAGAACTTTCTTATATCATTACGCATGGACAAGCAAACGGTAATTTAGCAAATGAGCTTGGTGATTACAGTGAGCTCATTATTGAAAAGGTAGAACAAAAAATTAAACGTATGTTATTTGTGATTCAACCTATTTTATTTACATGTCTTGGGGTTATAGTCATTCTGATGTATTTAGCGATGATTATGCCGATGTTTCAAATGATGAATTCTATTTAGGGGGCATTTACATGCAGAATGAAGAAGGTTTTACTCTTTTAGAAATGTTGTTAGTTATGGTTGTCATAACTGTATTATTACTATTAATTATTCCAAATGTAGTTAAGCAGCGAGCCTCGGTGCAGGAAAAAGGGTGTGAAGCCTACGTGAAATCTGTAGAAGCACAAATACAGGCATATCAACTCGAAAATAATAAAATACCTACAATCGAGGAATTAAAAACTAAAAAATATATTGCTGTTGATGAATGTCCGAAAGGTAAACCAATCCATATTTCTGATGATGGCACGGTATCAGCAGGGAAATCGTGAAGCAAAAAGGTTTTACTCTTTTAGAAATGTTACTTGTCTTATTTGTTATTTCTGTACTGAGTGTTGTTACGCATTTTAACGTTACTTCATTACATGAAAAACAAAGAGTTGAGCAGTTTTTAAAACAGTTTTCAAATGATATTTTGTATATGCAGCAGTTGGCAATTAAGCGTCAAAAACATTACACGTTACGCTGGTTTAAAGGGAAACAGATGTATTATATTTCGGAATCAGAGACGGATTTTTTAATTGTTAAGAGAGAATACAATAAAGATATCCAATTTGATTTGCATACCTTTCCAAATCCAATGACATATAATCCGAGCGGAAATATTAATAGAGGTGGTACGATTTTACTTTCCTATCAAGGGTATAAATATGAGATTGTATTTCAGCTTGGAAGGGGGAGGTTTACGTATCGTGAAGTGTCAAAAAGGATCAGTAATGGTTGAAATGGTTGTAGCGTTAAGTTTAATAATGGTGGCGGTATCGTTATTACTCCCGCAAACATTATTAATTATGCAGGAAAGAAAAAATATAAACATGAGCTATAAAGCATTACTATTATTAAAAAAAGAAGCGGCCGTATTTATGTATGAGAATGAGGAAAAGCGAGTAAAAGAGCAAGTCATAAAAGGAATTGTATATTACACATATTGGAGAGGAGATGAAGTTTGTACGATGTGGAAAGATATGAGAGGAAAAATGATGGAGCAATGCCTTTATGCAAAGGAAAAATAAAAAAGAAGCGGGATTTACATTAATAGAAATGATTGCATGTTTGTTGCTTTTATCAATGTTCTTTTTACTTTTACCGCGTCTTCATATTATGGGGATAGAAAATACACGTTCAAAAGGATTAAATGACTGGGAGTGGGATGTGTTTTTAGGACAAATGCAATTAGAGTTTCGTGAAGTATCAAGTGGGAGGAAGATAGCACTAGAAAATGGTGGGAATATTTTGCGCTTCCAACTTCGCAATGGTGATCAGGTGACGTATGAAAAAGTGAATAGTAATTTAATAAGAAAAGTAAATATGCGCGGAAGGGAATTTATATTACAAAGGATTGAGGCGATTTCGTATAAATTAACACCTCATTTGCTATATATATATGTGAAAGATATAAGTGGTGAAATATATGAAGGCGTGGCTGGGCGCTATAGTGAAATTGAGATAGAAACATGAGAAAACAAGATGGATTTGCAATGCCAGGAACAATTATTTTTCTTATTTTATTCATTTCTTTTTTGATGTACGAAACGAATATGTTACTTTCGGATAAAAAATTTTATTCTGAAATAGAACAAAGTTTTTTCATGGAGGAACTTATTGATCGAGCTATTTCAGATATCAAAAGAGACTTACAACAAAAAGAAAAAGAGGATGTTTTTTATTTCAGTATGAAAGAGGAGAAGTGAGTGGAAAGTATGTCTTTGAAAATGATGGTATTAGTATTTCGTTGCAATGTGTTACAAAACAGAGAGGTTTCTATACAGTGAGCTTTCGCTATAGGAAAAGGGATAATAAAATATTTGATTGGGTAGAAGGATAATGTGTGAAATACGCGAGGGAGAAGCGTTAATTTCCATTGTGTTGAGAGTCAATTTCTTTGAGAAAAGGGATAAAAACGACGATCAAAAGTTTAAATTTTCTCAAAAAAGAGAAAGGTAGAAAGAATATGATATATTCATGCTATCCAATCATTTTTTTCTAGGGAGATAAGGAAATGACAAACAACAATCAAATAGGTGAAAATAAGGAACAAACTATTTTTGATCATAAAGGAAATACGATTATGACAGAGGATAGGGAAATACAAATTATTTCAAAATTCGAAGAACCTCTTATTGTCGTATTAGCAAATGTATTAAGTGATGAAGAATGTGATGAATTAATTGAATTGTCTAAAAGTAAAATGAAGCGTTCTAAAATTGGTTCATCACGTAATGTAAATGATATTCGAACGAGTAGCGGTGCATTTTTAGAAGAAAATGAACTAACTTCGAAGATTGAAAAACGAATTTCATCTATCACAAATGTTCCTGTGGCGCATGGAGAAGGATTGCACATTTTAAATTATGAAGTGGATCAAGAATATAAGGCGCACTATGATTATTTTGCAGAACATAGTAGATCAGCTGGTAATAATCGTATAAGTACTCTTGTGATGTACTTAAATGATGTAGAAGAAGGCGGGGAAACATTCTTTCCGAAATTAAATCTTTCTGTACACCCTAGAAAGGGAATGGCAGTATACTTTGAGTATTTTTATCAGGATCAATCATTAAATGAGCTTACTTTACATGGAGGGGCACCTGTTACGAAAGGCGAGAAATGGGTTGCGACGCAGTGGGTGAGAAGAGGTACTTACAGGTAAAAGTGAGCCAACTTGTTTGATTGCGAGAAAATAGCGAGTATGTTACGTTTTGTTCTTCATAGCACAAGAAGAACAAAACGTTTTTTTTATTAAATAAAGTAACATCTTTCGTTATAATAACAAATAATAACGTATGATTGAGAGGAATGAAAATGAAATCTATATATATAACCGGTTATATGGGAGCTGGGAAAACAACAATTGGAAAAGCGTTAAGTAAAGAACTCCATATGGAAGTTGTAGATACAGATCAAAAAATCGAAGAGCAGAAAGAGAAAGCGATTCGGCATATTTTTGCAGAAGAAGGCGAAAGGGCTTTTCGCGAATATGAAAGTGAGATGTTACGTTCACTATCGATTCAGAATGTAATTATTACAACTGGTGGAGGGATTATTGAACGAGAGGAAAATCGAAAGTGGATGAAGGAAAATGGAACTGTTGTGTATTTATATTGTGATCCACATGTAATTGCAGAAAGGCTTCGTGAAGATACGACACGTCCACTATTTCAGAAGAAAGATATAGATGCATTTGTAACGAAATTTGAATCGCGCCGAGCTTATTATGAAGAGGCTGATATTCATATCGATACGACAAATAAGTCGGTAAAGCAAATTATGAATGAATTAAAGCAAAAGATTAATGAATAAAAAAGTGGACATACTAATCAAGTAGAGGTGATGATAATATGTCTACTAATGATTATGTACGCTTTGTGACACAGCAATTTGTGTCATATATGGATGCTCCAAAAGAGGATCGAAAACAACAGAAACAACAACGTCGTGCAGAGAAAGAGCCATTCTTAAATAAATGGTTTGGTGTTATGCCGCTGAGCGCTGCCTTGTTTTATCGAAATGTAAAAAATAAAAGAAAAAAATCAAGCTAACTGGTCCGTAATATGTCTAGCAAAATAACAATCCCCTAGTAGCATCATATACTAGGGGATTGTTATTTACTGCACGGATTCTTTTTCCTCAGTAACTGCATGTATTTTATTGTTTACCCATACAAATCCAATTCCGATACAAATAGAAATCCCCCAGCCAACAGCGGTCATAATAGCTCTCATTTCACCATATCCATCTACACCGAAAACAGAGATGAAATAGATTTTCAAGAAGCTTTTTAATATAAATTGAAGACCGAAAAATAGTGTTAAATATTGCAGTGCTGGATATATGCGACTATCCCGGTAAAGCTCGCGACTTTTATCGCGGTCATGGCCTTGCAGCGCTGCGATATCCGCTGCGAAATATAACATAATTGGTTTTTTCATAAAGATTGTACATATAACGATGCAGCCAAGTACGATATGATAATATGCATCATTCCATAGCATTCGTTCCGCTGATCCAGATATTAAGTCTACCGCTGTATTAGAAATAAGTGTAATTAAAATAAAGAACCCTGTAACGTTAAACTGTTTTTCTTTTTTAAAGGTATACAGTGTATAAATAATCCCCGGAACAGAGGAAATTAACATTGCGTAATAAGGATCGATATAAGGTTTTGCAAATTTCCAAATGAGGAACGGGAATACGAGATAAAAGACAAGATCTAATATAGCTTTTTTATTTTGATTCATACATGGCCTCCTTAAGTCATACATATATTTTATAATATAATTTCTGAAAATTGTATAAGGTTAATGAAAAAAAAGAAAAGTAGATGTTTAATAGATTAAGAAATTGCCCCTAGCGTAGTAAGTTTTTTTAGTATATAATAAAGGAAACGCTTTCATTTTTTGCTTTGTTCACAAAATGGACGGAAAATCACATATTTACTATTGATATGTTGCTTTATAATGAAACTAATTAAATATACATGCATACAATATTGTGAAATAAATAACATAAATAATCTATATAAATGTAAACGTTATCAAAGAGAGAGGTGGAGACAATGAGTAAATTTTTCTTCAATCATAATCCAGCAACATTAGAGGATGGAAGACTTGTTAAGTATGCTGAAATTATTTATGGAGAAGGTGGCCGTTCTGTATTAGAAAATTTAATGGTGAAGGCATCTATCAGATTGCGTGATCGTTATCCGAATAAATCTGACGAACAGATCTCGAACCTCGTAAATCAAGGCATCCATGATATGTTTCAAAAATACGTGAATGAGTAAGAGCAGCTACTGGCTGCTCTTATTTTTTTTGTATAAGGATTGTGCTTTTAGCTGAAAATAAAGGTGCATTTTGAAGTGTGTAAAAAGGAGGGGAAAAGATGAGCAATGGAATTGGTCGTTCAAAAAAAAATCTTCCAACTGATGCAAATCATGTAAGCGCGAAGGACCGTGCAAATCAAAAACGTATGACAGAGAAAAAACAACAAGAGCGTAATGACGATAGAGAATAGGATGGAAAAACATCTTAAAGAAAGCTCCTTCAACAGTTGAAGGAGCTTTCTTTAAGATAGAAAATGATTTGCGGTAACATAAAAGAGACCACCGTTTATAATTTGTATTGTAATACGTGGTTCGTATTGTTCTTGTAATGCTTGCTTTTCAATTTCATAGCTTTCTGGAAGTTCATCGCTATCTTCGTAAAATCGATTTAAAAGGTCTAAATCGTGATTCCAACGCACTCTCGCTTCTTTTGCCCACGTGTGGTCATCTTCAGCGATTATACTTTTTAAAGCATCCTCTATACGTTGTAAGCCACTTTGTGGCTTAATGATAGGTGAGAGCGTAAAACAAAAATCAGGTATTTTCGGTGTGAGTTTGATCTCTGCTAAAGTGTCATGAAAGTTTGCAATCATTGTCCCGGAAATAAGATGAATACCGATGGAATGAAGTATGTCTTTTTTTCGGTCGCATTGATAAGATACTTTTATATTTACACCAAGCCAAGGATGAAGGGGGGTATGAGTTGCCCCGCTATGTTTCACTTCCTCATATAAACGTATGTATGAGCCTAGTTCTTTTGTCGTTTCAAATATTTGATGCAAACGTGGTGAACCGTAATGAATAAGTTCACCGTCGTTTTCTTCGTTTTCCGGATTTGTAATAAGAGTAAGGCGCATCGGGTTCGGAACGCCTCCTGTTTTTTCAAGATAGTGCCAATAGAAAGGGCGGTTCATTAATAACTTATCCATTTCAATTGTTAACTGCACGTCTAATAGGTGAGGGGAACGCTCTAAAATTTCACAGTTATTCGCCTCAAAAAAGTTGTATAAGTAATTATGAATTTCATTTTGCTGCATAGTCCTGCACCTCTGCTTCATTGCGCTTCGCAAAATCGATAATAGATGTTAAATTTTCCATCTTGATTCGAATTTCACCTTCGCTTTTTGACTGCGCGAAAATTTCTTGAATATGCGCATCAATATTTTTCATGTTGATTCTCGTTAAAATTTCATCGAGTTCACCGATTACACGTTCAAATAAATTAATTTTTTCATATAGTAGTTTTAAAATGTGCTCTTCAACAGTGTGCTTTGTTGCTAAGTTATAAATATGAACATCATTTTTTTGTCCAAGACGGTGAATACGTCCAATCCTTTGCTCGAGTCGCATTGGATTCCACGGTAAGTCGTAATTAATCATATGGCTACAAAATTGTAAGTTAATTCCTTCACCACCAGCTTCGGTCGCAATTAATACTTGGGCACGATTTTGGAAAAGCTCCTTCATCCAATCTTTTTTCCCGCGCTTAAATCCACCGCGAAATGGTACAGAGGAAATGCCATGTTGTTGTAAGAACCATTGTAAATACATTTGTGAAGCTCTATATTCAGTGAAGATAATGACTTTATCGTCAATTTCTTTTATAAGCTCTAGTGCTTTATTTGCTTTGGAGTTAAACGGAATATAATTAATTTTATCCATCAGCACATCAATATGTGGGTCCTTTATGTAATGCTCATTTTCTTTCTGCCTTTTTTCTACATGTTTTTTTAATGAATAGTAAACAGCTTCACGACTACTACATGCTTCCCGTTTTAAAGTTAAGGATGAGAAAGCAGATGTGACGGCATCTTGTCCACGCCAATTTTCAATTTCATTATACAAAGCTTGTTCTTCTTCATTAAATTCAACGAAGATTGTTCGTACATGCCTTTTCGGCCAATCAATGCCAGTGTTATTGCGTCTATTTCGAACCATTACTTTATTGATAAGAGCTTTTAAATCTTCATCGGATTCAGTGGAACGATTTTTGGAAGCGTAATATTCTTCAAAATTAGATTGATTGCCTAAATGACCTGGTTTTAATAAAGAAACGAGGTTGAAGATTTCATCAATTTTATTTTGAACAGGAGTTGCAGTTAGTAATAAACAAAACTTCTTTTTTAATCGCTGTGCAAATTCATAGTTTTTTGTTTTATTATTTTTTAGTTTATGTGCTTCATCGATAATAATAAGGTCATACTCTAGGTTTAAAACGATATCGCGATGCGGTGAACGTTTCGCAGTATCGATTGATGAAACGATGACATCAGCTTGTTCCCAAGAATAACTTTTCTTTTGAGCGACCGCAGGAATAAAAAATTTTGTGTTTAGTTCATACGCCCACTGAGATACGAGAGAAGCTGGAACGAGAATGAGTACCTTTTTTACAAGTCCTCGAACCATATATTCTTTTAAAATAAGTCCAGCTTCAATCGTTTTTCCAAGTCCGACTTCGTCTGCTAGAATCGCTTTACCATTCATTTGTTCAATGACATTTTGAGCGACCTCTAATTGATGTGGAAGCGGCGTGAAATGTGATAAATGTTTCGGTGCTTGCAATCCATCAAAAGTAGGGACGAGTAACGATTTCTCTGTTTTATAAGCTAAATGATATAAATCCCAATTTGTCCAAGGACCATCTTCATCAATTCTTTTTAAAAAATTGTTTTGCCATGTTCGATCTACGGAAATATCGACATTCATTAAGACTCTCCCACCTTTTATAAACTAAAGTGATTATTAAAAAAATCTTTATTATAAGCCTTGTAATAAGGCGCTATCACAATTACTAAAAGTTAAAGAATAGACAGCGATAAAGGTCTAAATCTTAAAAGTTGTATTTAATATGATTAAGAATAAAAAATTCTAAATTATTTTTTATGCTAGAATATTGATGAAATATAGCGAATGATGTTAGGATAATGGTGTGAAATGTGTGGAATCTTTCGTATTTTATCCAAGAAAGCAATTTTTTATTTACGCTTTCATAAAAAAATATACTGAGATTCCGTATATCCTATATTTTCAGAATGAAAATGTTTAGATATGGGAAGCAACTTTTATTGATTTGTCAGAGCATAAGGGGGAAAGAGCATGATTACATTACAACGTACACCGTTATTTGATGTATACGCGAAGTATGGTGGGAAAACAGTCGACTTCGGTGGTTGGGAATTACCAGTTCAATTTTCAAGCATTAAAGAGGAACATGAAGCTGTACGTACAGGAGCAGGTTTGTTCGATGTATCTCATATGGGAGAAGTAGAGGTAAAAGGTGTAGATAGTTTAGCATTTTTACAACGTGTTGTTACAAATGACGTATCTACCTTAAAGGTAGGGGGCGCACAATATACAGCTATGTGCTATGAAAATGGTGGCACAGTAGATGATTTATTAATCTACAAACGTGGTGAAGAAGACTATTTATTAGTAATCAATGCATCAAATATCGAGAAAGATTACGAATGGTTAGCTAGCCATGTAATTGGCGATGCGAAAGTAGTCAATGTTTCTAGTGAAGTTGCGCAGCTTGCAATTCAAGGACCAAAAGCAGAAGGCATTTTACAAAAAGTTGTGTCAGAAGATTTGAAAGAAATTAAGTTCTTTAAATTTAAAAATAATATTCTTGTAGATGGAATTCCTGCACTTGTATCTCGTACAGGTTACACAGGTGAAGATGGATTCGAAATTTACTGTAAGAGTGAAGATGCAGCAAAACTTTGGGAGAAACTTCTTGAAGTGGGAGCAGAAGAGGGGTTAAAACCATGTGGCTTAGGTGCTCGTGATACACTTCGCTTCGAAGCAACACTTCCGTTATACGGACAAGAGTTATCAAAAGATATTACACCGATTGAAGCGGGAATTGGCTTTGCGGTAAAACCAAATAAAGAAGTAGATTTCTTTGGAAAAGAAACGTTAAAAGAGCAAAAAGAAAACGGTGCATCTCGTAAATTAGTCGGCATCGAAGTAATCGAACGCGGTATTCCTCGTACGCATTACCCTGTATTTATAGGAGAAGAAAAAATCGGGGAAGTAACGAGTGGTACACAATCTCCAACGTTAAAGAAAAGCATTGGTTTAGCACTAATTGATGTAAAATACGCAGCAGTTGATACAGAAGTAGAAATTGAAATTCGTAATAAACGCGTCAAAGCAGTAGTTGTTCCAACACCATTTTATAAACGTTCAAAGTAACGGGGAGAGGGGTAGATTTCATGTTGCATCGTTATCTTCCAATGACAGAAGAAGACAAAAAAGAAATGTTACAAACAATCGGCGTTCAAACGATTGATGAGTTATTCTCTGATATTCCAGAGAGTGTTCGTTTTAAAGGGGATTTAAAAATTAAAGAAGCAAAATCAGAGCCAGAGCTTTTAAAAGAGCTATCTCAAATGGCTAGCAAAAATGCGAACTTAAAAGAATATGCTTCTTTCTTAGGAGCAGGTGTATACGATCATTATGCTCCAGTAATTGTTGATCATGTTATTTCTCGTTCAGAATTTTATACAGCTTACACACCATACCAACCAGAAATTTCACAAGGAGAATTACAAGCAATTTTTGAGTTCCAAACAATGATTTGTGAATTAACAGGAATGGATGTAGCAAACTCTTCTATGTATGACGGAGGTACAGCTTTAGCTGAAGCGGCAATGTTAGCAGCTGGTCATACACGCAAAAAGAAAATTCTTGTATCTAAGGCAGTTCATCCAGAATCAAGAGCGGTACTTGAAACATATGCAAAAGGTCAACATCTTGAAGTTGTTGAAATTGATCATAAAGACGGTGTAACAGATTTAGACGTATTACAAAGTGAAGTAGATGATACAGTTGCTTGCGTAATCGTTCAATATCCAAACTTCTTCGGACAAGTTGAAAAGTTAGCTGATATCGAAAAAATCGTTCATCAACAAAAATCATTGTTTATCGTTTCTTCAAATCCATTATCATTAGGCGCATTAACACCGCCAGGAAAATTTGGTGCTGATATTGTAATCGGTGATGCACAGCCATTTGGTATCCCAACGCAGTTTGGTGGACCTCATTGTGGTTACTTTGCAACAACGAAAGCATTTATGCGTAAAATTCCAGGACGTCTTGTCGGACAAACTGTAGATTCAGATGGTAAACGTGGGTTTGTATTAACGTTACAAGCACGTGAACAGCATATTCGCCGTGATAAAGCGACGTCTAACATTTGTTCAAACCAAGCTTTAAATGCATTAGCAGCATCAGTTGCAATGACGGCACTTGGAAAACAAGGTGTGAAAGAAATGGCACGTCAAAATATTTCTAAAGCACAATATGCAAAACGTCAATTTGAAGCGAAAGGCTTCACTGTAACGTTCGCTGGACCATTCTTCAATGAATTTGTTGTAGATTGTAAACGTCCAGTTAAAGAAATAAATGATGTATTAATACAAAAGAATATTATCGGTGGTTACGACCTAGGCCGTGATTATAAAGAGCATGAAAACCATATGCTTGTAGCAGTAACAGAGCTTCGTACAAAAGAGGAAATTGACACACTTGTAAACGAAATGGGGGCTATCCAATGAAGAACCAAGACCAAGCACTTATTTTTGAAGTGACTAAAGAAGGACGCGTAGGATATAGCTTACCCAAACTAGATGTAGAAGAAGTAAAATTAGAAGATGTATTTGAGAGCGATTATATTCGCGTTGAAGATGCAGAGCTTCCAGAAGTATCTGAACTTGATATTATGCGCCATTACACAGCGCTTTCAAACCGTAACCACGGCGTTGATTCTGGATTCTATCCACTTGGATCTTGTACGATGAAATATAATCCGAAAATTAATGAAAACGTAGCTCGCTTCGCAGGCTTTGCAAATATTCATCCACTTCAAGATGAAAAAACAGTGCAAGGTGCAATGGAATTAATGTACGACTTACAAGAACATTTAATTGAAATTACAGGTATGGATACTGTTACCTTACAACCAGCAGCTGGTGCACATGGAGAATGGACAGGTTTAATGTTGATTCGTGCATACCATGAAGCAAATGGTGACTTTAACCGTACGAAAGTAATTGTTCCTGATTCTGCTCACGGAACAAACCCGGCGTCTGCAACAGTAGCTGGTTTTGAAACAATTACGGTGAAATCAAATGAACATGGTCTTGTTGACTTAGATGATTTAAAACGTGTTGTAAACGAAGAAACAGCAGCACTTATGTTAACAAATCCAAATACATTAGGCCTATTCGAAGAAAATATTTTAGAAATGGCAGAAATCGTCCATAACGCAGGCGGTAAATTATACTATGATGGTGCAAACTTAAATGCGGTATTAAGCCAAGCGCGCCCAGGAGATATGGGATTTGACGTTGTACATTTAAACCTTCATAAAACATTTACAGGTCCGCATGGCGGCGGTGGTCCAGGTTCTGGTCCAGTAGGTGTGAAAGCTGATTTAATTCCGTACTTACCAAAACCGATTTTAGAGAAAACGGAAAATGGCTATCACTTCAACTATGATCGTCCAGAAGCAATTGGGCGTGTGAAACCATTCTATGGTAACTTCGGAATTAACGTTCGTGCATACACATATATTCGTTCTATGGGTCCAGATGGACTACGTGCAGTAACTGAGTATGCTGTATTAAATGCGAACTATATGATGAGAAGATTAGCACCATTCTATGATCTTCCGTTCGATAGGCATTGCAAGCATGAATTTGTATTATCAGGTCGTCGTCAAAAGAAACTTGGTGTACGTACATTAGATATTGCAAAACGTCTGCTTGATTTTGGTTACCATCCACCAACAATTTACTTCCCATTAAATGTGGAAGAATGTATTATGATTGAGCCAACAGAAACAGAATCAAAAGAAACATTAGATGGTTTCATTGATAAGATGATTCAAATTGCTAAAGAGGTAGAAGAAAATCCAGAAGTTGTACAAGAAGCACCACATACAACGGTAATAAAACGTTTGGATGAAACATTGGCTGCTCGTAAACCAGTTTTACGTTATGAAAAGCTAGCACCTGTACAAGTGTGATTGGAATAAAAAGAACTCGCTATATGCGGGTTCTTTTTTTTTGCAACATTGGTGCAGCTAGAATGAAAAAAATGTTAAAAATTTATATTTTTTGTTTCATATTGCTGTAAAGATGCGGTTTTATAGGTGGTTTTGTTGAAAAAGTCGGTTTGATAAAAGTATTTATTTTTGTTAGAATTTTATTGAAATTAAGAAGATGTGATGAGGTAGAAATTACTCATTTTTATGTATATGTGAAAAAACGAGCAAGGCGGGGGTGGAAGCGTGGGATATCGATGTTATAGAATGGTATACCATTTAGAAAATGGAGAAACAATTAAAGATGTAAAAGAATTTTGTTACAGAGACCAAGGAAAAGTGTTAGAAAGAGTAGCGCACCGTGTAATGGATAATAGAGAAGTGACAGCGATTGATAAACAAGGAACAATCATTTCAATAGCGTGTGAGGACATTGTAAAGGTGGAACTTGATTACATAACAGAAAGTTAACCTTGAGTCATATCGAATTATTCGATACAATATACTGTTGAATGGTGAAGAGAGAAGAGAGGAGTTTATCATGGATAATACAAGACACTTTTATATGTTTATTTTAGCGTTTGTTCTTGTTGTGGCGTTAACGATTTATTTAATTGTTGATAGTAGCTGGTACAATACAGTTCATCCAGCATTCCTTCTTTTTATGTATGTAGGAATTGCGGTTGTTAGTTTCGGAATGAGAGACGAAATGTTAGATCGCTTTGAAAAGTGATACATATACGAAAGACCAACAGGAAAATGTTGGTCTTTTTTTCTTGCCAAAAATAGGATGGTGTGTATATACTGTATATATAATATATATACAGTATATACACACTGGAGGAAAACATGAATATTATTATTTCGAATTCTTCCCAAGACCCTATTTATGTGCAAATAAGGAAACAATTAAGCCAGCTTATTTTAAATGGTGGTTTAAAGGGTGGAGATCAATTACCGTCTATTCGTAGTTTAGCGAAGGAATTACAAATTAGTGTAATTACAACGAAGCGTGCATACGAGGAGCTTGAAAAAGAAGGATATATAGAAACTGTTGCTGGGAAGGGGACTTATGTTTCACGTAAAAATAATGAACTATTAAAAGAACAGCGGCTACGTCTATTGGAAAGTAAAGTGGAAGAGATTGTGAATGAAAGTAAAGTGTTGCAGCTTTCACTTGAAGAGTTGCAACAGATGATTGCGTGTTTATATGAGGGGGAATAAGAGATGTTAGAGCTAAAAAACGTTTGTAAAACTTATCAAGATTTCTCAGTGGAAAATGTAAGTTTTACATTGCCACGTGGATATATTATGGGATTTATCGGACCGAATGGAGCTGGGAAAAGTACGACGATCAAAATGATTATGAATTTAATCAGAAAAGAGAGCGGTGATATAAAAATTTTTGGTAAGGACAATAAGAAAGCCGAAAAGGAAATAAAACAAAATATTGGTTTTGTATATGATGAAAATCATTATTACGAAGATTTAACGTGTGAGCAAATGAAACGGATTATTGCACCGTTATATAAAAAGTGGGACGAAAAGCAGTATCAATCGTATATGCAGAGATTACAAGTTCCAAAGTATAAAAAGATTAAAGCGTTATCCAAAGGGATGAAAATGAAATTTGCGATTGCAATCGCACTTTCACACCATGCGGAATTTATTATTATGGATGAACCCACAGCAGGATTAGACCCAGTTGTTCGAAGTGAATTGCTTGATATGCTGCAGGAAATTGTGATGGAGGATGAAGTGTCTGTCTTATTTTCAACGCACATTACAACAGACCTAGAACGCATCGCAGATTACATTACGTTTATCAATGACGGAGAAATTATATTTACTGGTGAGAAAGATGAATTAATGGAGAACTACGTAATCGTAAAGGGAAGCAATGATTTATTAGACCGAGAAGGAAAAGAGCTATTTGTTGGATTACGAAAAAATAAATTTGGTTTCGAAGGTTTAGCAGAGGATAAACAAGCAATTATCGATTGGTTTGGAAATGAGGTTGTAATAGAAAAGCCTACATTAGATGATATTATCGTTTATACCGCGAAAGGGAGAGGTGCCTATGCGTCAGCTCGTATATAAAGATTTGTTCTTTTTTCGGGGGATATGGCCAGTGTATCTTACTATACCCTTTGTATTCTTTTTGTTTGAACCCGGTGATGGAATGCTGTTTCCTATGAGTTGTTTATTTATAACTCTTTCCGCAGTTATGATATTAGTCGTAATAGATGAACGAAATACAAGTGACATTATTATGAATAGTTTACCGTTAAGTAGAAAGGATATCATAATTGCTAGATATATTTCCTGTGCAATATTCATTGTAGGGGGCATGGTTTCCACTATGCTAGTTGTTTTTCTTATAAGAGGTATCGCTGTTATTGGTGATATCGGTGCATACTATCCTAAACTTTATATTGAGATTTCATGGTATGAAGTAATAAATGGAATTGTTTACGCCGTATTTTGGATGGTCACCTTTTTCCCTATTTATTATGTTACAAAATCGAAGGCGGTAATAAGTATAATAGCAGCTGCTTCAATAATAGTTGGGGGGATACTTTGGATATTTATTAGTGATTGGCTCAATGAAACAACACCTTCATTTCTTGAGTGGATTATGAATCCTCTACATATTGGTGTATTTATAATTGGATTCATTACATTAGTTAGTATTTATATCGCTTCTATGTTTCTTACAATTAAAATTTATGAAGCACGTGATTTGTAGAAAAGGCTCTTTTCATACTAGGAGGTGTAATATATGATCAAGCAACTAGTCTTAAAAGATATGATGTTGCAAAGAAAGTTAGGGTTTGCTTATCTTATATGCTTGTTTTTCCTTGCTATTGTTGATTTTCGTAGTGATAGTTTTCTGATGACATTTAGCATGTTTATACCTGTTCTTGGAATGATGCTGTCAATGAGTTATGAGGATAAAAATAAAAGTGAAATGATAATAAATAGTTTACCGTTGCAGCGTAAAGAAATTGTCATAGCGAAATACATATTTGTAAGTATTTTAGTTGCTTTAGGTGGGATTTTCCCATTTGCCGTTAGTTTAATCCAGTTGCAAAACGAAAATACAACTGTATTTATTCTATGGGGAGCGATTCTCGGAGGAATAACAGGTGGTTTTGTTTATAGCATAATTGTGCTCCCGATTGAATTTTCAGTAGGATATAGCAGTGCAAAACAAATTGCTCCTTTTATCGGAATTGCATTTGGGTATTTAAGTGGACTGATTGTAAGTAACGTATGGTTAAGTGTAGAAAATGATTGGAACACTAGTATATTCATAAATATTTGTTTCATAGCAGGACTGCTTCTTTTATATATCATGTCTATGTTACTCTCAATTAATTTGTATAATGAGCGTGATTTGTGAGGGGAGGGGAATGTTGTTGAAACAACTAATTTTAAAAGACTTCATCGTCCAATGGAAATTTTTAATTTGGTACATACTGTATCCTATTTTCTTTTATATGGCTTTAACAGATACGAAAAATTTATTCGTAATTATGTCAGTCATTTTTACAGTTATGGCAACCGTTAAAACATTTAATGAGGATAGTAAAAATGAGAGTGAAGTTATATTAAATAGTTTACCAATATTGAAAAAAGAAATTGTATTTGCAAAGTATATAGTAGCAATTATTATTCTTTTCATAAGCGTAACGATTGGCTGTTTCACGATGGGAATGAAGAATGGAGTTAATGTATTTGAATTTATTGAAACGACAGTGGTTGCTAGTATTAGCTTTATTTTAGTATATTTAAGCTTTGTTTTACCGATATCATTTTGGCTAGGGTATAAAAAAACTGTTTTTATTACGATATTCATATTTATAGCACCGATTGTTATTTTAGAGACGTTCTTTCAAATCAACCTGGAACAAATTCAACTATATAATAGCTTATTGTTCGTTAGTTCAATATGCATGTTCATAGCATCTGTCTTCGCTTCGATTAAGCTATATGAAAAAAGAGAATTTTAAAAGGTGCCTCATAAAAGGCACCTTCTTCAATAATGACAATAGGAAAGCAGCAGTTTATAAACAGAAACGTTATTCGGCAAATCTTTTGGAGTATGTAATATAAAGCTGAAAACGATAACGAAAATGAGAAAGAGGAAAAATAAAAATAGGATCTGCTTATGTATAGAATTTTGCATATAACCCACTCCTTTTTTAGGTAGTATGTCCAAAAGAAAGAAGGATATGAAAAATTTTAGGGGAGAATGATGATGAAAAGAAAATGGTTATATAGAATAGGGGTACTTTTATCCTCAATTGGTATCATATTAGCAAATTTTTATTCAGATATACCGCCGCTATTTCCTAGTTTGCATAAAGGGATTGGTATAAGTGTTGTCATAGTTGGTCTGCTTTGTCTTATCGTATCAAATTTCTATAGAAAATCTAAATGAATATAAAAAAGGACAGTTATTCTTTTTCAGAAGAACTGTCCTTTTTTAATAACTTGTTCCATAGCTTGGAAATACTCCATATAATTACGATTGTAATGGAGGCAATAATTGACCAAGCGATAGATGCAATTTCAAGTGCCATGTTAGGAAGGAATGTAAGAATGGATATTACTTTATGAAACAACCATTCTATTATATGAAAACTTATTTGTAATAGAATGACGATCCCGAGTGTAATCCATGCTAACATTTGTTTTCCTTTTTCTTTCCACATGACATTCACCTCACGTTAGCCTAATAATTTTAAGCCAACAGCGCCGCACAGAATGCAGCTTAAGAAGGCAAGGCGACGCCAATCCGCTGATTCACGGAAAATAAGAATACCGAGAAGTGCACTTCCGGCAGTTCCGATTCCAGTCCAAATTGCGTAAGCAGTTCCCATCGGTAATGTATTCATTGCAAGGGATAAGAAGAAGAAGCTTACGCCGAAGTTAGCGATTAAAATAACTTTTGGTGCCCAGCCTTTCTTTTCAGTGGCTACTTTCATAAAGAGTACACCAATAATTTCACAAATACCAGCTAGAATTAAAAATACCCAAGCCATTTTATGCAGCCTCCTTCGATTCTTTTTCTTCTGTTACTCGTTTTAAACCAATTACGCCGAAGAAGATTAAACCGATTAATAATACTTTTACAATAGAGAAAGGTTCTCCGAAGATGAAAATCTCGGTAAGAACGATTCCACCAGCTCCAATTCCTGTAAAGACTGCATATACAGTACCGACAGGTAAATCTTTATAAGCTCTAAATAATAAGACGAAACTAATTGTAATTAATAGAGCAACACCAGCCCACTCAAGTGGTGCCTCCGCTTTTTTAAGTCCAATAACCCAAAAGATTTCAATAATACCAGCTATGATTACATAAATCCATGCCATATGTCATTTCTCCTTCCTACCAGTCGTTAGGTAAAGGGCTTAAAAACGACGCATTGCAAAGGAGCAATCCGTCAGTTTGAAAGTCCGCGCCAAAATACTTTCCAAGAAGCTTCTAAACGTGTCTCAAAACGATTTAAACCTGCGTATAGTAGTTCAACCATAAGGCCGTCAAGTAAGCATAAAAAAGCCTCCAAAGCGTCTTTTACTTCAATGTTATGCAGTTCATCTTGTTCGCTTGCTCTTTTAAACACAGGGAATAAAAGTTTTCCGACATTTTCAATGTGTACATTCGCTTTATCAATAATTTGTTCGCGAAATGCATCCGGCGGAAAATAAGAAGTTCGTAACCAAAACATTGATTCTTCACTTTCACCAAATCGTTTTGCATAGCCTTTTAACAAATTTAAGAGCAATTTTTCAGTAGACGATTTTGAAAAATTTTCGATATCGTCTGTGAAGCTTTGCAAATCTTTTTGAAGAGCGGATTCCAAGCATGTAAAATATAGCTCTTCTTTTCCTTTAAAGTGTGCGTAAATCGATGGTTTTTTAATCCCAACTTCTTGAGCAATATTTGCTAATGAAGTTCCTTCATAGCCGTAGCGTGCGAAATGAGAAAGTGCTACAGCTTTAATGCGGTTTGCTGTCATTTTCATCCCCTACCTACCGTTCGTTAGGTTAATTATATGAGATGAAAAATATAAAGTCAATAGGTGAAGGGATAAAAAAAGAGCGCTATAGTTAACGCTCTTTTTTAGACTGTTTCTCGCTCAATTAAATGGAATGAAAGTTCTTCTGCGCTGCCGATAATTTGCTCGCTTTGAATTTGTTTATGGAATAAAGAAAAAGCATGTGAGCCCATTGTGAGCCCAGGATGTTCAATAGTTGAAATTTCTAATGCTTTTGAAATTTCATGGTTATCAAATCCCAGTATAGCGAGGTCTTCAGGTATGCGAATGCCATGTTTTTTTGCCTCTGTTAATAAGCCAGCAGCAACTTGATCGTTCGCTGTAACAATAGCGGTTGGGCGATTTTTCATATTTAAAATGCGATGGAGTACTTGTGCCCCGTCCTGCATCGTATAACATTGATGAAAAACCCAATCAGGGTGCACTGTTTTTCCTTCTTGACGAAGAGTATCGGCGAAAGCTTTTTCACGCTCGATTGAATTAGCACTTGTTTTTCTTGCTAAACAAATGCCGATTTTTTCATGACCTTTACTGAGTAAATAGGAAGTACCAAGGCGGAATCCTTCGTAATGATCTACATAGACAGATGAAATGAGGGGATGTTTCATTTTTTCACATGAAATAATAGGGGCAAATTTTGCGAACGGTTCAATTTGTTCCCATGAACTCGTGCGAGAGCAAATAATCATCCCGTCAAATTGCTTCATTTTCATCATTTCAAGAACGCGAATTTCTTCAATACTATCGTAATTCGTTTGGCATAAATTAATATGATATCCAGCTGCTAACGCTTCATTTCCGATTCCTTCAATGATCGTGCTAAAGTACGGAAGGTTAATAAAAGGTAGCATAACGCCAATTGTATATGTTTTACCCTTTATTAAATGGATAGCATTTATATTTTTTGCATAGTTCAATTCTTCAACTGCATCTAAAACACGCTTACGCTTTTCTTCTTTTACGTATGGATGATTATTAAGAACACGAGAAACAGTTGATATAGATACACCAGCAGTTTTTGCAATTTGTTTTATATTGGCCATATGTATCACCTCTTTCCTTAATTATAAGGGGAAAATAATAAGAATGAAAAAAATCTTGACCTGAAAAGCTTTTCACAATCTATGTTATAAGCATGACTTCTGTTGTTCGCGTAACCTTTTTATTTGGGCGTAAGAATAGTGGGGTCTTTTTTGTATGTCTGCAAAGAATTTTTGTCAGAATGTGTGAGAATAACGTGGAAAGTTTTCGGAGGAGGCGTTTGATAACGAAGCGAATAGAAGAGAGTATAAACGCTTCACTCGTTAAGAGAGCGGTATGAAAGGGCGGAAACAAATTGAAAAAAGGAATCATTTGTTTCGTGTTTTCTAGTGTAATACTTAGCTCATGTTCATTTCAGCAAACGATGCAAGAAGAAAAAACATTTGTAGGAACAACAGGAGGGGCTAAGGACCGTGTTACTGATCCGATTCCGCTAAAGGAACTTCCAAAATATTTTCCGGCGAAGTTTAAAGTTCCAACGTTTTTACCTTATGACATTACGAGTGATGTGCAGGGAGAGGTAAGAACGATGGGAAAGAAGAATGCTGTTTTAACGATTAAATATAAGCAACAAGAGAAAGGAAGGCACGATTATATAGAATTAACAGTGGCCAACTTTTCTTACAGTTTTCCATACCTCGTAGAAGAAAATCGATTTCAAGAACAAATGAAATTGAATAATGGAGCACCTGCTTATTTTAAAAATAAGGATGATTACGAGCGAGGGGACGAATTTGCTACGCTTATATGGAAAGAGAAGGGGATTGAATATCAGCTATTATATCGTAATGTAGATGAGAAAGATGAAGATGTGATTAAACAAAATCTACTGTACATTGCGAACAATATGGAATAAAAAACTAGCTGTATCATGCAGCTAGTTTTTGTATGTTATTTCTTTTTAATTTTGCCTGACCAAGATTTAAATCCACCTTTTAATTGGTAGAAATCTGTGTAGCCTTGTTTTTTTAAGTATTGAGCTGCACGACCTGTACGGAATCCGCTTTGGCAATATAAATAAACTGGTTGATCTTGGCGAAGTTCTTTGTGGCGAAGGCGAATTTGTGATAATGGAATGTTACGCGCACCTAAAATATGTCCCGCGTTAAATTCATCTGCTTCGCGAATATCGATAAGCTGTGCTTTACGGTAGCCAGCGCGAAATTCTTCTTCTGAAAGTGTTTTAATTAATTTTTTCTGATAGAAATACATCCATACAGTGTAGCCGATGAATGCTGCAATTGCGGCTAGTATAATAATCAAGTTTGTTGACACGATTCTATCGCTCCCTTTTTTCTTATCCTACTTTCAATATTATAATGCCCATATGTATTTATGCAACAGATTCATTTGTATATAAGAAGAAATTTCGTATTCTTTCACAAATTTTGTCGAATTTGGTAGACTAGAGAATGTGAAAAATAATTGGTTATATGAGGTGCAGGATGGGAAAAGAAAAATGGTGTTATATTAACTCTGGTCAATGTTCACCAGCATTTAATATGGCGTTAGATGAATGTTTATTAAATTGGCAAAGTGAAAAGAAAATGCCACCAACAATTCGTTTTTACGAATGGGAAGTACCAACATTAACAGTCGGGTATTTTCAGCGTGTTGAAAAAGATATAAATATGGATGTAGTTAACGAAAAAAAATATGGATTCGTTCGTCGTCAAACAGGCGGCAGGGGTGTACTACATGACAAAGAATTAACGTACAGTGTTATTGTGTCTGAAGATCATCCGGATATGCCAAAAACAGTTACAGAAGCATACCGCGTTATTTCGCAAGGCTTATTAGACGGTTTTAAGGCATTAGGATTAGAAGCGTATTATGCAGTTCCGAAAACAGAAGAGGATCGTGAGAATTTAAAAAATCCGCGTTCAGGAGTATGTTTTGATGCACCATCTTGGTATGAAATTGTAGTTGAAGGAAGAAAAATCGCAGGTAGTGCTCAAACACGTCAAAAAGGGGTTATCTTACAGCACGGTTCTATTCCGTTAGAAATAGATTTAGATGAGTTATACGATCTATTTTTATTCCCGAATGAACGTGTAAAAGAGCGTATGAAAAACATGTTTTCTTCTAAAGCGGTAGCGATTAATGAGTTGACAGACCGTACATTTACGATTGAACAGTTAATCAAAGCGTTTGAAACTGGATTTGAAAAAGGTTTAGATATAGAGCTTGTGCCGTATGAACTAACAGAAGAACAGCTTCATGAAGTTCAAACTTTAGCAAAAGAGAAGTATGAAAGTAATGAATGGAATTATAAAAAATAAGGAGATGGCGACCGCCATCTCCTTATTTTTATAGTAAATTAAGTACTTTTTCTACTTTGATTCCTTTATCTTGTAAAGAACGAAGGCGATTTACAACGTCCATAATTTCTTTGTCGAATGTAACGCTAATACCTTGGCTTTGTAGCTCTTTTTTTAATCCTTCAATAGAATCATCTATGTCGATGCCAAGCTCGTAATCTTGACAAACTTCAATTGTCTTTTTCACAAGTTTAACATAATTTTCTTGTAGTTTTGTATTTGTTTCAGTCAAAGCAGGTTGCTTCGGTTTTGCAGGAGTAACCGGTGCTGTCTCTTGCTTTGTAACTGGAGTAGGTACTGCTTTTTTCACAGGTGCTGGAGTAGATAGTTCTACAGCTGCTTCAACACTTACTGACTTCGGCGTTGGTACCGGAGTAGGCTTAGGTGTTATAGCGGGTGTTTCTACACGCATAACAGGTTTAGGAGCGGGTGTAACTGCTTTAGGAGCCTCTACAACTACTTCTTTGTTCGGAGTAGCTTCTACAACTGTTTCTTCTTGCTCAGCAGCTTCTTTATTTTCTTTGCTCCACATAACGCGTTCAATTTCTAGAGAAACATTGTTCTTATTCATCGCTGTTAATGTAACTTTACCAACTTCCGCGTTCCCAGTGAAATCAACAATTTTATAAATAACACTCTTGTTCCAATCCACGTTTCCGCTCAAAAATAATTCTTCGTTACATTTCGGCGTTAAGCCCTCGATTTTAATTTCTGCGTTTACACCGTTTTCACTGTATACCATAATTAGCGAAGCATTTACATCTTCGTCTGCTAACATTAGTTCACGTACCATTTTGCCGGTGCGTACTTGCGTTTTCTTCTTAACTGACATCTAATTTCTCCTCTCAAAAATTCAGTAATAATAAAAAAATCGTATAACGAAAAATAATTGCTCACGAAGATTTATGATACCGATAATAAAAGCATCACGTCAACAATTAACTTTAATTATTTTGCATTTTTCTTATTTTCTTTATGAAATTTTTCAATTTGTAAAATTAGACAGAAGAAAAACAGCCGTTTGAAGGGCTGTTAAAATTTAGATGTTTTATATAAAAATTTGTACAGAATATAAAAAGAAAGTGTAACAAGAGCACCTTGCCAAATAGACAAATTATAAAATAAGTATGGTTGTGTTTTAAAAAATACGTTTGAAAAAACTGATAAGATAAAAGGTATAAACACTGATAATAAGAGGAGTGCTTTTTGTTTCCAGGAAGCCAGTATTGTAAAAGAAAAACGTCTAAATAACGAAAAAGTTATGAAAGCACCAATTGTTAAAACGATAGCAGATAATATTGTTCCAGGAATACTAAGTGGAATTCCTGAAGTGTTTGTATCTGTAAATAGTTTTTGCATAAGAGTAGTAAATGTATCGTATCCAATTTGAATAGCTAATAATAAACTAACTGCAAATCCAATAACGGTAGCTTGTTGGAAAGAATTTTGATGCTCTGAAGAGTTAATCAATTCGTCGCAGTAAGCTTTTAAATCTTCTCCGAAAATATCATGTGCATTTTTACCATCTTCTTGCGCTTCTAAAAGATGATCCAATATTTCTAAAAGCAATTCTTCCATTTGCTTTTGCGGAACGCTAGTAAAACGTAAATAAATAAGCATATCACCATAAGCAGCTTCGTTTTCAGGTGTTAATAACTTTCTTTTTTCATTGTTTAACTTAACCATTTCTTTTTCGGTCATAATATCGTCACTCCTTTTTAAAGGCTAAATTTTCTTTTTTGAAGAAGATTTTGTATAGTGCATAGCAAGAGATGGCCAGTAAAGTGCCAATCCAAGGTGAGATTTGTAATGTAGTATAGGGCTGTTTAATAAATAAAAAGGAAATACCGATTAATAGTATCCATAGGCTATGGCGTATTAAAAAACTTCCTATATGCCTCCAAATAGTTGTTTGATTTTTAAATAAATCAGTGTTAATAAAATCGAAAACAAAACGTATCATAAGATGTACGGATAAGATAAATGCGAGCAGATAAATGAAATCAATGTGCACAAATTTAAAACGTGCTTCATTTGAAAATAAGGGAAATACCAATGCAATTACGGAAGAAATAGCAAAGTATATTGCTAACAGATAACTAGTTATAAATAAAGGAATCGATAATTGTTCCCATAAACCTGGCTTCGGTAGAGCAGCAATTAGTTCGTCACAGTACGCCTGTAAGTCGTCGCCAAAAATATCATAAGCACTTTTTTCTTCTTGCTGGGCTTCAATAAGGTGATCTAGAATTTCAATTAGCAGTTCTTCCGCGTGGTACTCTGGCACTTTAGCTAAGCGGATGTATATTAACATGTCACTATAGGCGGTTTCATTTTCTGTAGTTAATAATTTACGCTTTTGGTTATTTAGTTCGATTAAATCTTTCGCCCTCATTCCTATCGCTCCCCTTGTAATAAGTTGTTTACCGTCGTTGAAACCATTCCCCAGCTTTGTTTAAATTCTTCAAGCTGTTCTAATCCCTTATCAGTTACGTGATAATATTTTCGCTTCGGTCCAAGAGAGGAAGCCTTTAATGTACCTTCAATAAGTTTCTCTTTTTGCATGCGTAATAATAACGGATATATGCTTCCTTCACTTACGAATGTAAAGCCATGTTTATTTAATTTTGTACTCAGTTCATATCCGTACACTTCTTCTTGTGAAATGATGTATAGAATACACCCTTCTAGTACACCTTTTAACATTTGGCTGTGCATGATTTCACCACCTTTTATCCAGGTAACTTGCGTTGCAAGGTAGCTGATATCCAAATTATAACATCCAGTAACTTGCAACGCAAGTTACTGGAGTGGAAAACTTTAATCTGTGTTAATTTTTCTTTGTTTCCCATACTAACGAGAGGAGGGAAGCATATGAAACCATTTATGCCAAAACTCGTTTACTTTGAACCGAGGGCACTCGAATATCCGCTTGGAAAAGAGCTTTATGCGAAGTTTACGAAGATGGGATTAGAAATTCGTGAAACGACATCACACAATCAAATTAGAAATTTGCCAGGCGAAAATGAATTGCAAAAGTATCGTAATGCAAAAGCGACACTTGTCGTTGGGGTGAGGAAGACGTTAAAGTTCGATACATCAAAACCGTCAGCTGAATATGCAATCCCGCTTGCAACAGGATGTATGGGGCATTGTCATTATTGTTATTTGCAAACGACACTTGGGAGTAAACCTTACGTAAGGGTGTATGTGAATCTAGATGAAATATTTGAGAAGGCAAAGCAATATATGGATGAAAGGACCCCTGAAATAACAAGATTTGAAGCGGCGTGTACATCAGACATCGTTGGAATTGATCATTTAACGCATGCATTAAAGCGGGCGATAGAGTTCATCGGAGAAAGTGAAAATGGACGTTTACGTTTCGTTACGAAATATTCGCACGTTGATCATTTATTAGATGCAAAGCATAATGGGAAAACGCGTTTTCGATTTAGCATTAATTCACGTTATGTGATTAAAAATTTTGAACCAGGGACTTCGCCATTTGAAGAGCGAATTGAGGCTGCTCGTAAAGTAGCGGGGGCTGGTTATCCTCTTGGCTTTATTGTTGCGCCAATTTATATGCATGAAGGATGGGAAGAAGGGTACCGTGAATTGTTTGAACGATTGTACAATGCGTTAAAAGGCATGAAGATACCAAATTTAACGTTCGAATTAATTCAACATCGTTTTACGAAACCAGCCAAAAAAGTCATTCAAGAACGTTATCCGAGTACGAAACTTGAAATGGATGAAGAGAAGCGGAAATATAAATGGGGACGATACGGTATTGGGAAATATGTATATCAAAAGGATGATGCGGAAGTATTAGAAGAAACAATACGAGGTTATATATATGAGTATTTTCCCGATGCAGAAATTCAATATTTTACATAAGGGGAATCTGTATGAGAATATGGATTCTTTTTTTGTTTTATATATTTAGGCTCGTTTCCACCTTGTCACGTTATTCTTTCTGGTGTATCATTTTATTGATTGCTTCGTACGGAATAAGCAAAATGAAATTGGATGGAGGAAACCGATGCCTACCCCTAGTATGGAAGATTATATTGAACAAATTTATTTGTTGATTGATGAAAAGGGTTATGCCCGTGTATCTGATATTGCTGAAGCGCTTAGTGTACATCCATCCTCTGTAACAAAAATGGTACAAAAATTAGACAAAGACGAATATCTAATTTATGAAAAATATAGAGGGCTTGTATTAACATCAAAAGGTAAAAAAATCGGAGAACGTCTCGTATATCGTCATGAATTGTTAGAGCAGTTTATGCGCATTATCGGTGTGGATGAAAGCAAAATTTATAATGATGTAGAAGGAATTGAACATCATTTAAGTTGGGAATCAATTGACCGTATCGGTGATCTAGTACAATACTTTGAACAAGATGAAGTTCGAGTAGAAACACTTCGTGGTGTTCAAAAAGCAAACGAAGAGAAAAGTAATTAAGGGGAACGTGTGGCGTTTCCTTTTTTATTTCAATCGAAAAGGACGGGAGAATAATGAAAGCAATTATTTTTGATTTTGATGGATTAATTGTGGACACAGAAACAATATGGTTTCACTCTTTCAGAGATGCTGTTCGTGAATATGGCGGCGAGTTACCTTTAGAGGAATTTGCAAAATGTATTGGAACGACAGATGAAGTACTTTATGCATATTTAAAAGAGCAATTAAAAGAAAAATTTAACGAGCATGCATTAAAGGAAAAAGTAACAACTTTACATAAAGCGAAAATGAAAATACCAAAAGCGCGTGACGGGGTAAAAGAATATTTAGAAGAAGCGAAAGAACTTGGATTGAAAATTGCATTAGCCTCTAGTTCATCTAGGGAGTGGGTCGTTCGTTTTTTAGAAGAGCTACAAATTAGAGATTATTTTGAAGTGATTAAAACGAGAGAAGATGTAGAGAAGGTAAAACCAGATCCAGCTCTTTATAAAGTTACGATAGAAGAATTAGGAATTGAACTGTCAGAAGCTGTTGTATTTGAAGATTCATTAAATGGATTGAAAGCAGCGGTTGCAGCAGGATTAAAATGTATCGTCGTGCCTAATGATGTGACAAGAAATTTGCAATTTGAAAACCATCACCTTCGTATCGAAAGTATGAAAGAAAAAAGTTTGAAAGAAGTGCTTCAACATATAAAGTGAAACTTTAATCAGTAGGGAGGCTCATCTTCCACTGATTATTAGCCCCGTACCAACCGGGATAAAAAAAGACCGTATTTCCTAAAAGGAAGCACGGTCTTTCTTTTTGTTTTTCTTACCTTCAATGACAGTTAAATGAGATTGTTTTCTTTTTCTTTTCAACGATGGAGAATTACCCTTTTTCCCCTTGTCATCAGAAGCATTTCGTTTCAAGAAAGAATTACTTAGGGGTGCTACATTTTGTTTCCCGTGTTTGCGGTTCGATTGTTTCGCTGCACGCTTATATGAGCTTTGCGAATTTGCAGAACCACTAGAGTTTGTAAACATTTTGTAGAGTAAGTAAAAGATACCGACGACAGCCAACATGATACCAATGTTTTTCAATACTTGCATTGGATCCGTAATAACAGATGAAACAAGGCCGAATATTGCTAATCCGATAATAAGCACAAATATAGCGAATGTAAACGAACGACCGTTCATAAGGGACACCTCCTAAAAACATATATTAAAATTAGTATATTAACGATGAGGAAAGGAGTTGAACACCATTTTTAAATAATTATTGTTTGTTTTCTAAACGTAATAATTCTTCAAACGATGCGATTGCAACTTCCGCTTGATCATCTGTTGGTTCTTTCGTTGTTAATAGTTGCAGCCATAATCCTGGATATCCAAGTACTCGTAAAACAGGGACATCTCGTAATCGATTGGTAAATTGTAATACTTCAAAAGAAATACCGAGAACAACTGGAATTAATAAAATTCGGTTTACTACCCTTGCCCAAAGCGGATCTGTAGGGACGAGGAAATAGACAAACATTCCAATAATGACCGTAAATATAATAAAGCTACTGCCACAGCGATAATGGAGGCGAGTTTGCTTTTGAACATTTTCTACAGTCAGTGGAAGATTATTCTCGTAAGCATTGATTACTTTATGTTCCGCACCGTGGTACTGAAATACCCGCTTAATAAGTGGGGTTAAAGAAATGAAGTATATATAGCTCAATAATAGCATGAGCTTAATGACACTTTCGACAATGATTTGCCCTGTATGAGATGGGAAAATCGGTCTCGTTAATTCAGCTAAAAGTGCAGGAACTGCTGTGAAAATTACTTTACCGAATATGAACGATAAAACGCCAACTGCTGCAACTCCTAATACCATCGTTAATTTTGATTGTTCTTCTTTTTTATTTGCAAGTTGTTCATCTTCTTCTGGGTGGACATCAAATCGTTCTGAAGCAAAGTTTAAATGTTTCGCTCCATTCGCACTTGCATCCACAATAGCGGCAATACCTCGTAAAAATGGAATTTTTTTTAGTAGAGACAATGCTTTATTACGAACGCGTGGTAAACGATAAAATTCAATCGATTTATCTTTACGACGAACCGCTGTAACAGTATATTCTCTACCGCCAAACATAACTCCTTCTATGACCGCTTGCCCGCCATATATTTGTTTTGACTCTTCTGCCATGTTAACACCAACCTGTATTTGTTTCTCTCTTATGTAGAAAAAGAGGCAATTGTCATACTTGGTTCTGTCATCTTGAAATAAGACAATCACCGAGTTTCCTTTATTTTATCGACAAATACAGGCAGATGACAAGGGAAAATATTACGAGAGTCGGACATTTCTTATTCTTTTTATAGACAAATTTTGCAGGATTTAAACATGCTTCAAAATAGTTTCGGGCATACTATTGAGCGGAGGTGTCAATGTGAATCAAGAACAATCAACAATAAGAAACTTTGTACAAATTGGTTTATTTGGTGGCTTATTTTGGGGAGGTATATGGTATTTCCTTCATATATTCTCATTTACAGAAGCTGGCCCTAACTATTTACTTTTACCGTTTGCATTTGGAGATTGGAAAGAAGGGGTTTGGGGAAATGTACTAGGTATCGTTTGCATGGGACTTCTTTCAATTTTAGTGGCATTTCTCTATAAAGCTCTTTTTAAAAAGTTTGAAGGAGTATTACCTGGCATAATATACGGTTTATTTTGGTGGGCATTATTATTTTTTGGGATGGGGCTAATGGCACCTGCTATTAAAAGTGCACTCCATTTACCGAAAGAAACAATTGTAACGACAGTATGTATCTTTATATTATATGGTGTTTTTATTTCGTATTCTGTAGCATTCGAATCGAATAATACAAATAGAGGAGAAGGGATCGAGAAGACAAACTATTCAAATAAGTGATTCCTATGTTAAAATGTCGTATAGACATTCTTTAATATTAAGGAGTTTTAAGAAAATGAAAAAGTTACTCCTCGTAAATGGTCCTAACCTAAATCGCCTTGGCGTTAGGGAAGTAAATGTATACGGAAAAGGAACGTTAGCGACGCTTGAAACAGATATGAAACAAGAAGCAGAGAAAATGGGAGTGGAGTTAGAATGTTTTCAATCGAATCATGAAGGAGCTATTATTGATATTATTCATGAGGCTGATGACATATATGAAGGAATCATTCTAAATCCGGGTGCATTTACGCATTATAGCTATGCGATTCGGGATGCTATCGCAAGTGTTTCGATTCCAGTTATTGAAGTACATATTTCTAACATTCACGGGCGTGAGTCGTTTCGTCATGAATCTGTGACAGCGGCTGTTTGTGCGGGACAAATTGTTGGATTTGGTTTTTATGGTTATAAGCTAGCGTTATTTGCATTAATGGAGAAATTGAGGGAGGCATAAAGTCATGGAAAAGATCGAAAGATTAAGAAGTGCGTTTGATGAGGCTGGTATTGACGGTATCGTATTAACGAATGAACATAGCCGTAGATATATGGCGAATTTCACAGGAACAGCTGGTGTTGTACTAATTTCAAAAGAGCGTGCTCTATTTATTACAGATTTCCGTTATGTAGAGCAAGCTAGTAAGCAAGCGGTTGGATACGAAATAGTGCAGCATTCAGGATTACTTCTTGATGAAGTTGCGAAACAAGTTAAAGAACTTGGAATTCAAAAGCTAGGATTTGAGCAAGATACTCTTACATATAGTTCCTACGTAACGCATAATGAAGCGATCGAAGCTGAATTTATCCCGACTTCTGGGCTTGTAGAAAAGTTACGCTTGATAAAGACTGATTCAGAGATTAAGATATTAAAGGAAGCTGCACAGATTGCAGATGCTGCCTTTGAGCATATTCTATCATTCATTCGCCCGGGAGTATCTGAAATTGAAGTGTCAAATGAACTTGAATTTTTCATGAGAAAACAAGGAGCAACATCTTCTTCGTTTGATATTATCGTTGCTTCAGGTCTTCGTTCGGCATTACCGCACGGCGTGGCATCTGAAAAAGTGATAGAAACAGGAGATTTCGTTACATTAGACTTCGGCGCTTATTACAAAGGATATTGTTCTGATATTACTCGTACAATTGCAGTCGGTGAACCATCTGATAAATTAAAAGAAATTTATAATGTCGTTTTAGAAGCACAACTACGTGGTGTGAACGGTATTAAAGCTGGTTTAACGGGCCGTGAGGCTGATGCATTAACGCGTGATTACATAACGGAAAAAGGATATGGAGAATACTTCGGACACTCTACTGGTCATGGAATTGGTCTTGAAATCCATGAAGCGCCAGGTTTAGCTTTCCGTTCTGATACAGTACTTGAACCAGGTATGGCTGTAACAGTAGAACCAGGTATTTATATTCCAGGTGTTGGCGGAGTACGTATTGAAGATGATATCATTGTAACAAGTGAAGGTAATGAAGTAATAACGAAATCACCAAAAGAACTTATTATTTTGTAATACACAGGAGGATTTTTTTACATGATTTCAGTAAACGATTTTCGTACAGGTTTAACAATCTCAGTGGACAATGCCCTTTGGCAAGTAATGGATTTCCAACACGTAAAGCCAGGTAAAGGTGCTGCATTCGTTCGCTCTAAACTACGTAACCTTCGCACAGGATCTGTTCAAGAGAAAACATTCCGTGCAGGTGAAAAAGTAGAAAAAGCACACATCGAAAACCGTCGTATGCAATACTTATACGCGAGTGGTGAGTCTCACGTATTTATGGATAACGGAACTTATGAGCAAATCGAACTTGGCGAAAACCAAATCGAGCGCGAACTTAAATTCCTAAAAGAAAACATGGAAGTATCTATTATGACATACCAAGATGAAGTACTTGGTGTTGAACTTCCAAACACAGTTGAATTAAAAGTGTCAGAAACAGAGCCTGGTATTAAAGGTGACACAGCTTCTAACGTAACAAAACCAGCTACATTAGAAACTGGTCTTGTTGTACAAGTACCAATCTTTATTAACGAAGGCGAAATGCTTATCATCAACACTGGTGAAGGTAAATACGTTTCTCGTGCATAGTAAAAAAGCACTCGTGATTATCACGAGTGCTTTTTTATAGGAAGTAGGGAAGGTAGTAAATTGCGGTTATAACAAAACTAACTGTGACGAGTGAAAGGGTACCCATAATATATGGAGTCAAAACAATTTGAAACGGGCGTATTTCACCAGTTTCAACACCGGTAAAAGTTTTATTCGTTACATGATCCATATTGTTATTTCTAAAGTTACTCATAATAATTAACCACGTAATTGCAAATATTGCTAGACTACCAAGGAAAAAGCTCTCCATAAATGACCAGCCAACCATTTTTGAAAAAAGATAAATAATAGCTAATTCTACTACAATTGTTAAACTAATTTTCAATCCCTTCATATTTTCCCCCCTCATTTTGTACTTTCAACCAATTTGAAAATTTTTCGCATGATACAACATGCAGTACGCAAGGTGATTTTACTTCTTTCTCCAAAGCAGCATGTACGTCTGGAAATTGTTTTTCCGCATGTAATGAAATGTAAGGTAGTTTCTCTTGTGCTTTTAAAGAGCGAATGTTAGTCGTTTTAGCACCGGCAAATACGTATGTAAGTTGCAAGTCTAAAAAAGCGATTTTAAAGATCTCTTTTTTAGCAGCTTCGTTATATCCTCTTCCCCAATATTGATAGCCGAGCCAACTTCCAATATGTGAGTGCTTTTGTTCGTAATTAATATGTTTAAGTGTCGTGAGGCCAATTACTTCATTTTTCTCACTTACAATCACTCTTGATAAGGAGTGTTTTTTTCGTTCCTCTCCAATTGCAAAAAGAATGAATGCCTTTGTATCTTCCACTGATTCTACTTTTATCCCCAATGCATTTTTTACATGCGGATTGCTTGATAGTTCAAAAATCACATTTGCATATTGTAAATCGAGCGGTAATAAAGTAACATGCTGCATCGTCTATGCTCCTTTTCTATTAAATATACCATAAACTAATGAGAATATTCAGATTTTAGTAAAGTCGATAGAGAAAAAATTATGTTTTTACTTCTGAAATAGACAACCTCTGCATATGGTTGTACAAATATATTCTTTTTCAGAATAAGGAAGTAGTAACTGTTATGGGAGAAGGTGGGAGAATGAAACAGTGGCTAGCGGCAATGGAAACATCCGTGCTTGTTATGGGGTTACTTCGGTTGTTTTCAGGTAGCGCGGAAATATTCGCCGCTTTGCTTATGCTTTACGTGAATGATGCGAAGAAAGCATTGTTTATAAATGGTATGTTGGCGTTTGTTGGACCGACCGTATTAATTTTAACAATGACAATTGGCATAGCGAGTGTAGCAAGTGAGATTTCTTTCTTGAAACTCTTTTTTTTAGCACTTGGAATTGGCTGCATTTTTATCGCGTTGTTGAAATAGTAAGTCGAGTATAGTGGGGAGAAGCTTATGAAAGAAGTATTAGAAGTTTTACCGAAAACGATGAGACAGTTAGTTGAAGGCTGTAAACAATATGATGCTCTAGAGGAAATTCGCGTTCGAATTGGAAGGCCACTAGAGTGTATCGCACATGGAGAAGTGTTTTTTTATGACTATATCGCTACAGCGGAAGATGCAATCCATTTATTGAATAAATTAAGTCAGTTCTCAATTTATATGATGGAAGAGGAATTGAAACGTGGATATGTGACACTACGAGGAGGACATAGAATTGGCCTAGCTGGAAAAGTCATTACAGAAAAAAGTGCAGTGAAAATGATTCGGGATGTCTCTTCTTTTAATATTCGTATTGCCCGTCAAAAAATAGGGATTGCTGAGCCGCTTTTGCCATATTTGTATGAAACACGATGGTTAAACACGATGGTAATTGGCCCACCGCAAACGGGAAAAACAACACTTTTAAGAGATGTAGCACGCTGTATGAGTCAAGGTGTAAGTGCTTCGAAAATTCCTTCATGTAAAGTGGGGATTATTGATGAACGATCAGAAATTGCGGGCTGTGTGAAAGGAATTCCGCAATATGACTTTGGCGCGCGAGTAGATGTATTAGACGCTTGTCCAAAAGCTGAAGGAATGATGATGATGATTCGTTCTATGAGCCCAGACGTATTAATCGTAGATGAAATTGGACGTAAAGAAGATAGTGAAGCGATTATGGAGGCGGTGCATGCAGGCGTTCAGCTTTTTATAAGTGCACACGGATTTTCTTATGATGATGTTGTGAAACGTCCATCGTTACAGGCGGTGCTGGAACTTGGTGTATTTGATAGGTTTGTGGAATTGTCAAAAGCTAGAGGACCAGGAACAGTTATGCAAGTGAAAGATAGAGATGGAAAACCAGTATTACCTCATAGAAAGGCTCAAGGCGTATGGTGAAAATATTTGGTGCGGTATTAATAGTTGCTGTTAGCACTTTTTTCGGATTTTCATACGCTAAAAGGTATAGTGAGAGACCGCGGCAGCTTAGGTTATTGAAGGCAGCATTGCAATCATTAGAAGCTGAAATTATGTATGGACACACGCCATTATCTGAGGCGGCAGAGCGTTTAGTCAAACAAATGCCGAAGCCATTAAATTGGATATTTCAAAGCTTTTCGAAACGGCTAGAGAGCGGGGAACAGACAGTTAGAGAAGCTTGGATTGATAGTTTGAAGGAGAACTGGACGTTAACGGCGTTTAAACAAACCGAGTATGAAATACTGCAACAATTTGGTGAAACACTTGGACAACATGATCGTGAATCACAGCAAAAACATATTCGCTTATGTATTACACATTTGGAGAGAGAAGAAGGAGAAGCGAAAGCATTACAACTACAATACGAAAAAATGATAAAGAGTTTAGGGGTACTAGCAGGGCTACTTATCGTAATTTTACTGCTATAGGGGGGAGAAAGGCGATGTCCATTGATGTTGGATTAATATTTCAAATCGCCGGAATCGGCATTGTTTTAGCTTTCATTCATACTGTATTAAAAGAATTAAAGCGAGAGGATATTGCAAATTGGGTTATCCTTGTCGGTTTTGTCGTTATTTTATTCCATGTTGCGTTTTTGATTAATACTCTATTCGACAAGATTAAAAGTGTCTTTCTCTTCCAGTAAAGGAGGCGGTTCGAATCGAAATTATACAAATTGTCGGATTAGGCCTCGTTGCTACATTTTTAGCTGCTGTTTTAAATCAGCATAAGTCTAGTATTACATCGTTATTTATTGTGTTCATTGGTAGCATGATGTTTCTCCTCTTAATCGATCAAATTCATTCTATTTTACAAATGATTGAGAGAGTGGCGAGTGAAGCGAAAGTTAGCAACGTATATGTAGAAACGTTATTGAAAATTATAGGGATTGCTTATATCGCTGAGTTTGGTGCGCAAATTACAAAGGATGCTGGTCAAGGTGCAATCGCTTCGAAAATTGAATTAGCTGGGAAAATCTTAATTCTCGTTATGGCAATTCCTATTTTAACGGTTGTAATTGAAACAATTCTTGGTTTTTTACCTACAGGATAAGGGGGAGTGAATGTTGAGGAAGTTTGGAGCTAAGCTACTATTTGCTTGCTTCCTTTTCTTTTCTTTACCGATTGTTGTACAAGCTTCTCCTATAGAAACAAACGTCGTTGATCAACAATTGGATAAGCTCGGAATTGAAGATGTGAAGCAATTTTGGGACGGGCTTGTTACAAAGTATGGAGGCTATTTACCAGAGAGTCAAAAAGGAAGCTTTATGGAGTTTGTAAAGGGAGAAAAAGAGTTCTCCATAAAAGAGTGGATGATAGGTCTACTAAAATATTTATTTCACGAGCTTGTTGCAAATGGAAAGTTACTTGGAACGCTCATTATGCTCACGATTTTCAGTGCATTGCTGCAATCGTTGCAATCTGCTTTTTCAAAGAGTAGCGTGAGTAAAATCGCGGATGCAGTCGTATACATGGTACTTATTATTTTCGCTTTAAATAGTTTTTATGTCGTCATGACATATGCAAGAGAGACGATACAAACAATGGTAGATTTCATACTAGCGTTATTACCAATTTTACTCGCACTCATAGCAACGGGCGGCGGTGTTGTTTCTGTATCGTTTTTTCATCCAATCATCATTTTCTTAATGAATACGAGTGGGCTTCTTATGAATTACATCGTTCTACCGCTTTTATTACTTGCAACTATATTAAGTATTGTAAGTACGATGAGTGATCAATATAAAGTTACGAAATTGTCCAAGCTTTTGCAAAACGTTAGTGTTGGGATTATTGGTATCTTTTTGACGATTTTTTTAGGCGTATTATCTGTACAGGGAACAGCGTCAGCCGTTGCTGATGGTATAGCTGTGAAAACGGCTAAATTTGTAACAGGAAACTTCATTCCTGTAGTAGGAAGGATGTTTACTGAGGCGGCGGATACTGTTATTAGTGCATCTGGATTATTAAAAAACACAGTCGGAATTATCGGGCTCGTTATTTTATGCTTAATTGTCGCTTTTCCAGCGATTCAAATTTTTTGTATCGCGTTTATTTATAAATTCGCAGCAGCAGTATTGCAACCAGTAGGCGGAGGAGCAATTATTCAATGTTTAGATATCATTGGACGAAGTATCATTTACGTATTTGCTTGCTTAGCTATCGTATCATTTATGTTCTTTTTAAGTATCACAATTATTATTGCTGCCGGGAACATTACTCTCATGATGCGGTAGGAGGTGAAGAGTGTGCAATTTGTTACAGAGTGGATTAGAAATATTATCGTTTTTTTACTCTTAGCGACAATGCTTCATCTTATTCTTCCAAATTCAAATTTGCAAAAGTACGTTAAATTCGTTGTAAGTCTATTGTTAGTCGTACTAATTTTAACGCCTCTATTTAAGTTGTTACAAACAGATGTAAATGAAGTTATTGCGAATTTTAATGAAGAAAAGTACGTAGCAGAAGGATCTGTAAAAAATTCGATAGATTCGAAGAAAAAAGAAATACAAGCTCTAACACGTGCATATAGTTTAGAAGAGATGGCTACCAAAATGAAAAAAGACGTAGGAAAAGAGTTTGAGAAAAAGTATGGTATGACAGTCTCTGAAATACAAATAGTCGCAGTGGAACATGCAGAAGAAGTAAAGTCAGCGAAAGATATTCAATCTGTTGTTGTGACGTTGAAAGAAAAAGAGAGCAGTAAAAATGATGCAATCGAAACAGTAAAGTCAATTGAAATTAATACGAAAGAACCACCAAAAAAATTAGAAGAAACGAATGTAGAAATGGAAAAATTCTTTTCAAGCAGGTGGCAACTAGAGGATAAACAAATCCAAGTTCAGATGGAAGGGAGGACAGGTAGCGTAAATGGACAATAAAGATAAAAATTCGAGGTTCTCATTTTTTCGAAACTTATTAAATGGGGATGAAAAAGAAAATAATGAGAAGGGGAAAAAGGTAACACCTAAGTTTTTGCTTGTCCTACTCATACTTGGGATTGCGCTTATGTTTTCTAGTAATTTCTTATCACCTAAAAAAGAAGAAGTACCTGTGTTTAAAGAAAAGACAAGTCAAAGCCAAGATAAAGATGTGCCAACTTTCGGTCAAAAAAACAATGATAATATGTCAAATGTAGAAAAATATGAAAAAGCGTATGAACAAGAATTGAAAGCTTCTTTAGAAGAGATAGCCGGAGTAAAAGATGTAACTATTAAAGTGAACTTAGATTCATCTGAAGAAAAAATACTCGAGAAAAATACAGTAAAACGTTCACAAACTACAGGTGAAACTGATAAAGCAGGCGGTAAAAGGGAAGTAGAGGACGAGTCTCTTGATGAAAAGACCGTCATTATACGTGAAGGTGATAAAGAAACTCCAATTGTTTTGCGAACAGAGAAACCGAAAGTACGAGGTGTTCTTGTCGTAGCAAAGGGAGTGGATAATATACAAATAAAAGCAATGGTAAAAGAAGCAGTGACGCGATTATTAGATGTACCAGCTCATCGCGTTTCAGTATCACCGAAAAATTGATAGGGAGGAAATAAAGTGTTGAAAAAACAAACGGTTTGGCTATTAACGATGTTAAGTTTAGTGGTTGTGCTATCTGTTTATTATGTAACAACTCCTGATAAAATGAATACAGCAGCACCGGCAACGGGTGAAAAGATGGGACAAGAAAAGCAAGGTGCTGATAAAGCAGTTACAAAAGAAACAACGAAAGAAACTACAAATAAAGAGACAACAAAAGAAAATACAAGCAAGGAAACTACAAATAAAGAAACAGACAAAAAAGAGAATGACAAAAAAGAAACAAGTAAAAAAGAGGCTAGCGTAACAGTTCAATCAAGCGATGAGAATTTCACAGCGTTACGTATGCAAATGGAAGATCAGCGTAGTGTAGAGAAAGAAAAGTTACAAAATGTAATGAAGTCATCAAAATCTTCAGCAGAAGAAAAGAGTAAAGCGAAAGATAATCTTGATGCAATCACTACAATGGAAACGAAGCAACAATTACTTGAGACAGTGATTAAATCTCAAGGTGGATATAAAGATGCTCTTGTAAGAGCTGATGGAACGGACATTAAAGTGACAGTTAAATCGGCAAAGCATTCACAAAAAGAAGCGAATAAAATTATTCAGCTCGTAAGAAGTGAAGGTGGTTCAAAAGATGTAGGTGTGAAATTTGATCCATCAGTAAAATAAAGTGGCATATTAATTATAATAGGTGCTTTTGCTTCAAATTAGATAAAAGAATAATAGAAAAAAGCTATCGAAAACGATAGCTTTTTTCTATGTCATCTTTGCAATTGTATTTAGTATTTTCAATTGGAAACGGGGAAATACGCTGTGAGTAAAAGATTAATGGTTCATGATGATGGTGATTACTTTTTCCAGATTTGACGTGGATGAAGAGGACCAATGCCCAAATCACTACAGCAGGAAAGAAAAGGATGAGCCATATCATATGTCCACACCTCACTACAATAAATTTTCTACACTTTGAACATACTATTCTTTTATGAAGGAAGAATGAACGGCACGTAAACAAAAAAATAATATTTGGTAAAAATATGTTTTTTCACCGTAGATAAAATGAAGAATGCTGAGGGAATTATGTTTTTACACTGTACAGTTTTGAAAAAGTAAAGAATGTTTTTTAGGAAGTGGTCTTGCCAATTTCGTGTGAAACTTGGTATTATTACTAGGTAATAATTTTTTAGTGGAATAATATTTTTACAGGAATTTCGATTTATAATAAAGAAATATAAATTGGAATGTTTAAAAAATTTAGCGTAAGATGGGAATAGTAAATATTTCTATTAGTAAATGTCATAGGAATAAATTTTCTAATAGAATGCATCGTATTTTTACAGTAAATCAATTTGATGCCAATCTGTAAAAACGGGACAAACAAGAGTATGGGAGTGGATTTTACATGTTTAAAATTCAAGAAGTTCGTGAATTAATTAAATTAATTGATAGCTCTAATATTGATGAATTTGAATACAAAAAAGACGGTACAACAATCAAAATGAAAAAACGTGGTAATGAAGTAGTTACTGTGCAAGCACCGGTAACGAAACAGGTAGTACAGCCAGCAGCATCTGTCGAAGTAGAAACAGCAGTAGCGGCAGCGCAAGTAGAAGCGCCAAAACAAGAAGAGAAGACAGCTGTTCAAAATGAAAACCTACATAAAATCACATCACCGATGGTAGGGACATTTTATTCCTCTTCTTCGCCTGATACACCTCAATATGTAAGTGTTGGGGACAGAGTATCGAAAGATTCTATCGTATGTATTGTTGAGGCTATGAAATTATTTAACGAAATTGACGCAGATGTAGAGGGCGAAATCGTTGAAATTCTTGTTAATAATGGACAGCTTGTTGAGTATGGACAACCGCTATTTCTTGTAAAAGCGTAATAAGGGAGTCTTTGTGATGATAAAAAAAGTATTAATAGCCAATCGTGGGGAAATTGCTGTACGAATTATTCGTGCTTGTAAAGAAATGGATATTGAAACAGTTGCAATTTATTCAGAAGCAGACAAAGAGTCACTTCATGTGCAAATTGCAGATGAAGCGTATTGTGTTGGACCAACGATTTCAAAAGAAAGCTATTTGAATTTGACGAACATTATTAGTGTTGCGAAATTAACAGGTTGTGATGCAATTCATCCGGGATATGGATTTTTAGCAGAGAATGCAGATTTTGCAGAATTATGCCGTGAGTGTAACTTGATTTTTATCGGTCCGAGCCCAGAAGCTATTTCAAAGATGGGCACAAAAGACGTTGCACGTGATACAATGAAAGAAGCAGGGGTTCCGATTGTACCAGGTTCACAAGGGATTATTAAAAATACCGAAGAAGCGATCGAGCTTGCTAATCAAATTGGATATCCAGTTATTATTAAAGCAACTGCAGGTGGCGGCGGAAAAGGTATTCGTGTTGCGCGCCATGAAGAAGAGCTTGTAAAAGGAATTCAAATTACACAGCAAGAAGCTAGTACCGCTTTTGGGAACCCTGGTGTATACTTGGAGAAGTACGTTGAAGATTTCCGCCATGTTGAGATTCAAATAATGGCAGATACACATGGAAATGCCATTCATTTAGGAGAGCGTGATTGTACAATTCAGCGCCGTCTGCAAAAACTATTAGAAGAAAGTCCATCACCTGCACTTGATGAGAATATTCGCAAGCAAATGGGTGACGCAGCAGTTAAAGCGGCGGTAGCGGTTGATTATACAGGTGCTGGTACGGTTGAGTTTATTTATGAATATAAAACGAAAAGCTTTTATTTCATGGAGATGAATACGAGAATCCAAGTTGAACATCCAGTTACTGAAATGGTAACAGGGATGGATTTAATTAAAGAACAAATTCTTGTTGCTTCTGGAGAAAAGTTATCGTTACAGCAAGAAGAAGTACAATTTAATGGCTGGGCAATGGAATGTCGAATTAATGCGGAAAACCCTGCCAAAAAATTTATGCCATCTCCAGGTAAAGTAGAAATGTACTTACCACCAGGCGGATTTGGTATTCGCGTCGATTCAGCTGTATATCCGGGATATTCAATACCACCTTTCTATGATTCGATGGTTGCTAAATTAATTGTTCACGGAAAAACACGTGAAGAGGCAATTGCAAAAATGAAGCGAGCGCTCAGTGAGTTTGTCATTGAAGGCGTACATACAACAATCCCGTTCCATTTGCAATTGCTAGATCATCCTGATTTTGTAAAAGGTGAGTTTAACACGAAATTTTTGGAAGAGCATGAACTTGTGACGCAGTGATACATTAAAGGAGGTTTTTTTCATGGCTGAACATATGTTAGATATGGGTCAAGATACAACTCTTGGAAAAGTAGAAATTGCACCAGAAGTAATCGAAGTAATTGCAGGTATTGCAGCTGCTGAAGTAGAAGGTGTAGCGGCAATGCGTGGTAATTTTGCTACAGATGTTGTTGAGAAGTTAGGTAAGAAAAATCATGGTAAAGGTGTAAAGGTTGAATTAGCAAACGAAGATATTATTGTTGACCTTTATGTTGTGATGTATTTTGGTGTAGCAATTCCGGTTGTTGCACAAAAAATTCAAGACAATATTCGCCAAGCACTCTTTACAATGACAGGACTTGAGCCAAAAGAAGTGAATGTTCACATCGTTGGCGTAACATTCGAAACACAAAAAACAGAAATCGAACCAGTGTAAGAGTGAAAAAAGGTGCCTAGTAAAATAGGCATCTTTTTTATCGTGTCATTTCTTCACAAATTAAAACCCTCTAATTATTATACTATTTCAAAAAATAAGAAATATAAAAGGGAATGTTTCATTTTTCCAAAAAACGTACATTGTGATAAGATATGGAACTTGAAGTTAATCTTTTTATTATTTTTCAGCCTTGTACCCCGTGTGTGAAACGATAAATTGTGTTATTATCATTGTATTATAAGGTTGGAAAATCAATGAAAACTGCAAGAGTAAGTGAATTGACGGCTTATAAATTATAATAATATAACAAAGCATAAGGAAAGACTTGAAGTATAAAGGAGAGTTACAATGAAACGTAGGACGGCTAGAGAAAGAGCAATGCAAGCATTATATCAAATGGATATTACAGGAGAATTAGAACCGAAAGTAGCGGTGGAAAATACGCTAGATGAAGGTGAAGAAACAAATGAGTTTCTAGAATCACTTGTTGTAGGATTTGTAGACAACAAAGAAGAGATTGACGCAGCAATTCGTCAAAATTTAAAAAAGTGGAAGCTTGAGCGTATTAGTATTGTTGATCGCAGTATTTTACGTGTAGCTGTGTGTGAGATGAAATACATGGAAGAAATTCCACACAATGTAACAATTAACGAAGCAATTGAAATCGCAAAAACATTTGGGGATGAGGAATCTCGTCGTTTTATTAACGGCGTTTTATCTAATATAAAAGATACACTGTAATTTCTTTAAGGGGGAAACTTAAAATGGTAGCAGTAATCATCAAAGGAAATGAAGTTGCGGAGAAAAAACGAGCACAATTAAAAGAAGAAGTTGTGAAGTTAAAAGAGCAAGGGATTGTACCAGGATTAGCAGTTATTTTAGTTGGAGAAGATCCAGCATCTCGTTCTTATGTAAAAGGAAAAGAAAAAGGCTGTGAGCAAGTAGGAATCTATTCAGAGCTAATTGAACTTCCTGAAACGATTGCTGAGGAGCGTTTGCTTGCTGAAATCGATCGCTTAAATGGAGACGACCGCATTAATGGCATATTGGTACAATTACCTTTACCAAAACATATTGAAGAAAAAGCTATCATTGAAAGAATTTCACCGGAAAAGGATGTAGATGGATTTCACCCAATCAGCGTAGGACGTATGATGACGGGACAAGACACATTCCTTCCATGTACACCGCATGGCATTTTAGAATTAGTAAAAGAAACGAATCTTGATATTTCTGGAAAACATGTTGTTGTAATTGGAAGAAGTAATATTGTTGGTAAACCAGTGGGGCAACTGTTTTTAAATGAAAATGCAACTGTCACATATTGTCATTCTAAGACGCAAAATATAGAAGAATTATCGAAGTTAGCTGATATTTTAATCGTAGCCGTTGGACGACCGAAAATGGTAACAGCTGACTATATTAAAGAAGGTGCGGTTGTAATTGATGTTGGTGTTAACCGTTTAGAAACAGGCAAACTTTGTGGTGATGTTGATTTTGACAATGTATTAGACGTTGCGGGATACATTACGCCTGTGCCAAAAGGAGTCGGCCCAATGACTATTACAATGCTTCTTCACAACACTGTGGAGTCTGCAAAGCGTGCAGGTGTTGTTTGTCAATAATTTGAATCGGCTATGAGGAGAGAGCAATGGAGAAACAATATTTAACCGTTACAGCATTAACACGCTATATTAAAACAAAAATAGAGTATGATCCGCATTTACAGTCTGTTTGGTTAAAAGGAGAAATTTCCAACTTTAAATATCATAGTCGTGGTCATATGTATTTTACATTGAAAGATGAAAATGCAAGAATTGCAGCGGTTATGTTTGCGGGTCATAATCGTAACATTAAATTCAGACCGGAAAATGGAATGAAAGTACTTGTAAAAGGAAAGATTTCTGTTTACGAGGCGAGTGGTTCTTATCAAATTTATATTCAAGACATGCAGCCTGATGGAATTGGAAACTTGCATTTAGCTTATGAGCAATTAAAAGTTCGTTTAGAGGAAGAGGGCTTGTTTTCTCAAGTTTATAAAAAAATAATTCCTCCGTATGCTAAAACAATAGGTGTAATCACGTCGCCAACAGGAGCAGCGATTCGCGATATTATAACAACGATTAAACGTCGTTATCCAATTGGAAATGTTATTGTGTTTCCTGTACTTGTACAAGGGGAGTCAGCAGCTCCCTCGATTGTACAAGCAATTCGTACAGCGAATGAAATGGGAGATATTGATGTTTTAATTGTTGGACGTGGTGGAGGCTCTATTGAAGAATTATGGGCCTTTAATGAGGAAGTAGTTGCAAGAGCAATTTTTACAAGTGAGATTCCGATTATTTCGGCTGTAGGCCATGAAACAGATTTTACAATTGCAGATTTTGTCGCAGATTTACGTGCACCAACACCGACTGCAGCAGCTGAGCTGGCGGTACCTAATACTATAGAGTTACAAGAAAAGGTATTACAAAGAACTCTGAGATTGCAAAGAGCAATGAGAGAGAGAGTACATAAAAAAGAAGAAAAACTGCAAGTGTTACAAAAATCTTATGCGTTCCGTTATCCAAGGCAAGTGTACGAGCAAAAAGAAGAGCAGCTAGACAGGGCTCTTGAACAACTTGTTTTAGCGAAAGAGCGTTATATAGATAAAAAAGTAAATCAATTAAAGCAACTTTCATTTTATTTAGAAAAGCACCACCCATCTCAAAAAATTATACAAACGAAAACGGCAATTGAAACGTTGCAAAAGCAGTTGCAACGTGAAATGCAAACATTACTTCAAACGAAAGAGTTCGTATTTGTGAGAGCGGCTCAAAAGCTTGAGGTATTAAGCCCGCTTAAAGTAATGATGAGAGGGTATGGGCTTGTATACGATGAAGAGAAACAAGTATTAAAAAGCGTGAAAGATGTTAGCCTTGGAGATGCTGTTTCGGTTCAATTACAAGATGGAATACTAGATTGTAGTGTATCAAGCATAGAGGAGCGTGAATTGAATAATGGAAAATAAGTTAAGCTTTGAAGAAGCAATTTCGCAACTTGAGCATCTCGTTTCTAAGCTTGAACAAGGTGATGTACCTTTAGAGGAAGCGATTTCTTATTTTAAAGAAGGCATGGAATTATCTAAGCTTTGTGATGAGAAATTGAAAGATGTACAAGAACAAATGGCAGTTATCCTTGGGGAAGATGGAGAGCTTAAACCGTTTACTGCTTTAGGAGATGAAGCATAGTGACACATATAGCTTTTGATGCTTTTTTGAAAGAGAGTAAAACTTTCGTAGAAGAAAAGCTTGTAAGCTATGCAAATGAATTACAATGTCCAAAGGTGCTTCGTGAAGCGATGGCATATTCTTTGGAAGCGGGTGGGAAACGTCTCCGCCCGTTACTTTTATTTGCAACGTTACAAGCGTTTGGGAAAGAAAAAAATCTTGGAGTGGGTGCAGCTTGTGCCCTTGAAATGATTCATACATATTCGTTAATTCATGATGATTTACCTTGTATGGATGATGATGATCTAAGACGAGGAAAGCCTACAAATCATAAAGTATTTGGTGAAGCAATGGCAGTTCTAGCAGGAGATGGTTTGTTGACATATGCTTTTCAAGTTATTATGGCATATGAGCAAAAAGAAATCTCTGCTGAAAAAAAAGTAAGACTTGTACTTGAGCTTGCGAAAGCAGCAGGACCTGAAGGGATGGTTGCTGGACAAGTGGCAGATATGGAAGCTGAAGGAAAACGACTTACAATTAATGAATTAGAGTACATTCATAGGCATAAGACAGGTAAACTGCTTGAGTTTGCTGTACTTGCAGGGGCGATACTTTCTGATGCTACAGAAGAGCAAGAAGAGAAGTTACTTGCATTTGCGAAATATATCGGTCTAGCTTTCCAAATTAGAGATGATATTTTGGATGTAGAAGGAACAGAAGAAGAGATTGGAAAACCGATTGGTAGTGATGCTTCCAACGAAAAGAGCACATATACGACGTTATTTGCTGTAGATAGAGCAAAATCTATTTTAGAGGAGACAATTGCAAAAGCAAAAGATTCTATTAGCTCCTTGCAATTACAAGATGAATATTTACTATCTATTTGTGATTTAATCGCAAAACGTAATAACTAATATAACAGCGTTTTCATTTGTTGAGTCATTCATCATTTTATGATATAACTGTAGGAAAAGGTTTTTCTTTTCTTGTTATTGGCAAAAATATATGTAGATTACATTGCCGTTATCACTTCGTGTTAGCGGCTATTTTTTTCATCGCGTAAAGAAATATGATGTATAATATGATAAGTGAAAAAAATGGAAGTGTTTTCTGAAAGCAGGACAAGATAAAAAGAATGGAAAGAGAATTTCTTGTGTTGTGTAAATGTTTCTTATAATATTTGACATGTTGACAGATTATGAAATGAAAGTGAGTGATCCGTGTGGATCTAACGCAAATTCAAAACCCTAGTTTTTTGAAAGATATGTCTATTAGTGAACTAGAGGGATTGAGTGAGGATATTCGTAAGTTTTTAATTGAAGAGCTCTCTCAAACAGGTGGACATATTGCACCTAATTTAGGTGTAGTAGAACTCACAATTGCTCTGCATAAATTATTTGATAGTCCGAAAGATAAGTTTTTATGGGATGTAGGACATCAATCCTATGTACATAAAATTTTAACAGGGCGTGCGAAAGAATTCGGCACATTAAGGCAATACCAAGGTCTATGTGGTTTCCCAAAACGCTGCGAGAGTGAGCATGATGTTTGGGAAACTGGTCATAGTTCGACGTCACTATCTGCTGCAATGGGAATGGCTCTAGCGCGTGATTTAAAGAAAACGGAAGAATACGTTATACCAATCATTGGCGATGGTGCATTAACAGGCGGAATGGCTTTAGAGGCATTAAACCATATTGGTCATGAAAAAACGGACATGATTGTTATTTTGAATGACAATGAAATGTCAATTGCACCAAACGTCGGTGCGCTTCATAATGTACTTGGTCGTTTACGTACCGCAGGGAAGTACCATTGGGTAAAAGATGAATTAGAGTATATATTGAAGAAAATCCCAGCAGTTGGCGGAAAAGTTGCTGCGACAGCAGAGAAAATAAAAGATAGTCTAAAATATTTACTAGTATCAGGCGTCTTTTTTGAAGAATTAGGCTTTACATATTTAGGTCCGGTCGATGGGCATGATTATGAAAAGTTATTCGAAACGTTGCAATATGCAAAGAAAACAAAAGGCCCAGTACTTGTTCATGTTATTACGAAAAAAGGAAAAGGTTATAAACCAGCTGAGAGTGACGTTATTGGAACTTGGCATGGAACAGGACCGTATAAAATTGAGTCAGGTGACTTCGTTAAACCGAAGGAAGTTGCACCAGCATGGAGTGCTGTTGTTAGTGAAACAGTGCTTAAGCTAGCGAGAACGGATGAACGTATCGTTGCAATTACGCCTGCAATGCCTGTTGGATCGAAACTTGAGAAATTCCAAAAAGAATTTCCGAATCGCATGATTGATGTAGGTATTGCAGAGCAGCATGCTACAACAATGGCGGCTGGTATGGCAACGCAAGGAATGAAGCCATTCTTAGCAATTTATTCAACGTTTTTACAAAGAGCATATGACCAAGTTGTTCATGATATTTGTCGCCAAAATTTAAATGTTTTCATTGGAATAGATCGTTCTGGATTAGTTGGAGCAGACGGTGAAACGCATCAAGGTGTATTTGACATCTCGTTTTTACGTCATTTGCCGAATATGGTACTTATGATGCCGAAAGATGAAAATGAAGGACAACATTTAGTATATACAGCGATGCAATACGAAGATGGACCGATTGCTTTACGTTATGCACGCGGCAATGGACTTGGCGTTCAAATGGATGAAGAATTAAAGGCGATTCCAATCGGTACATGGGAAACGTTAAAAGAAGGCACACAAGCAGCAATTTTAACGTTTGGTACGACAATCCCGATGGCAATGGAAGCAGCAGAGCGTCTTGAAAAAGCTGGAATATCAGTGAAAGTAGTGAATGCTCGCTTTATTAAGCCGATGGATGAGGCATATTTACATGAGCTTTTAGGGAAAAATATACCGATTTTAACGATTGAAGAGGCTTGTTTAATCGGTGGCTTTGGAACGGGAGTAGTTGAATTTGCTTCTGAGAACGGATACCATAGTGCTTTAATTGAACGAATGGGTATTCCTGATCGCTTCATAGAGCATGGTAGTGTAACAAAACTGTTAGAAGAAATTGGTTTAACGACAGATGCTGTTGTAGACCGTATTCATACAATGATTCCATCAAAACAAAAAAGGGCGTAACAAATGAGCGTAAAAAAAGAAAGAGTAGATGTACTATTAGTAGAGCGAGGACTTATAGAAACGCGTGAGAAGGCTAAACGTGCTGTTATGGCAGGTCTTGTATATGCGAATGAAATGAGACTCGATAAGCCAGGGGAGAAAATCTCGCAAGATACGGAGATTACGGTGAAAGGGCAAGTTATGCCGTATGTAAGCCGTGGTGGTTATAAGCTTGAAAAGGCATTAGAAGCATTTCAACTTGATTTAAAAGATAAAGTTATGATAGATATTGGTTCATCAACTGGTGGTTTTACAGACTGTGCGCTTCAAAATGGGGCGAAGTTATCTTATGCATTAGATGTAGGATATAATCAACTTGCGTGGAAATTGCGTCAAGATGAGCGTGTTGTTGTGATGGAACGAACGAACTTCCGTTACGTGACACCGGCAGATTTAGAACGTGGTTTACCGCAGTTTGCAAGTATTGACGTGTCATTTATATCATTAAGGCTTATATTGCCGGTTTTAAAAACAATGCTTACGCCAAATGGTGATGTAGCTGCATTGATTAAACCTCAGTTTGAAGCTGGACGAGAACAAGTCGGGAAAAAAGGCATTGTTCGTGATAGAAAAGTACATGAAGCTGTCGTGGAAATGATTGTCGATTTTGCTCTTAAGGAAGGCTATAATGTCGAAGGTTTAACATTCTCACCAATTACAGGCGGAGATGGAAATATTGAATTTTTAATTCATCTAAAGTGGCACGGTGAGCGTGAGAATGGCGAAAATCATTCTCCGGTTTCTATTGAGCAAGTTGTTACAGAGGCGCATGATGTTCTAAAACAAAAAGGAAAAGGGGAATAACATATGTTGTTCCTCTTTTTGTTGTAATTGTATAATGATTGTAAAAACAATTGTGTACAAGTAACGGATTATACGTTAACATAAATAAGTGAAGTATACCAATGATTAAACTATGGTAAGAGATAGTGTGAGGTGCAAATGTATGAATAAAGGTCAGCGCCATATTAAAATTAGGGAAATTATTGCGAACAAAGAAATTGAAACACAAGATGAACTAGTTGATATTTTACGTAATGTGGGGTTTAATGTAACGCAAGCAACAGTATCGCGCGATATTAAAGAACTGCACTTAGTGAAGGTGCCATTACATGATGGTCGCTATAAATATAGCTTGCCAGCAGATCAACGGTTTAATCCGTTGCAAAAATTAAAACGAAATCTAGTGGATTCATTTGTAAAATTAGACACGGCAGGACATATGCTTGTGCTAAAAACATTGCCTGGTAACGCTCATTCACTGGGGGCACTTATTGATCATTTAGAGTGGGATGAGATCATCGGAACCATTTGTGGTGATGATACTTGCTTAATTATTTGCCGTACACCTGAAGATACAGGTGTTGTCTCTGATCGTTTCTTAAATATGCTGTAACAGAAAAATCTTGTTTACTTTCCTCTGTAAAGTGGAAAGTAAACAAGATATTTTTATTGGCGAAAAATATGGATTTTCAAATACAATACATTATTTTTTTTGAATGAAGTTAGAAAATAGGTGGATTGACCCGTAAAACGAATGTTTGGTACAATGGAGCGGGTTAGAAGAGTAATTTATACATACAAACATATAGTATAACTATTTGAATGAAGAATACTGAGAAAAGCCCTTAATAAGGGATTAGTTTATAACGAGGTGAATGGGGCATTGTTATCGGAATTATCGATCAGAAACTTTGCTATTATTGAGGCATTAAATATTTCTTTCCAAAAAGGTTTAACCGTTTTAAGTGGTGAAACAGGAGCTGGAAAATCAATTATTATTGATGCAATTAGTTTGCTTGTTGGTGGCCGTGGTTCAGCAGAATTTGTTCGATATGGAACAGAAAAGGCTGAGATAGAAGGGTTATTCTATGTAGAAGATGACAAGCATCCATGTATCGCAAAGGCAGAAGAGTTAGATATAGAAATAGAAGATGGCATGATTATTTTGAAACGTGACATCGCTGCGAATGGAAAAAGTGTCTGTCGTGTAAATGGGAAACTTGTTACACTCAGCATATTAAAAGAGATTGGAAAAACGCTAGTTGATATTCATGGACAGCATGAAACACAAGATTTAATGAATGAAGAGCGTCATATGTTTATGCTTGATCATTTTGATGGAAATCGCATTGTTAAACAATTGGATATATATCAAAATGTATATACAGACTATGAGAAGTTAAAAAAACAGCTGAAATCTTTAAGTGAAAATGAACAACAAATGGCCCATCGTCTAGATTTGATTCAATTCCAACATGAAGAAATTCGTAAGGCGGATTTAAAAATGGATGAGGAATATGAATTGACTGAGGAACGATTAAAAATCTCCAATTTTGAAAAGATTTATAAAGCATTAGGAGATGCGTATCGTTCGTTAAGTGGAGACGGGCAGGGATTAGATCATGTAAGAAATGCAATGGGACAAATGGAGAGTATTACGCACTTAGATGAAGCGTATCAAGAAAATCATGATTCTATTGCAAATAGTTATTACTTATTAGAAGAAGTTGCATACCAGCTTAGAGAAAAGTTAGATATGATGGAATATGATCCGAAACGTCTAGATGAAATTGAAACACGTTTGAATGAAATCCGTATGTTAAAGAGAAAGTATGGAAATACTGTAGAAGAGATTTTAGCGTATGCTGATAAAATTGAACAAGAAATTTTTACGATTGAAAATAAAGACGTACATATTGAAACGACGAGAAAACAGTTAACGAAATTAGAAGGTGTTATTGTAAAAGAAGCAACGTTGTTAAGTGCTATGCGTCATGAGCTTGCAGATCATCTTACAAGCGCTATTCATCAAGAATTAAAAGAATTATATATGGAAAAAACAAAATTTGAAGTGAGAATTATGAAGAGGGTAGGAAACGTAGAAGAACCTCTCGTGGAAGGAACACCGGTAAAACTTACGGCGGATGGCTACGATCATGTGGAATTTTATATTTCAACGAATCCGGGTGAACCGTTAAAGCCACTTTCAAAGGTCGCTTCTGGCGGAGAGTTATCTCGTATTATTTTAGCTTTAAAAAGCATTTTTTCTAAGCATCAAGGTGTTGCATCTGTTATTTTTGATGAAGTGGATACGGGTGTGAGTGGTCGGGTTGCACAGGCTATTGCGGAAAAAATTTATCGTGTATCAGTAAACTCGCAAGTACTTTGTATTACGCACTTACCTCAAGTAGCTTCAATGGCGGACTCGCATTTATTTATTAGAAAACAAGTGGCGAATGATCGGACGATTACATCGGTTACTGTGTTAAGTACGGATGAAAAAGTAACAGAAATTGCTCGAATGATTTCTGGTGTTGAAATTACAGATTTAACGACAGAGCATGCGAAAGAGTTACTTACGCAAGCGCATCATTTCAAACAGACAGCAGAGGCTATCCAGTAATGGATAGCTTTTTTTCTCAAATGACGATTTCTTAATTCTTCCGGTTATAAATAAAGCACTGCAAGGAGAGATTAAAAAGTGAAGCCAAGAGGCTGAATGTGGGGTAGGAGCGAGGAGAGTGAACAAATTGAAATTAGAAAGATTTCGAAAAATAATAGGTCTTTGTCTCCTTGTTTCTTTAGTTTTTATTGGATGTTTTAAACCGCTTCGAACGTTTATTTCATCGCCGAAGCAACTTGTTGTTTTTGAAGGACAACAATCAGAAATAGCATCATTACCAGTTTTTAAGGCTGCATCTACAGATCGTAATGTATTTACTGTAAGTTCAAATGAACAAGAACAAGGGCTTATGGTAAATTCTCACCAAAATGGTGAAGCTGATATGGTGTTTCAACTTGCTGGTTTTCCAGTGAAAAAAGTAAATGTGAAAGTATTAAAAGATTTTAAAGTTATTCCAGGTGGACAATCGATTGGTGTAAAATTGAATACAAAAGGTGTACTTGTTGTAGGCCATCATTTAATTCAAACTGAAAAGGGTAAAGTATCTCCTGGTGAAACAGCTGGTGTACAGATTGGAGATATGATTACTGAAATCAATGGTAAAACAATTGAAAGAATGAGTGATGTAGCACCGTTTATTCATAATAGTGGAGAAACAGGTGAACCGCTTAATCTTGTTTTATTAAGAGATGGAAAATATATTCGGGCTAAGCTAACACCACAAAAAGACAATGGTGAATCCTCTTACCGAATTGGACTGTATATTCGTGATTCAGCAGCTGGTATCGGAACGATGACATTTGTACATCCAGATTCTATGAAATACGGAGCGCTTGGTCATGTAATTTCTGATAATGATACAAAAAAGCCAATTCAAGTAGAAGATGGACAAATTATGCGTTCGACAGTAACGTCTATTGAAAGAGGAAGTCACGGGAACCCGGGAGAAAAATTAGCAAGATTTTCACCGGATCGTGAAGTGATTGGTAATATTACAATAAATAGTCCGTATGGTATCTTTGGGAAGTTAAACACAAATATGACAAACGGCATAATGGATAAAGCAATGCCTATCGCATTATCCCATCAAGTAAAAGAAGGGCCAGCGAAAATATTAACAGTTATTGATCAAGATAAGGTGGAAGCGTTTGATATTGAAGTTGTTAGTACGGTACCACAAAAGTTCCCGGCTACAAAAGGTATGGTTATAAAAGTGACAGATAAACGTTTACTAGCAAAAACGGGTGGTATTGTACAAGGAATGAGTGGAAGTCCGATTGTACAAAATGGGAAAGTAATTGGTGCGGTTACACATGTATTTGTAAATGATCCAACGTCAGGATATGGTGTTCATATTGAATGGATGTTACATGAGGCTGGAATTAATATTTATGATCAAGAGAAAAAAGCGAGCTAATACATATTAGCTCGCTTTTCTTTTGAAAAATTCGTTGAAATTTTGTAAAAGCTCCGCAAGAGCTGTTTTTTGTTGTAAGATATAAGCAAAGGGTTGAACGTTTCGCTGTAATTCTATGATGGAATGTGTTGCGAAAGGAAATAAATGAACGATAAACATATTTTTTTGTGATTTTATCGGAAAGTAAGAAACTTTAAAGGGAATTTTCACACAATTGTCGAACAATTCATGTAGCCTAGAAGCTTACACATGTCGGGAGAATCGATTCGGTAAGGGAGGAAAAACTGTGGAGAAAATTAAAGTATGTCTTGTGGATGATAATAAAGAATTGGTATCGATGCTAGAGAGTTATGTTGCTGCTCAGGATGATATGGAAGTTATTGGGATTGCTTACAATGGTCAAGAATGTTTAAACTTATTGAAAGAAAAGCAGCCTGATGTACTCGTTTTAGACATTATTATGCCACATTTAGATGGTCTAGCTGTGCTAGAGAAAATGCGACATATTGAAAGGTTAAGACAACCTAGCGTTATTATGTTGACAGCATTCGGACAAGAAGATGTGACGAAAAAAGCGGTTGATTTAGGGGCATCATATTTCATATTAAAACCATTTGATATGGAGAATTTAACAAGTCATATTCGCCAAGTGAGTGGTAAGGAAAATGCTACTATTAAACGTCCATTACCATCTTTCCGATCAGCAACAACGATCGATGGAAAACCGAAAAACTTAGATGCGAGTATTACAAGTATCATTCATGAAATTGGTGTACCCGCTCATATTAAAGGGTACATGTACTTACGAGAAGCAATCTCTATGGTGTACAATGATATCGAATTACTAGGATCTATTACGAAAGTATTATATCCAGAT